>NZ_JBQQBP010000004.1:0-633239 GCF_052245875.1 Actinomadura sp. 3N407
CCCCCCGCCAGACCCCGCCCCCCGGCCAGCCCGGCACCCGCCCGACCGGGCGCACCCCCGGCACCGAGCAGCCCCGCCAAGCCCCGCCCCCCGAGTCCGGCCAGGAACCGGGTGTCCGGGTGGCCGGCCGTGCGTCCGGTGGTGAACCGCCGGTGAGCGGCGCCGGGCAGTCGCGTCAGGCTCCGCCGCCGGCTTCCGGTGAGGAGTCGGGTGTTCGTGTCGCTGGGCGTGCATCTGGTGGTGGACCGCCGGCGAGCGCAACTGAGCCGTCGCGTCAGACTCCGCCGCTCGTGTCCGGTGAGGAGTCGGGTGTTCGGGTGGCCGGCCGTGCGTCCGGTGAGGAGGCGCAGGTGAGTGGCGCCGGGCTGGCGCCAGAGACCCCGGGCCCTGCTTCTGGTGGAGATGCGCCGGTGCGTGGCACTGGGCGGCCGGTCCCGCAGGGGTCGGCTGTGCGGCCGGGTGAGCGGGACATTCCGCAGGAGGCCGCGGACGGTGCGGCGGGTGATGAGCGCCGTGAGCCGGTGTGGTCCGAGGGGGAGACGCGGCGGGACGTCCGGCAGGAGTCGCCGGCGGCCGAGGCCGCGCCGCGGCGGTCCGGTGGGGAGGCCGGTGACAAGAAGGTCGCCGGGGAGAAGAAGTCCGCTCCGCGGGAACCGGAGCGGGCCGTTCCGCCCGCGGCCGCTCAGGCGCCGTCCGACGACCGTGGTGTGCGGGAGACGCGGCGGGACCTGCCGCAGCCCTGGGCGCCGCCGCAGCGGCGGCCGGGGCGGCCGGAGGTTCCGGGGCCGACGCGGCCGGACATCCCGATGGTGCCGGGGGCCTTCGGGGCGCGGCCGAGCGAGGCGGCCGGTCCGCCGCCCGCCGGTCCGCCGCCGACGGCCGGCACACCGCGGATGGAGGCGCCGAGGCCGTGGTCGGAGGGGCTGTCCAAACCGCGCTCCGCGCCCGCGGACGGCCCCGCGTGGCCTCCCGCGCCCGAGGCGGGGCACACCCAGGAGGCCGGGCCGGTCCCAGAGACCGAGGCCGCGCCGGAGACCAGGCCCGTCCCGGTCGAGCAGGCCCCGCCGGGGGAGGAGCAGGCGCCGCCGCGTGAGGTGCGGTCGCAGCCGGCGTCGCCCGTGCGGCCGCGGCCGTTGCCGCCGCCGCCGGCGCCGCCGCCGTCCGGTCCGGCGATCACGCCGCCCGATCCCGAGCACGAGGTCAGCGCCGGCGGGCTGCGGCGGCTGTTCCACGCGGTCGGCGGCGGGCACGGCGACGTCGACGCCGAATACCAGCAGCGGCTGCAGCAGCCGTTCCACGGGACGCGCCACGTCGTCGTGCTCGGGTGCACCGGCGGCGCGGGGCAGACGGTGACCGCGCTGATGCTCGGGCACACGTTCGCGCAGCACAACGGGGAACCGGTCGTCGCCATCGACGTGAACCCCGGGCCCGGCGCGCTGGCGCGGCGGACGCGCAGCGACACCAACGAGACGCTGACCGGTCTGATCACGCGCGCCGACCAGGTCGGCAGCCTGACCGCGATGCGCCGGTACACCTCGCAGGCCAAGTCGGGCCTCGATGTGATCGCGGCGGGCAAGAACCCGCTGCAGGCGCTCGACGACCGTGACTACGCGCTGGCCATCCGCACCATCGACAAGTTCTACTCGGTGACGCTGCTCGACGCGGCGGCCGCGGTGGTCGCGCGTGTCCTGCCGTACGCCGACCAGATCGTGCTCGTCGCACCGGCCAGCGCCGACGCGCCGCGGGCCGTCGCGATGACGTTCGAGTGGCTCGACGGGCACGGGTACGGGGAACTGCGGTCCCGGGCGGTGACGGTCATCAACGGGGTGAGCCGCCGCAGCATGGACGACGTCGAGCAGGCCGAGGCCGTGGCGCGGGGGCGTTGCCGGGCGCTGGTGCGCATTCCATGGGACGATCATCTGAGCATGGACCGCGCGCCGCGCAACGAGCTGAAGTCGTTGCGGACGCCGACGCGGCGTGCCTATCTTGCCCTCGCCGGCGTGGTCGCCGGCGGTTTCACCGTCATGCCCGAGCGTTACCAGGAGCTTCAGCAGGAGCAGGAGGCCACCCGATGAGCGCCCCTCGCGGGCATCGAGCGGAGACCGGGACGGGTCGGGCGCGGCTGGCGGGCGCGCCCGACCTGGATGACCGCCCGGACGGGAAAGACTCTCTCCGGCAACCCTGCGCGGTCGCCGGCGCACCGGGACAATGGACCGCGGTGGGGGTGAGGGCGTGAGCAAGTCCAGCAGGCTGGCCGTGCGGTACTTCGACGACCGCGTGCTGTTCACCGACACCGCCGCCTGGGCGTACTTCCGGCTGCCCACGGTGTCGTACGAGTTCACCACCGGGGAGGAGCGCGAGGCGCTCGCCACCAACATCACCATCGCGCTCGCCGGTATCCGGATGCAGGACGCCGAGGTGCATCTGCGGATCGCGCACCGGACGTATCCGGCGGCGGACTGGGCGCTGGCGCTGGACCGCACGTCCGACGCCGGGCCGGGGTGGCGGGAGTACCTGGAGGAGACCTACGCGCACGTGTGGGCCAAGGACTTCTGGACCAAGGAGGTCTACCTCGGGGTCCGGCTCGGGCCGCGCGGCATGGGCGCGCAGCTGTCCGGCGGTGTGCTGTCGCAGTTCCTCGGCTTCTACAAGCGCAGCGAGAACGTCCTCGGCGTCCACGACGACGCGATCGACAAGAAGGAGATCGCGCGCTGGACGGAGCAGGCGGAGCGGGTCGGGCGCGCACTCGGCGGGTCGGCGCTGTACGCCAGGCACACCACCTCCACCGAGGTGGCGTGGCTGTTCCAGCACGCGGTGTCGGGGTCGCTGGCCGATCCGCCGCCGTCGGCCGTGCCGCGCAGGACGTGGGGCAAAGGCGAGATCGAGTCGCTCGTCGAGGGGGCCATCCACAACGGGCGCTCCTACCTGAGGGTCGAGCAGCCGAACTTCACGGGTGCGGGCGGCGGCGCCACGGCCGCGTCGTACGTCGCGTACCTGTCGTTCGCGCGGTTCCCGGACATGATGCCGTTCCCGGACGGCGAGCCGTGGCTCCACTACGCCGACGCCCTCCCGTTCCCCGTGGAGATCAGTGCGCGGATGAAGCTGATCCCGCCGGCGAAGGCGTCCAAGGACGTCTCGCGGAAGCTGGCGCACGCCCGGGACATGGACCAGCACATCCGGGAGGCGGGCGCGGAGGCGCCGATCGCGCTCGCGGAGCAGATCGACGCGGCGCGGATGCTGGAGCACGGCATCACCAAGGAGCGGCTGCCGTTCGTGTACGGGTGGCACCGGCTGATCGTGTCCGCGCCGACCGAGGACCTGCTCGCGCAGCGGGTGGACGCGGTCGTGGAGCACTACCGCGACATCGGCATCGACGTGGTCAACTCGACCGGTGACCAGTTCTCGCTGTTCCTGGAGTCGATGCCCGGCGACCAGATCAGGCTGAACGCCTACGCGCAGCGCCAGCCGCTGCGGACGATCGCGGGCGGCATGCCGATCGCGACGGTCGACCTGGGCGACCGTCCGGACGAGAACGACGAGGGCTGGATCGGCCCGTACATCGGTGAGACGCTCGGCCGGGCCCGGGCCATCGTGCACTTCGACCCGCTCGTCGCCGCGGCCCGGAACCGCCCGACCGCCGTGGCGATCACCGGTGAGCCCGGCGGCGGCAAGACCACCCTCGCGCTGCTGCTGATCTACCAGATGGCGCTGCGGGGCGTCACGATCGCGGCGATCGACCCGAAGGGCGACGCCGAGTCGCTGGTGCAGCTGCTGAAGTCGCGGGGCCGCCAGGCGCGGATCCTGCCGCTCGGTTCCGCGGCGCCCGGACTGCTCGACCCGTTCTCGTTCGGCGACGACCTCGCCACCAAGAAGATGATGGCGACCGAGACGCTGCGGCTGCTGCTGCCGAGGATGTCGGAGGAGCGCGAGTCCGCGATGATCCAGGCGGTCAGCGCCGTCGCGAACGCGGAACGGCCCTCGCTGGGACGCGTCGTCGACCATCTCGAAGCCAACGACGATCCGGCGTCCAAGAACCTCGGCGCGGTGCTGCGCTCGATGTCGGAGATGCATCTCGCGCGGCTGTGCTTCGACCCGTCCGGCGGCGAGCGCATCGACACCGCCGGGTGGACGACGGTGTTCACGCTCGGCGGCCTGACCCTCCCGGACGTCGCGATCTCGCGGGAGGACTACTCCTACGAGCAGCGGCTGTCGGTGGCGCTGATGTACCTGGTGTCGCAGTTCGCGCGGCGGCTCATGCACGGCCTCGACCGGCGGCTGCCCAAGGCGATCTTCCTGGACGAGGCGTGGGCCATCACCTCGACGCCCGAGGGCGCGAAGCTGGTGCCCGAGGTGTCGCGGATGGGACGGTCCCGCAACACCGCGTTGATCCTGGTCTCCCAGAACGCGGGGGACCTGCTGAACGAGCAGGTCACCAACTGCCTGTCGTCGGTGTTCTCCTTCCGTTCCACCGAACGCGTCGAGGTCGGCGACGTCATGTCGCTCCTGGGCGTGGAGGCGTCCGACGAGCACAAGGCCGTGCTGCGCAACCTCGGCAACGGCGAGTGCGTTTTCCGTGACCTCGACGGCCGGGCGGGTCGCATCGGCGTCGATCTGATCTCCGAGGAACTGCAGCGTTGGCTGGACACCAACCCGACCCGGTCCCATCCGGGTTCGTCCGAACTCACCGCCGCGGGGGCCGAGGTCGAGGAGGTCAGTCGATGAGGGGTCCCCGCGACCGGATGGCGCGCCTGCAGCGCTCACCCGGTGAAGGGCTCGACCGCGCGGTCCTCGACCGCGGGTCCCGGGGCCGGCCCCGGCGCGGGCGCCCGCGCACCCGCCGCTCGGTGCTGCTGCTGCTCTTCATGGCGCTGTTCATGCTGGGTCCGCTGTCGCCCGCGTCGGCGTCGATTCCGGACCCGTGGACTCCGAACGACCTGTGCAGCCCGGCGGACAACCCGGCGCCGGAGCGGTACGCCTCGGGGACGGACGGCATGATCAAGCCGCCGGACTACCCGAGCGAGAAGCTGAAGAACACTCCGGTCGAGAATCTGACCTACTACGACCGGTACGGCATGGCCGGGCAGTCCTGGTACGCGGTCGACATGGGCTGCTCGGACGCGATGGCGATGACGGGCAACGCCATCGCCAACACCGTGTTCACGCTCGTCCGGGCGGTCGACCGGACCACGATCAGCGTTTACCAGGCGGCCGCGTCGCCGTCCCTGCTCGACTGGCTGAAGGACACCGTCGACGGCGTCATCAGCGACATGGGCGAGACGTTCAACGCGCGCTACTGGTCATGGGTGGTCATCCTCGGTGCGATGTGGCTGGCCTGGTGGGGCCTCGTCCGCAAGCGGGCGAGCAAGGTCACCGAGGGCGTGATCTGGATGGTCGTCGCGATGGTGGCGCTGGTCTGGCTGATCGCGCGGCCTTCGGACTTCACCACGCTCGGAACGCAGACGTCGGAGGCGACGAGCGCCGCGTTCGACGCCGCGTTGCCGCAGAGCAACACCCAGGGCGGAATATGCATCCCGAGACCCGACGGCAAACCGGATCCGGCCGCGTCGGAGAACCTGGACGAGACATCCCGTAACGCGAACAGGCTGTGGGTCGCCCTGGTCTGCAAGCCATGGCTGCAGGGTGAGTTCGGCACCACCGATCCCAACGCAAAGATCGTCAAGGAGAACGCCGACAAGCTGCTCTGGTCACAGGCGGTCGACCTGCCGGAGACGTACGGCCCGAACAACGAGGCCGACCTCGGGAAGAAGGCCGACGCCTATAAGGACGTGGCCACGAACATCAAGGAGGAGCATCCCGATACGTACGCGCTCTTCCAGGGCAAGAACTGGGAGAACCGGCTGGCGGTCGCGTTCGGCGCACTGTTCGCGGCGCTCATCGCGGGCATCCTCATCATGGTCATCGCCATCGCGCTGATCGTGGTGAAGATCGCGTTCCTGCTGCTGCTGGTGGCGGGGCCCATCTTCCTCGGGATCGGGATCCATCCGGGCATCGGACGGGTGATCGCCATCCGCTGGCTGGAGCTGCTGCTGTCCATGCTGCTCAAGCAGGCGGCGCTGATCGGCGTGCTGTCGCTGCTGCTGTGGGCGTACGGGCTGATCCTCGGTGAGGCGCTGCCGTGGGGGCTGCAGATTCTGCTCATCGCGCTGGTGACGTTCGCGGCGTTCGTCTACCGCAGGCCGTTCCAGCACCTGTTCTCTGCGGTGGGCTACGGCGCGGTGGGGGCGCGGGAGAAGAGCGAGGCACAGCTCAACAGGTCCGTCTCCGAGGCGCGCAGGAGCACGATGGCGGTCGCCTCCGCGGCACCGGGCGGAGCCGGATCCGGTCTCGCCCGCTGGGTCAGGCGTGAGGCGGCTTCCGAGGCGGTGGCCCCGGCCACGCAGGGCGACGTGCCGCCCGGGACGGCGGTGGCGGCCGACCGGCGGGCCGCCGGCGAGGGCGAGGGCCCGTCGCCGGAGGACGCGCCGGTGCTCGCCGCCAAGCCGCGCGGCGCGGGTGCCGCGGCGGCGCAGGCGGGACGTTCCCGGCGGGGTGCTCCTCCGCTGAACCTGCCGTCCCGCGCGGGTGCGCTCGGCGACCAGTCCTCCGACGGCGGCGCGGCGGGAGGAGCCGCCGCGGCGGCTGCACGTCCGGGCGGTGCCGCGGGCGGTGTCGCCGGCGCCAGAGCGGGCGGCGGCGGGAGGAAGTCCCCCGGTGCGGGCTCCGGCACGGGGACCGCCCGCCCGGCCTCCTGGACGGGACGCGGCGGAACCGGTGGCGGCGGCATCACCGGCGGAGGCGGTGGCGGGTCGGGCGGCAACGGCCCGTCGGGCGGCTCGGGCGGCTCGGGCGGTTCCGGCAGCGGGTCCGGCGGCGGGTCCGGCGGCAACGGCTCCGGGAACGGTGCCGGCGGAGGCGGCGGCTGGTTCGGCGGCAGCGGGCGTTCGTCCGGTCCCGCCGACCGCGGCCGTGGCCGTACGGGCGGCGGCTCGGGCGGCGGCTCCGGTGGTTCCGGCGGCTCGGGTGGTTCCGGCGGTGGTTCCGGCGAGCGCGGATCGAACGTCCCCAGGCCGCGGGGCGGCGCGGGCGGTGCCCCCTCGGGATCCCGGCCGCAGGGCGAACGGCCGCAGGCTCCGCCGCTGTGGGGCAGGCGCGGCTCGCAGGAGGGTCCGCCGCTGCCGTTCTGGCTGCGTCCACCGGACCGCCCGTCCGGTGCGCGGGACGACGAGTGAGTCTCACCCACCAGGCCTCCCAAGGATGAAGAAGACTCAGCGATGAACCTGAACGACCGCCGGCGCAGGCTTCTCTTCGCGGGGCTCGTGGTCGTGCTCGCCGCCGTCGGCGTCTACCTGACGGTCGCCGGGCCCGGGGGCGAGGCAGACGATCCGGGCCCGGGGCAGGCCGCCACGGGTGCCCCGGCCGCCCCGACGTCACCGCCGCCGGGGATCGAGGGCGCCGTCAACCCGGGTGACTTCGACATCTACCGGCTGCTGCCGTTCTCCCAGACGGAGTTCGCCACCGCGGCGGACCTGGCGCGCCGCTTCGTCGCCGCGTACGGGACGTACCGCTTCGACGAGACGCCCGAGACCTACACGGGACGGCTGTCGGGCATGGTCACCGGCGAGCTTCGGGGACAGCTCGAACGGGACGCGGCGACGCCGGGGCTGCTGGAGGAACGGCGCCGGGACCAGATCGTCGCGGAGGGGTCGGCGGTCCTCGACCGGGTGCGCAACATCGAGGAGAACTCGATCGTCTTCGTGGTGACGGGCCGGCAGCGGATCACCGAGGGCGACATCGAAGGCAGCGACAGCAAGCGGTATGCGGTGACCGTGGCGAGGGAGGGCGGCTCGCTGAAGGTGTACGCCTTCCAGCCGGCGGACGTGGGTCAGGCGGGTGACACGGGATGACCGTCCGCCGCATGATGCTCGCCGGGGCGCTCGGCGTCGCCGCGACGCTCTTCGCCGGGCTGGTCTTCGTTCCGATCCTGTTCGGCGCGAACCGGTTCATGTTCGGTGGCGGGAGCGGCGGATGCGTGGACGTCTCGGAGGCCGGGGCGCAGCCCGCCGCGGCCGGCGACGCGCAGGCCGTCCCCGCGAACTACCTGGGCCTCTACCGGGACGCGGGCGAGAAGTACGGCATCCCGTGGAACGTGCTGGCCGCCGTCGGCAAGGTCGAGACCGACCATGGCAGGTCGACGCTCCCCGGCGTGAGCAGCGGCGAGAACTACGCGGGCGCCGGCGGGCCCATGCAGTTCCTCGCCGCGACGTTCAAGTCGTTCGCGGTCGACGGGAACAGGGACGGCCGTAAGGACCGCTACGACCCGGCGGACGCGATCCCGTCCGCCGCCAACTACCTCAAGCACTCCGGCGCCCCCGAGCGGATGCGGACCGCGCTCTTCGCGTACAACCATTCGTGGGACTACGTGGACCTCGTCCTGGAGTGGGCCGAGCGGTACGTCGGCGGCGACTTCGAGGTCGTCCAGGCGACCGGCATCGACTGCGACGACAACGAGCTGCCCGCGAACGGCGGCGACCTCGTCAAGCGGATCATCTCGTTCGCGATGGCGCAGCGCGGCAAGCCTTACGTGTTCGGCGCCAACGGTCCGGACGCGTGGGACTGCTCCAGCCTCATCCAGGCCGCCTACCGGACGGTCGGCCTCGACATCCCGCGCACGACCTTCCAGCAGTGGCCGTTCGGCGTGAAGGTCGACAAGGGCGACGAGCAGCCGGGCGACCTGGTGTTCTTCAACTCCGGTCCGGGGACGTCGTCGAACAATCCCGGCCATGTCGGGATGGTGATCGACGACAACAAGATGATCGTGGCGAGCTGTTCGACGTGCGTCCCCGCGATCGGGGTGAAGCCCTACGAGCGTTCCGACTGGGTGGGGGTGACCCGGCCTCTCGCGCGGCCCGACTTCAAGAAGAAGATCAGCGAGCTGGCCGCTGATCAGCCGGGCGGCTGAACCGCCGGATTCCCGGACCCGGGGGGCCGTCACCGGAACCGGCGCCTGCCGATGACCAGCAGGACGTCCCGGAGCGCGTCGGCGGCCTCCCGGACCTCTTCCGGCGGCACGCCCGCCATGACCTCTTCGTGCGCCACGCGCGACGCCTCCATCGCGCGTTCGGTGACGCGCAGCCCGTCCCCGGTGAGCTGGACGAAGCGGCTGCGGGCGTCCCCCGTGTTGGCCTCCCGCTCGACGTACCCGGCCCTCTGCAGCCGCTGCAGGACGTTGCTCGTCCCGCCCGAGGTGAGGAACGCCGACCGGGTGAGCTCGCTCGGCCGCAGCCGGTACGGCTCGCCCTCGCGGCGCAGGACGGTGAGGACCTCGAACTCGGCGTAGGTGAGCCCGAGTCCGGTGAGTTCGGCGCGCATGGCCTGCTGGACCAGCATGGCGATCCGCCCGGCGCGCTTGCTGACCTCCAGCATCGCGATCAGCGGTTCGGGCAGGCCGTCCCGCCGCCACGTTTCCGCCACCCCGTCGATGTCGTCGCTCGGCCCGCCGTCGTCTCCCTGCACGACCCGAGAATACTCGCTCCGCACATTGCTTTTTGAAAAGCTTCTCCCTAACCTTTACGTATGACTTCCTTGCTCCTTCGAAACGGCCTGGTCATCGACACCGTGCCCGCACCGACCGTGCTCGGACGCGCCGACGTGCTCATCGAGGACGACCGGATCGCCGCGGTGGGCCCCGGACTGCCGGCTCCCCCCGGCACCGACGTGATCGACGCGACGGGCCGCATCGTCATCCCCGGGTTCGTCGACACCCACCGCCACACCTGGCAGGCGGGCATCCGCGCGATCCTCCCCGACAGCACGCTCCCCGCCTACGTGGGACGCGTCCTCCGCGAACTCGCGCCCCGGTACCGCCCCGACGACGTGTACACCGGAACCCTCGCCGGTTCCCTGGAGTGCCTCGACTCCGGCATCACCACGCTGATCGACTGGTCGCACATCCAGCTCGGCCCCGGCCACACGGACGCCGGCATCGCCGCGTTGCGCGCGTCCGGCATCCGGGCGGTGTTCGCCTACTGCTACGGCACCGATGACGACCTCGTCGCCCTCGCCGCCGAGACGGCCCGCGTCCGCCGCGAGTACTTCGACACGCCCGGCGTGACGGTCACGATGAGCATGGCCGCGGCCGGTCCGGAGATCGCCGGCGAGGAACGCGCACTCATCGAATGGAGACTGGCCCGCGACCTGGCGATGCCGGTCACCGCGCACATGGGCGGCCACGGCGCCGAGAGCGCCGCGCGCGGCCTGGCGTTCCTCGACGCCAACGGGCTGATGAGTCACCCGACGATGTACGTGCACGCCAACCACTACACCGGTGAGGCGCTCAAGCGGATCGCCGCCCACGGCGGGACGGTGTCCGTCGCCCCCGGCATCGAGGACGCCCTGGACATCGGCCCGCCGCCCACCGGACGGGCCCGCGAGGCCGGCGTCCCGACCGGGCTCGGCGCCGACACCGTCGCCAGCGGCCCCGGCGACATGTTCTCCGTGATGCGGGCCGCCTACTTCCTGGAGCGCGGACGCCCGGACGGCGCCGGCCTCGGCTTCACGGCCGCCGACGCGCTGCGGATGGCCACCATCGAGGGCGCGGAGGTCGCCGGCCTCGCGGACGTCACCGGTTCCCTGACGCCGGGCAAGCAGGCGGACGTCCTCGTCCTGCGCACCGACACACTGGGCGTCGCGGCGGCCCACGACCCCATCGCGGCCGTGGTCCTCGCGGCCGACACCCGCAACGTCGACACCGTCCTCGTCGGCGGCCGGGTGCTCAAGCGCGGGGGAGCCCTGCGGGGCCACGACATCCCGTCGCTGCTGGCGTCCCTCGCGGACTCGGCCGGGCGCCTCGCCGCGGCCTGACGCGAGTAATCCGGAGGGGAACCGCCGGGACGCGTGGCATGCTGATCGGCGTGGAGCCCGAGATAACCATCCGAGTCGCCGGCGAGCTGCTGATGTTCCTGCCCGCCGCACGGCGGGAGACCGTGAGCCGCCTCGCCTACGACGGGACCTCGACGCTGGGACATCTCGTGGAGTCGCTCGGCGTCCCGCTGCCCGAGGCCGGCCCGATGACCGTCGGCGGCGAGCCGGCCGGTCCCGCCACCCGCCCGGATCCCGGCGACGAGGTGCGGGTGGAGGCGGTGCCGCGCCCGCAGCCCGTCCCGCTCGAACCGGGCCAGGCCGCCCCCCGCTTCGTCCTCGACGTGCACCTGGGCACGCTGGCCCGGCGGCTGCGTCTCCTCGGCCTCGACACCGCCTACCACAACGACATGGACGACCCGGCGCTGGTCGTCCAGGCGAACGAGGAACGCCGCGTCCTGCTCACCCAGGACCGCGGGCTGCTCCGCCGCCGCGCGCTGTGGTTCGGCGCGTACGTCCGCGGCTCCCGCCCGGACGACCAGCTCCGCGACGTGCTGGACCGCTTCGCGCCCGTGCTCCGCCCGTGGACGCGCTGCACCGCCTGCAACGGCGAACTCGTCCCGGTCGACAAGGAGGAGATCGAAGGCGACCTGGAGGCGGGCACCCGCCGCAGCTACGACGTGTACGGCCGCTGCGCCGACTGCGGCCAGCTCTACTGGCGCGGCGCGCACGGCGGCCGCCTGGAGGAGATCGTCCGGGACGCGGTACGCCTGGTCGAGTCCATCCGGGAGACCGGACGGGCCGGGAGCGCCGTCTGACACCGATACCGGACGACAGGGAAGAGGAGCCGGTGGCGAACGATCTCGTGGTGGTCGGCGCGGCGATCATTTCGGACGGGCGGCTGCTGAGCGCCCAGCGGGCCGAGCCGCCGCACATGGCGGGCGGCTGGGAGCTGCCCGGCGGGAAGGTCGACCCGGGCGAGACGGACGAGGACGCGCTGGTGCGCGAGTGTCACGAGGAACTCGCCATCAAGATCCGGCTGATCGGCCGGATCGGCGGGGACTGGCGGCTGAGCGAACGGAGCGTGCTGCGGGTGTGGACCGCGCAGATCCTCGAAGGCGAGCCGCAGGCCCTGGAACACCTGGCGCTGCGCTGGCTGTCCCCGGACGAGCTGTACGAAGTCGACTGGCTCCCCGGCGACCTCCCCGTCATCGACGCCCTGGCCCACCAGGGCCTCACCTGAACAACGAAGCAGGACGCTGCAGTAACTCGTCCCCGGACGACACCAGCCACCACACCAGCCACGCACCAACCCAAACCGTCGCGATCGCGTCCGAAGGCAGGTTCAAGCTTGCGAGAACCTGATCGCGCAGCGAGCCGCCAAGGCGAGCCGGAGCGATGCAGCGATCGCACGCAGTGCCCGCCGAAGGAGGGCCCTCCAGGGCCCGACGCCAAGGGCACTGCAATCAGGAAACGCGGTTGGCGCCCGCGTAGTCCGAGCGGTCCGACATCTTTGAGATCTTCACCACATCGCCGGTCTGCGGGGCGTGCAGGTACTTGCCGTCGCTGAGGTAGATGCCCATGTGGTGGAGGTTGCCGCCGAAGTAGACCAGGTCGCCCGAACGGAGCCGGCTCTTGGAGACCTTGGTGCCGAGGCCGTAGAGGGCGCCGGTGTAGTGCGGCAGCCCGCGCTTCCCGATCTGGGCGTAGGCCCAGACGACGAGTCCTGAGCAGTCGAAGCTGTTCGGACCGGCGGCGGCCCACACGTAGGGCGAGCCGAGCTTGGTGAGCGCCTTGCGGGCCATGTCGGCCGGTGCGCCCGAGCCCTTCACGGTCGCGCGCAGGCCGCTGCGGGGGTCGTCGATGTGCGTGGTGGTCAGCTTGTCCAGCCGCTTCGTCACCTCGGCGACCTTGGTCCTGGCCGCTTCGCGGGCCTTCTCGGCGTCCGCTGCGGCCTTTTCGACCTGGGCCGTCTTCGCCTCCGCCGTGCGCTGCGCCGTCTCGGCCCGCTCGATCTGCTTCTGCAGCGCCTGGACGGTGGTGACCTGGCTCTGCGTCAGGTAGGCGCGTTCGGACAGCCCTTCGGAGGAGCCGTCGGCGCCGAAGATCACGTCAGGGGCGCCGGTCATGTAGTTCGCCGCGGCCATCCGTCCGAGCTGTTCGCGGGCCGGTGCCGCCTGGGCGCGCAGCGTCGCGGCCTGCTTGGCGGCGGCCTGCCCGGCCTTCTTGGCCTTGTCCAGGTCCACGCGGGTCTTGTTGTACTGCTCGGTGAGGATCTCGGCCTCTTCGTTGAGCGCGTCCAGGCTCTTGCGCAGCCCTTCCTCCGTCGTCGGAGTGGGCGTCGGGGAGGCCGCGGCGGCGAGCTGGAACGGCGGCGCGGCATGGGCGGCGACGGGCGCGGTGGCGCCGAGGCCGATCAGGAGCATCGTGGCCGTGGCGGCGGGCGTGACGCGCCGCCACCGTTGTGGAGCCGGTGCCAAACCGGTGTTCTCCTCTCCTCGCGCGCCTACCGGGTTAGCTGACGGGTTCGGGCCAGGAGTCGCCCTACGACGTACGTCGATTCACCCCAGGGACGTGGGTCCCCGGCTCTCCCGTACGCGGGAGATTCGGCGCTCCGGCCGCAGCCCCGGGGGACGGGGCTCCGGACGACCGGATCTCGGGCAGATTACAAAGAACGGGCAAAGTTGGCGAATCGGGGCCCCTGGGACCAATGGGACGGCCGTCACGGAACGGGGTGCGGGCACGGGCAAGTAGAATGGTCGATGCCGTGTTCTGCGGCGGATCCCGAACTCTCACCCCAAGGCGAGCCCCGCATGCCCATCTCCACGCGCGACGACCTCCGGAACGTCGCGATCGTCGCCCACGTCGACCACGGAAAGACGACGCTGGTCGACGCCATGCTCTGGCAGTCCGGGGCCTTCCGTGAGAACCAGAACGTCGACGACCGGGTGATGGACTCCGACGACCTGGAGCGCGAGAAGGGGATCACCATCCTCGCGAAGAACACCGCCGTCCGGCACAACGGGCTGACGATCAACATCATCGACACCCCCGGGCACGCCGACTTCGGTGGCGAGGTGGAGCGCGGGCTGTCCATGGTGGACGGCGTCGTCCTGCTGGTGGACGCCAGCGAGGGCCCGCTCCCGCAGACCCGGTTCGTGCTGCGCAAGGCGCTCGCGGCGCGGCTGCCGGTGATCCTCGTCGTGAACAAGACCGACCGTCCCGACGCCCGCATCGACGAGGTCGTGGACGAGACGTACGAGCTGTTCATGGACCTCGACGCCGACGAGGACCAGATCGACTTCCCGATCGTGTACGCGTCGGGACGCGCCGGGCGGGCGTCGCTGGACAAGCCCGCCGACGGCGACATGCCCGGCAGCGACGACCTGGAGCCGCTGTTCAAGGTCATCACCGAGACGATCCCGGCGCCGTCCTACGACCCGGACGTCCCGCTGCGGGCGCACGTCACCAACCTGGACGCCTCCAGCTACCTCGGCCGGATCGCGCTGTGCCGGCTGCACGCCGGAACGATCAAGAAGGGCCAGCAGGTCGCCTGGTGCCGGCATGACGGCAGCGTCGAGCGGGTGAAGATCACCGAGCTGCTGATGACGGACGCGCTCGTCCGCAAGCCCGCGCAGGAGGCGGGGCCGGGCGACATCATCGCGATCGCCGGCATCCCCGACATCATGATCGGCGACACGATCGCCGACCCGGACGACCCCCGCCCGCTGCCGCTGATCACCGTGGACGAGCCCGCGATCTCCATGACGGTCGGCACCAACACCGGGCCGATGGCGGGACGGGAGAAGGGCACCAAGGTCACCGCCCGGATGGTCAAGGACCGGCTGGAGCGCGAGCTGGTCGGCAACGTGTCCATCAGGGTGCTGCCGACCGAGCGTCCGGACGCGTGGGAGGTGCAGGGCCGCGGCGAGCTGGCCCTGGCGATCCTGGTCGAGAACATGCGCCGCGAGGGCTACGAGCTGACCGTCGGCAAGCCGCAGGTGGTCGTCAAGGTCATCGACGGCAAGAAGCACGAGCCGGTCGAGCGGCTCACCATCGACATCCCCGAGGAGCATCTCGGCGCCGTCACGCAGCTGCTGGCGGTCCGCAAAGGCCGCATGGAGCAGATGACCAACCACGGCACCGGCTGGATCCGGATGGAGTTCCTCGTCCCGGCGCGCGCCCTGATCGGGTTCCGCACCGAGTTCATGACCGAGACCCGCGGCACCGGCATGGCGCATCACGTGTTCGAGGCCTACGAGCCCTGGTTCGGTGAGCTGCGCACCCGTCCGTCCGGTTCCCTCGTCGCCGATCGCTCCGGCGCGGCCACCGCGTACGCGATCACGAACCTGCAGGACCGCGGCACGTTCTTCGTCGGGCCGACGACCGAGGTGTACGAGGGCATGATCGTCGGGGAGAACTCCCGCGCCGACGACATGGACGTCAACATCACCAAGGAGAAGAAGCTCACGAACATGCGGTCGTCCACCGGTGACGAGCTGGAGCGGCTCACCCCGCCGCGGCTGCTGTCGCTGGAGGAGGCCCTGGAGTTCTGCCGCGAGGACGAGTGCGTCGAGGTCACCCCGGGCGCCGTCCGCATCCGCAAGGTCGTGCTGGCCGCCAAGGAGCGCGAGCGCACGCGCGCCCGCACCAAGCGCGCCGGCTAGCTCCTCACCGTCCCGCAGAACGACGAAGGGCGGCCCCGCGGTTCTCGACCGCGGGGCCGCCCTTTCGCCGTGCTGCTCAGTTCAGCTGGACGGTCCCGGTCACGTCGGCGGCCAGGCGGAGCTGGTCGCCGTTGCGGAGGGGCGCCTCCACGCCGCGCGGGAGCCGTTCGCCGTTGACGAACGTCCCGTTGGTGGAGCCCTCGTCACGCACCCACGCCGTCCCGGACGGGTCGAGCCACACCGTGGAGTGGCGGCGCGACACATTGTCGTACTGCGTGAACGTGGCCGCCACGGGCGACTGGCCCGCGTCCCGGCCCAGCACCAGGTGCTGCCCGACGGACACCTTCAGCTCGCCCGTTGGGAACATCACGCGCAGGATGGGCGTCCCCTTCTGCGGCAGCGGGCGCAGGCACGAGTCGCACTGCGCGGCGGCGGGGTTGGTGAGCACCGCCTCGCAGTACGGGCACATGAACGCCGTGCTGTCCGGGGCCGGTGGGCGCTGACCCTGGTTGTGGTCGGGCGGCAGCAGCGTCGCCTCACGCCCGTGCTGCGGCTGCATCGGCGGCTGGCCGCCACCGTGCTGCTGAGGCGGCTGGCCGAACTGGTGGTCGGCGGGGCCGGGCTGTGGCATGCCGTACTGGTCCGGCTGTTGCTGCTGGTACTGATCCTGCGGCGGGTACTGCGGCTCGCGCTGCTGGTACTGGTCCTGCGGCGGCGGGAACTGCTGGTCCTGCGGCGGGAACTGCTGGTCCTGAGGGGGGTACTGCTGCTCCGGCTGCTGGTACTGGTCCGGTAGCGGAGGCTGCTGCTGGGGCGCCCCCCACGGGTCCTGCTGCGGCTGCTGTTGCTGGGGCATTCCCCACGGGTCCCCAGGAGGCTGCTGCTGCGGCATCGGCGGCTGGCCGCCACCGTGCTGCGGCTGCCCCCCGTGCTGCTGATTCTGGGGCTGGCCGTACTGGGGCTGCCCGTGTTGAGGCTGCCCGTGCTGGGACTGTCCGTGCTGGGGCTGTCCGGGCTGCTCGGGAGCCTGTGGCATGGGCGGCGAGGCCCACGGGTCCTGCTGCGGCTGCTGTTGCTGCGGCTGGCCCCACGGATCCTGCGACTGGCCGGGCGGGCCCGGCGGCTGGTGCGGGGCCTGCTGCTGGTAGGGGTCGTGCTGCTGTGGCGCCTGCTGGTACGGCTGGCCGTGCTGCGGCGGGGCGCCGTACTGCTGGCCGCCCTGCTGCGGTCCCTGCGGCGGGTAGCCCTGCCGCTGCTGGTCGTCGTACCCGCCCGGTGCCTGCCGGTGGGCGCCGCCGCCGGCGCGGGCCAGGTTCGCCCCGCAGCTCATGCACAGCAGGTCGCCCTGCTGGAACGGCTCGTCACAGACAGGACAGTTCAAGGTCGCCATGACACATCCCCCGAGCGCACCCCGGCGCGGTCGAGCCTCGACGTGAGGTGCTCCATGTCACCCCTTCGCGGGATCCCGATGTAGTACACCCGCCTTCCCTCCGGCCCTTCGTCCACGGACACCTGTACTCGGGGCCCTGTTTCATCTCCAGTCTCTCCGATGTCGGCCAGTGCCCCGTACCGTTCGCGCCCCAGCGGGGACAGCGGCACGACGCGCTGGTTCGCCGACCCCCTCCAGAGTAGAGAGCCGCCCTCGGGGTGTCGCCCCCCAGGGTTGAGCCGGTCGACGTACGGGCCCGTGATCACGGCATCACACATGTCCAGGATCTCGCGCGTCTCTCCGCTGCGTGTGAGCCGAGAGTAGACATATCCGCTGTAGACCAATATGTCCACCGCAATCGTCTCACGGTCGCGGTCGTCTCGCCACGCGCGGACCCCCTTCAGCAGAGACGCCAGCGCGGCCGGCTGCTGGAACGGCTCACCACCGGAAACGGTGACCCCGTCGACCGGCCCCGGCAGGGAGTCCAGCCAGCCGAGAACCGCCTCGACGGGGACGGCCTTGCCCGGGTCGGCGTCCCACGTGTCCCGCGACAGGCAGCCGTGGCAGTGCAGCGTGCAGCCCTGCGTCCAGATGCCCGCGCGGGTGCCGGGGCCGAGTGTGGTCACCGGATAGTGCGCCTTGGCGAGAAGCAGCGTCCCCTTCGGTCCGCCTCCCGCCGCCGGCGGCTCGGAGGTCACTGGAGTTCCAGATGGACGATGCTGCCCTCGCGCCGGATGCCCGTCACGGTGACCTTCTCGTCGGGCACCAGCTCGCGGTCGAACAGCGCGCGCGCCAGCGGGTTGACGAAGAACGACTCCAGCGCCATGCCGATGCCGCGGCCGCCCTTGGCCAGCTCCTCCGTGCACCACCCGCGGAGCGTCTCCAGCGCCTCGCCCTTCACGGCGAGGACGAGCCGGTGCTCGTCGGTGACCCGCCTGCAGATGTTCGCGAACTGCAGATCGAAGATCTTGTGCGCCGCCTCGCCGGAGATGAAGTCGAACACCACGATGTTGTCGCCGAACCGGTTGAGCAGCTCCGGCCGGTTGAGCACCTCGGTGAAGTGGTCGGCGACGGCGCCCTTGATGCGCTGCTCGACCTCCTCGTACGACATCCCCGGTGTGATGTTCTGCACCCGATCCACCGGGAACCCGTCCGCCGCACCGTGCGGGGACCCCCCGCGGGTCGTCAGGTCCCGCCCCGGCACGAACATCCCGAGGTTCGAGGTGAAGATCAGGATCGACTCGGAGAAGTGCACGGTGTTGCCGCGCCCGTCGGTGAGCCGGCCGTCCTCCAGGATCTGCAGGAACTTGTCCAGGATCCGCGGGTGCGCCTTCTCGATCTCGTCGAAGAGGATCACCCGGAACGGGTCCTCGCGAACGGCGTTGGTCAGCTCCCCGCCCGCCTCGTGGCCCACGTAGCCGGGCGGGGACCCGATCAGCCGGTCGCCGGAGCCCTCGCCGGAGAACTCGCTCATGTCGAAGCGCAGATAGGCCGACTCGTCCCCGAAGACCAGCTCGGTGATCGCCTTGGCCAGCTCCGTCTTGCCGGTGCCGGTCGGGCCCGCGAAGAACAGCACCCCGCGGGGACGGCTGCCGGACCGGGTCGCCTGCGCGCCCGACAGGCCGAGCACCGCCCGCTTGAGGATGTCGAGGGTCTTGGTGACGGCCTGCGGCTGCCCGATCACCCGGTCCGGGACGCGCTTCTCCCCCTCCAGCACGCGGCGCCGCAGATGGCCGCGGCTCCACGGGTTGTCGAGCACGCCGAGCTTGTAGGTGCGGACCGCGTCCGGCAGATCGGCCAGGTCGACGTTGCGCTCCTTGGCCAGCCGGGTCACCTCGATCATCGACTGGAGGGTGAGCCCGTCGGCCTGCTCGGCGAACGCGTCGCACGCCGCCGCGGCCACCTCGTCCGCCCCGACGTCGGTCACCCCGAACGCGCGGGCCAGCAGCCGCGCGGTCTCCTGCCGGTCACCCAGATGCGGGCGCGGGATCGTGATCTCGCGGATGGACTCGTTGTCGGTCGTCAGCCACGGCGGCAGGTCACCGGGCCGCTCCACCAGCCACACGATCGGGTTGTAGAGCGGCTTCGGCCGCGGCCCCGTCACACGGACCGGCCGGGCGCTGCGCGACAGCTTCGCGCAGACCCGGAAGAAGTCGCGTTCGGCCGGCTCCAGATCCGTCGGGCTCCGGGCGATCCGCGACGCCGAGTCGATCACGAACGCGGCGCGGATGTTCTCCTTCGGCCTGGCCACCGAGGCGAGATGCCGGGTCAGCCCCTCCAGCGACGGCTTGTCGTCCGACTTGATCTTGCCGAGCAGCTGCTCGGCCGACTGCGCCGCCTCGTCCGCGCCCACGTCGCCGCCGCCCGGGTAGACCTGCAGGCCGTCCACCGGGTCGTACACGACCATGCAGGACGCGCCGCTGGACCGCAGCGTCTCCCACAGCAGCCCGCGCAGCGGCAGCAGCCGCGCCGCCCCGCCCTCCAGCGGCGGCGCGAGGAAGCTGTCGTGCAGGTTGCCCGACAGGACGTACTGGGAGTGCACCGAAAGGGTCGCGTCCAGCTCCCGGATGAACGGCGGCCAGCCCTGCAGCCGCCCCCCGAGCGTCGGCGATTCAATGCTCATGCGCGCTCCCTCGTGGGGGGACGAACCCCCGCACCCCCCGTTTCACACCGCTCATCCGAGTACTCCGCTCCACTCCGATCACGCCCGCGGGCGATTTCGGCACTTCACTTGTGACGCTCCCGGTGGCGTTCGCGTTGGCCCGCACGGCCCCTAGTCTGCCCCGGCCCGGCCGAAACGGGCAGTTCGCGGACGCCGGGCTCCAGCCGCCACGCCACGTCCGAGCGGATCCCGGCGTCCGCCAGCCGCCCCCTGGCGGCCTCGAACGCCTCGCACCACTCCCGCTCCCGCTCCACGTCCACCCGCCGGTCGTCCTCGCTCTCCGCGGGCCGCTCGCGCACCATCGACGCCCGCACGTGCGCGGCGTCGTCGACCCGCATCCGCACGCTGTGGTCGGGCCAGCCGCCCTTCGTCAGCGTCACGGTGCCGTCCTCGGCCGTCAACGTCTCGAACCCGGCCTGGACCTCGTACCCCATGTCCTCGAACGCCGTGGTGATCGAGTCGAGGACGTAGCGGCGCTCGGCCTCGGCCTGCTCGGCGGCGTCGCGCTCGGCCGCCCGCCGCCGCTCCTCCTCCCGGCGCTCCTCGGTGCGGCGGTTGGCGGCCTGGATCCGCAGCCGCACCTCCTGCAGGACGCCCTCGGCCTCCTCCGCCGTGCCGATCCCGGCGAGCAGCCCCGCCGCCTCCGCGACCGCCCGCCGCTCCGACTCGGCCACGTCGGGCAGCAGCCGCGTCATGATCCTTTCGAGGTTCGCCCGGACGTCGTCCTCCGGGGGCGGCGGCGGGGCGCTCCGCCGCGCGTCGGCCCGCAGACCTTCGGCGGGGGCCGTGAAGATCTGCGTGGTGACCTGGGCGGCCAGATGCTCCGACAGGTGCCGTTCGGCCTCGTCCAGGACGGGGTCGGTCGCGGCGCACCAGGCGGTCAGCTCCTCGGCGGACCGCTCGGCGGGCTGGAGCCGTTCGGGGAGCGCCACCTCCGCGCCGATCTTCGCGCCGGTCTCGGCGAGCGCCGCGATGCGCGCGTTGCGCTCCACGACCTCCCGCAGGGCCCGCTCCTGGGTCTCGACCTCGGCCAGGGCCGCCGCCCGCGCCTCGGCGCGTCCCTCGGCGAGCGCGGCGAGCGCCTCCGCACCCCGGCCCGCCAGGCCCGCGCCGCGTCCGAGAACCCGGTTCATGCCCAGGCTGAGCACCACCGCGGCGTCCAGGACGACGTCCGCCTCGATCCCGCTGCTCACAAGGTTCCTCCGGTCGTCCGCGTCTGGCGCCACTGGTGCAGCCGGACGCCCGCCCCCACGGCGTGTGCGGCGGGCCCCACGATGAGGAGGAGAAGCCACAGCATGCTCGCGACGGACGTCAGCGCCCCGACCAGGAGCAGGATGAGCAGAAGCGGGATCGTTCCGGCGAGCAGCAGGAACCCGCAGCCGCGCCGCCCGGTGCTCTGCGCCGCGCCCGTCATCGTCTGGGACGCCTTCGACAGGCCGCGGCCGCTCGCGCCAAGGAAACCGGAGAGCATCGACCACGGCCCGTGGGGCAGATAGTCCTTGCCCTGCGCGCGCGCCAAGAAGACTTCGCTGCCGCAGTGCACCGCCCAGGCGAGCACAGAGAAAACGGCCAGGACGCCGAACGAGAGGCCCGAGGACGACCTCTGCAGCCCGACCGAGGCCGTCCCCTCCTCGTCGCCGCCGCCGAACAGCGAGCCCACGACCCAGCTTCCGAGAAGCCAGAGGAACAGGAGCGGCAGCGTCCAGAGCACGGCCCGAGTCATCGCCGAACCCCGCCCGGCGAGCCGCTGCCGTTCCCGCTCCTCCCAGTGCGCGCGGAGCGCCTCGTCCCGCTGCCGCGCGGCGTCCCGGTCGCGTACCCGCGCCTCGGTCTCCACGACGGCCTCGGCCGCGGCGAGCGTCACAGCGAGCAGCCGCAGCGGATCGTCGCCCGCGCCGTCCGCCAGCCACGTGAACCACGGCACCGGCTCGGCGATCGACTCGCGCGCCCGCGCCGCGCCCTCGGCGATCGGCTCGTGCGTCTCGGCCGGACGCGCCGCCAGGGCGAGCAGTGTGAGCAGGACGGCGGGCGGCTCCTCGGCCCCGGCGTCGGGCAGCCGCCGCGCGAGCCCCGGCGGCATCCCGTCCTGGCCGCGCAGCCAGCGCGCCAGGTCGTTCCAGGCCGACACGTGCGCACGCCACTGGTCGTCGACCCGGGCCAGGTCCTCGCCGGTCTCGAACCCGGCCAGGACCTGCAGCAGGTGGTGCTCCCAGAGCGCCCGCCCGATGAGGCAGGCGGTGCGATGGTCGGCATGGCGGTGATCGCCGGCGAGGGCGGCGAGGCCGGAAAGGTCGTCGGCGGTCAGCCGCCGCCCGAGGAAATGCGGGGGCAGCGCCGGATCCAGCCACCGCACCAGGTGCAGCAGCTTCACGTCCGGCGGCAGAGCCGTCATCAGGTAGCCGTCGACGAGCCCGATGCGGCCGTCGTCCGGAATCTCCGCGAGCCACTCGCGCAGGCTCCGCCACGCCTCGCCCGACTCTCCGCGCCCGAAGAAGTACCGTGCGGCGTGATCCCAGTTCTCGACGAGCGCGCGCGCCAGCTCGTCCCGGCGGGTGTAGCGGTGCCCCCTGAACGGGAGACCGCTGCCCGCCTCGGCTTGGACGCTCTCCTCGGCGACGGGCGGCGAACCGCCGTCCAGCCACTCGCCGACCTGCTCGCCCGTCCACCTCCTGCGCGGGTCGCGGGCCAGCAGGCCCCGGCACAGCAGCCGCAGCCTCGGGTCGGCGACGTCGTCCGCGCTCACCGGACGCGTCGCCAGATGGTCGACCACGACGGTCTCGCTCAGCCCCTCGAACGGTGCCCGGCCCGTGGCCAGCTCCCGGACGATCATGCCGAGCGACCACCAGTCACGGGCGGGCGACACCTGGCCCGACAGCGACTCCGGTGCCGCGTAGGCCAGCGTCCGCGACGACGACGCGAACACCACGCTCTGGTCGAGCACCTTGCTCAGCCCGAAGTCGGCGATCGCCAGCCGCACCGGTTCGGTGCCCAGCACCAGGACGTTCTCCGGCTTGAGGTCACGATGGACGACGCCCGCCAGGTGCAGTGCCGTCAGCCCCTCCGCGAGCTGCGCCGCGATCTCGCCCGCCGTCCCGGCCGGCAGCGGACCCTCCCGCATCAGCGCCCGCAGATTGCCGTCCGGCGCGTACGCGGCGACCTCGTAGTCGCGCCCGTCCGCGTGCCCGGTCTCCAGGATCCGCAGCACGTGCGGCGAATCCAGCGCGGGCAGCTTCGCCCACACCTCCCGGTCGGCGCTGTACCCGCGGCGGAAGATCTTCACCACGTACTCGTCGTCGCGGGCGTCGCGCACCAGCAGCAGGTCCGACTCGGCGCCCTGCACCGGCAGTTCCGCGACGGCCTCGTACCGCTCGGCGAGCACCGCCGGGAGCCGCATCAGCGGATCGCCGGCAGCCGCCCCGTCTCGCCACGTCGCGGGCGCCGGACGCGGCCCGGGCACCCGCGCGTCGCGCCGCGTCGCTCCGGCGTCGCGCCGCGTGTCCCGTGGTGGGGGCCCGCCACCGGGCCCCGTCCCGTCGAACTCGCCCACCGGCAGCTCCGTCTAGTTCTTGTCCTTGATGGCCCGCAGGTACTCGCTGATCTTGAACTGGTTGATCACGAACTCCATGAGGATCCGGACCGCCAGCAGCTGGAACACCCACAGGAACGGAGCCGCGACGAGCAGCAGGAGCGCGAAGAACGTCGCGCCCTGTGCGAGCCACGCCAGGCCGTACCCCGCCACGAAGAGCGCCCCCAGGGTGATCAGAACCAGCGCGATCACGTAGATGATCTTGACGAGCCTGGTGGTGATCATGTGGTCGAAGTTCATGTCGAACAACGCCGCGAACACGCCCTTGTCCGCCGGATCGCGCGGGGGAGGCGTCCAGACCTGTCGCTGGTCCTGCGGCCCGGTTTGCGGCCCGGTTTGCGGCCCGGACGCCGGGCCGGGCGGCCGGGGACCCGGGACCCCGCCCGGCTGCTGCGGCGGGGGCGGCGGGCCGTACGGACCGCCCGGCTGGTCGGGCGCCGGCCTTCGCGGTGGATAACCGGGGTCCGGTGGGTTCGTCATCTCCGTCGCTCCAGTCTGGGGCCGCCTACAGGGAGACTCTAGAGCCTGCGACCGGCCCCGCGCCGGAAGGCGCCGAGCGGCGACGGTGCCAAGGGGACCCGGCTGCACAGGGCATCGCATCAAGAGTCTCAAGCGGACACCTTGGCACTCTCTGTAACCACCGTCCGGCGCAGCGCAACCGCCTCACCTGCCACATTAATGGTCCACTATTCAATTAGTCGACGCCTTGACGTCGCTGTGTAGTCATGTCCAGGGCCCTGGGACCTAATTTTTGGCCGACTGTGGACTTTTGGTCGGTCGTTGATCACTTCACCCGCTCCGGGAGAATGGTGCGGGGCCATGCCACCCCCGGGAGGCGACGTGGGCGTTATGTACCTGCCGTGGGTGGCCGAGAGTGCCCGCGGACACCGTCACCGGTCGCGCCGGAAGCTCCGCGCTCACTGCTTCCCAGGTCAGGCGGCTATGGCCAGAATCCTCGAACTTGTTGTCCCGCGAGTGGAACCGGGGGAATGCGGACGCCATCGAAGAATGCGGTGCCACGGTTCAATTGCGATTCGCCCACAGGAAGGGCTAATCGCTTGAGTCGTGACAACCGCGGTGACTAACGTCAGCGTACCCGCAACCGGACGAAAAGCGTCGCGGGAGCTCGTCCGCTGCGGAGAACAGGAGGGGGCGGCCCGGTGAGGCCCGAGAATGAGCCGAGGCGCCCGTGACAGCGGTCGTACTCGCCGGTGATTTCCCCAGCACGGGCATCTTGCAGGCCACCGAGGCCCAGCGGATCGGGCTGGGCGGCGGCGGTGAGGTGCCGCCCGCCTTCATCGATCACATGGCGTACGCCCTCGGCCGGCGGGAAGCCGTGCTGGTGATCTACCCGTCGTGGAAGGGCGCGGAGGCACACCGGCTGGTCCGGCTGGCCCGCTCCGCGCTGCTCACCGACCGCATCGCCGGTCTGCCGCTCGACGTCCCCCCGCTCGCGCTCTCGCTGATCGCCGACCAGTTGACGTTCGCGTCCTCCTACGCCCGGCCCGGCGTTCTCGCGAGCCTCGCCCTGCGGCTGTGCGAGAGCGTCCACGCCGGGGCCTGGGTGAACAGTGTCGCCCGCCTGGAGCACATCAAGACCGGACTCGCGGCGCACATGTCGTCCTATCTGCCGGGCAACGGGTTCTCGGTGTCGGCGGGGCCTCGCCCCGCGGTGCACCGCATCACCTCGGCCAAGCCCGTCCCCGAGCCGGCCTCGCGCCCGGCCGATCCCGTCCTGATGCTGTTCAGCCACGAGAACGGCGACGTCGACTGGCTTCAGCACAAGCTGCGTCCGGCGATCGCGGCGGTCTCGATGACGGCCGTCGCCGCGCAGCCGATGAGCGCCGAATACTGGGGCGCCAAGAAGTACGCCGAGTTCGTGGCCTTCAGCGGGCATCCGCAGGCGCTGCAGGGCCTGCTCGCCGGTTCCGACTACCGGCCCTGCGGATGGTGCGGGGAACCGACCGCCCTCCCCGAGTGCCCGTTCTGCTTCATGGTCCAGCCGGGCGGTGATTCCGGGACCGCCTCACAGTCTCTCCAGGGACGGACGCAGCCGCCGAGCCCGCAGCCGCAGCCCGTCCAGCCGCAGCCCGCTCAGCCCCAGCCTGTTCAGCCGCAGCCGGCTCAGCCGCAGCCCGTTCAAGCCCAGCCCGTTCAAGCCCAGCCCGTTCAGCCCCAGCCTGTTCAGCCCCAGCCTGTCCGGCCGCCGGCCGCGAACCCGCAGCCGCCCGCGCCGCAGGTCCCCCCGCCGGACGAGACCCGGCCGGAGTACCCGGAGGCCCCGCCGACGCGGCCGCAGATTCCGCAGCCTCAGGAGGGCGGCGGCCCCCAGCGGCCCCAGTGGCCGCGTTCCCTGCACCCGCACGACTCGCACAAAATCACGCCCGTCTCGGAGGCCGAGGAATCGCCCGCGCCGACGCGCAGGGAACCCGTCCTGGCGGCGCCGGTCCGGACGCGCGCACAGACGCCGCCGAACTCATGGGGCAACACCGCCTCACCCGATCACGCCGCCCCGCCCGGCCACGCCGCGCCGCCCGATCACGCCGCGCCGTCCGGCCACGCCGCCTCACCGGATTCCCGCGGGACCGGCGACGCGGTCCCGCCCGCAGACATCCCCGAACCCGCCGACACCCCCGAACCCGAAGACCTCACAGACACTCCCGAACCCGCCGAACCTCCCGAACCCGCCGACGCCGAGGCCGACGCCGAGGAGATGCCCCCGCCCGGGGGCGCGTCGTCCATCGGGCGGCTCCTCAACGGTGCCGCGTCCCGGCAGGCGGAGCCGACCGACCCCGAGCGGGCGTCCCGGACGGCGCCGGACGACGACGACTGGCCGCGTGCCGGCACCGTCACGTTCCGTCCGCCGCGCCCCCGCTGAAGCCTCCCGACCCCCGGAAAGAGAAACGGAGTCCCATGAACCCGCGCCAGCGTCGTGGAGTTCTGCTGATGATCCTGGCTGCGCTCGGCGCCGTTGCCGTATTCGTCAGCATCATCGGTTACGTCGGCTCTGTTCGGGCCGAGGTCGGCGTGAAGACCGACGTGCTCAAGCTCAAACGGCCGATCAAGGCGTTCTCCCCGATCAGCGGGGACGACCTCGAACGCATCCGGGTGCCGAAGAAGTGGTCGCCGGACACGATGGTGACCGACGTCGCGCAGCTCGAAGGCAAGGTCGCCGCGGCCGACATCCCGGCCGGGTCGCACCTGCAGACCGGCATGCTCGTCCCCGGCCCCACGCTGCAGCCCGGCCAGCGCGAGATCGCCATCATGATCGACGCCGAGACGGGGGTGGCGGGCAAGGTCCACGAGGGCATGCCCGTCGACATCTACGCCACCTACCAGAGGCAGGAGGGCAACAAGCAGCAGTCCTGCGCGGCGCGGATCGTCAAGGCGGCCCGGGTCATCCAGATCGGCCAGGAGACCAAGGTCAAGGACCAGGAGAACTCCTCGGTGACCGAGTCGCAGGTGCCGATGACGTTCGCGCTCAGCGCCGCGGACAGCCTGAAGCTGACCCGCGAGGAGAGCTTCGCGAACAAGATCAGGCTCGCGCTCATCGGCGGATCGGGGACGGGCGTGGACGGCGTCAAGCTCCCCCCGGTCTGCGAGACGGTCCCGGCGAGGTGAGCCCGCGATGACCATCCAAGTCCTCCTCGGCATCGAGGACCGCGACCTCGCCTCCTCGCTGAGCGGCCAGTTCCGCGAGCTGCCCGACATCAAGGTCATCGCGGTCGAGACGACGTCGAGCCATCTGGCGAGCACGGTCGCGACCGTCCCGCAGCTTGACGTGGTGCTGGTGCATCAGGGCCTCGGGCCGCTGCCGGCGCTCGACCTGATCCGCGACATGGTGGTCCGCCAGCCGCAGCTCGCCGTCATCCTGATCGCCGACGACGCGACGGCGGAGACGCTGTCGGGGGCGATGGCGGCCGGGGCCCGCGGGGTCATCTCGAACGAGCCGACCCTGTCGGAGCTGCAGAACCGCGTCCACCAGGCGTCGGAGTGGTCGCGCACCATGCGGCGGCATTTCACCGCCACGGAGGTGCCGGGGCAGGGCGGCCGGCTGGCCCGGCTCGTGACCCTGTGCGGGGCCAAGGGCGGCGTCGGCACGACCACCCTGGCGATCCATCTCGCGATCGCCGCGTCCAGTGCGGGGCAGACGGTCTGCCTGGTCGACATGGACCTGCAGAACGGCGACATCCCGGGCTACCTGGACGTCCAGCACCGGCACAGCATCGCCGACCTCGCCGCGGCGGCCGGCGACCTGGACGGGGCGGTGGTCGCCGAGGCGCTGTTCGTCCACCCGTCGGGGCCGCACCTGCTGCTGGCGCCCGGTCAGGGCGAGGACGCCGAGGAGATCTCCGCGCGGGCCGTCAGGCAGATCCTCACCGTCGTCCGGTCCCGCTACGACGTGGTGATCGTGGACGGCGGCACGCACGTCGCCGACGCCAACGCGATGGCGGTGGAGCTGGCGGACGAGGCGGTCATCGTCGCCACCCCGGACGTGCCGGCGCTGCGGTCCGCGCGGCGGCTGGCGCGGATGTTCGCGCGGCTCGCGATCCGCAAGGAGGAGGATCTGAGCGTCCTGCTCACGCGGCAGGACAAGCGCAACGAGATCCAGCCCGACCTGGCGCGCAAGATGGTCGGCTCCCCGCTGCGCGGCGTCGCCGTGCCGGCGGCGTTCCGGGCGCTGGAGGAGGCCGCGAACACCGGCTCGCCGGCGGCGGTGAAGAACTCCGACTTCCGCAAGGCGGTCGGCAGGGCCGCCGCCGACCTGGGCCTGCTCGGCACCGCGCCGCAGCCGGAGCCCGTCCCGCCGGCGGTCCCGCAGAAGCAGGGCGACGCGGGCGCGGTCGCGGTGGAGTTCGCCGGGATCCTCCCGCTCATCGCGCTGATCTTCCTGCTCGTGTGGCAGGTCGTCCTGGTCGGGCTGACCTCCACCTACTCCAGCCACGCGGCGAACGAGGCGGCCCGAGCGGTGGCCGTGATCGGATACGACAAGCGCGACACCGCGGAGGCCAAGGCCAACCGGGAGGAGGTCCGGCGCCGCGCGATCAGCCGCATCAAGGGCGACTGGAAGGACCGCGAGCACCTGACGATCAACGTCGTGGACGGCTACGCCGTGGTCACCATCGACACCCCGATCCTCATCCCCGGGCTGCGCAGCTCGTGGGGGATCCAGACCAGAACCAAGATCGTCGACGAGGGTGAGGGGTGAGCGGCGTGGCGGCGCACGGGTCCCGGCGCCGGGGCGACGCGGGCGCGGTGGCGCTGGAGTTCGCGGGCTCGGTGCCCATCGCGTTCTTCATCATCTTCCTGTCCTTCCAGGCCTACATCTCGTTCACCACGGTGTCGCGCGTGGAGAACATCGCCCGCACCGGGGCACGCGAGGCCAGCCAGCGCTACGAGCCGAACCTGTGCGTCGAGTACGCCAGGAACGTCCGGCCCGCGTGGCTGAACGACTACAAGATCGAGGGCGGAACCACCACGGTGGACGGCACCGACGCCGTCTACTGCCACGTGGAGGCGAAGCTCCCGCTCCTCTTCAAGGGCGTGCCCTTGGACTACACCGTGAAGCGCACCGTCACGATGCCGCTGGGGTGAGCGATGGCACTCAAGGATCGCCTGGAAGACGACCGGTCGGCCAACGACCGGACGAGTTCGAACACCGTCCAGCACTGGCGGCAGCGCCTGCTGGAGGAGATCAACCTCGACGAGCTGGCGCGGCTGACGATGGCGCAGCGGCGGGCCCGGCTGGAGAAGGTCGTCGGGCTGCTGGTGACGCGGGAGGGTCCCGTCCTCGCCGCCGGGGAGCGGGCCAACCTGATCCGCCGGGTGGTGGACGAGGCGCTCGGCCTCGGCGTGCTGGAACCGCTGCTCGCCGACCCGAACGTCACCGAGATCATGGTGAACGGCCCCGACTCGATCTTCGTGGAGCGGGCCGGCCGGGTGCACCGGCTGGACACCGGGTTCGCCAGCGAGGAGCAGCTCTACCAGACCATCGACCGGATCGTGGCGCAGGTCAACCGGCGCGTGGACGAGTCGAGCCCGATGGTGGACGCGCGCCTGCCGACCGGCGAGCGGGTCAACGTCATCGTGCCCCCGTTGTCGCTGGTCGGCCCGATCCTGACGATCCGGCGCTTCCCCCGCGCGTACTCGGTGGAGGAACTGATCGGCATGGGGTCGATGGACCAGTCCACCGGCATGCTGCTGGCCGCGTTCGTCCGGGCACGGCTGAATCTGGTCATCTCGGGCGGTACCGGTACGGGGAAGACGACGATGCTGAACGCGCTGTCGGCGTTCGTCCCGGAACACGAGCGCATCATCACGATCGAGGACTCCGCCGAGCTCCAGCTGAAGCAGGAGCACATCATCCCGCTGGAGTCGCGTCCGGCCAACATCGAGGGCAAGGGCGCGATCACGATCCGCGACCTGGTCCGCAACGCGCTGCGGATGAGGCCGGACCGCATCATCGTCGGTGAGGTCCGCGGCGGCGAGACGCTCGACATGCTCCAGGCGATGAACACCGGCCATGACGGTTCGCTGGTGACGGTGCACGCCAACTCGACGGAGGACACCGTGCACCGCCTCCAGACGCTGGCGAGCATGAGCGACGTCAAGCTGCCGTTCGAGGCGATCCGCGACCAGATCGCCAGCGCCGTCGACGTGGTCGTCCAGCTGAGCCGCGGGCCGGACGGGTCCCGCCGGATCACCGAGGTGGCGGTGGTGGACCCGGCCCGGCGCGACGCGTCCACGCTGCGGCCCGTCGTGCGGTTCGAGTCCGAGCCGATCGGCCCGGACCGCGAGGTCCACGGCGCGTTCCGGGCGCTGCCGCTGCCGGACGCCCTGCTCACCCGGTTGTTCCACGCGGGCGAAAGCGTCCCGCCGGGCTTCGCCCACGGCATCGGCGGCGGCGGACAGGCCGGTGTGGGGCAGGCCGGCGGGGGACACGGCGGCCAGGGACACGGCGGCCAGGGACACGGCGGCCGCCCTCCGGCGGGTGGCGGGATGAACGGCCACGGACCGCGGATGGGCCAATGAACCGCATCGACGAGGAGACGAGGAGGTGTCCGCTGTGAGCCTGCCACTGCCGGTGATTCTGCTGATGCTGGTGGCGACCCTGGCGCTGGCCGTCTGGGGCGTCGGCGACCTGATGATCGGGTGGGCGCAGCGCAGCCGCCTGGTCGCCCGTTCCGCGCTGGTCTCCGACGACAGCATGAGCGGCCTGATGTGGCGGCTGGACGTCGCGATCCGCCGGACGTCCCTGGGCAAGACGCTCGCGCGGCGTCTGACCGCCTCCGGGATGCGGATCCGGGTGTCGACGTTCCTCACGCTGATGACCGTGACCGGCGTCGTCGCGATCTTGCTGATCGGCCGGTGGATGGCCCCGATCTTCGGGATCGCCGCCGCGATCGGCGTCGGCTTCGCGTTCCTGTCCTACGTCCGGCGCCGGGAGGAACGGCGCCGAGAGGAGTTCATCGCCCAGCTGCCGGAGCTCGCCCGGGTGCTGTCCAACGCCACCCACGCCGGCCTCGTCATGCGCACCGCCATCGAGATCGCGGCGGACGAGCTCTCGGACCCCGCAGGGGAGGAGCTGCGCCGGACCGCGGACGCGTTGCGGCTCGGCCAGCCCGTGGACGACGCTCTCCGCGACCTCGGTGAGCGCCTCCCGTCCCGGGAGCTCGGGGTGCTGATCAGCACCCTGCTGGTGTCCGCGCGGGCGGGCGGCTCGCTGGTCACCGCGCTGCGCACGATCGCGGCCACGCTGGAGGAGCGCAAGGAGATCCGTCGCGAGGTCAAGACGATCATGGGCGAGGCGGTCGTCACCAACTGGGCGATCGGGCTGCTCGGGATCGCCGGGCTGGCCATGGTCAACGTGATCATGCCGGACGCGCTGCGGGTGATGAGCGGCAAACCCGCGGGCCAGTTGATCCTGGGCGTCGCCGCCGGACTGTTCATCACCAGCCTGCTGATCATCCGCAGGATGACCCGGATCGACGTGTGAGGTGAACGTGGTCATCTACGCAATGGCGGCCGGTGGAGCACTGTGCGTGCTCATGGGCGTCATCGGGCTGGCTCAGCTGACCGCCGGGGACCGGGTCGCCACGTCCGCGGTGCCGCTGGCCAAGAAGCCCGACAAGGACGAGAAGTTCGTCCTGGACGTCATCGCCGACTTCCTGGGCGCCCCGTTCGCCCGGATGGCGATGGAGCTGCTGGGGCCGTGGCGACTGAAGATCCGCAAGCGGATCGACGCGGCGGGCCGTCCCGGCGGGATGACCGTGGAGACCTACGCCCGCCGCAACGCGGGCTACGCGGTTCTGTTCGGCCTGCTCGGCCTGGGGCTCATCGCCAACGGGCAGACCATGTTCGGGATTCTCGCCTTCCTCGGCTCCCTGCAGACCGAGCTGATCCTGTACAGCAAGCGCGTGGCCCGGCAGGACAGCATCCAGCGGTCGATGCCGGACTTCCTGGATGTGCTGGCGGTCACGGTCAGCGCGGGGCTGAGCTTCCGCCTGGCGCTGGCGCGCGTCGCCGAGAGCATGCCGGGCCCGCTGTCGGAGGAGTTCATGGTGGCGCTGCGGCAGATGGAACTCGGCACGCCCCGGCGGGAGGCGTTCGAGGACCTGCGCACCCGCAACAACTCCGAGGCGGTGAACCTGTTCGTCACGGCGATCCTGCAGGCGGAGGAACTCGGCGCGCCGCTCGGGACGGCGCTGGTCGACATCGGCGGCGACATGCGGCGCGAGGCCGCCCAGTGGGCCAAGCGCAAAGCCCAGCGAACCACACCGAAGATCACCGCGATCACGATGTCGATGACACTCCCGGCACTGATGATGGTCGTGCTCGGGGCCCTCTTCATCGGGTCGGAAATGGGTGGTGCGGGTGGAATCCTCGGCGGCTGAGCGCGGGGCGTTCCCGGAGCGCGTCGGATCGGCCTTCCGGATGCTCATGGAGATCCGGATGCTGATCACGGCGCTCAGCATGCTGCTGCTGCCGCGTGAGCAACTGACGGTCGGCGTATTCGTCCTCATGTTCTCGATGGTCCTGCTGTCCTGGGGGACGGCACGGCAATGGCGGTTCGTGGCGCCGCGCGTCGCCGCCCACCCGTCCCTCTACACGCTCGACATGTTCCTCTCCTTCGCGGTCCTGGGCGTGGGCGGGATAGCGGGCCCGTACTTCTTGTCCACCGTCGCGACCGCCACCGTGGCCGGGCTCCTTTACCGGTGGCAGGGAATGCTGTTCGTGGCGAGCCTCCAGATTCTCGTCTACTACCTCACTTACGCGCTGACCGCGTCCCGGGCGGGTGACCTGACCTTCCAGGCGCTGCTGGGACAGCCCCTGTACTACCCGCTCGCGGGATTCGTGGGGGTCGCGTTGCGCCGGCTGCTGGACGATTACGCGGCCAAGGAGACGGCGCTGCGCCAGGCGCAAGTACTCGCGGCGGCGTCCCAGGAAAGGGCCAGGCTCGCCCGCGAGATGCACGATTCACTGGCCAAGACGCTCCGCGGCATCGCGCTCGCGGCGTCCGCGCTGCCGCTGTGGGCGTCCAGGGACCAGACGCGCGCCGCGCTGGAGGCGGAGCAGATCGCGACCGCCGCGGCGGTCGCCTCCCGCGAGGCCCGCGACCTGCTCACGGAGCTGCGGGACGACGCCATTACGCGCTCTTTGCACGAGGCCCTCCGAGATGTCGCGGACCGCTGGGCCGAACAGACGGGGATCGCCGTGACCTGCGATCTCGATGCCCGGATCGAGCCGGAGCTGCGCATGAGGCACGAGGCGGTGGCGATTCTCCGTGAGGTCCTGACCAATGTCGAGCGGCACGCGAAGGCGGATTCGGTGAAGGTGAGGCTCGTGAAGGAACAGGATGACCTGGTACTGACCATTGCCGACGATGGCGCGGGTTTCCAGCTCCGGCAGCTGCCGGACCTGGCGCGGGAGGGCCACTACGGTCTGATCGGCCTGCACGAACGCGCTCAGCGCGTGGGGGGTACGGTGACGATCTCGTCCGAGCCGGGGGACGGCACCACCGTCTCCGTCCGCCTTCCCGCGGACGTGTCCGAAGATGTTCCTTCGGTGGAGGTGAGCTGACATGGGAGTCCCGCGCGTGGTGGTGGTCGACGACAACGTGGTCGTCCGGTCGGGCCTGGTCTCGCTTGTGGAGGCGTCCGGCGTCGAGGTCGTCGGCGAGGCGGGCGACGGGCGCACGGCCATCGAACTCGTCGACCGGCTGAAGCCGGACCTGGTGCTGCTGGACGTGCAGATGCCGCTGATGGACGGAGTGGCCGCGGCGCAGGTGCTCAGCGCCAAGACACGGGTGATCATGCTCACCTACACCGAAGACCCGAAGGTGGTCAGGGCGGCCATCGGGAACGGCGCCGTCGGTTATCTTGTCCACGGTTCGTTCACGCCCGAGGAGTTGACGGCCGCGGTCCACGGCGTGGTGGACGGCTCGAACCCGCTTTCCCCCGCCGCGGTGTCGGCGCTGGTCGGCGCGGTCCGCAGCGATTCGCAGAGTTCCCGCGATTCCCAGGGCGGCCCGGAATCCCGCGATACGGGCGAAGCCCAGAGCGTCCGGGACACACCGGCCGGTCCCGTGCGCGACCAGTACGTTCCGGCGGCGAGAAAGGCCGGTGACTTCGGATTGTCCACCCGTGAGGCCGATGTCATGCGGCTCATCGCGCGGGGACGTTCCAACGGCCAGATCGCCCAGCATTTGTTCCTTGCCGAGAAGACCGTGAAGAACCATGTGAACCGTATTTATGCCAAGCTCGGTGTCACCTCACGGGCCGCGGCGATCGCACAATGGATAGGAACGTCGGACGAGGGAGACGGATGATGCGGACCTCCCGGCCGGTCGGAATGGACCCGGCCCCTTGGGTCCGGGGACCCCATCGATGTTGGGTCCGATGGGCGGCATTAATTGGGCCGCTGGACCCTGGGGAAGGTGTTCTGGTTTCCCTACTGTTGTCTGTGTCAGGGCGAGACAGAAACAGCCGGGAGGCGCCAGATGAACTCGTTGATCCCCCTCTACGTCACTCTCCAGACTTTCGTCCAGGACCGCGCCGAGCAGCTCAGGGAAAGGAAGGACCGGGGTGTCAGCGCGCTGGAGTACGGCGCTCTGATCGTGGTCGCCGCGCTGGTCGTCGGCATCCTCTACAGCCTGATCAACGGCTCGGTCCGGACCTCGGTCTCCAACGCGATCACCAAGCTCTTCAACCCCGGTGGAGGCGGCTCCAGCTGATTCCGGCCGAGTCCGCCGGGCCGGACCGGTGTGAAGTGATCCGTCAGCGCCCGATGGGGGAACCGCATCCGATGCGGTTCCCCCATCGGGCGCTGACGGCTGTCCACGTCCTTGGAGGGGAATCATGGTCTACCGCATGACTGCGGGAAGGCGCGCCTTGCGTTATGCGGCGGTGCCTCTCACGCTCATACTCGCCCTCTCCGGATGCGCCGGTGACGATAAACCGAAATCCGGGGAAACGCCATCGAAATCGGCGAAGCCCGCGCAGGGTGGCGAGCTCCGGCCGATCGCGTCGGTGCCGCTGAATCACAAGTCCGCCCCGGCGCACGTCGATCTGCTCGCACTGAGCCGGACCGCGGCCAACACGGTCACCGCCCGCTTCAAGATCTACAACGATGGCAAGAACCAGATCGACCTCGCCGAGAGTCTTGGTGAGCCCGGTAACGCGACCGATCCCGGCGTGGGCGATCCCCTCGCCGCAAGCGGGATCGGCCTTCTCGACGCCAAGAACGATAATCTGTACTACCCGCTGCGGAAGAAGACCGAAGACCTGAACAGCTGCGTATGCACCAGGCTCTTCAACAATCCGGTGAAGCCCGGCGAGTACATCAACGTCTACGCGACCTTCTCTTCGCCGCCCACCGACGTCCAGCGGGTCACGATCGTCTTTCCGCTCGCCGTCCCGTTCCAGGACATCCCGATCACCGATGACCCGGTGGAGCCTCTCAAGACACAGATCGATCCCGCCAAGGTCCAGTTCGAAAAACCGAGGATCGCCGGTGTCCGCAGCCTCACCGAGGGGACCGAGCAGACGGTGGACGATGACCCGAATAATCGGTCGGTGAGACTGTCCGCGGACGTACTGTTCGCCATTAACAAGGCCGATCTGACCCCGCGCTCCGAACGCCTTCTGGAGCAGGTCGCCAAGCAGATCGACGCGTCGAAGGGCACCGAGGTCCAGATCGACGGCCATGCGGACAAGACCGGAAACGACGCGATCAACCAGCCGTTGTCGGAACGGCGCGCGAAGGCCGTCGCCGACCGGCTGAAGAGTCTGGTCACCCGGCAGGGCGTGACGTACAAGGCGGAGGGGCACGGCTCGAAGGAGCCGGTCGCGACCAACGACACCGAAGAGGGCCGCCGCAAGAACCGGCGGGTCGCCGTGACGTTCGCCCGCCCGCCCGCGCCGGCTCCGCCGCCCGTGAGCGGCGAACCCTACAAGCGTGGCTCCTCGACGGTGCTGGGCTCCGCGACGTTCGGGGCGGCCGAGGCGCGGGGGCTCAAGGTCGAGATCAACAGCCTGCATCGTGATTCCTCCGGGCTGACGGTCCTGGTCTGGACACTGCGCAACACCGGGCAGGGCAAGCCGGATGTCGGACAGAAACTCGAGAAGTCCGCATACATTCACGGAGCCGACCCGCAGCCGATGAGGCTCGGCACCACCGGCGGCGTGATGCTCTTCGATTCCGCCAATCAGGTCCGGTACAACCCGATGAGTCTTGAAAGCGGCCCGTGCGTGTGCAGCCAGGTGGGTTCCGCGGACGCGAAGAAGACGATCGGGCCGGGAGAGAGCATCGTTCTGTGGGATGCCTACAGCCCGCAGGCGAATGCGGCGAACCTCGAAATGCAGGTGCCGTGGAAACGGGGTGCCGACGCCGTCGTGAAGGGACTCACGATCAGATAGCCGCCAGCTTGGGAACATGGCCGGGATCATCGAGCTGCTCCTTGTCGGGCCGGGTGAGAGGCGCGTGGGGTGAACGTGACTGCCGTGGAGGATGAGAAGCCCGGCTTGGGCGACGCTGATCGGGTCTCACGCGGTCGCCGCGGGTGGATGCCGTCCGCGAGAACCCGCTCGTCGATGATCTGGGCGGCGCTCGGTTTCCTCAGCGGGCTGGACCCGCTCGACGACAACTCTTTTCTCACCCATTTGCGGACAGGGCACTGGATCCTCGATGAAGGGATCCCCAAGGAGGACATCTACTCTTACACCGCTCCCGGCACCCCGTGGATCGTCCAGTCGTGGCTGGTCGAGGCGCTCTATGCGTTCCTGGACGACCTCACAGGGCCGAATGGCATCCTGGTGATGAACGGCATCGTCACCGCGGCCATCGCCTTCCTGGCGTTCAGACTGGCCGATCGGCTGCGGAACGGCGGGCGTACCGTTCACATCGTGTTGCCGGCGCTCGCGATGTCGTTGCATTTCTGGGTCGAGCGTCCGCTGCTCTTCGGCATCCTGGCGTTACTCGTCCTGCTGTGGACCATCGAGGTTCCGGATTCCCTGGCAGGCCGCCGTCCGCTGGTGACCGTGCCGGTGTTGATGTGCCTCTGGGTGAACGTGCACGGGTCCTTCGCGCTCGGTTTCGCCTACATCGCGTTGCATCTGATAGGTCGGCGACTCGACGGAGCGGCGCTGTGGCAGGGGAGGGAACGCCGGTTGATCTGGGCCGCGGCACTGGGGCTCGCGGCGTGTCTCATCAACCCCTACGGGTACCGCCTGCTGCTTTTCCCGCTGAACCTGCTGTCGAGAGGCGACGTCCTCAGGAACGTCCAGGAATGGCAGTCCCCGGACTTCAGATCCACGCTCGGTGTCAGCTTCGCAGTCTGGATCGCGGTGTTCGTCGCCGTGCTGGCGCTGGCTCCCCGCAGGGCCTCCCGGCGTGACCTGATCGTGTCCGTTTCCTTCCTCCTGCTGGGCTTTTGGGCACTGCGCAACCTCGCCATCGTCTCTCTCGTCGGGCTACCGATCGCGGCGCGCCTGCTCGCGACTCCGAAGAAACGCCAGGAACGGCGTTCGGCGGCTGATCTGGGCGTCGTTGTGGCGGTGCTGACGGCCGTGGCGCTGGTCTCGGGCACGATCTTGTCCAGACCGGCCTTCGACTTCGGCGACTATCCCGTCCGGGCGATGCGGGTGATCGAGCAGAGCGGCCTCGTGGGACAGCGACTTCTCACGACGCACACGTGGAACGCTTACGTGATCCACGCCTACTGGCCACGCCAGAAGGTATTCATGGACGATCGCTACGACATGTATCCGGTGGCGTTCACCAGGGAGTACATGAAGGTCCGCAACGGAGGTCCAGAGTGGCGGGGAATGCTCGACCGGCACCGGGTGAACGTCGTGATGTGGGAGACGGGCACACCGCTCACCCAGCTGGTGTCCCTGGACCCGGCGTGGCGTCAGATCTACCGCGATCGTCAAGCGACCGTGTTCGTCAGGCGCTGACCCATATCGGCCGGGCGAACCGGCGCGAGCTCACGGCCGTTTGGCTGATCACGCGCGTGTTGATGTTCGTGATCCTGCTGCTCCCCGGTTACCCCACCGATCCGGTCACCGGTGACACCGGGTTGTACCGGGAGTGGGCAGGTCAGATCGTCACGGGGCATTTCCCGGTCGCCGACGAGCGGTGGCAGTATCCGCCGCTGGCGGCGCTGATGATCGTCCCGCCGCATCTGCCGGGGACCGTTTACGGGCTCTGGTTCATGCTCGCTGCGCTGCTGCTCGACCTGCTGGTGCTCCGGCTCCTGCTCCGGGTCCCCCGGCAGGCCATGGGCGCGTGGTGCTGGATCGCCGGGCTCTTCCTGCTGGGGCCGGTCTGCTACTTCCGCCTCGATCTCCTGGTGACGGCGATCGCAGTGTGCGCCCTGCTCGTGATGGCGAGGTCACGGGCCTTCGGCGCCCTGGTCGCCGTCGGAATGCTGATCAAGGCGTGGCCCGCCGTCCTGCTCCTGTCACTTCCGCGCAACAGGGCATGCGTCCGTGCGGTGACCGCGTTCGTCCTGACGGCCGCCGGGGTCGTGGGCCTGGTGTCCCTGTTCCTGGACGACCCGTGGGCTTTCGTGGGCGGACAGGGCGGCCGGGGGATCGAGATCGAGGCCGTCGCGGCCGTGCCGTTTCATGTCGCGAAGCTCTTCGGCTGGACGGGATCGATCGAGTACAGGTACGGGTCCTGGGAACTGCTGGGCCCGGGCATCGAGGTGGCCGGAAGACTGAGCATGGGACTGACGCTGGCCGGGCTCGCGCTGGTCGGCGGTATCGCGTGGCGTCGCCGTCCTGACACGTGGGATCCGGCCTTCGGCGCCGAGGTGGCGCTCACCGCGACGTTGATCGTGATGATCACCAGCCGCGTTCTGTCCCCCCAGTACATGATCTGGGTCATCGGCGTGGCCGCGGTCTGCCTCTCGCATCAAGGTGCCCGGCGGGGCCCCGTGGCGCTGCTGATACTGGTCGCGGCCGGGGTGACCCATCTGGAGTTCCCGGTTGCGTGGTACGCGGTCCGTGACGGTGATCCATTCGCGACGGGCATCGTCGCGGCGCGAAACCTTCTGCTGCTCGCCGCGGCGGCCATCATGGTCCGCAGACTATGGGCGGGCAGAAGAATCGGCGACGAAGACGAAGAGGTCAGGCCCGGTCAAGGCTGAAATCATCGAATATCGCCAGGGTGCCCGGGTCCGTGGCCAGACGTCCTTCACGGCCCGCGATGATTCCGGCCGTTCCACCGGGCAAGGGACTGATCGTATCCGTGGCTCGTGCGACCTCTCTTCCGTCGACCAGCGCCTTGATCGTGACGCCTCCCTCAGTGGCCGTGCAGATCGCGCTGACCTGCACGCCCGCCAGGGCATTGCCAGTGGACGGCAACGCGGACCTGGCCAGTTCGCTGCCGGAGATGGGTCCGCCCTTCCTGATCCTGGCCAGACCGTTGCGCTGCACGAGCACGGCATACTGCGCTTCACCGGATCTTCGGCAGTAGACGCCGGCCTCGTCCTCAGGGTAAGCCGACTGAATGCGCGCCGTAACCGTGACTCTCACGTCATCGGGCGGATCTGCTATGGGCGCCTGCTGCAACTGATAAAAACCAGTGCCGTATTGGGATATTGCGAAAGCGCCGTTTCTGTACTCCTCGTACTCCTTGTTCGCGCGGCCTGTTTTCCAGCCGGACTCCGGGTCGGTGAAGTCGTCCCTCAACAGCCCGTCTCCGTTGCCGCCGTCGCCGCTGGAACCGGGCCAGAGGACGGCTGTCAGGCCTCCGGCGACGGCCAGCGCCGCCACGGCGCCCGCAAGGGCCAGCCGGTAACGGGTGGTCCCCCGCATGCGTCTCAGACGGCGGGTGAGGCCGTCCGACGGCGGGGTCGGCCCACTCCTGGGGAACTCCGGGAGCGTCGGCCCGACCATTCCCACGGACTGGGCGGCTCGCTCGGTGTCGCTCTGGCCGGTCAGTTCCTGCAACAACCGCGCCGAGGTGGGACGCATGGCCGGGTCCTTCGCCAGAGCCCGGACGACGAGGTCGCGCAGGGGCGGCTCCAGCCCGTCGAGGCGCGGTTCGCCGTAGACGGTCTTGTAAAGGACCTCGCCCACGTTCTCGCCGTTGAACGGAAGGCGTCCGGTTCCCGCATAGGCCATGACGCTGCCCCAGGAGAACACGTCCGCCGCGGCCGTGATCGGTTCGTCGACGAGCCCTTCCGGTGCCATGAACGCGGGCGTTCCCATGCTCTGGCCGGCGCGGGTGATGCGGTGGTCGGTGCCGAGCCTCCGCGCGATCCCGAAGTCGATGACGCGCGGCCCGAACGGTGACAGCAGGATGTTCTCCGGCTTGAGGTCGCGGTGGACGACGCCCGCGCTATGGATGGCGGCCAGGGCGGTCGCCACGCCGACGGCGAGCCCGTCCAGATCCGATCCGCTGAGCGGGCCGTGGGAGGAGACCACGCGTTCCAGGGTGGGGCCCTGGATGTACTCCGTGACCACGTAGAACGGCTCGCCGTCCATGTTCGCGTCCAGGACGGGTGCCGTACAGAACGGGCGGACACGGCGTGCCGCGGTCACTTCCCGGCGAAAACGCTCCCGGAAATCCGCGGTGCCCGTCATCTCCCGGTTAATGATCTTGATGGCCACGCGGCGGCCGTCCGGCGCCTCGGCGAGATGGACCGTCCCCATTCCGCCTCTGCCCAGCTCGCGCGCCAGCCGGTAGGGGCCGACCTGGCGGCCGGGGAGTGCGGCATCGTCCGTATCCGCCGAAGTCATGCAGTCGACGTTAGCCAGGCCCACAGGGTGCGGCAAGTGCCGTCCGATATGGGTCTTAAGGCCCAGGACGGGACCCATCGTGCGAGATGAGAATGTAGTTCGGCCGGGTCCGGGGACCCTGGGTAATTCCGGACACGAAACCTACCGTGCTAGGCCATGCGTGCTGTGTTCTCGGCTTGGCTGACATCGGGCGTCCTCGCCGTCATGGCCCTCCTCGCCCTGAAGGCGCTCGCGCCGGCGGAAGGGCAGGGCGGGCCGGTCGACGAGTATGCACAAGTCCTGCGCGTCCATCTGCCCTGGCTGATGTTCTGCTTCCTCATGGCCCTCGCCGCGGGCAGCTACGTCCGGGACTGGGCCACGGGATTCGGGCGCGCCCTCGCCACGTTCCCCGCCCCCGTACTCGGCAGCCTCGCAGCGGCCTTCATCGGCGTCCCGTCGTCCGGCACGGCGGTGGGCCTGATCCTCCACCTGATCGAGGCCGTGCTCGGCGTCATCCTCGGACTGGCCCTTTCCAAGGCCCTCTCCCCGCGATGGGACGCGGGCGGCGCGAACACCAGGGAACGCGGCGAATGGCGGAGGAATCGCCGATGAAAATGCGCATTAGCGGCGGACCCGGGTCTCCTTTGAGTCCGTGGGCCCTCTTGTCCCGGTCCGGGGGCCTAATAATCGCCGTCCTGTCCGGCGGGGGCCCAATCGGGGATTGGCCGCAGATTAGGCCTGGTGCGGGACCTGGGACTCTGGGCACGGCGGTAGGGGCAACCTTAATTTCAAGGAATGCTGATCGACCGTTCACGACACGCGCCGAAAGCCCGCGGACGCCGGGACCGAGGCGCGGGCAGCCTGGAATACGCTGCCCTCATCGTGGTGGCCGCCCTTGCCGTGGGCGTGCTCGGGTCGCTCATCTCCACGACCGCCGAGGGGCACATTCAGAGCGCGATATGCGGCCTGTTCGGCTCGGAGTGCGGGGACGAGTCCCGGAACACGGCCGGCGACGGCGACCAGGAGGCGCAGCCGAGGGAGCCGAGCCCCAGCCCGGGGCCGCCCGTCCCGCAGCCGCAGCCGTCCCAGGAGGAAGTCGAGACCGAGGCCGTCCTCAATGAGACGCAGCTCGGCCGGGATGCGCTGGAATGGGTGGAGGACAACGGCGTCCGGGTCGTCTACCGGGCCGGCGGCGGGTCCTACTACGACGGCGACGCCAATGTCTTCTACATTGACACGAACCAATCGCCGGAAGAGCGCGCGAACACTTTCGTCCACGAGGTCAACCACGCCGAACACCGCGGTGAGCCCGACCCCGGCGACCTCAGCCGTGAGGACTTCATCGAGCAGTCCATCGATGAAGAGGTCGAGGGCACGGTCGAGGCGATTCAGAACAATCAGCAACTGCAGCGGAACAGGGGCGGGAACAGCCCCGATACCCTGCTGCAGCAGGAGTATGAAGATGCCTATGACAGTGCCATCGCAGACGCGAACCGCGCCCGTTCCGCCGCCGGACTTCCGGCGCTCGACGCCGACGCCGCGCGCGAGGTCGGCGAGCGGGCGGGACGTGAGAGGGTCGAGCAGGCGTTCGAGAATGGTGAGGTGGTTTCGTCCGTCGACGGTGACACCTACGGCGACAACTATGGGGAGGCATGGGATGACGCGAACGACTGCTTCCTGTGGATCTTCTGCTGACCGGTGTCGTTCCCGCCGTCTCGCCGTGGGCGTGGCGCTGGCGCTGGTGGCGCTGCTCCTCACCGGGTGCGCGTCGGCCTCCGGAACGGGCGGGTCCGAGCGCAACACGCGGCCGGACGAGGGGATCCGCCAGACGATCAGTGAGGGTCTGCTGAAGAGCGGCAAGCGCGAGGAGGCGCGGATCGTCAAGCTGGGCGGCAGCAGGCTGACCCAGGTCCAGACGCCCTTCCTGCGGACCTGGAAGATCTACCGCGTGGAGTACCGGCAGAGTCCGCACCCGGTCCTGCTGCACGTCGCCACGGGTCACGGCCAGGTCGAGCTGCTGACCGGGACCCCGAAGGCGTTCGGAAAGGTGACCGCGGCCGACGGGGGCACCGTCGAGGACGCCGCCGCCGCGGCCGCACTGGCGCGCGCCTACATCGAGACGACCCGGCCCGGCGGCATCCTCACCTACGTGATCGGCCGGGTGGAGGACATCAAGTTCCGGCCCGGCATCACCGGTGACGACGCCCGGCACCGCGACGAGATCCTGGCCAAGTACCGTCCGCGCATCAAGGCCCCGGCCGCCGTCGCGGACGAGAAGGGCTTCACCGCGACCGTCTACGTCGTGAAGGACGAGGCCCTCCAGCGGCACGACATCAAGGTCTCCGCCAAGGGAACCATCGAAGACGACGTGAAAACGCTGGTTCCCGACCTTCCCGTCCCCTACACGCTCTGACCCCCGACGGTGTACACAGTGGACGTCACGATGCTCTGGGGAAGGGGCAGCTGTGCTCGAGGCGCTGGCGTTCCTCATCGCGGCGGCGTTCATGGTCGCCTGGGTCGGCAGCCTGGTCGGTCTCGTCCGGATGTGGCCCACGCGCGGCTGGACGGAGACGACATGCACGGCCGTGGAGATCAGGGAGAAGGCCCGCTACGACGCCGGCCGACGTTACACGGTCTATTCTCCGGTCGTTGAATTCACGACGCACGACGGCCGCCGGATCCGCGACGCCGCCGGTATCTGGTCGACGGGGCTGATCTTGAAGTCGGGTGAGTCCGCCCGGCTCGCAGAGCCCGCGGCATGCGGGGGCGGTGACCGTCGAGACCCTGTCGTTCGTGCCGCCCGACGGTATGGCACGTATCGAGCCGACGCAGGCCGGCGTGGTCCTGGAGATGTCCGCCGGAGGGGCGACGGAGAACCCGGGGCAGACCGTCCCGCCGCCCGGAGTCCAGGTGTTCCAGGGCGGACGCGATCTCGCCAACGTGAGCGTCCGGGTCGGGCTCATCGAAGGCCGGATCAAGGCCGGCTCACCCGACGCGCAGGTGACCACGCGCAGGGTCGAGATCCAGGGGGCGGCCGAGGCCGCGGTGATGGAGACGATCTACCCGGGGGTCTCCGCCAAGCAGCTCGACGTCGTCATCGGGACGGCCGCCGGGCCCCAGTACGACATTCGCTACGGCGGTCTGCAGTCCGCCTATGACCAGGCCGGTGCGGAGCGGATCATTTCGTCCGCAAGGATTTCCGGGGGCGGTTCATGATTCCGCGAAAGGCGATTGTCGCAGGGGTCGCGGTCGCCTTTCTGGGAACGTTCCTGGTGATCGTCGTCCTGGGATTCGTCCAGGACCCGGAAACCGAACCCGGTGCGGCCGCGGCCGTGTTCTCGTGGGCACTCGGAACGATCGTGCGGGCGGCTATGTCGCCGCACGGATGAGCGTCCGGACGGGCAGCAGAGGCCGGGTGGCCGGTGCCGGGGCGATCGCCGGTGCCGTGGGATACGCGCTGTTCCTGACGTTGATGGTCATGCTCGCCGCGCTCGGCGGCAACCCTGGATTCAGTGCGGGTGACGTTCTCGGGCTCCCCGTCTGGGCGGCTCAGGGCGCGCTCGGCGGGGGTCTCGCGGTGGTGCTGCATCGAAAGCGCATTACGTCCCAGGCGCAGACCTCCGCGTGGGCCTACGGTTGATGGCGCCATTTCCCAATTGGGTCTCAGGGCCCTGTCGCGCGATTCACGTGATCCATACGATCCTTATCCGGGGATAATTCGCGATCTCGTGACGATGGGGCGTAGATGCTGCGACGGATCAGATCCGCTGGCAGGTACGGGGGCGACGCGGGAGTCGCCACGTCCGTCCTGGTCATGGGCATGGCCGTGGTGCTCGCCGCGGGCTTTCTGGCGTTCGGCCGGATCGCCCAGGCCGGCGACATGCGCAACCAGGCCCAGATCGGCGCGGACGCGGCGGCGCTCGGCACCCTCGCGCCGCTGCGCGACCAGGCCGTCAACCTGGCGCTGACCGGCCTCGACCCGTCGGCGGCGGGCTACTGGTCGGTGGGCGCGTCCCCCGAGGCGGCCGCGGAGAAGTTCGCGGACGAGAACAACGTGCGCGTGTCCGAAGTCCGGCTGAGCGGCATGACCGGCGACACGGCGATGGTGAAGGCCGCCACGAAATGGTGCCAGCTCAAGAACGAGGACGAGCTGACCGCGAAGGAGAAGGACGACCTTCGCAACAGGCGGAACCTGTGCACGGACAGCACCGGCGAAGAGGGGATCGGCCGTTCGGGGACGGCGAGCGCGGTGGCGAAGATGTTCACGCCGCAGTGCACGTTCGACTACTGGGACCCCGATGAGCAGGCGACGGGCCTCGGCCCCGTACGCCGGGTGATCTGTGACGGCGTACAGGTCTTCCCGAACGGCGACCGTGACCGGGTCACCCGGCTGTTCAAGATCCGGCTGGTCGACGACGAGGACCCGGTCGCCTACAACGGGATGCCGAACGGGCTCGGGTCCGGGGGCAGTGGCTCGGTCGTCAACCAATGCGCGAAGACCGGTGACAAGCCGGCGGAGGATCTGAGCTTCGGCGCCGCCGTGGTGGCCTGGGCCCTGTGCTGGCTCGGCACGGAGTACGCCTGGGGCGGGGGCAACTTCAGCGGGCCGACCCGGGGAATCTGCTGTTCGCCCGGCGGATACGACGGACGCAACTACTTCGGCTTCGACTGCAGTGGCCTGACGCTGTACGCCGTCTACCAGGCGTCCAGGGGACGGATCGCGCTCGGGCACTACACCGGCAACCAGGTCGCCGACCCGCGCGGCACAGCGGTTCCGACGAACCAGCTCCGACCGGGTGACCTTCTCTTCTTCGGTAGGCCACCCCACCACGTCGCCATCTACTACGGCGACGACAAGATGGTCGAGGCCCCGCAGACCGGCGACGTCGTGAGGGTCAATCCACTGCGTCCGGTGGACGACGCCCGACGATTCGGCTGAGGTTGAGGCTGAGGGGGCCGTCATCCGGCCTGGGTCTGCGGGCCCTGGGCCCCGACCGGCCGGATTCCGAAGGTCTCCAGGGATGCGAACGGCCACCTCGGCGCTAAGGCGGCGGTGGCGCGGCTGCTGGGCAGGGTGCGCGGCATCAGCATGGTCACGTGGCCGGGGCCCGTCCAGCTCGACCGGAGGCGCCCGGTGCGTGGTTCCGGTGTTCGCGGCCGTCCTCGGGATGGCGGCGCCGGTCAGCGGCGACGGCGACACGGCCACTGCGGCCGGAGCGGCTGAGCTTCCGGACGATGCTCGGTGACCGTGACCGTGACCGTGACCGTGACCGTGACCGTGACCGCGGCCGGGGTGGACTGTGGGGCGTGATCAGTAGCCGGTGTAGCCGCCTGCGGAGGGGCGGCGTGCGCGCCGGCGGGCGAGAAGCCACCAGGTCGGGATCGCGCCGAGGAGGCCGGCGACCGAACTGGCCGCGGTGGTCTGGGCGGGGGAGCCCTGGACGACGCCCACGACGATCCCGAGGAGCGTCGCCAGGCCCGGGACGAGCAGCACGGCGAGGGCATGCCGGCCGGCGTTCTCCCGCTGCGGGGCGGGGTGCAGGATGGAGCTGACGAGGGCCGTCAGCGCGAACACGACGAAGGTCGGGAGCGCCGTCCACAGGAGCGTGCCGGTGGCCGACTCCAGATCGTCCTCGGAGACGACCGCGCTGACGGCGAGACCGGCGGTGACGATGCTGCCGACGCCGAGGACCAGGATGGCCGCGGTCCACGCTTTTACAAGATCCATTTCCGTCTCCGCCGTTCGGGTTCAGGCCTTGACCGCGACGCTGCGCACGATCTGGTCCACCAGCGCCGGGGGAAGCCTGCTCTGCAGCCCGGTGAGCCGCACCACGGCCGCCTGGCGGTCGCCGATGACCAGACCGATGTCGACGGCCTTGAGCGGCGCGTCGGCGGCGGTCCCGGCGGTGGCCTGGGGGTTGGGGTAGGAGTAGTCGACGCGGACCGCCTCGTCGGCGCCCGGGACGTCGATCGCCTGATTCGGGCCGCGCCGCACCCCGCTCACGTTGATCTGGACGACGGTGATCGCGGACTCGGCGACCAGCTTGGCGTTCGGGATCTGCGGCACGTCGGTGATCACGCCGATCCGGGCCTCGACCTCGCCCTCGGCGGTGAGCTCGGCCAGAAAGGACCAGCCCTCCGGCGGCTTGGCGGGCTTCCAGGCGGGCGGGTGGGCGAGCCTGACCGCGCCCGAGGCGGCCGTGGTGAATCCGGGGGGAACTCGCGCCTGCGCGGCCGTCGAGGAGGAGGCCGGGGGCTTCCCGGCGTCCTCCGGTTCGCCGCCCGAGCACCCGGCCGCGGTGGTCGCCGCGAGGAGGACCGACAGCACGGTGGCCGGCCACCGTCGCCGGCCCGCTCCCGGACGCGAGTCCACCACCTGTCTCCGCCTCTTCGTGGTCGTTTCCCGGCGACCGGAGCCCCCGTCTCCGAAGCCCGCGATCGTCACAGGGCGGCCGCGTTCGCCGCCGCCACGGCGACGCCGACCGCCATGAGCAGCGGCCCGATCGCGACCAGTTGCAGATAGTGCACGCCGAGGCGCTCGGCGGTGTCCTCGGGACGGGCGGGATCGTAGATCACCGTCACGGACCTCCCCGGCTTGGGGCCGGGGAAGGAGTACAGCGAGCTGCTGGCTTCCACGGGCCGCCCCTGCAGGGTGGTGAACCGGAACCGTCCCACGCGGCTCGCGGTGCCGGGGCCACCGGGGCCCATCACCTCGTCCCGCCCGACGAAGACGCCGGTGGCGCGGAGCATCCGGCTCTGGAGGCGCAGCCGCCTCACCACTTCGTAGACGCCGCCGCAGAAGATCGCGGCCCCGAGGAGGACGCCGATCAGATTGCCCATCGCTCTTTCCCTCCCGGGAGGTTCGGCGGGTGGCCGCGCGCGTCAGTGGCACTCCTCGAAATCCTTCCACTCTCTCGTCCCTCCCGGGCCCTCGGCGCCCAGATACTCGGCGTCGGTGACGTCCCGGTTGGAGTTGGAGACGGCGTAGTTGGCGCCCAGCTTGAGGCCCAGCTTGACGCTCGCCCCGTACGAGGCGTCGGACTGGTCGTAGTTGTAGGTCACCTTCGAGGTCTTGCCCTTGTCGTACAGCAGCTGCTGCAGCGGGTGGGCGCCTTCCCCGGGCGGCTCCGTCGGGGCCATGTCGTCCCAGGTGAGGCTGAGCAGCTGACCGCCCGGGCCGCCGGTGTTGAGCGGGTTGAGCAGGTACTCGGCCAGGGTCGCGCGCTCGGCGTCGGTGGTGATCGGCAGGGTGGTGGTGACCGAGGTGGCCTCGCCGTTCACGATGTGGACCTGGGTGAACGAGGCGCTCTTGATGTTGCCGTTCTTGTCCTTGGTGATGGTCATCGCGCCCGTGGCGTTCGCCCTGCCCTGCGCGCCGGGCACCAGGTGGTTCTCGCCGTAGTTGACCTCGCCCGTCAGCATGAAGGTCATGGAGGTGTCGCCGGTCTTCTTGTTGTCCTCGTAGATGACCTTCTCGGTGCCGCTGATGCCGACGTAGGCGTTCAGGTTGGGGGTGACCCCGTTGCTGCCGCGGGAGTCGGGGATCTTGTCCTTCCAGGTCTCCCTGCGGTGCCTGCCCTCGTACTCCGGCTTGTCCTTGGGGCCGATGCCGAGGCCGGCGGTGAGCGAGCCGCTGACGTCGAGCTGGCCCTCGTAGCGCTCGATGTGCGAGTCGGGGATGTCGGGCCCGGCGAACGTGTCGTAGATGTTGCCGCCGATCGTGCCGAGAAGGCCGCCGTTCTCCTTCACGGCGTCGATGGAGTACTGCTCCTTGATGTCGCTCATGAACGCGTTGGCGTCGTCCTCGGCGTCGGGCCCCTCGAACACCCATCCGTCGCCCGCGCCGACCCGGAGTGTGGCGTCCACGCTGGCGTCCGCCCCGACGTTGAAGACCTTCCCCGCGTTGATGCCGACGCCGACCCCGGTGCCCACGCCGCCGCTGACGCCCTTGACGGCGATGATCTTGATCTTCTTCTTGCCGTCGGGGCCGATCGTTGTGTACTTCAAGAACGCGTAGTCCCGGCCGACCGAGAAGATCGCCACATCGATGGAGCCGCCGTAGCTGTCACTGGACAGGCCGGCCAGGCAGTTCGGCTTGAGCGCCTTGTCGTGCCGCGACTCGCACCGGCTGTCGTCCGTCGCGAACAGCCTGCAGAGCGCGTACTCGACATCGGCCCCGAACGTGCCGGGTGAGACGACACTGAACAGCAGGCCCAGCATCACCGCACCGACGGCGATGAGTGCGGCGTACTCCTTGGCACTCGCACCGGCGTCAGAACGTCGCTCGCGCGGGAGTTCCACCGCGGCCACCCCTTCACCGAGAATTCAGTCGAGAAGGTGCGAAGATACGATGCCGGCCGGTGGAAGGGACAGGGCACGGAGACCTATATCAAAGGCCCAGTTATTCGGACTCGAAATCCTCGTGGAATTCGGGAAGTCAGGTTTCTCCGTGGGCCTGGAGACCCGGTTTGGACCCAACGCGGCCGGTGGTCGGTACCGAACCATGCGTTGTTCCTCCGGCGGCGTCACGACGGGAAACCTCGCCCGCGTGTGCGCCCGCATCGACGGTTCGCCTGATTGGGCCCTGGGACCCTGGCCGCGTCCCAGGATGATCGTTACCGTCCGCAACGGAGGTCGTGCGGCATGGCCGATCTCCGACGCCCGTGGTGACGGCCGTCGGACGGAGGCGGGCGCACGGACGCGGGCCGCACGGAGGAAGGGCGTCCCGCCGTAAGGTACCGGGGGCGAGGTCAGTGCCGGATCGGGGCGAGGTGCGATGATCGGGTTGGTGTTGGTCCCCGTGGGACTCGCCGTCGGCCTGCTCCTGGCGCCGATGGCGGCACCGTTCGTCGGCGACGTCCCGCGCCGCCGCCGGATCCTGATGGGCCTGGTCACGGCCGCCGTCTACGGCATCCTCGGGTGGCGTGTCGGGGCGGAGCCCGTCCTGGTGGCGCTGCTCTACCTCGCCGCGGTCGGCACCCTCCTCGGCTTCATCGACGTCGAGGTCAAGCGGCTGCCCGACCGTTTCACGCTGCCCTCGTACGGCATCGCCGCGGCGCTGCTGGCCGCGGCCGTCCCCTTCACCGACGACGGCCTGCGGCACTTCCAGCACGCGCTCATCGGGATGGCGGTGCTGTTCGTCCTCTACTTCGTCCAGGCGTTCATAGCCCCCTCCGGCATCGGGATGGGGGACGTGAAGCTCTCCGGCGTCCTCGGCCTCTACCTCGGCTGGTTCGGCCAGGACGCATGGGTGGTGGGCCTGCTGGCCACCTACTTCTTCGGCGGCCTCGTCGGCGTCGGCATCATGATCGTCCGCCGTACCCGCAAGGGCGAGTTCCCGTTCGGCCCCTACATGCTCGCCGGCGCGCTCATCGCCGTTCTGTCGTTCTCCGCCGGCTGAGACCGCCCGCGCGCGTTCAGTCGCAGAGGTTCTCGCCGCCCTTGACGCCTCCGCCGATCTCGTTGATGGGCGGTGGGGAGAGACGCAGCCCCTTCTCGCCGATGACGAGCCGCACGCCGCCCGCCGGGGCCTTGGCGTCGGCCGTGAGCAGCGCGTCGGGGACGTCCCGCGCGAGCGCGGACGCCTGCGCCTCCGCCGACGACGCGTACACGATGCGGCTTTCGGGCACCGCCGCCCCCTTCTCGACCTTCTTCGCCACCTTGTAGCCGCGCCGCCCGAGCTGCTTCACGACCCGCTCGACCAAGGCGTCCTTACCTCCGGCGGCGACGACGGTGACGTTCACCTTCTCCGGGGAGGGCGGCGCCTGCCCCGCCTGGACGGGCTTGACCGGCTCCGCGGGCAGGTCGTTGTCGTGCCGGATCGCCTCGAACAGCGGCTTGGCCTTCTCCTCGTTCCACTGGACGCGGTTCGGATCCGGCGCGTACCGCTCGACCGGGACGGTCACGAACCGCACCTGGCCCGCGCTCATCCCCCGGAGCCCGTCGGCCAGTTTCCGCATCGCCGACAGGTCGAGTTCGTCATCGGTCGTGATCGACTTGGTCGCGGCCTTGAGGAACTTGTACGTCTTCGCAGGATCACTGAGAACGGAATCGGTCGCCTTCTCGACGACGGCGGCCATGAACTTCTGCTGGCGCTCGATCCGCTCGAGGTCGGACCCGTTCCCCAGCGAGTAGCGGGCCCGCACATAGCCGAGTGCCTTGTCGCCCTTGACGGTCTGCTTGCCCGCCTTCAGATACAGCTCCGCCCTCGGGTCGTTCACCGGCTTGTCGACGCAGATCTCGACGCCCCCCAGGGCGTCCACCATCCGCTTGAACCCGGAGAAGTCGACCTGCACGAAGTGGTCGATGTGGATGCCGGTGAGCGACTCCAGCGTCTTCCACGTGCAGGTCGGCCCGGCGAACGCGAACGCGGTGTTCAGCATCCCGAACCGCCCCGGGACGGTCCCGTCCTTCTCCTTCCTGCACTCGGGGATCTTCACCATCGAGTCGCGCGGGAAGCTGATCCCGACCGCCTGGTCCCGGTTCGGCGACAGATGCAGCAGGATCGCCGTGTCCGACCGCGCCCCCGCCATTCCGGCCGTCGCGTACTCCGCGTTGTCGCCCTCCCGGCTGTCGGACCCGAGCAGCAGGATGTTGAGCGACTTGTTCAGCTTCTCGGGCCGGTCATCGCCGAGCTGGTCGCCGACGTCCTTCTGCTCGATGCCCCCCATGAGATCGCGGTAGAGCCACGCGGCCCCCGCCCCTCCGAGAAGCATGACGACGACCAGGCCGAGCGCGGTCCGCCGCACCACCTTCCGCCGCCGCGTCCTCCGCTTCCCTTTCCCACCACCGCCGTCACCGCCGTCACCGTCGGCCACGACGCCGTCGGAGCCACCGGCCCGCGCCGCGTTGACCGACCCCCCACTGCTCACGCCCAAGTCCCCCGAGACGCCATTATGCGGAGTGGGCGGCGGGTCGTCGGTCTGCTGTGTGCTCTCGGTGTCGGGGGCTGGGGTGCCCTGGTCGGACGGGGGGCGCGGGGCGGGGGTCTCTTCCGGGTTCGCCTTGTCCGGGGCGGACTCGGGGCTCGTGTCGTCGCCGGTCGCGTCGGCCGTCGGGGAATCCGAGGCGGGGGTTTCTCCGGTGTCCGCCGGGGAGCCGGCAGGAGTGGTGTGGGCGGCCTTGTCCCCCGCGAGATCGTCGCGGCCGGGGTCTTTGTCGCTCATCGGTCCCGTCTCGGCGCGGGCCCTGTCCAGGGCGCGTGGTTTGCGTGGTTTTTCAGTCTATGAAGGCGGCGGGATCCACTGCGGCGTGCACCTTCACTTGTTGGACACCCAACGCCCCCGATTTGTTGACATTGGGCCGGAAACCGGACACCGCGGGGCGGTGCCGGCTGGGACATTTCCGTACGATCGTTGCCGTGAACGCGGGGTGGGTGATCGGCGGTCGGTTCACCATGCTCGACCGGATCGGGACGGGGGGAACGAGCCGTGTGTGGCGGGCGTACGACCACGGGGAGGGGCGTTACTGCGCGGCCAAGCTCGTCCGGCAGCGGGGTCCCACGTCGATGCTGCGGGTCGTGCGCGAGCGGGCGCTGCGGCTGGCGCATCCGCATGTTCTGACCCCGTACGCGTCGTGCATGGCGGCCGACGATGTGCTCCTGGCGATGGACCTGGTGAGCGGTGGTTCGCTGGAGACGCTCCTCGGGGACTACGGTCGGCTTCCCCCGGCGTACGCGGCGGAGGTTCTGGACCAGCTGCTGGCCGCGTTGAGTCACATCCACGGCGCCGGGGTCGTGCACCGGGATGTGAAGCCCGCGAACCTGCTGCTGGAGCCGAGTCCGGTGGGGGCACCGCACGTACGGCTGGCGGATTTCGGGATCGCGCTGGGGGACGACGGGATGCGGTTCACCACGACGGGCTTCACCGTGGGGACGCCGGGATACCTGGCGCCCGAGGTGCTCGACTGGAACCGTCCGGGGCCGCGCCAGGATCTGTACGCGGCCGGCATGGTCTGCTGGCGGATGCTGACCGGTGCGGGCGACCCCGAACCCCGGCAGCGGGTGGGGGCGCCGCCCGCCGGGGTCCCGCCCAGGCTGTGGGCGGTGGTCGCGCACCTGTGCGCCGCGGACCCGGCCCAGCGGCCCGGCGACGCCGACGCCGCTCGCCGGGCACTGGCCGCATGCGGTTTCCAGTTGCAGTTCCCCATCCGCACGCTGGACGGGGAGCGCCTGCAGATCTTCGACCATCTGGGCCCGCCGCCCCGTTGACGGGGACGCGTCAGGAGTGGGTGGCCGAGATGATGACGCGGCGGTTCTTCGCGCGGCCTCCCGGGTCGTCGGAGCCGTCGGGCTTGGTGTTGGGCGCGGCCGGTTTCGTCTCGCCGTAGCCGGTGGCCTTCAGGCGGGAGCGGTCGATGCCGCCCTCGGTGGCCAGCCAGTCGACGATGGCCTGCGCGCGGCGTTCGGAGAGCGTCTTGTTGGACGCGGGGTCGCCCTTGGAGTCGGTGTGGCCGTCCACCTGGATGGGGGCGCCGGACGGGACCTCCTTCCGGATCGACCTGGCCACCTCGGCGAGCCCGTCCGCGGCGTCGGGCTTGATGTCGGCCCTGCCGAAGTCGAACAGGACGTCCGCCTCGATGTTGTAGGCGATCTTGTCGTCTCCCTTGAGGACCTGGCCGGGGCCGGCGACGTACGACTTGAGGACCGCCGCCTCGACGCTGACCGCCGGGATGCTGACGGCGGGGATGCTGACGGCGGGGACGCTGACGGCGGGGACGCATTCGTGCTCGTCGTTGCAGGCGGACCCGCGGACCACCGCGCCCCGGACCAGCGCTCCCCGGACGAGCGCCCCCCGGACCAGCGCTCCGCGCACCACGGCGCCCACGATCTCGCCCTCCCTGGTCGGTTCCGTCTGGCAGACCTCGTTGCGGGCGACGGCGGAGCGGCTGACGGCCGAGCGTGAGACCGCCGTGCGCTCCACCGGCTTGATGTCGATCCCAGGGGCCTTGACTCCGGGGATCCGCACGGCCGGGATGGCCACGCCGGGAATCGTGACGCCGGGGATGGAGACCCCGCCGAGGCAGCCGCCGGGGGCCGGGCTGTGCTCGACGCACTGTGCCGGGATGTGCTCGGCCGGGATGTCGACGCCCGGGATCGTCACGGCCGGGATCTTCTGGCCGCCGATCGTCGCCGCCGGGATGTGCACCGGGTCGGCGTGGACGGCGGGAATGTCGACGGCCTCGATCAGCCGGCCGCCGTTCGGGCAGCTCGTCGGCTCGGGCCCGGGGGACGACGGCGAGGGGGAGACCGGCGCTGGGCCCGTGGACGCTCCGCCCGCCTCGTCCTTCGGGCGTCCACCGTCCCCGAGGCCGCACGCGGAGATGAGCAGGCCGGCGGCGACCGCCGTGACGAGGATCCTTGAGGCGCGCTTCACGGTGGTCAGCCCTTCTCGTAGGTGATGTCGACGCGGCGGTTCTTGGCGCGGCCCGCGGGGTCGTCCTTGCCGCCGTTCTCGTTGGGGGCGACGGGTCTGGTCTCGCCGTGGCCCTCGGCCTCGATGCGCGGGCCCGCCCCCTTCAGAGCGCGCTGCAGTTCGGCCTTGACCGCTTCGGCGCGCTGCTTCGACAGGGTCATGTTGTAGTCGTCGGGACCGACCGAGTCGGTGTGGCCGGACACCTGGACGGCGCCGTTGACGTCGCGCAGCCGTTCCGCGAGTCCGGTGACGCGCCGTTCGGCGGCGTCGGTGAGGGTCGCCTTGCCGAAGTCGAACAGGACGTCCGCCGAGATGCGCACGGTGACCTGCTCGCCGTTGTCCTCCTCGGTCTCCAGGGGGATGACCGCCTCGGACAGTTCGATGTCGTTCACGTACCTGGCCGCGTCGATGGTGCGCACGGACTTGGCGATGTTGGAGTCTGGGACGTCCGGTGCCGCTCCGGCCACCGCCGGTACCGCCATCACCGGTACGGCCATCACCAGGCCGAGGACGCTGGTGACGAGGATCGTGCGGCGCATGCCGGTCACCGCTCGACCGGGATGTTGCGGAAGGTGGGCCATGAACCGATCTGCACGTCCACGGCCTTCACGTTCTCTGGCGGGGCGGCGAAGGTGTAGGAGAAGTTGCCGGTCTGGTTGTTGGCGATGTGCGTGAAGATGTCGTCGGTCTCCATCTCGTCGCCGCTGGAGTCCTTCACGACCACGTACCGCTTGAGGTTCACGGGGTCGATCAGGGAGGTGCCGAGGCCGTTCTTGCCGTTCAGTTCGTAGGGGTTGGGGTTGGTCTCGCCGCCCGGCGGGATGTGCGGGGTGAACTGCGTGGTGAGGATCGCCAGCTTGCCCCTGACCTTGATGCCCATGATCGCGATGTCGATCTTGGCTCCGGACGCGATCGGGGAGTCGAAGGTGCCCTTGGTCACCGGCTCCCCGGCGGCGTCGAAGCCGGGTTCGCCGCCCTGGACGGTCTCGCCCGCCGCCCCCTCGGCCCGGCCTCCGCCGGACGCGGAGTCGGAGCCGCCCTCCAGCACGGAGCAGCCGGTCAGCCCGGTGAGGAGCAGTGCCACGGCCGTGGCGGTCGCCAGGCGATGTGTGAGCCGCATGGTCGGTCCTTCCAGGTTCGTCGCATATGCAAACGTTATTTTCCATGGCACCATGGTCATGAGCGGTGCGCCGTGTATGCGTCCGCGAATCTAACGTTTGCACTTGCGAATCGTCAAGGGGTTGATGGGATTGACCGTCGCCGAGGACACGGTGGTCCGGAACCGCGCGCTGCAGACCGAGTGGTACGGCGAGCCGCTCGGCGACCGCGTCCGCCCGCTCCTCGACCGGCTCGCGCTCTCGCAGTCCGGCCTGGCCGGCGTGCTCGGCCTGTCCGCGCCGATGCTCTCCCAGCTGATGTCCGGCCAGCGGGCGAAGATCAGCAACCCGGCCGTGCTGCACCGGCTGATGGCGGTCGAGGAACTCGTCTCCGGGCCCGCGTTCGACGCGATGACCGCCGCCGAGATCAAGGAACGCCTGGAGGAGATCCGGGCCGAGTCGGCGGCCACCACCACGGGGTTGCGCCTCACCACCCCCGAGCGCGTCCCGTCCGGCCGTGCCTCCGGCGAGCATCCCCGCGCCTCCGGCGAGCGGGCGGCGGGCGACGCGGCCGCGGGCGCCCGGCGTCCCGCCGAGTCGGCCCGCCTCGTCCAGACCGTTCTGCGGGAGGTCGCCTCCGCGGCCGAGATCGAGGCCGCCGCCGAGCTGATCGCCGAGCGCTATCCGGATCTCGCGGAGGTCCTGCGCGTGTACGGCAACGGCCGTGCGAGCGAGGCGGAGGCCCACTTCGTCCGGACGATCCTCGGCCAGGCGTAGTCCGGGGCACCCCACCCTTACGCTCCGTGAGCGGGTCCGGGTCGTTCGCGGGCGGGCCCGGAGACGACCGGACGGGTCATGCCGTTGTGCGCTCGTCTCGATTCCCCTGGGCCATAACAACTGGTTATGGATGGCGGCCGGTGCCGATGGGCCGTCAGAGGACTAAAGTCTGTGGTCAGGCTCACATGCGGGTCTGCCTGTTGTGTATGTCACAGCTCCCGGAAGGTGGCGTAGGGTCGCTTCGCTAGAAGCGCACACGAGGCGTCACCGCCCGCATGCGGCACGGCTTCCGGTCGCCGTCAGGCGGCCCGGGCCGGGACGCATGGCCATCGGCTCTGGCGCATGGGCCGGCGGCTCACGCGCACGAGGCCGGCGGCCGGGGGCGCGACGGCCGAACGAGTGCGCTCAGACCGTGGTACGGGGCCACGACGACCCGAGCTCAGGAGAGCGATCGATGAGCACTGTGGAGGCGCCGGCGAAATCGCGCGCCCAGTTCAAGGAACGTACGCTCCGCAAGGACAACTGGCGCCTGTATCCGGTGTCGATCTTCGTGATCTTCACGGCCTGGGTGGTGTACGCGACCATCCGGGCCTTCTGGGGCGCCGCGTTCTACGTGCCGGAGTTCCACTATCTGACGCCGTTCTACTCGCCGTGCCTGAACGACATCTGCAACAACGTGACGGTGAACGGCCATACCGGCAGCGCGGCGGAGTTCGGGACGTTCCTCCCTGCGGGCACCCGCGGCTGGATCCCGTTCGCGGCGATCTCGCTGCCCTTCCTGCTGCTGTTCCGGCTGACCTGCTACTACTACCGCAAGGCGTACTACCGCTCGTTCTGGGCGTCGCCGGCCGCGTGCGCCGTGCGGGAGCCGCACGCCAAGTACACCGGGGAGCGGCGCTTCCCGCTGATCGGGCAGAACCTGCACCGCTACTTCTTCATGGCGGCCGTCCTGATCTCCCTGATCAACACCTACGACGCGATCCTCGCCTTCCATGGCAAGGACGGCGGGTTCGGCATCGGGCTCGGCACGCTCATCCTGGTCGGGAACGTGATCCTGCTCTGGCTGTACACCCTGTCGTGCCACTCGTGCCGGCACATCGTCGGCGGGCGGCTGAAGAACTTCTCCAAGCACCCGTTCCGGTACCGGATGTGGGGCTGGGTGTCCAAGATCAACGAGCGGCACGGCACATACGCGCTGATCACGCTGGGCTCGCTGGTGGTGGCCGACCTCTACGTGATGCTGGTCGCCAGCGAGACCATCTCCGACCTGCGTATCTTCAACTGAGGCCAAGGAATCATGACTGAGATCGAGAGGCACTCGTACGACGTCGTGGTGATCGGCGCCGGCGGTGCCGGGCTGCGCGCGGCGATCGAGGCGCGCCTCCAGGGCAAGAAGACCGCGATCATCTCCAAGTCGCTGTTCGGCAAGGCCCACACGGTGATGGCCGAGGGCGGGGCCGCGGCCGCGATGGGCAACGTCAACGACAGCGACAACTGGATGGTCCACTTCCGCGACACGATGCGCGGCGGCAAGTTCATGAACAGCTGGCGGATGGCCGAGCTGCACGCCAAGGAGTCCCCGGACCGGGTCTGGGAGCTGGAGCTGTGGGGCGCGCTGTTCGACCGCACCAAGGACGGCAAGATCAGCCAGCGCAACTTCGGCGGGCATGAGTACCCGCGGCTGGCGCACGTCGGCGACCGGACGGGCCTGGAGCTGATCCGCACCGCCCAGCAGAAGATCGTCGCCCTCCAGCAGGAGGACCACGCCGAGCACGGCGACTACGAGGCCAACCTCAAGGTGTGGTCCGAGACGACGGTCACCCGGCTTCTGAAGGACGACGACGGCAAGATCTGCGGCGCGTTCGGCTACGTCCGCGAGACCGGCAAGTTCGTCGTGTTCGAGGCGCCCGCCGTGGTGCTGGCGACCGGCGGGATCGGCAAGGCGTTCAAGGTCACGTCCAACTCCTGGGAGTACACCGGGGACGGCCACGCGCTGGCGCTGCTGGCGGGCGGGACGCTGCTGAACATGGAGTTCGTGCAGTTCCACCCGACCGGCATGGTCTGGCCGCCGTCCGTCAAGGGCATCCTGGTGACCGAGTCGGTGCGCGGCGACCGCGGCGTCCTGCGGAACTCCGAGGGCAAGCGGTTCATGTTCGACTACATCCCCGAGGTGTTCAAGGACCAGTACGCCACCACCGAGGAGGAGGGCGACCGCTGGTACGACGACCCCGCGAACAACAAGCGTCCCCCCGAGCTGCTGCCGCGTGACGAGGTGGCCCGCGCGATCAACTCGGAGGTGAAGGCCGGGCGGGGATCGCCGCACGGCGGGGTGTTCCTCACCGTCGTCGACCGGATGCCCGGCGGCGCCGCCGAGATCGTCAGGCGGCTCCCGTCGATGTACCACCAGTTCAAGGAGCTGGCGGACGTCGACATCACCAAGGAGGCGATGGAGGTCGGCCCGACCTGCCACTACGTGATGGGCGGCGTGGAGGTCGACCCCGACACGGGGGCGGCGCTGGTGCCGGGGCTGTTCGCCGCGGGCGAGGTCTCCGGCGGCATGCACGGCTCGAACCGGCTCGGCGGCAACTCGCTGTCGGACCTGCTGGTCTTCGGCCGGCGGGCCGGGCTCGGCGCGGCCGAGTACGTGGACGGGCTGCCGGAGCGTCCCGCCGCCTCCGCCGCCGAGATCGAGGCGGCCACGGCGGAGGCGCTCGCGCCGTTCGAGCGGGAGGGCGGCGAGAACCCCTACGCCGTTCACGCCGAGCTCCAGCAGACGATGAACGAGCTGGTCGGCATCATCCGCAAGGAAGAGGAGCTGAAGCAGGCCCTGGAGGCGCTCGGGAAGCTCCGTGAGCGGATCGCGAACGTCAGCGTCGACCCCGTCGCGGTGGGCGACGGCCGCGGCTACCACCCGGGCTGGCACCTCGCGCTGGACCTGCGCAACATGCTGCTGGTGTCGGAGGCGGTCGCCAAGGCGGCGCTGGAGCGGCAGGAGAGCCGCGGCGGCCACACCCGCGACGACTACCCGGAGATGTCGGCGGACTGGCGGAAGATCAACCTGGTCTGCTCGCTGGCCGGCGACCCGTCCTCCCCGCACGTCGGGCTGAAGCGGCAGGAGATGACGCCGATGCGCGACGACCTGCTCGAACTGTTCGAGAACGACGAGCTGAAGAAGTACCTGACCGCCGAGGAGCTGCCGGCGGAACTGGCCGAGGAAGCCAAGGCCGAGGAGGCGGAGGCGGCGGCCGGGTCCGGCGCGACCGCCGCGGACGCCGCCGAGGAGAAGGACGAGGAGGGCGACCGATGAGCTACGAGGCCAAGTTCAAGGTCTGGCGCGGTGACGACGGCGACGGTGAGCTCGTCGACTACACCGTCGAGGTGAACGAGGGCGAGGTCGTCCTCGACATCATCCACCGGCTGCAGGCGACGCAGGCCCCCGACCTCGCCGTCCGGTGGAACTGCAAGGCGGGCAAGTGCGGCTCGTGCTCCGCGGAGATCAACGGCATGCCGCGGCTGCTGTGCATGACCCGGATGTCGACGTTCGACCCGGAAGAGACGGTGACGGTCACGCCGATCCTGACGTTCCCGGTCATCCGCGACCTGGTCACGGACGTGTCGTACAACTACCGGAAGGCGCGGGAGATCCCGTCGTTCGACCCGGGCGACGCCAAGCCCGGCGAGCTGCGCATGCAGCAGGAGGACGTGGAGCGTTCGCAGGAGTTCCGCAAGTGCATCGAGTGCTTCCTGTGCCAGGACGTCTGCCACGTCATCCGCGACCACGACGACAACAAGGAGAACTACGCCGGCCCGCGTTTCCTGATGCGGATCGGTGAGCTGGAGATGCACCCGGCGGACGTGGCCGACCGGCGCAACATCGCGCAGGACGACCACGGCCTCGGCTTCTGCAACATCACCAAGTGCTGCACCGAGGTCTGCCCCGAGCACATCAAGATCACCGATAACGCCCTGATCCCGATGAAGGAGCGGGTCGTGGGCCGCAAGTACGACCCGGTGGTGTGGCTCGGCAGCAAGCTCGGCATCGTCAGGAAGGGCCAGGACACCCCGTCCGCCTGACGGCCCCCGGCCGTCCCCGGTGCCTTTTCGTGAACGTCCCCCACCGCCCCGCGCGGCGGGGGACGTTCACGTTCCGCCGTGGGAACGGCGCTCTGGCAAGCGGCGCTCCCGGAGCACGGCGGGCGGCGTGCCCCCGGACCGCCGCCCGCCGTTCCGCCGTTCCCTTGAACGCCGTGGACGCTGGACGGCCTGCCGACCGCACACGCCGCGGCCAACACTCGTGCACCTCCGGAAATTCGAACAGGGAATAGTGCACACAACGCGTGATGGATTCGTGATTGTCCTCCGGGGCCACGGAAAGCCCGGGGCCCTTTAGCGTGGTGGGCATGAGCGCCCTCGAACCGGGTTCGTTCCTTGCCGATCTCACCTCGGCGGAACGTGCGGACCTGGAGTCCCGCGGCCGCGTCCGCGACTTCGAACGGGGGGACACGCTGTTCGTCGAGGGGGAGCAGCCCGGCTGGGTCGCCGTCCTGCTGAAGGGCCGGGTCAAGGCGTTCTCCTACCGTGAGCAGGGCGGCGAGGCGCTGCTCGCGGTGCGCGGCCCGGGGGCGCTCCTGGGCGAGGTCGCAGCGATCGACGGGCTGCCGCGTTCGGCGTCGGTCGCCGCCCTCGAACCGGTGCGGGCGATCGCGGTCACGGCGGACGAGTTCATGGCGTTCCTGCAGGCCCACGGCCGCGTCTCCATCATCATCATGCGGATGCTGTGCCAGCGGTGGCGTGACGCCGACCGCAAACGCGCCGAGTTCGGCATGTTCGACGCCACCGGCCGTGTCGCGCAGCGCCTCGTCGAGCTGGCCGAGCGGTTCGGTGTGCCGTACGACCGCCGGACGGGTCCGGGGGAGGGCGGCGAGAGCGTCCGCATCACGCTGAACCTGTCGCAGGAGGAGCTGGCCGGCTGGGTCGGCGCGTCCCGTGAGGCGGTCAGCAAGGCGCTCCGGACGTTACGCGCGCACGGGTGGATCGAGACGGGACGGCGGCGCCTGATCGTCCATGACCTGCAGGCCCTCCGCCGCCATGCCCGCTGAGCCGGCGCCCGCGTGCGAGCGCGCGGACCGGCGACCCGTACTCTGTGCAGGATGCAGTTGCAGCAGCTCGCCTACTTCGTCGCGGTCGCGGAGGTACGCCACTTCACGCAGGCCGCCGAGATCCTGCGGGTGGCGCAGCCTTCGCTGTCGAAGCAGATCCGCGCGCTGGAAGCCGAGCTGAGCGTCTCCCTGTTCAGCCGTGCCCGGGGCAACATCACCCTGACGCCCGCCGGTGAGGCTCTGCTGCCGCTGGCCAAACGCATCCTGGCCGATGTCGACACCGCCCGCCTGGAAGTGCAGGAGCTCGCCGGCCTCAGACGCGGCCGGGTACGGCTCGGCGCCACACCGTCCCTCTGCGCGGGCCTACTGGCGGACGTCCTGCGCCGTTTCCACGACGCGTACCCGGGGATTCAGCTCCTCGTCGAGGAGGGCGGCTCGCGTGATCTGGTCCGGGAGCTGACCCGCGGCTCCCTGGACATGGCCCTGGTCATCCTCCCGCTGCAGGGTGACCCGCCACTGGACACCACCCCCATACTGCGCGAGTTCCTGGTGGTGGCCTCCCCGACGGGTGCCGGCACGGGCATCCCGGCGGGTTCCCTGAAGGCGGCGCAGCTGCCGCGCCGTTCGTACCTGCGCATCGAGGATCTGCGGAACCGTCCGCTGGTGATGTTCCGTCCCGGCTACGACCTGCGTGAGGCGACCATCAGCGCCTGCCGGGCCGCCGGGTTCGAGCCCAGGTTCGCGGTGGAGGGCGGCGAAATGGACGCCGTCCTGCGCTTCGTCGAGGTGGGTCTGGGCATCGCGGTCGTCCCGAGCATGGTCCTCGCGGGACGGCCCGGCCTGCGCGGTACCCCGCTCGTCCTGGCCGACGACGAGGCGCGCCGCGGCCGCCACGGCCCCGGCCTGCTCCGCACGATCGCGCTCGCCCACCGCAAGGACGTAGAGCTGACCCACGCCGCCCGCGCCTTCCAGAACACCCTGGAAACGTTCCTGGTGGAAGCCGGTCTGGCCGGCAGCCTCCCGGCCGGCGTCGAAACCCTCGTCAACGACTAGAACGCAGGGTCACGTGCTCCGTCGTCGGCGAGGGAGCGGAGGCGGGCGAGGACGCCTGCCGTCTGGGGTGTCTGAAGGTCTTCGAAGATGGCGAGGGCCCTGATCCAGCAGTCGCGGGCGGCGTCACGGCGTCCCATGTGCAGGTGGGCCCGGCCGAGGTTGTAGAGGGTTTCGCCCTGGCCCGGACGGTCGCCGGCCTCGCGGAAGGCGTCGAGGGCCTTTTCGTAGTGCGCGATGGCGGCGTCGAAGTCGCGCTGTCCGTGGCGGCAGTAGCCGAGACCGTGCCGGGCCCAGCCTCTGGCGCGGGGTTCGGCGGCGATGGCGTGGGCCTGTTCGAAGCAGCCGAGCGCTGTGGTGAACTCGCTGAGGCCCGCGTACGCGTACCCGAGGGCGGTCAGGGCCAGGCCGGCGCTGTGGTGTTCCCCGGCTTCGCGGGCCAACTGGGCGGATCTCCGGTGGTGGTCGACCGCCTCGCGGAACCGCTGGAGGCGGCGGCAGGCGTAGCCGAGGCCGTGCAGCGCCCAGGCCTCGCCACGCCGGTCGCCGAGCCGGTGGAAGACGTCGCGGGACGCGGTGAAGAAGCCGACCGACTCCTCGTAGCGCCAGCGGTGCTGGCTGGCGTGGCCGAGCCCGGCGAGGGCGTAGGCGATGCCGCGGTCGTCGCCGACGTGCTCGGCGGACGCGAGGCCGGTGCGGAGCGCCTCGATCCAGTCGGTCCACGGGCTGCGGAGGAAGAAGAACGTCCACAGGGCGAGGGGGAGCCGCCACGCGATGTCGTGGTGGCCCTCGTCGGCGGCGACGCGGGCGGCGGCGATCAGGTTGAGCCGCTCGGCCTCGCACCATTCGCGGGCCTCGTCCGCCGACGTGAATTCGAGGGGGCGGCATGGGGTGTCCGGCAGCGTGAGCGTCGCGGTGATGCGGTCGGGGGAGAGAACGCGGCGGGCGTTGTCGGCGGTGCCGAGGTACCAGGCGAGGACGCGCCGGACGGCGTCCGCGCGTTCGTCCTCGGTGAGCCCCGGGTGGAGCGCGGGAACGCGGTAGCGGCCCTCGGCGCGCTCGTCCAGGGAGAGGTCGCCGAGCAGGGCGCGGGTCTCGTCCGCGGGGACGTCGAGGAGGGCGGCGGCGGCCGGGACGGAGATCTCCGTGCCGGGGTGCAGGGACAGGAGGCGCAGGGTGCGGGTGGCGCCGGCGCGGGTGTCCGGGAGCCGTACCCATCCGCGGGCGCGGGTCTCCTTGACAGAGACGTCCACGGGACGGTATGCGGGGGCGTCGCATGTCGGGCACTGCCGGACGACCTCCTGGTAGAACCAATCGGACGCGATCAGCGCGATGACGCCGGGGGAGCCGGCGAGGGCGTCCTTGAGCGGCCCGGCGTCCAGCATCCGGCATGCCTTGGTGATCGCGGTGCCGGTGACGCCGTGGTCGTCGTAGTGGACCTCCCCGGCGTGCACGGCGACGCGGATCTTGATGCGCGCCCCCGGCGGTGCGCTGCTGTTGTGCCGTTCGATCAGGCCCGCCAGTTTCAGCGGGAACGGCCCGGCCAGCCGTTCCTTCGGCACGTCGGGGTCGATGAGGACGAGCGCGCCGTCACCGCGGTCCTCCCACTCAAAGGACATTTCGGGCACGCCGGAATCGACCAGGGCCTCGGGCAGGGCCTTGAACAGGCCGCTGCGCACGGCGAGCTGGTCCCAGTTCGTCCGGCCCCCGTAGCCCTGGACGTCCACGCACAGAATCGACCGGTGCACCGCGAGCGACGCCTCAGCGATACCGTGCATCGGCCCATGCTGATGCACTGGCTTATGCACGTGCACACCGTACTGCAAGATCGCATCCTGATCGGGCGATCGCGCGCACGTCCGCGTGGCCGGATCAGGCGGTCAGGAGGTCCCTCAGAAGGCGGGCCCGGACCGTGTCGTCGTCGCCCTCCGGCGGATGCCAGGGGCACGCGATGTCCAGCGCCGCCACACGGCCGGTCGCGATGACGCGCCGCACCGACGCGAGCACGGCGTCATACGACGGCCCGCCCCCGACCGGGTACTTCAGGCCGGGCAGCTCGCTCTCGTCGATCACGTCGACGTCGACGTGCAGGACGAGCGGCCCGCCGGGCAGGACGACGTCGTCCACCGGGCAGCGCCGGACCTTCGACGTGGCCAGGAACTCCGCCTCGGCCGGGTCGAGGTCGCGGGCGTCCACCAGGACGGCGCGCTCCTCGGCCAGCGGGCGCAGCCCCAGCCGGTCCGCGAGCAGCTCGGGGTGGTCGCCGATGATCTGCCGCAGCGGCATCCCGCCGAGATAGCCGGACGTGGAGCTCTCCGGCGAATGGATGTCGCCGTGCGCGTCGAACCAGACGATGGAGGCGTCCACGCCCGCCCGCTGGACGCCGGCGAGGACGGCCTCGGCGACCAGGCAGTCACCGGACACCACCGACGGCCTCGTCCCACCGGTGACCTGGTCGGCGACCTCGGCGGAGACCAGTTCGAAGAGCGCGGCGAGGCGCTCCCAGATGTCGCCCTCCGGCAGCTCCCGCGTCACCGGGATGAACTCCGGACCGGGCAGAGGAAAGGACGAGGCGGGCAGCCGTTCGTCCTGGTGGTAAGGGACCAGCGTGATCGTCATGCGTCCACAGTAGAAGGCCGGCGCGAAAGACCCCGCCCGGTTTTCCGGGCGGGGCCTGGTCGAGGGGCCTGCGAAGGCGCCGGGTCAGCGCTTCTTGCCGCCCGCGGCCGCCTTCAGGTAGTCGTGATTGAGCTGTCCGATGACGTCCAGCGGGATGCCCTTCGGACAGGCGACGGTGCACTCGCCGGTGTTGGTGCAGCCGCCGAAGCCCTCCTCGTCGTGGGTCTCCAGCATCGACACGACCCGGTCCCAGCGTTCCGGCTGCCCCTGCGGCATCAGCCCGAGGTGGGTGATCTTGGCGCCGAGGAACAGCGCGGCCGAGCCGTTCGGGCAGGCCGCGACGCACGCGCCGCAGCCGATGCACTCGGCGGCCTCGAACGCGCGGTCGGCGTCCGGCTTCGGGACGGGCGTCGCGTGCGCCTCGGGGGCGGTGCCGGTCGGCGCGGTGATGTAGCCGCCCGCCTGGATCATCCGGTCGAAGGCCGAGCGGTCGACGACCAGGTCTTTCACGACCGGGAACGCCTTGGCCCGCCACGGCTCGACGTCGATGACCTCGCCGTCCTCGAACTTGCGCATGTGGAGCTGGCAGGTCGTGGTGGCGCGCTCCGGGCCGTGCGGGGTCCCGTTGATGACGAGGGAGCACATGCCGCAGATGCCCTCGCGGCAGTCGTGGTCGAACGCGACGGGCTCCTCCCCGGACGCGATGAGCTTCTCGTTGAGGACGTCCAGCATCTCCAGGAACGAGGCGTCGGGGGAGATGTCGTCGAGCTCGTACTCGACCATCCTCCCCTTGTCCCGGGGACCGCTCTGGCGCCAGACGCGCAGTGTGAGCTTCATGATTACTTGTACGACCTCTGGCTCGGCTTGACGTATTCGAAGTTCAGGGCCTCCTTGTGGAGGACGGGCTGCTCGCCCTCCCCGGCCCACTCCCAGGCGGCGACGTAGCCGAAGTTGACGTCGTCGCGCTTGGCCTCGCCGTCCTCGTCCTGGCTCTCGGCCCGGAAGTGGCCGCCGCAGGACTCGGTGCGGTGCAGCGCGTCGATGACCATCAGCTCGGCCAGCTCGAAGAAGTCGGCGACGCGGCCCGCCTTCTCCAGTTGCTGGTTGAGCTCCTCGCCCTTGCCGGTGACCTTGACGCGCTCCCAGAACTCCGCGCGCAGCGCCGGGATGAGGTCGAGGGCCTTGCGCAGCCCCTCCTCGGTGCGCTCCATCCCGCAGTACTCCCACATGAGGTGGCCGAGCTCGCGGTGGAAGGAGTCGACGGAACGGTCCCCGTCGACCGACAGCAGCCTGTCGATCTGCGACTTCACCCGCTCCTCGGCCTCCACGACCGCGGTTCCCGCGACGGGGCCGAGGCCGGTGCGGGCGATGTAGTCGCCGATGGTGTTCGGCAGGACGAAGTAGCCGTCGGCGAGGCCCTGCATCAGCGCGGACGCGCCGAGACGGTTCGCGCCGTGGTCGGAGAAGTTCGCCTCTCCGATGACGAACAGCCCGGGGATGCTGGACTCCAGGTCGTAGTCCACCCACAGCCCGCCCATCGTGTAGTGGACGGCGGGGTAGATGCGCATCGGCGTGTCGTACGGGTTCTCGCCGGTGATGCGCTCGTACATGTCGAAGAGGTTGCCGTACTTGGCCTCGACCTTGTCGCGGCCGAGCCGCTCGATGGCGTCCGCGAAGTCGAGGTAGACGCCGAGGCCGCCGGGGCCGACGCCGCGTCCCTCGTCGCAGACGTTCTTGGCGGCGCGGGACGCGATGTCGCGCGGGACGAGGTTGCCGAAGGACGGGTAGATGCGCTCCAGGTAGTAGTCGCGCTCGTCTTCGGGGATGTCGGACGGCCTGCGCGTGTCGCCGCGCTCCTTCGGCACCCACACGCGTCCGTCGTTGCGCAGGGACTCCGACATCAGCGTCAGCTTGGACTGGTGGTCGCCGCTGACGGGGATGCACGTCGGGTGGATCTGCGTGTAGCACGGGTTGGCGAACAGCGCGCCGTGCCGGTGGGCGCGCCAGGACGCGGTGACGTTCGAGCCCATCGCGTTCGTGGACAGGAAGTACACGTTGCCGTAGCCGCCGGACGCGAGCACGACCGCGTCGGCGGTGTAGTTCTTGATCTCGCCGTTGATCAGGTCGCGGACGACGACGCCGCGGGCCCGCCCGTCCTCCATGATCAGGTCGAGCATCTCGTGCCGCGGGTACAGCTCGACGTTGCCGGCGTCGACCTGCCTCATCAGCGCCTGGTAGGCGCCGAGGAGCAGCTGCTGGCCCGTCTGCCCGCGGGCGTAGAAGGTGCGGGAGACCTGCGTCCCGCCGAACGAGCGGTTGTCGAGCAGCCCGCCGTACTCGCGGGCGAACGGGACGCCCTGCGCGACGCACTGGTCGATGATGGTGCGGGAGATGTCGGCGAGCCGGTACACGTTCGACTCGCGGGACCGGAAGTCGCCGCCCTTCACCGTCTCGTAGAACAGCCGGTACACGCTGTCGCCGTCGTTGCGGTAGTTCTTGGCGGCGTTGATGCCGCCCTGCGCGGCGATCGAGTGGGCGCGGCGCGGGGAGTCCTGGAAACAGAACTGCTGGACGTGGTAGCCCGCCTCGCCGAGGGTGGCGCCGGCCGAGCCGCCCGCCAGGCCCGTCCCGATGATGATGATCTTCTTCTTGCGCTTGTTGGCGGGGTTGACCTGCTTGGCCTCGAACCTGCGGGTCGTCCAGCGGTCCTCGATGGCGCCCGCCGGCGCCTTGGTGTCGGCGATCGGCTCGCCGGACTTGTAGAAGCTGTCGGTCATGGTCAGCTCACCCATCCGAACGTGATGGAGACGGGGACGGCGATGAAGCCGAGCGTCACCAGTGCGGCGACGGTTCCGGCGAGGCCGCGCAGGAGGCGGTCGCTGCGCGGGCCGCGCAGCCCGAGGGTCTGGAACGCGCTCCAGATGCCGTGGTGGAGGTGCAGGCCGACGAGCAGGAGCGCGACGACGTACCAGACGGTGATGTACCAGCGGGACGGGTCGAAGTCGGCGACCATCCGCTGGTAGGGGGTGTCGTCGGCGCCCAGCGGGTTCACGACGAAGAACGTCAGGTCCAGCAGGTGCCAGACGACGTAGAACGCGATGATGACGCCGCCGTACCGCATCGTGCGTGTGGCATAGCCCTGCGCGTGCGACTTCCTCTTCGACCGGTACTTGACGGGACGGGCGGCCGAGGCGCGGCGCGCGAGCGACACCGCCGACCACATGTGCAGGACGATGGCGACCACCAGCACGACCTCGATGAGGGTCAGGACGGTCCGGTACGGCACGGCGGGCTCGCCCATCGTGCGCAGCCAGTGCGCGTAGTGGTTGAAGTCCTCCGCGCCGTAGAAGATCTTCAGGTTCCCGACCATGTGCGCGACCAGGTACAGCACGAGGATGCCGCCGGTCACCGCCATGACGGCCTTCTTGCCGACGGTCGATCGGTAGATCGCAGGTATCGCTATAGCCACCTCTGAAAGCTATGTCGACCTGGGCCGAGAGTTCCAAGTCATCAGCGCGCTCGTTTCGATAGCCGCAGGCTATGGACGCAAGCAGAACGGGCGTTGAGCCCGTTTCGTGATGGACGGTGCGGTGAGTGACTTCACAGGACGTTCCGGAACCCGCTCCCTGCGTGATCCAGACGACATTGACGGGTCAGGGCGGGCGCGTCAGAAGTGCGACGGGCGGCCCGCGCCGACCGGATCGTCCTGCCGCGACAGCAGCAGCACCGCGAGGTCGTCGGTCAGGGCGTCGCCGTTGAGGCGCTCGACCTCGGTGACCAGCTCGTCGATGAGGGACCGTCCCGTGGCGCCGCCGCCGCGGGCGGCGCGAGCCAGGTCGACGAGGCCGTCGGTGCCGAGCCGGTCCGAGCCCGCGCCGACCTTCCCCTCGATCAGGCCGTCGGTGTAGAGCATCAGCGACCAGGACTCGCCGAGATCGATCTCGGTGGTGGGCCACTCGGCGCCGGGCACCAGGCCGAGCGCCGGGCCGTGCGCGTACTCGGGGAGCGCCGTCACCTCGCGGCCGGCGGCGTCGCCGGAGCCGCCTTCCCCCGGGGACTCGCGGAACAGCAGCGGCGCGGGGTGGCCGGCCAGGTGCATCCGGGCGGTCCGCCGCGACGGCGCGATCGTGATCATGCAGAGGGTGGTGAAGATCTCCTCGCTGCGGCGCTCGTGGCCGAGGACCGTGTCGAGGGTGCCGAGGAGCTGGTCGCCGGTGTGCCCGGCCAGCACGAGCGTCCGCCACGCCATCCGCAGCTGGACGCCGAGGGCCGCCTCGTCGGGACCGTGCCCGGCGACGTCCCCGATCACCAGGTGGACCGCGCCGCCCTCGGTCTGCACGGTGTCGTAGAAGTCGCCGCCGAGCAGCGCCCGGCGCCGGCCGGGCCGGTAGCGGGTGTGGTGCCGCAGCGACGGGTCGTCGATCAGCGGGACGGGCAGCAGGCCGCGCTCCAGCCGGGCGTTCTCGCGGCCGAGGATGCGGGCCTCGACGAGCCGCCGCTCGGTCTCCTCCGAGCGCTTGCGCTCGATGGCGTAGCGGATGGCGCGGGCCAGCAGCGGCGGGTCCACCTCCTGCTTGACGAGGTAGTCCTCGGCGCCGGCGGCGACGGCCTGCACACCGAGGTGGGCGTCGTCCAGGCCGGTGAGGACGACGACGGCGGCCGGGCCGGAGAGGGCGAGCACCTGCCGCAGCCCGTCGAGCCGGTCGAGCCCGGGGGCGGACAGGTCCACGATGATGCACTGGGTGCGCCGGGTCAGCACGCGCCTCGCGGTGGCCAGGTCGCCGGCGACCGTGATCTCTGCGTCCATGCCGCTCTCGGCGAGCATCTTCTCGACCATGAGGACGTCGGAGGGGTCGTCGTCGATGAGGAGCAGGTCGGTCCTGTCCTCGGCCCCCGGCGTGAAGGGATACGTCTGATGACTGATGGTGCTCACTGGGCTTCCGGAAGAAGTCGGGCTGGCGACTGGCTGAATAGTCTTCGTCCGGCCTGGACCTGGGACCTGGCCGCGGGAACCTCCCGAGGACGAAAATTATTCACATGGCAACGGTCACGGCGTTCCGCTTTATTCCTGCGGCTGCAGGGAGCGGGACGGGGCCGCGCCGGGGAAGCGGCATTTGCCTAGCCGCCGGGGTCCCGGCTCAAGGAGCGGAGGACGCATCGCTCCGTAGACCCAGACCTTAGCGTGTCCAAACCGCCCGACGCACCCCCGGGGCGCGTCCGAGTTGGCGGTTAAGGACAGTCCGGAACCGATCGGCGCTGCCGAAAAACCAGTCGAACTTCGGACGTTCCGCTGCATAACCTTCGTCCCGTGAAGCCGTTGCCGGAGAAAGATCCGGGCAGCCCCGATCACAGATCCCCCGCGCGCTATCTGCTGTGGCTGCTGCGCGTCCAGTGGCGCAGCTGCACCGCCGGCGCGGTCCTCGGCGTGGTCTGGATGCTCGCCCAGGCGCTCATGCCCGCCGCGATCGGCCGCGCCCTCGGCGACGGCGTCGCGGCGCGGGACGAGCGCGCCCTCGTGACGTGGTGCGCCGTGCTGCTCGGCCTCGGCGCCGTGCAGGCCGCGACCGGCGCCGTCCGGCACCGGTTCGCGGTGTTCAACTGGCTGGCGGCCTCGTACCGGACGGTCCAGCTCGTCACCCGGCAGGCCACCCGGCTCGGCGGGACGCTGCCGAAGCGGCTGAGCGCGGGCGAGGTGGTGAGCATCGGCATGTCCGACGTCATCCACATCGGGAGCGCCCTGGACATCGTCTCGCGGGGGTCGGGCGCCGTGGTCGCCATCGTCGCCGTCGCGGGCATCATGCTGTCCACCTCCCCGCCGCTCGGCCTGATCGTGCTGGTGGGCGTCCCGCTGATCCTGGCGATCGCCGCGCCGCTGCTGCGTCCCTTCCGGGACCGGGAGCTGGCGCACCGCGAGCTGGTCGGCGAGCTGTCCTCGCACGCCACCGACCTGGTCGCGGGCCTGCGGGTGCTGCGCGGCATCGGCGGCGAGCCGCTGTTCTCCGGCCGCTACCGCGCCGAGTCGCAGCGGGTGCGGGCGGCGGGGGTGGCGGTCGCGCGGGCCGAGACCCGGCTGAACGGCGCCGAGGTGCTGCTGCCCGGCCTGCTGATCGCGCTGGTGACCTGGGCCGGTGCCCGGTTCGCCGTGCGGGGGACGATCGGCGTGGGGGAACTCGTCGCGTTCTACGGCTACGCGGTGTTCCTCATCATTCCGCTGAAGACGCTCGGGGAGGCCGCGGGCAAGATCACCAAGGCGCTGGTCGCGGCGGGCCGCGTCACCGCCCTCCTGGAGATCGACCCGGAGCTGCCGTACGCCGGGACCGCCCGCCCGGCGGCGTCCGCCGAACTGGTCGACATCGCCTCGGGGCTGGTCGTGCGTCCCGGCCGGGTCACCGGGGTCGCGGCGGCGGGCCCGCGCGACGCGCAGGCCGTCGCCGACCGGCTCGGCCGGTACGCGCCGGGTGCGGTCGACTTCGGCGGCGTCCCCCTGCACAACGTCGCCGCCGTGCGGAAACGGATCCTCGTCGCGGTGAACGAGGACCGCCTCTTCGCCGGGCCCCTCGCCGAGAGCCTCGCGCCGGAGGGGTACCGGAAAGGCGACGAGGCCGCGCTGCGAGCGGCCGTCCGCGCCGCCTGCGCCGAGGACGTCGTCGACTCCGTCGGGCTGGACGCGCACGTGGTCGAGGCGGGGCGGGAGTTCTCCGGCGGCCAGCAGCAGCGACTCCGCCTCGCACGGGCACTCGTCGCCGACCCTGACGTCCTCGTCCTGGTGGAACCGACCAGCGCCGTCGACGCACACACGGAGGCGCGCATCGCCGACAGGTTGGGCCCAGCGCGCGCGGGACGCACCACCGTGGTGTTTACGACGAGCCCGCTGCTGCTGGACCGGGCCGACCACGTGGCCTTCGTCCAGGACGGCCAGGTCGTCGCGGAAGGAACCCACCGCGACCTCCTGGACACGGAGCCGCGCTACACGGCGACCGTGACCAGGGGCGAGGCCACGACCAAACGGGAGACCGCGGAAAGGGCGGGAACGTGAGCGCCGAGACACTGCCGGTCGCCGCACCCGCGCAGGTGCGCGCGTATGCGCGGCGCCTCGTCCTGCGGCATCCCCGGGACCTCGCCGTGGTCCTCTCCCTGCACGCGCTGGCCGCCGTGACGGGCCTCGTGACCCCGCGCCTGCTCGGCGCCCTGGTCGAGGACGTCCGCGACGGCCGGGCCGACATCGACACGACCGGCCTGGCCATCGCCGCGTTCGTCGTCGTCCAGGGAATCCTGACCCGGTACGCCTACCTCGCGTCCGCGAGACTCGGCGAGCGGGTGCTGGCCGGGCTGCGGGAGGAGTTCGTCGACCGCGTCCTGGCGCTGCCCCTGTCGCGGGTCGAGCGCGCCGGCACCGGCGACCTGGTCACCCGCGCGTCCCGGGACGTGGACACGCTGAGCACCTCCGTCCGCTACGCCATGCCGGAGACGCTCGTCGCCATCGTCGTCGGCGGGTTCACGGTCGGCGCGCTGATGCTGAACGGCCCGCTCGTCGCGCTGCCCGCGCTGGTCGGCGTCCCGATGCTGTGGGCGGTGATGCGCTGGTACCTGCCCCGCGCCCACCGCGGCTACCTGCGGGAGAACGAGGCGTGGTCACAGATCGCCGACGGGCTGACCGAGACCGTCCAGGGCGCCCGGACGGTCGAGGCGCTCGGCCTCGCCGGCCTCCGGCACGCGCGCGGCGACGCCGACATCGCGGCCTCGTACAAGGCCGAGCGCTACACGCTGCGGCTGCGCACGGTGCTGTTCCCGGTCGCCGAGATGGGCTTCGTGCTGCCGGTCGTGGCGACACTCCTGTGCGGCGGCCTCCTCTACATCCACGACATGGCGTCCCTCGCGCAGGTGACCGCCGCGACCCTGTACGCGCAGCAGCTCATCGAGCCGGTCGACACGGTGCTGTCATGGCTGGACGAGCTGCAGCTCGGCGGCGCGTCCCTGGCCCGCCTGCTCGGCGTCGGGAACGTCCCGCCCGACCGCGCGCCGAACGGCCGCCGCCCCGACGGCGAGCGGCTCACGGCACGCGACGTCCGCTACGCCTACCGTCCCGGGCAGGACGTCCTTCACGGCATCGACCTCGACCTGAGACCCGGTGAACGTCTCGCGATGGTCGGGCCCAGCGGCGCGGGCAAGTCCACGCTGGGCCGCCTCCTCGCCGGGGTGGACGGGCCTCGCTCGGGCACGGTGACTCTGGGCGCCGACGGCGCTCCGGGAGGTGTGGGAGGTCGGCCCCCCTCGGACGGCATCGGCGCGGAAAGCGGCGTCCCGCTCGTGGAGCTGGCGCTGGACGACCTGCGCGGCCACGTCGCCCTGGTCACCCAGGAGCACCACGTGTTCCGCGGCACCCTCCGCGAGAACCTCGCGATGGCCCGCCCGGACGCGTCCGACGCCGGCATGGCCGAGGTCCTCGCGGCGGTCGACTGGGACGGCCCCGGCCTCGACAGCGTCGTCGGCTCCGGCGGCGAGACGCTGACGCCCGCGCAGGCGCAGCAGCTCGCGCTGGCCCGGCTCGTCCTGGCCGACCCGCACACCCTCGTCCTGGACGAGGCGACCTCGCTCCTCGACCCGCGCGCCGCCCGCCGCCTGGAGCGCTCGCTCGCCGCCGTGCTGGACGGCCGGACCGTCGTGGCGATCGCGCACCGCCTCCACACCGCCCACGACGCCGACCGTGTCGCCGTGGTGGAGGACGGCCGCATCACCGAACTGGGCACCCACGACGAACTGATCGCCGCGGACGGCCCCTACGCGGCCCTGTGGAGAAGCTGGCACGGCACTGGGCCGGTCAGCGGGCCAGGGACTGCTTGAGGTAGTCGACCTGGAGGTGGAGGAGGTTCTCCGCGACCACCTCCTGCGGGGTCATGTGGGTCACGCCCGACAGGGGCAGGACCGCGTGGGGACGTCCCGCGGCCAGGAGTGCGGACGACAGGCGGAGCGTGTGGGCGGCCACCACATTGTCGTCCGCGAGACCATGGATGATCATGAGGGGGCGTTTCAGTTCCCCGGCCATCTCGATGAGGGAGTTGGCGGCGTAGTTCTCCGGCTCCTCATCGGGGTGGCCCAGGTAACGCTCGGTGTAGTGGGTGTCGTACAGGCGCCAGTCGGTGACCGGGGCACCGGCGATGCCGGCGTGGAACACGTCCGGGCGGCGCAGCACGGCCAGGGCCGCGAGCCAGCCGCCGAACGACCAGCCGCGGATGCCGACGCGGTCGAGGTCGAACGCGTCCCGATGCCGCCGCGCCGCCTCGATCAGCGCGGTGACCTGGTCCTCCAGGATCGGCTCCACGAAGTCGCCGCGGACGGCGCGTTCCCACGCGGGGCCGCGTCCCGGGGTGCCGCGGCCGTCGGCGATCACGACGGCGAAGCCCTGGTCGGCGAGCCACTGCGGCTCGCAGTACGCCCGCTGGACGGCGAGGACCCGCTGGGCGTGCGGGCCGCCGTAGGGGTCCATGAGGACGGGCAGGCGGCCGTCACCGGGCCGCCACCCGGCCGGCAGCAGCACGGCCGTGCGGATCTCACGGTCGCCCGACCGCAGCAGTTCCACCCGCGGCGTGATCACCGGGGTCTCGGCGAGCGAGACGATCGGGTGGGTACCGGACGGCCCGCGCACCTCGATCTCCACGCCGGGACGGTCCGGCCGCGCCCCCGTCACCACGGTGATCTCGCCGGAGCGGGTGCCGCCGAAGACGCCCCGCCCCTCGGTGTGCCGCATCACCTCGCCCCGGTCGCAGGAGTAGAGGTGGATCTCGGTGGGCTCCTCCGAGGCGGTGAACAGGATCGAGTCGCCCTCCACCCCGATGACCGACCGGACCTGCAGGCCGGCGGGCGTGACGGGCGCGCCGGCGACGGTGAGCCGGCGCGTGTCGGTCTCGCGGTCCTCGGTGACCCAGACGAGGTCGCCGCCGCCCGTCCGGACGGGCAGCCCGGGGACGATCTCCGTCCAGACCGCGTCGTGCTCGTTGTGCAGGAGGGTCGTGGCCCCGTTGGACGGGTCGACCCGCAGCACCCGCTGGGACCGCTGGTCGCGCGGCTGCACGACGATGAGCAGGCCGTGCCGGTCCCAGGAGGCCGTCACGACGTAGGGGAACTCGCCGCGGTCCCAGGCGACGCCGACCCGGCCGCCGTCGACCTTGAGCAGCACCAGCGACACCAGCGCGTTCGGCGTGCCCGCGGCCGGGTAGGCGATCTCGGCGGGCGGCGACTCCGGGTTGGCGGGGTCGGCGATGTGCCAGCGCTGCACCGGCGTCTCGTCGACCCGCGCGGCCAGCAGCGTCCCCCCGTCCGGTGACCACCAGTGGCCGCGCATCCGGTCCATCTCCTCCGCCGCGACGAACTCGGCGAGACCGTAGGAGATCTGCTCGGACTCCGGCTGCACGAGCGCCCGGTCGCCCGTGCCGTCCATCTCGATCAGCCGCAGCGTCCGGCCCGACACGTACGCGATCCGGCGCCCGGCCGGGTCGGGACGCGGGTCGAAGACCGGCGACTGCGCGGGCAGCTCGCGGACGAGCCCGGTGTCGAGGTCGGCGACATGAAGGCGCCCGCCCAGGGTGAAGACGGCCTGCCGCATCGCCCGGTCGGTGGCGTACCCGACGATGCCGCCCGCCTGCTCGCGGGCGCGCTCGCGCCGGGCCCGCTCCTCGGCCGGCAGGTTCTCCTCGCCCGGGACGTCGAGCGCCGCCGGGTCGGCGACGCAGCGCTCCTCGCCGGTGGCGGTGTCCAGCGTCCACAGGCAGGTGACCGGGTCGTCGCCCGCCCTGGTGCGCAGGAACGCGACGCGCGAGTCGTCGGGCGCGATCTGGAAGGCGCGCGGGACGCCGAGGCTGAACCTTCGCGTGCGGGCGCTCTGCCGCGGATAGCTGATGCTCATGGCATCCGAGTCTGCCAGTCCGGCGTCCGCCGGTACGGGGACGGTGCCGAAGTACCGGGCACGGTGACCTCCCGGGCCGTATGATCACGGGTCGTCGCTTGATGGACGGGGAATGACCCGTGCCCGGGTCCGCGCTCGCGTAAGCTCAAAGCTTCCCCAAACACTTTCATCGTCGCGGGCTTGAGGAGTGGTCAATGCCGGAGCTGCAGCCGGGAGATCCCCGGCGGCTTGGCTCGTACGAGATCGTCGAACGACTCGGCGAAGGCGGCCAGGGGGTCGTCTACGCGGGTGTCGACGCCTCCGGGAACAGGGCCGCCGTCAAACTGCTGCGCGCCGACCTGGCCGGCGACACGATGGCGCGCAACCGGTTCGTCCGGGAGGCGCAGGCGGCCAAGCAGGTGGCGCGGTTCTGCACCGCGCAGGTCCTGGAGGCCGACGTCGCGGGCGACCAGCCCTACATCGCCAGCGAGTACGTGCCGGGGTCGTCGCTGTACAAGCAGATCACCGACGGCGGCCCGATCACCGGCGCGGCGCTGGACCGGCTCGCGATCGGCACCGCGACCGCGCTCGTCGCGATCCACCAGGCCGGGATCGTGCACCGCGACTTCAAACCGCACAACGTGATCATGGCGCCGGACGGGCCCCGGGTGATCGACTTCGGTATCGCGCGGGCCCTGGACACCGGGCAGACCGCCGCGACCAAGGCCATCGGCACCCCGTCCTACATGGCGCCCGAGCAGGTGGCGGGCGCGACGCTCACCGAGGCCGTGGACGTGTGGGCGTGGGCGACGACGATGGTGTTCGCCGCGACCGGCCACCCGCCGTTCGGTGACGACACCGTCGTCGCGGTGATCAACCGGGTGATGCACGAGCCGCCGTCGCTGGAGGGCGTCCCGGAAGACCTGCACCGGCTGATCGGGGCGTGCCTGGCCAAGGAGCCGGAGCGGCGGCCGACCGCGCAGCAGATCATGATGGCGCTGATCGGCAGCGGCCCGGGCGGCGCCGGGCAGACCCGCATGGACGACCCCGCGCAGGCCACGACGATGCTCGCGGAGGGCTCGACGCTCGCCGCGGGCGGGCTCGCCGCCGGGGGTCTGGCCGCCGGCGGGATGATGGCGGGCTCGACCCAGCCGGGCGGCGGGGCACACCGTGTGTCGCCCGCCGACTACACCGGGAACCTGCCGCCCGCCCCGCCCCCCTACGGCGGCGGCGGGCGCGGCCGCCACGACGACTGGGAGCCCGAGCGCAAGTCCAAGTGGCCGATGTTCGCCGCCGCCGCGGCCATCGCCGCGCTGGCGCTGGTCGTGGGCCTGTTCATGGCGAACCGCGGCGACAACTCCCCGAACGCGCCCGTCACGCCGTCCGTCACCGACTCCGCGACGGTCGAGGAGACCCCGACCGATGACGAGACCGAGGAGCCGACCCCGACCCCCACCCAGACGCGCGAGAACACGCCGCCGCCGCAGACGTCCTTCCCGACGCAGGACCCGCCGACCACCGACACTCCGACGGACCCGCCGACCACCTCCACCCCGACGGATACGCCCACCGGCGGCGGCGGTGGCGGCGGGGGAACCGGCGGCGGTGACGGTGACGACGGTGGCGGCGGCGGGACCGGCGGTGGCGGTGACGCCGGTGGCGGCGGTGGCCCCGGGACCGGCGGGGGCGGCTGAGCCGGGACGGTGACGGCCCTTCCGGGATGCTCGGTGCAGGGCGGTCATGACCCGGGTGTCGCGCCCTGAGTAGGCTCGGTGACTATGAAGGAGCCGCGGATCCTGTTCGTCCACGCCCATCCGGACGACGAGTCCATCGGGACCGGGGCGACCATGGCCAAATACGCCGCCGAGGGCGCCCACGTCTGTCTCGTCACCTGCACGCTGGGTGAGGAGGGCGAGGTCATCCCCGAGGACCTGCGTCACCTGGCGTCCGACAAGGAGGACCGCCTCGGCGAGTACCGCATCGGGGAGCTCGCGGAGGCGTGCGCGGCGCTCGGCGTGCGCGACCACCGCTTTCTGGGCGGGCCGGGACGCTGGCGCGACTCCGGCATGATGGGCGCGCCCACGAACGACCATCCCCGCTGCTTCTGGCGGGCCGACGCCGACACGGCCGCGCTGGACCTCGTCCCGGTCATCCGGGAGGTCCGGCCGCAGGTGATCGTCACCTATGACGAGCGCGGCAACTACGGGCATCCCGACCACATCCAGGCGCACCGCGTCGCGTGGCGGGCCTACGAACTGGCGGCCGACCCGTCCCACGAGGACGGCGCGGAGCCGTGGCGGGCCGCCAAGTTCTACGCCTACGCCACCCCGCGCACCGTGCTGGCCCGCGCGATCGCGGTGATGCGGGAGGCGAAGCTGCCGTTCGCCCGCGTCGCCGGGCTGGACGAACTGGGCTCCGGTGTCCCCGACGGTCAGGTCACCTCGGTCGTGGACGCCCGCGCACACCTGCCCGCCAAGCTCTCCGCGCTGCGCGCCCACCGCACCCAGATCGTCGTGGCGCCCGAGCAGGTCGGCCCGTTCTTCGCGCTGTCTAACAACCTCGGGCAGCAGGTGTTCGGCACCGAGTACTTCATCCTCCAGGCCGGTGAGCTGGGCCCGGTCGGCCCCGGCCGCCGGGAGCGGGACCTGTTCGCCGGCCTGGCCGACCCGCGCGCCTGAACGGCCGGACGCCCGGCGCCGCGGGGGGAGGCGGGCCGGTAGCCTGGCGTCCGTGGACAAGGACGACGAGGAGTCGCGGGTGAGCCTGGCGAAGAACGGCCTCTCACGCGTTCCCACCGGGGAGAGTGGGCCGGCGTCCCCCCACCAGGGCACGGTGGACGGCGCATCCGCCGCGCCCGGCCTGGAACGCCCGGACGGCGAGGCGCCCCTCGACGCGTTCGTGTCCGGTGCCGCGTACACGGCGCTCGGGCTGCTCGGCGCCCTGTTCGGGCTGCTCGGCTCGTTCATGCAGAACTGGACCACCGGCCCGGTCCCGGTCGCGGCGATCATCCTGGTGGCGCTGGTCTTCTGCATGGTGCGGCTGGCCGGGCTGGGCATGGGCGGGCGGCTCGGCGCGACGATCCCGGCGGTCATGTGGGCCCTCATGGCGTTCGTCATGTCGATGCGCCGGGCCGAGGGCGACCTGGTCGTCCCCGGGACGACCGCCGGATACGTCTACATCATCGGTGGCATGGTGGCCGCCGTGGCCGGGGTCATGCTGGTGCCCGCGGCCCGCCCGCCGGGCGACTGGCTGCTCGGGAAGGCGGCCCGCACCCGCGGGTAGCGGCCGTCAGGAGGCCATGGGGGTCTTCTCCTGTTCGACCTTGGTGAGGTTTCCGCCGCGGTGGCCCCGGAGAGTGAGGCAGGCGGCGGCGCTGAGCAGGACGACCGCGATCGGCAGCGCCAGCGTCGGCTTCAGGGCGTCCACGAAGCCGTGCGAGTACACCTGGGCGGGCTGGACAGCGTGAACAGCGCGACGCCGGCGATGAACAGGTTCTTCTTGCCCCACAGGTCGCCGAGCCTGCCGGCGGTGATCAGCAGGACGGCGAGCACCAGGATGTGGGCGTTGACGACCCACAGCACCTGGTCGAGTGAGGCGTCCAGCTGGTCGATCATGCTCGGGATCGCGATGTTCACGATCGTCAGGTCGAGCAGCGTCATGAAGAAGCCCAGGGAGAGCGTCAGCAGGATCGCCCAGGGGTTTCCGCGCCATCTGCTCATCAGGCGGCTCAGATTAGTCCACCGGTGCCGCTCCGGACGGACGCCGCCTGGCCTACCGGACGGCGTCGACCGTGTTCGCCGCGCCGTTGCGCGCCACGTAGTCGCCGACGCGGTCCTCCCGGACGGCGGTGAACAGGGCGCGGACGCCGTTCTCGTCCAGCAGCACGACACTCTGGTCGCCCCGCTCGTCCGTCTTCTCGACCGGGGCGGTCAGGTACTCCAGCAGCGACGTCTCCAGCAGCCTCCGGGCCAGCCCGCGCAGCGTTCCGGCCGTCACCGACCCGTCCACGGTCACCGAGCGGGTCGCCGCCCTGATGAACCGGTCGATCTTGATGGGGTTGCGGGTGTCCAGCGCCTTGTCGGCGAGCGCGTGCAGGAACGCCTGCTGCCGCTTGATCCGGTCGAGGTCGCCGCCCGGGAGGTTCCAGCGCTGCCGGACGAAGTCCAGGGCCTCGGTGCCGTTCAGATGCTGGCGTCCCGCCTCCCAGGTGCGGTCGTGCATCGGGTCGTGGGTGCGCTTGGTGATGGTGACGTCCACGCCGCCGAGCGCGTCGGTCATCTCCACGAAGCCACGGAAGTCGAGGGCGGCGTAGTGGTCGACGCGGACGCGCGTGAGCTGCTCCACCGTGCGGATCAGCAGCGCCGGCCCCCCGTACGCGAACGCGGCGTTGATCTTCGTCGTGCCGTGGCCGGGGACGGGCACCCAGCCGTCCCGGGGGATCGCGATCACCGAGACCCGCTCGCCGCTCCCGGACATGTGCACCAGCATGATCGTGTCGGCCCGGGCGCCCATCGACGGCATGTCCGCGCGCCGGTCCGAGCCGATCAGCAGCCAGTTCTCGCCGCGTCCGGTGGAAGACGGGCGGCCCGCCGCGGTGGGCAGCGCCCCGGAGATCCGCTTGACCTCGCCGTCGTAGGCGCGTTGCAGCAGGTAGAGGCCGCCTCCGAGCAGCATCGCGATGCCGAGCGCCAGCCCGCCGCAGCCGATGGCCAGCCGGCGCCTACCCCATTTCCGCAGCATGGGCCCGACCCTGCCCGTGAGGGCGCACCGCCCGGCCGCGCCATGCGGTCACCCGGCCAAGTCTTTGAGGACCCCGGGGTTTGGGGTTAACCCCGCGCCGACCCGAACAGTCGCGATCGCGTCCGAAGGCAGGTTTCAAGCGGAGCGAGAAACCTGATCGCGCAGCGAGCCGCAAGGCGAGCCGGAGCGATGCAGCGATCGCACACAGTGCCCGCCGAAGGAGGGCCCTCCAGTGCCCGACGCCAAGGGCACTGCAATCAATGCAGGGCGGCTTCCAGTTGGTCGAGGGCCCAGTCGAGGTCGTCGCGCTCGATGGTCAGGGGCGGGGCGAGGCGGAGGGTGGTCTCGTGGGTCTCCTTGGCGAGGACGCCGAGGTCCATGAGGCGCTCGCTGACCGGGCGCGCCTTGCCGTGCAGTTCGACGCCCGCCCACAGGCCGCGCCCGCGGACCTCGCGGACGAGGTCGCCCGGCAGCCCGCCGAGCCGCTCGTGCATGTGCGCGCCGAGCGTCCTGGAGCGCTCCTGGTACTCGCCGGTCTTCAGCATCGCGACGACCTCGCGGCCGATCGCGCAGGCCAGCGGGTTGCCGCCGAACGTCGAGCCGTGCTGGCCGGGCTTGAACACGCCGAGGACGTCCGCGTCGGCGACGACCGCGGAGACGGGCATGATGCCGCCGCCGAGGGCCTTTCCGAGGACGTAGACGTCGGGGACGACGTCGTCGTGGTCGCACGCGAAGGTGGTGCCGGTGCGGCCGAGGCCCGACTGGATCTCGTCCGCGATCATGAGGGTGCCGTTGGCCGAGCACAGGTCGCGCACCGCGCGCAGGAACCCGCTCGGCGGGACGTTGACGCCCGCCTCGCCCTGGATCGGCTCGATCAGCACGCCGACCGTGGAGCCGTCGATCGCGGACTTCAGCGCGTCGACGTCCCCGTACGGGACCGTGCGGAAGCCCGGCGTGTAGGGGCCGTAGGAGTCCTTGGCGTCCGGGTCGGTGGAGAAGCTGACGATCGTGGTGGTGCGGCCGTGGAAGTTGCCCTCGAAGGTGATGATGTTCGCCTGCTCGGCGGGGACGCCCTTGACCTCGTAGCCCCACTTGCGGGCGGTCTTCAGCGCGGTCTCGACGCCCTCGGCGCCGCTGTTCATCGGCAGGACCATGTCCTTGCCGCACAGCTCGGCGAGTTCGGTGACGAACGGCCCGAAGTTGTCGTGGTCGAAGGCCCGGCTCACCAGCGTGACGCGGTCCATCTGCCGCTTGGCGGCCGCGGTGAGGCGCGGGTTGCGGTGCCCGAAGTTGACCGCTGAGTAGGCGGCCAGCATGTCCAGGTAGCGGCGTCCCTCGACGTCGGTCAGCCAGACGCCCTCGGCTTCGGCGACGACGATCGGGAGGGGGTGATAGTTGTGCGCGCTGTGCTCGTCGGACATCGCCCTCAGCTGATCGGTCGGCCTCACGACGCTCCTTCGCGGCTCGGCCCGGCCGGGGTGGGGCCGGGCATAGCTGGGGCACCGGACAGGTGCCCGGTGCCGAGGGGGAGGGCCGGGCGGGTCAGGTGGCCGCCGGTCCGCTTCCCAGCGTATGTTCGGGATCGACCGTCGACCAATGACGAAAACTGACTTAGGGGGTGTTATTTGTTGCGTCTTGATGAGCTTGACCGTCGAATCGTTGCGCGGCTCCTGGAGGACGGCCGCGCGTCGTACGCGCAGATCGGTGACAGGGTCGGGCTGTCGGCCCCGGCGGTGAAGAGGCGCGTCGACCGGCTCCGCTCGGACGGCGTCATCAACGGCTTCGCGGCCGTCGTCGACCCGGCCGCGCTCGGCTGGACGACCGAGGCGTTCATCGAGATCTTCTGCACGGGTGCGACATCCCCGGACGAGATCTACTCAAGCGTGCGCGGCCACCCGGAGGTCGTCGCGGCGTACACGATCAGCGGCGACGCCAGCGCCCTCGTGCATGTGCGGGCCCGCGACATCCAGCATCTGGAGCAGGCCCTCGAACGGCTGCGCCGGGAGGACAACATCACCGCGACGAAGACGTCGATCGTGCTGTCCCGCCTGATCGGCCGCCCCACCGACGCGCCCTCCCACTGACGGATTACCGCCCAGTAGGCTGCCGGGATGGACTTCGCGACCGCTGACCTCATCGACGACTTCGGGGACGAGCTGCGCAGCTGCGAGACGCAGTTCCGGCGGTACGGCGGGCGCGCGTCGTTCGCGGGGCCGGTCTCGACCGTGCGCTGCCACCGCGACAACGGGCTGGTGAAGAAGCTGCTCAACACGCCCGGCGAGGGCCGGGTGCTGGTGGTGGACGGCGGCGGTTCGCTGGCGTCCGCGCTGATGGGCGACATGATCGCGGAGGCGGCGGTGGCGAACGGCTGGGCCGGGGCCGTCATCAACGGCGCCGTCCGCGACGTGGCGGCGCTGCGCGAACTGGACCTCGGCGCGAAGGCCCTCGGCTCGAACCCGCGCAAGAGCGCCAAGGACGGCGCCGGTGAGGTGGACGTCCCGGTGACGTTCGGCGGCGTGGAGTTCCGCCCGGGCGACTGGCTCTACAGCGACGAGGACGGCATCGTCGTCGCCGAGCGGGACCTGCTCGCGTGACGCCGTGATCCGCCGTGCCGTGACGCCGTCCGCCGGTATGACCTGGGCACGCTGTCCGACATGCCAGGGCATACATCGCGAGATCGGCTAAGTCGGCCGTAGCCGGGCGGAATCCCCTGCCTTACGTTCTGCGCAACCCACCAGAGGCAGGGGAGACATGCGCGCCAAGAACATGCTGCTGGTGCCCGCGACGGCGATGGGGCTGGTCGTGGGACTCGCGGCCGTCCCGGCCGCCGCGCAGGCGAAACCTCCGATCCCGAAACCGACCGCCAACCCGTGGCAGATGCGGCACTGGCCGCAGACGCAGCCGTGGCAGCGCGCCCAGCCGTCGCCCCGCACCTTCGCGGCGGGCGCCCCGCGTCCCATCGACCCGCAGAACTACGAGCTTCCCGACACGATGACGTGGGACGACTACACCCCGGTGCCGGGCGCGTCATGGGCCGACCCGTCCCAGAAGGGGTCGGTGAAGAACTTCAACGGCGCGATCGTCCTCGTCGACTACCCCAACCAGCCGTTCGAGGTCACGCAGCCGCACAACTCCAGCATCTTCGGCAACCCCGTCGGCGTCAGCGACGTCCCGCGCGGCGAGGTCGCCAAGTTCTACGAGGACTTCCTCAACAAGCCGCAGAAGCTCAACCACGGCCACACCCTCCACGAGTACTGGATGGAGGACTCCGGCGGCCGGTACGGGGTCGACCTCACCGGGTTCGGCGCCTACCAGATGCCCGCCAAGGACCACGAGTACGGCGTGGACAGCCGCATGCAGGGCGGGATGGGCTGCCCCAAGGGCGATACCTGCGACCGTGACCTGCGCGAGGACGCGCGGGCCGCGTGGATCGCCGACGTCGGCGAGGAGGAGGCGGGCAAGTACGACTTCGTGTTCTTCCTCAGCGCCGGGCAGGACGAGTCGTCCACATGGCAGGAGTTCGGGGAGATGAAGTTCGGCACGAAGGAGAACGTGCCGCCGGAGTGGGGTCCCGGTGACCCGAACCTGCCGAACTGGGTGGACACACGCTACATCGACTGGACGTCCTGGCAGGCCGGCTCGACCATCTGGCCGAACGCCACGTCCGGCAGCTCCACCCAGGCGGAAAGTTCCGGCATGTCGGTCTTCGCCCACGAGTTCAGTCACATCCTGGGCATCGGTGACAACTACAACAACCCGTACAGCGACCCGCCGCGCCGCTCCTACAGCGGCCCGTGGGAGATGCTCAGCCGCGGCACCTTCAACGGCCCCGGCGGCCCGCACAGCCGGTGGACGATCCCGGCGACGGGCGGCGCGTCCATGGGCGCGCAGCACATGCTCCGCAACAAGATGAAGCTCGGCATCGTCGACCCGGACAAGGTGCTCCAGCTCGACCGCGAGGCGCTCGCCTCGTCCGGCACGGTCGTCGCCAGGGTGACGGCCCGCGCCACCGAACCGGGCCGGAACGGCCTCGCGGGAATCAACCTGAAGCTCGGCGAGGGCGGCGACAAGAGCCCCGCCTGCGACACCGACACCGACCCGCTCTGCGACGGCGGCGGCTACGACAACTACACCATCGAGGTCGTCGACCGGATGGGCACCGACTCGTTCACCCCCGACTCCGGCGTCCTGCTGGCGAAGACCAAGGACCAGGACCGGGCACCGTTCATCTGGGTGAAGGACGCCAACCCGCAGGACATCGACAAGGTCGACTTCGTCATGCCGGACGGGACGCCGAGGAAGATGACGATCGGCGACTACCGGCAGCTCTCCGACGCCCTGTACCACGCGGGCGCCGGCTCCGGCAGCGAGTTCGAGTACGTCGACGAGGCCAACCGCCTGCACTTCTACGTGCTCGACCTGCATCGCGACCGGAAGGGCGTCCTGTCGTACACGGTCGCGGTCCGGTCGCTGGACGGGGCCGGGCCGCAGCGGCGCGGCGTCCGGGTCGGCAACGGCCGCGCCAGGCCGACCGGCGCGGGCTGGACGAAGTGCACGATGACGCTCCACAACAGGGGCACGGGCGGCGCCGGCCACCACGGCTCCGACGTGTTCCGGCTCAAGGCCGGCGTGTCCGGCGACGGCTGGACGGCCTGGCTGCCGAACGAGCTGGCCACCGCCGAGGCCAGGGGCCGCACGGAAGTCGAGGTGTGGGCGAAGGCCGGGCCCGGCGCGGACCGCCGCGCGCGCCTGCGGCTGACGGGCACCTCGGAGAGCGACCCGTCGAAGTCCGACACCGGGACGTGCCGCCTGCGCTGACCCCGGCCGTCCATGGACGGCCCCCGGCCCGCCGGGGACCGTCCATGACGCCTGTCCCATGACGCCCGGGCATCGCCGGCGGTTCACCCGGGCGGCGTAATGGCGGACGAAAACTAAGTTGCACCTCCCGAGGTCTGTCGGCGCCGTTTCGTCCGTCCGGCCTGGGATACGTTGCGGAACGTGATGATCTTGCAGCGTACAGTGAATGCTTTTGATGAAGAGCATTCATTCACCGGTGCCCGCCGTCGGAAGATCGCGCTTCTCGCGGCGGGCGTCCCGCTGGCCGCGCCGGTGGCGGCGGTGCCGGACGCCGTCCACGCGGCGCCCGCACGGGCGGCGGCCCCGGACCTCCGCGACTTCGACCTGCGCCGGGGATCCGACCGCACCGCGCCGATCCGGGCGCTCGACAAGAGGCTCCGCAGAAGCGGCGTCGACGCGCTGCTCAACTCGTCCGGGCAGAAAGGGCTCCGCCGCGGCTGCGGCAAGGCCGCCGGTGTGCCCGCCCACTCGCTCGTGTACTGCTTCAACAGGACGGACTCCACCACCAGGAAGTGGGTCCCGCAGGGCGTCACGACCGTCTCGGACGCCGTGGACGGCGAACGATGGGCGGGCGGCGGCAGGCCCATCCTCGTGTCCTGGCACGACAGCGGCCGCATCAGGCTCACGTTCGTCGAACCCGGCAAGCGCACCTACCGGCACGTCCTGCTCGTCTACCCGACGATGAGGGGCAAGCGGCCGACCTACACCGACATCGGCATCCACGCGGGCGGCATCGCCTGGTACGGCAACAAGCTGTACGTGGCCGACACCCGCCACGGCGTACGCGAGTTCGACATGCGCCAGATCTACGACCTCGGCAAGAGCAAGGCCGGCTCCATGGGCAGGTCGGGCAGGGTCGGCCTGCACGGCAAGAAGTACTACGGCCACGGTTACCGCTACGTGATGCCGCAGACGGGAAGCTGGCATTTCGCGCACGGAAAGGTGGGGTCTCGGTGCCGCGGCTCCGGCCCGCTGCGCATGTCCTGGCTCGCCGTTGACCGCACCACCTGGCGCCACGTCCTCATCGCCGGTGAGTGGTGCCGCCCCAAAGGCGCCCAAGGACGCGTGGTCACCTGGCCTCTGAGGGCGCTCTCCGGCACCCGCACCGTCCACGCCAACTGGGCCGCCCCCCTTCCCGGCGACCGGATCCAGGGCGGGGTCAGGACGAACGGCAACTGGTGGTTCACCCAAGGCCGCGGCAAGAAGCGCGGCAGGCTCCTCATGACCCGGCGCGACTGGTGGGACTGGGACCGCGTCACCTACCGCACCATCTCGCACGGCCCCGAAGACCTGTCCTGCTACCGGGGCCAGCACCGAATCTGGACGGTGGCCGAATACGCCCGCAAACGCGCCCTATGGGGCTTCCCCGCCGACCCCTGCCGCTGATCGGTCCCTTTGTGCACAGTGTGCACCGGTATCACTGTGTGCACTAATGCTCGATCCATGGACTCGTACCCGATCAAATACTGGTCAGGGCGGCTCCGGCAGCCGGACGAGCCGTTGCCGGTCAGGATGCGCCAGGACGGCCTGCCGTTGTGGGAGTGGTCCGCGCAGGGAATCGGGCACATCCCAGAGATCCGCTTCGTGGCCGCCCGCGTGACCGGTCAGCAGGACCGGGGCGCCGAACTCGCGCAGCGTGGCCGCCATCGGGTCGAGCGGCTCTCCCAGGGTCAGCCGGTGCCGTAGCAGGACGAGGTGGAGGCCGTGCTCGCGGACCGCCTTCAGCTGGGGGAGGACCGGTGTCAGGGGGTCGTCCCCGAGGAGACGGCTCCGGCCCGCGATGAAGACGTAGACCTCGGGCCCTTTGCCACTGAGCAGACGTGCTCTGGTTCCCCAGAGGGCCTCGGTCAGCAGCCCCCCGAAGTCCTCGGGTGAGGAGGTGTAGCGGACGCCCGGCCGGTCCCAGAGGTCCGCGCGTGACGGAGCCCGCAGGTGGCCGCCTCCATCGAGGACATAGACGAGGGACCTGACACCGGGCTCATGGTGTGCGACGAGCTCATCGATGAGCCCGCCCATCAGCGTCGTCTTCCCGGTGCCGGACGGGCCGGAGATCAGCAGGTGCCGATCGGCCGCGAAGTCCAGGAGGACGGGCTCGCGTGTCCCGGGGTCGACGCCGAGCGGGACCCGGCTGCCGGAAGCCGTCTCCGGACCGCTTCGATCAGCGGGCGGCCGGGTCTGTTCGAAATCCCCGATCCTGCGGAACCGGTCCGTGAAGAAGGGGTCGGCGCGGCGGAGTGCCGGCACCTGCTCGGCGTCCGCGCAGAGGACGACGACCGGGTCCTCGCCGTGCTCGTCCATCGCCGACCGGAGCGCTTCGGCGAAACCCGATCCGGGATCGCCGGTGGCTTGGTGGGCGACGCTCAGCCGGATGAGCAGCACGCCTCCGCGGCTGATCCTGAAGAGATCGGCGATCGTCGTGTCCGGCTCGGCCACCTGCCCGCCCGGCCGGCCGATGACCGCCTCGCGCACTCTGCCATGCGACAGGATCCCCATACCGCTGAGCATCCGCCCGTACAGGTCCGCCGTCCTGGCCAGCCGCGGCTGGTCCGGCCCTTCGAAGACGAGGTGGCGGATCAGTGTCTCGACTCGCGGGCGAGCCTTGATCTCCGAAATGTAGAGCTTCCGGAGCACGTTCATGACGGCCTCGTCCTCGACGTAATGGTCGGTCATGAGGAGATCGGGGAGCATCTCGTCCGCGTGGCGGTGGGTGATCCGGTCGACGAAGTCGCTGAGCGCGGACCTCGGCGGTGCCGGTGCCGGGGTGAACCGGCGGGGGGTGCCGCCGCCGGCGAGAAGGTAGGCGGTGCGCTCGTCGGGGAACGGGAGGTTCGCCTGCCCGAGGACGCGCTGAAGCACGGCGGGCGGCAGGCGGCTCGCCGCGATGCGCCAGCCGAGGAGGGGCAGGAAGCGATCCCAGATCGTGGTGGTCTCGACGGTGGACGAGGTGACCAGGAGCTGGACGCCGAGGGCTCTGCCGCGCTGTGCCAGCGAGAGCAGCGTCTCGGCCACCTCGGGCCTGCCGGCCGGGAACGTCAGCGACACGTCCGCGAAGACGACCAGGCCCGGAGCGTCGGCGGATGTCGATGCGGCCCGGGTGTCAAGCTCGTCCGACAGATACTCGATGAACCACTGGAGCCGCTGTGGTCGTCCGAGAAGTTCGTCGTCGGAGAAGCGGACGTGCGGCAGGTCGACGGGCCCGCTGAGGCCGAGGGGATGCTCGCCCAGGCCTGCGAAGACGAAGTTGAGGTCCCTGGGGGAGTAGCTCGCCGCGAGGGCGGTGACGATGTTGCGGACGGCGTGCTGCCGCGCTTCGGTTTCGCCCACGATCAGGCCGTGCGGGATTCCCGCCGATATGTCGAGCGGGTAGAGGGTGACGACGTTTCCGTCCGGGTCGTACCCGATCGCCGGGTCACGCGGGGTGAGCGGGGGGAGCGCCCACGTCTCCTCGAACATCCCGCTGCGTCCCCCGCCGTTCAGCCTGAGAATGTCGAACTGGGGGACGGCCGGAGGCGGTGCCGAGGCGTCGGGGGGAGGCGGCGGGGCGGGCGCCGGGGGTGATGCCGCCTCGTCCGGCCACGGGAGCCTGCGCGTCCGTGGTGTGCTCTCGCGCATCCGCTCGACGATCGGGTCGCTGACATCGAGAGACATGTGCGCGGGGCGGAAGCTCGGATGACTGGGTTCCCCATAGATCTGGAGGGACGCGGAACTCGTTCCACCGGGGACTTCTATCTGCCATGCCACGAGGTCGGTGAGGAGGGCCACTTCGTCCGGTGAACAGAAGACGAACCGGATCCCCTGGGCCGGGCGCTCTCCGCAGAGGGCCATCATGGGCTCGATCAGGTCGGGGCGGGCCTCCAACAGCGGGCCCGCGTTGTCGACGATCACGATCAGGGCGGGCAGTGGGTCGAGCGGCCGTCCCTCGGCGATGGCCGCCTGGTAGTCGTCCCACCTCGGGATCCCGGCATCTCGGAGGACGGCTTCCCGGCGCCTCCGTTCGGTTTCGAGCACGGCCGGAAGCCGGCTGATCACCGGTGAATCCGCCGACGTGGTGTGGACGGCGGTCGCGACGTGGGGGAGGTTCCCCAGGCCGACGAAGGAGGCGCCTCCGGAGAAGTCGGCGAACGCGAAGGTGACGACGTTCGGGGAGTGGTTGAGGGCGAGGCTGAACACGATCGTCCGTAGAAGCGCGTCACGATCGCGCCGCGGGCCGGTGATCATGCCGTGCGGCCCGAAGCGGCCGCCGCGCAGGATGTCGAGCCATACGGTGTCCGCGTTCTCGTCCACGCCGATGGCGGTGGGGTGAGGTGGACGGTCCCAGTTCTCGCCGATCAGTTCGCCGACAGGCACACCCAGGATGTCCAGCAGGTCCGGGACCGCCGTGGACGCCTGCGGCGCCGGGGCGAGGTGGGAGCGGGTCTCGGGGGTGAGGAGGGCGAAGTGGTCGGTGTCGGCGGTGAGCGTGACCGGGCCGCCCTCGGCGGGGAGGAGGGCGCGGAAGGTTTCGGCGGACGTGCCGGCGCGGCGTTCGATCTCGGCGGAGACGGCTTCGAGGACGTGGCGGGTGTGCAGCGCCTCGGGACGCGGGAGGGTGTCGAGGAGGGCCTCGCGGGCGCCGGGAACGAACTCGTAGCGCGCGCCGCCGGCGGGACGCAGGAGGCCGCTCAGCAGGACCTCGGCGAGCTGCCCCGGCCCTGAGCCGCCGAGGATCCGGTGCTGGATGAGGCGCATGACCGGGAGGGACGGGACGGACACGGCGACGTGGGCGGCGAGTTCGGCGGCGTCCGGGGAGGCCGTGGCGAGGAAACGGCGGACGCGTTCGGCGATCGTCAGTTCGCGTTCGCGGCGCAGCGGGGCCGTCCCGGACGGGCGGGGCGGCAGTGTCGTGACGGCGGCGGGCTGCGGGCCCGAGCCGGAGACCAGCCGGGCCCAGGCGCCGAACCAGCGGGGCGCCAGTTCCAGGACGGGGACGGGCAGGCCGGGTGCCGGGGCGCCGTCGAACGGGGTGAAACGCAGGTCGGTGTTCGGGGCGCCGGGCCGGGGCAGGACGGCGGAGCCCGGTGAGGCCGGCGCGGCGGTGCGCCGCCAGAGGCGTTCGGCGAGGGGCTGGAGGATCGCGGTCGGCCCGGACCGCGCCCAGCGGCGGACGGCCTGGCCGGCGCGCCCGTCCCACCAGTGGGGGCCGGAGCAGTCGCTGAGGACGAGCACGGCTTGGCGGCCGGAACCGTCCAGGAGCGTTCCGGGGTCCTGGGGTGGGGCGTCCGGGGTCGAGGTGATGCGGCCCGTGGCGTGGAGGTAGCTGAGGTGGACGTCCTGGAAAGCGCCCTGCCGGAGGAGCGCCTCCGTCAGTTCGCGGGCGAGGGGACGCCAGAGCCGCATGGTCGGGCCGGTGTCGACGACCAGGCTGAGGCCGAGCCAGCGTTCGGGTGACGGCACGAGGACGGGCGTCCACAGGCGGGTGTCCGCGATGCGCGCGGCGGTCGCGTCTTCGTCCAGCTCAACGCGGTGCCTGGACGGGACGCGCCGCTTCAGCGGCCGCAGCGCCCGCTGAACGCCGAGAGGATCGGCCAGCATCGGCGCGGTGGGGACGAGGACCTGTTCGGCTTCGCCGGCGGGTTCGGACTCAATGGCGGGACGGGGGTGGAGCGCCCTGAGCGGACCGGGCCGAGGCGACGGCGTGCGGGCCGGGGGAGATGCCAGACCGGGGCTGTTCGCGGGGTCTTCGGAGACCTTCGGAGGCGGAACCGGCGGGTCGGGAGGCGCGTCCTGACCGGGAGGAGAGATGTGGCAGGCGAGCCACAGCATCTCGCTCAGTTCCCGGGCGTCCGGCGGCGGCCCGGCCGCCTCCAGGACCTCCCGGAACCGGTCAATCGTCATCGATGGGCCCGGTCAGGTACGGCATGATGCGGTCGGCGAGGGCCCGGCGGTCCTCGGTGTCGGCGTGGCGGCACAGGTAGACGGCGTTGAGGAGCTGGTCGGTCGCCAGCGTGCCTGCCGTGGAGCGTTCGAGGAAGCGGCGGACGAGGTCGTCGCTCTGGTCGGCGAGCGGCCCCAGGTGCTCGCGGACGATCGCCGACAGCTCGGCGTCCCCCGAAGGCTGCCGCAGCTCGACGGTGACGCAGCGCCGCAGGAAAGCGGGCGGGAACTCGCGTTCGCCGTTGCTGGTCATCACCACCATCGGGAACGCGCGGCAGCGGACGGTCCCGGCGGCGACGGTGACGCGGGCGCCCGGCCCGTCCGCGGTCATGACCTCGGCGGACGGGTCGGCGCGGCGGGTCAGTTCCGGGATCTCGTACTCGCCCTTCTCGAAGATGGTGAGGAGGTCGTTGGGCAGATCGATGTCGCTCTTGTCGATCTCGTCGACGAGGAGGACGCGGGGACGGCCATAGGGGAGCAGCGCGGTCCCCAGCGGCCCGAGCCGGATGTAGCGGCCGATGTCCTCTTCGCTTGGCGCGTCGTCCCGTCCAGCCGCGTACAGGCGGGTCAGCGGGTCGTACTGGTAGAGGCCGTCGCGCAGGGTCGTCCGGCTGGTGATGGGCCAGTGCAGGACCGGCCCGAGCCCCAGTTCATGGGCCACCGCATAGGCCAAGGTCGATTTTCCAGTGCCGGGCGGCCCCGTCACCAGCAACGGACGACGCAGATACAAGGCGGCGTTGACCTGTCGCACGGCATCGTCCGACGGCCGGTACGTGGTGGCCTGGTGCTCGTTCCCCGAACCACCCGCCGGGGACGGCAGCACCGGCTCACCGTCGAAAGCGCGCCAGGGCGGCGGCGGAGGCAGCCGGTCGACGCCGCCGTGCGGGAGTCGGCTCCCTGTGTAGAGCAGCCAGTCGGGCACCTATACCTCCATGGCGAGCGGGGGGTCGGGCAGCCGGGACGGATCGTCCCACAGCAGCGTCAGGTCACGTCCGCAGTGGGACGTGTTCTTGGGGGCGACGAGCGCCTCCTTGCGGAGGGCGAGCGCGACCTGCGGAAGCTCACCCGGATGCTTGTCGCCGACGGCGGCGGTCAGCTCGTCGAGGACGCGGTGCCCGCGGCAGTCGCCGTGGGCGGGGGCGTCGCAGGGGGTGCGCGTCCACAGCATGACGGGGATGCCGTTGTTGAGCGCGGCCGTCAGCCAGCTCTTCACCGGACGCGACCCGTAGACGAGGACGCAGAAGTCGACGTGGGCCTCCAGCCAGTCCTGGAAGTCGCTGCCCCTGCGCGGCGCGTCGCAGGCGATCGGGCGGGGGTCGCTGCGCCCGCGCTCGTTCAGCAGCCGCCACCGGTGGTGGGCCTGGTCGCGCCGGATCGAGTCGGGGCGGAGCCGCTCCACGTCCCGCACGACCACCGGGTACCGGCGCATCGGGATCCTGTTGCGGGGGTCGACGTACCACTGCTCGAACGGCTTGCCGAGCCAGCTCTCCGGCACCGCGAACTCGATCATCCAGTCGCGTCCGAACAGCGCGGGCGCCAGCCCGGCCACGCCCGCCTCCACCACCGGCCTGATCTGCCGCTCGGTGACCCGCTCGGTCTTCTGGGACGGCCCCTCGGCGCCGTCGATCCACGTGTGCACGGTGACGTCGAAGGCGTTGTCGAACGTCACCCGCTCCAGCCGGACGATCACCGACGCGGGCCCGGAACGCGGCGCGTCGGGGGCGGCGCCCGGCAGGTGCCGCACGGACCAGGCCGCGAGCCGCCGCCGCCGTGGTTCGGGCAGGTGCCGTCCGAGCGCCGCGAGGTACCCGGCGAGCCGCTCCTCCTGCCAGCCCTCCGCGACGTACCGCACCGAACCCCACGCGGAACGGAACCCGCCGAGCGCCGGCCGCCCGACGACGCGTTCGAGGTCGGCGGCGAGCGGGTCGGTGAAACGCACCCCGTCCAGGAGTTCGCGCAGGTCGCGCCGTGCCGCCGCGGTCGTCCACCGCAGCGGCAGCAGGTCGTCCAGCTCCTCCCAGTACGTCCGGATGTGGGAGATGGGGAGCATCCAGCCGAGGTCCGCGCGGTCGCCATGCCGGAGCTCGGCGTTCGTCACCATGCCGATGACCTCGCCCGTGGCCGCGTCGTACACGGCCGACCCGCTGTAGCCCTCCTCCAGCCAGTCGCCCGGCGCCGTCTTCAGCTCCCACCATTCGCGCCGCATCCCGCGATGCGGGGACGTCGTCACGGTCGCGTGCCGCTCGTTCTGGTCGGGACGCCGTGGGAAACCGCAGACGCCGAACGTCCTGCCTTCGAGGGTGCGCTCGTGCAGGCCCTCCGGCCCGGCCAGCGGAGCGGCCCGGAACGGGACGGGCTCACGCAGTTCGAGCACCGCGACATCGCCGATGTCACCCGTCCGCCGCCAGTCACCGCACCGCACCACCGTGGCGGGCAGATCCTCCAGCAGCCCGGGGAACCCGACCCGCGCCTCGTCCAGCCCGTGGACGGTGTGCGCGCACGTCAGCAGCCGCGACTCCGAGACGAGGAAGGCCGCGCCGAGCTTTCCGCCCGCCGGATGGCCGACCCAGGCGCGCCACTGCCAGTCGTCCACGATGCGGCTACGCTCCCTCCGGTTCCTCCGGCGGCCCGGCCATCGGCCGGCCCCAGGTCATCTTGACCTTGAGATGCCCCTCGACGGAGGTCTTCGCGATGACCGCCCCGGCCGCCGCGTTCAGCTTGACGCCGAACTCCAGCTCGACCGCGTCCGGATCGAGGTCGCCGCCGCGCAGCCCCGCGAGCGCCGACTCCGCCGCGTCCCGGACGCTCTGGAACGCGTCCTCGAACCGGCTCGCCGCGTCATGGATCATGTCGCCCGCGCGGGACACCGACTGGAATCCCGGTTCCCGGTCGTCGGTCTCTACGACCACGGTCCCGTTCTCGGTCTGCCAGCGCACCAGTTCGTTCAAGACCGCCCCCTTCGCCACGAAAATCTATCAAGATCATGCGATCCGGGGTGCTTTGCTGGAGACCACGCGGCCACAGGAGGACATCATGATCACGGTCGAGCAGGTGCGGGCGCTCACGCGGACGCTCCCGCGCACGTCCGAGCACCTCATCAGAGACCAGGTGAAGTTCCGCGTCGGCTCCATCGTCTACGTCGCCTTCTCGCAGGACGAGACCGTGATGGGCTTCGCGTTCCCCAGGGAGGAACGCGCCGCACTGATCGAGTCGGAGCCCGCGAAGTTCCACCTCCCGCGCGAATCCGACATGCGCTTCAACTGGGTCCACGCCTGGACGGCGGCGCTCGACGAGCCCGAGATGCGCGAGCTGGTGATGGAAGCCTGGCGCATGGTCGTCCCGAAGAAGGTCGCCGCCGCACGCCTGGGCACGCCGTGACGGGACGGGACCTCGACCGGAGCCGGCTCAAGCTCGCCGCTCACCGGATGGCCGGCGCAGGCGCGCCAGTCGTCCACGGCCACCGCGCGGCAGGTCAGTGCGGCGGCGGCAACGGATGGACGGCGTCGCCGGCGCCGCAACCGCCCTCGCCGGGCATCCGCTGGATCAGGGGCGGCGACCACACGCTCGTGCGGCCGGGCGCGACACGGGCCAGGACGCAGTCGAGCGCCTCGGACAGGTACGGCTTGACCGACAACACCACCCCGACGACGTCGCCCTCGGTGGTGAACTCGTCGGCGGCCCGGCCCTCAGCCGTCCCGTCGTTCAGCACCCGCCCGCAGCCGGCGACCAGGAGGGCGATGACCAGAACGATCAAGAGTCGGCGCATACGGCCATGTTCGAGGCGAACAGCGCACGGCGACATCCGCGTTCGTACTCAGCTTGGTCAGAGCACGGACTCATGCCCGGGTGGGCTGCGCCTCGGGCTCCTTCTCGTCCGGCGCCCCCTCGTCAGGGCCGCGGGGCGGGACGGCCGGGACGCGGCGGCGCCCCCACGCCATCGCCGCGGCGAAACACGCGAACGGCATGGCGGGCAGCATGTAGCGGTAGTCGAAGTCCACCGTGACCGGCGGGACGGCCAGCAACGTCACCCCGGACACCCAGAACAGCGCGGTCCGCGCACGCGCACGCCGCCACACGATCCCCGCCGCACCAACGAGCAGGACGACCCCGAGCACCGTACCGGGCACGCGCACACGCTCCTGGTAGCCGCGCATCACCCCGGCGTACGGCTCAACGATGTGCAGGCGTCCCGTGCCGTGCGAGTACTCGTCCACGACCGACCGCCGGTCACCGCCGCCGAGCACGGGCAGCTCGGGCTTCCGCGCCGTGGGACGTGTCGGGAAGTGATACCTGGCCTCGGTGCCGACCGTCGGATACCGGCTCCGGTTCCACGAGAACGTCCGGACGAAGAAGTCGTACGACACGACCTTCACATAGTCGCCCGGCTGGTTCCGGATCGCCCACAGGGCGAACCGCTGCGCATCCTCGTTGGTCTTCTCGTCGAACGACTCGCCGTTCGACCACCCGACCGGCGAGTTCTCCTTCCAGATCTGGTGGGACGACGCGGGCCGGTCGCCCTTCTCCCCGTACGGGCACAGCCGCGCCAGATCCGGGGGCGGCGTGAACGTGTCGCAGTCCGCGAACGCCGCCGTGCGCCCCCACAGGAAGACGCCGTCCGTGCCGGTCATCCCGAACCGGCCGTGCTCCTGCTGGAACCACGTCGCGTACGCGCCGACCGGCAGCGCGAACGTCGCGGCGAGCGCCACGTACGCCGGCCATCTCGTCCGCCGCACCAGCAGATACAGCACCACGATCAGGAACAGCGGCGCCCCCACCGTCCGCGTGACGGCCGCGAACCCCAGCAGCGCCCCCACCAGCGCCGCCCGCCGCCACCCCGTCGCGCCGGGCTTCGCCAGCGCCAGCATCGCCGCGAACACCAGGACGGTGAACAGGGTGTCCGACAGCAGCAGATGCTCCAGCTCGATCTGGAACGAGTCCAGCAGGACCGGCGTGACCGCCAGCGCCGCCCACGTCCGCCGCACCTCGAAGTCACGGACGAGCATCCGGTAGCCGACCACCGCCACCCCGACGATCGCCGCATGATGCAACGCCGTGACCAGCGCCAGGCTGTGGAACGGCTTCAACGTCCACAGGAAGACCCCGTAACCGGACGGGCGCAGCGGATGCGGGAACGGGTCGTTCGCGACCGCCAGGAAGTCATAGCTGTCGTTGAACCACAGCGTCCCCCGGAACCCCAGCATCACGATCACCCGGAGCACGACGCCCGCGAGCAGCACCACCGAGAACAGCCAGTTGCCCTTGATCACCGCCACGGCGGCGCCGCCCCTCGAAAGGCGGTCGGCAAGCGGGGAGAGCAACACGTGAACCTAACTGTGGACCTGCGGGAGCGATCGGCATGGAGGTCGGCCGCGTCACGCCGGGGGCGGGGATCCCGGTTCCATCACTCCTACCGCCCACGCACCGCCCGAGATCCTACCAGCGGCCCGCCCAGACCCCTCAGCCGTCCAGCACCACGACCAACGTCTCAGGACGCCGCCACCGCTTGGGTCACCATCCGCTTCCGAACGGGCGGGCCGGGCCGTCTCGGCCTGGCACCGGTCGTGAGCGTCAGGGGGTCGGGCGGTAGTAGAGGAGGACGTTGCCGGATTCGAAGGGGCGGACCCGGATCAGTTCCAGCGGGACGGTTCCGGACTCGGCGAAGAGCTTGAGGCCGTTCCCGAGGATGATCGGGTTGACCATCAGCCGCAGCTCGTCCACCAGGCCGGCGCGCAGCAGGGCGGCGGTGAGGGTGGAGCTGCCGAGGACCGCCATGTTCTTGCCCGGGGTGTGCTTGAACTCCGCGAGTTCGTCGATCGTGACCAGCTTGGCCGGGGACGTCCCCCAGGAGACCGTGTCGAGCGTCCGTGACACGACGAGCTTGGCGAGGGCGTTCATGCGGTCGGCGATGCGCGGGTCGAAGTCCGCGCCGAGGTCGCCCGTCCAGTAGGCGGCGAGTTCGGTGTAGGTGGTGCGGCCGAACACGAGCGTGTCGACCTCGTCGAGCTGCTCGACGGAGTAGTCGGCGAACTCCTGTCCGAAGGTCTGCCAGGCGAGGCCGCGGTCGGTGTCGGCGTGGTGGCCGTCCGCGCTGATCGCCATGAAGGAGAGCAACGTGCGCATGAGATCCTCCGTAAAGGGTGCGATGACATGGTGCGATCCATGGTGGCGGACGCCCCCGCGGAACGGAATGCCGGATTCCGCAACGGCGTGGTGCGGGTTCCGCACCGTCACCGGCCGACGTGCCCGATCATGGTCGGGTGAGCGACGAACGACCGCGTGCGCAGGCTCCGGACGGCCTGGAGCTGCGACACCTTCGCGCCTTCCTCGCCGTGGCCGAGGAACTCAACTTCGGCCGTGCCGCCGCGCGGCTGTACGTGTCCCCGTCCACGCTCAGCCGCCAGGTCGCCGCCCTGGAACGGACGCTCGGCTGCGTGCTGCTGCGGCGCTCCACCCAGCACGTGGCGCTCACCCTCGCGGGGCGGACGCTGCTCGACCGGCTGCCCGCCGTGCTCGACGACATCGACGACGTCGTGGAGACCGTCCGTTCGGTCGGCGGGGAGTTGGCCGCGCGCATCCGGCGGCTCGGCGAACCGTTCGCCGAGCTGACCTTCGACGACGTGGACGCGCTGCGGGCGGCGTCCGAACGCCACTACGCGCTCCTCCCCGTCGTCCCCGAAGTGGCGTTCACCCCGGTCGTCGCCGGCGGCGTGCCGGGGCTGGTGGCCGAGCCGCCCGATCCCGGTGGCGCCTGGACGTTGTTGCTGCACGGTGGCAACTACACCAACGGGTCGGCGTTCGGGTTCCGGTCCCTGGCGAGCAGCCTCGCCGACGCGACCGGGTGCCGAGTGCTGACTCCCGACTACCGGCTCGCGCCGGAGCATCCGTTCCCCGCCGCCGTGGACGACGCCTGCGCCGCCTACACCTGGCTGATCGACCAGGGCGCGTCGCCCGACGGAATCGTGCCGGTCGGCGACGGCTCGGGCGCGGGGCTTCTCCTCTCCCTGCTGCTGCGGCTCAAGGAGCGCGGCGGGCCGCTGCCCGCCCGCTGCGTCCTGTTCACACCTTTCATCGACCTCGGCGCCGCCGCCCCCGAGGCGCTACCGGCCACGCCCGCGCCGAGCGGCACCAGGCGGGGCATGGCGCTGGGCATCGCCCGCTACCTCGACGGCCGTCCCGTGGACGACCCCCTCGTCAGTCCGCTCCACGCCGACCTCGGCGGGCTGCCTTCGATGCTCGTCCAGGCGGCCGCGGCTCACGAAGGGCTGCCGGACGCCGAGCGGCTCACCGAGCACGCGCGGTCCTGCAAGGTCGACGTCCGGCTGGAGATCTACCCGGTGGACGCGGAGAGCTTCCAGCTCTACTGGTCGTTCCTGCCCGAAGCCGCCGCCGCGATCGCGCAGGTCGGCGCGTACGTCCGCGCCGTGCATAGGTGATCTTCGACACGGACGGGTTCGGGCCGTTGAGGCCGAGCGCACCGGCACACCCGGCCTGCGCCGGATTCCGGTCCTGACGTGCGCGTTTGACGGGAAGCTGACGAGTTCGAGTTGTCCCTTAGCGTCGCTTCTGTTCGCCGCTGTTCGTCATGGCGGCGACTCCCGGACCTCAGTTAGGCAGAAGATGACACAGGCATCCCGGCGTCGAGGGCTCGCCCTCGCGCTCCTCGCCGCCACCCAGTTCGTGCTCGTGCTCGACGCGTCCATCGTCGGCGTCGCCATGCCCTCCATCGGGACGGACCTGGACTTCGCCCCCGAGGACCTCTCCTGGGTCGCCAACGCCTACACGCTGACGTTCGGCGGTCTGCTGCTCCTCGGCGGGCGGGCCGCCGACCTGACCGGCCGGCGCCTCATGTTCATGGCCGGCATGGCCCTGTTCGCCGTGACGTCCCTCGTCGGGGCGCTGTCGGTGAACGCGGAGATGCTGGTCGGGGCCCGCGCCGTCCAGGGCATCGGCGCCGCGCTCGTCGCCCCGGCGGCACTGTCGCTGATCATGACCCTCTTCCCGGCGGGGCCCGAGCGCTACAAGGCCATGGGCGTCGTCGGCGCGGTGGCCGGTGCGGGCGGCGCGGCCGGGTCGATCCTCGGCGGAGGGCTGACCGAATGGCTCGGCTGGGAGTCCACCCTGTACGTCAACGTGCCGCTCGGCATCCTCGCGATCGCGTTGTCGCCCTGGCTGCTGCCCGAGGCGAAGGACCCGGGCGCCCGCGGCTTCGACCTGGCCGGTGCGGTGACGGCGACCGGCGGGCTGGCGCTGCTCGTCTACACGCTCGTCGACGCCGGCAACGCCGGCTGGTACTCCGCCCAGACCCTCGGCCTGGGAGCGCTGTCGCTGCTGCTGATCGCGCTCTTCTTCGTCGTCGAGGCCCGCGCCGCGCACCCGCTCGTCCCACTGCAGATCTTCCGCCTGCGGGGGCTGCGCGGCGCCAACATCGTCACCCTGCTGAGCACCATGGCGATGGTCCCGATGTTCTTCTACATGACCTTCTACATGCAGCAGGTGCTGGACTACGGCCCGGTCAAGGCCGGGCTGGCCGCGCTGCCGCTCGCGCTGGTGCTCGCGGTGACCGCGGGGGCGGCGTCCGCGCTCATCGCCCGCGTCGGTGTCAGGGCCGCGATGGCGGCCGGGCTGGTGGTGACCTCCGCCGGGCTGGCCTGGTTCTCCCGCATGTCGGCCGACGGGAGCTTCCTGGTGGACGTCCTCGGCCCGGCCATCGTGATCGGTGTCGGAAGCGGCCTCGCGTTCGTCACCACCACCGTCGGGGCGACCTCCGGTACCCTTCCGGAGCAGTCCGGCCTCGCGTCCGGCCTGTTCAACACCGCCCAGCAGTTCGGCGGCTCGCTCGGCCTGGCGGTCGTCGTCGCGATCGCCACCGCACGGACGACCCACGTCATCGACGGCGGTGAGCATGTCATGGCCGCCGCGCTCACCGAGGGCTACCGGGCCGGCATGCTGACCGCCGCGGGGGTCGCTCTCGTGGCGGGCCTCCTGGCCCTCGTGCTGATCCCGGGCCGTTCGGCGGAGACCAAGAGCCAGGACGTGGCAGACGCCCCAGACCTCATCAAGATCTGACTCAGGCCGCCCCAGGAGATGGCGCCAGGCCGCCTGCGGCATCACCCGGTATGGGTGGACGCGCCGGTAGGGCTGGCGCCCTCGGAAGCCGTGACCAGATCCTGCCGACGTGTGACCTCGCCCTTGTTGACCACGCTCACCTGGAAGACCAGCGTCGCGGGATCACCGCTGCTCTGTGTCTTCCACGGCCCCCAGCCCCGAGACCGCACCTGACGCTGAACGACTCGCCCGGTGAACACCGCATCGGCCTTGGCATACGCCTCTTGGTCGGTCATCGCCGCACAACTGCACGCGCAGGCCCGTCCGGGTGTCACCACGCCGACAAGGGCGACGAGCGCCAACGCGATCAACACTCGACCGGCCATTGGCGAGAACACGGACATTGGACGGGGCCCGCTGGGAGGTGGTTCCGAAAGAGGTCGTCCTCCAACCTGGCAGAGTCCCGCCGGACCGGCCGGAACTCTGCGGGGGTTGCTGGAAGGCTATTGCTGCTTGAGGTTGGTCAGGAGTGTGCGGAATGCGCTGGGGTCGAGCAGGAGTCTCGGCCCGTCCGGGTCCTTGGAGTCCCGCAGGCCCACAACCTCAGCCAGGGTGGCAACCTCCACGCACTCGCCGCCCTGGTCGTTGCTCCGCCGTGACTTGCGCCATGTCACATCGTCCACTGGTTCATCGCCTTTCGAATGAAGTCGCGGGAGTCGCTGACGCTCAGACATCGCGCCTGCATCTCTGCGAACGCGCCGACGCAGTGCAAGATATCGCTCGTTTCCTGAGATGTGACGCCCCCGGTCGACATCTCCTGATAGAGCAGTTCCTCGCCGGTCGGCTGGGTGGCGATGCTGAAGGTTCCTGAGACGCCCCGGTAGTACGCCGTCGGAGCGATCTGGAGGGTCACGTGGTCCCACTGGGATGCCTCAAGTAGGTGCTCGCATTGGCGATACATCACTTCAGCGGTACCGACCTGCCGAGTCAGGGCGACTTCCGCCAGGACCACCACGATTCTCGGCGGTGCCTCGCGCTCCAGGATCTTCTGCCGCTCGAGACGGCCTTCGAGCGCCTGCCGCGTGGGCAGTAGGACCCGGGCGTACTCCTCCGTTTGCAGTAGTCCGACGACGAATGTCTCGGCGTACATTCGCAGCAGCTCCGCCGACGACTCGGCCATCGAGTAGTCGGTGAAGAACTTCGGGTGGGCCGAGGACTTGAGGATGTCGTCCCAGACGTCGGTGAGCGCGGTGCCGGTGTCGAGGGCCTCGTCCAGCCTTATCGCGAAGTCCCTCCTGCAGCGGGTCGTTCCGTTCTCCACCTGAGCGATGTAGCTGCGGCTCACGGCGGCGCGATCGGCGAGTTCGAGGCGCGACAGAGCGGCCTCGTCGCGAAGCCTGGCCACGTCCTGGCCGAAGGCGATGGTCTGAGGCGTCGGCTTGCGCGCAGCCAACTGGAACACCTCCTTGAAACCGACTCACACAACCTGGAACCGGTGTGCGTGAGTTGTCGTTCTTTCGTGGTCACATTACGCCTTGGAGTGGATTCTGTGCGGGGAGTCACGAGAAATCGGAGGTGATCGTTCATGCAGGTCCCCGCGGAGATCGTCGTCCCGGTGCAGGCCGAGTCGATCAAGGTGGCACGGGACTGGGTGGAAGGGGTGCTCGCACGGCTGGGGCAGGACGCCTACCCGGCGAAGGTCGTGGTGTCGGAGCTGCTGACGAACGTCCTGCGGCACACCGGGAGCGCGACGGCGACCGTGCGGGTCGTTCAGGCCGACAAGGGGACGGTCGTGGAGGTCTTCGACTCCTGCGACGTGCTGCCGGTCGCGGCGTCGGCGGACCTGCTGAGCGAGGGCGGACGCGGCCTGGCGATGATGGGCGCGCTGGTCAAGGAGTGGGGAGCCCAGCCACTTGGCGGCGGCGGAAAGGCAGTCTGGGCCCTCCTGCCCAACGGCGCGCCGTGAACGAGGCCGACGAGCTGGCCAGGCTCCAGGAGCAGTACCCCGCCTGGCCGTGTCGGTGGACGGGGGCATGTGGCGCGCCTCAGGCGAGCAGTGCACCTCCGAGTATCGTCAGCGGGATCGTGGTCGCCACCGCTGCGGCGACGGCTCCGAGTGCGATGAGCCCGCGCCGTTCCCAGTCGGGTCCGTACGTCTGGACGGCGATGGTCTCCAGTTCGTTGACGAACTCGTGGGCGTTCCAGATGCGGTCGGCCGGGCTTTGGCCATCCCGCGCTCGACGAGCCGGCGCAGCGGTTCGGGGACTCGTGCAAGCGGTGGCGGGGCGTTGGTGTGCTCGGCTTTCAGCGCTTCCAGGGTCGTCCCGTGGAAGGGCTTCTCACCACTGACGCACTCCACGAAGACGCAGGTGGCCGCGTAAAGGTCGGTTGCGGGAGTGGCGGCCTCACCGGCCACTGCTCCGGTGCCATGTAGGCGGGGGTACCGCCTATGTGACCGCTCTGCCCGGTGAGGACGGCAACCCCGAAGTCGATGAGCTTGCTCTGCCCGTTGTCGCTCAACGAAGCCCGGCAGCCGGTGTTCGCGCGGCGTCACTGGCCCGTGTTGGTCTGGATCTCGCTCACGACGAGCGGCGCGGGCTGGGACGTCACGCTTTCAGGTCCCAGGTCGCCGCCCTGAGGGTCGCAGGCCGGTCCTTCGCAAGTCCAGGTGAGATGCCACGTGATGGTCGCGGTGATCTGGTAAGCACCCGCGGGTTGCCCGGCCGACGACCGCTGGTAGGTGTAGTTGCAGCTCTTGCCTTCCTTGCTTCCCGCGTCCTCGCACTTCTTCTGTGCCTCGCCCATGTTCCAGGTGACGGAAACGGGATTCGCCGTGGCCTGGATCGACTGCCCGTCGTCGCCGATCGGTTCCGTCCTCACCACCTCGAAGCCGTCGACCCAGAGGGACGTCCGCATCCTGACGTAGGTCTTGCCGTCCGGCGCAGTGTGCACGACGGGCGCTGGGAGTCTGGCGGAACTCTCGGCCGCCGCTACCCAGTCGAGCGTGGTCGCTGCGGCTGGCGCCGGATCCCCTTCGATGGGGACGAATCCCACGGCCTCGTTCTCAGTCAGGTCCACGGGGTCCGGTGGTTCCACGGGGCCTGAGTTCCCGCCGCCGGACGATCCGCCCTGCCCGCCGGATCCGTTGCCTCTCTCATATTGCTTGCAGCTGAACGGGTCGCCGCCCTTGCAATCGTCGGCTCGGGCGGGGGCGGCGATGAACGCTGGGGCCATCAGCGCCGCCGCGAAGATCGCGGCGCAGGCACGACGGTGGTGGATACGGGAATGGGGACGCATCGTGTGTCCTTCCCTGCCGGCGGTCAGCATTTCTTTTCCCGGACGCTCTCGGCGGCCTTCCAGACGCCGGAGTCGTACTGAAGCGTCGTCCGGAAGAGGTGGGTCCCGCCCGGGCCGCCGCCGAGACGTTCACCGGTCTCGGCGGAGTAGCGGTAGCCGACGAGTGTCCGGATGCAGTCGACGATGTAGACCTTCGTGCTGTCCTTGGACCGGGCGTACACGCGGGGGTTGAACGTGCTGGTGTAGCGCCAGATCTCACCCTTGGCCCTGGTGGCCTCTATCTGTTCGGTGATCTCGGTGAGCAGGGGGTCCATGGCGACGGTGGGGAGTTGGGACGGGTCGTTGGTCTCGTAGGCCTTCTTGTAGGCGGCCTGGTAGGCGCGGTAGCGCTGGAGGACCGACTTGGACAGTTGCGCCGTCGGGATGGCGGAGGGTGCGGCGGCCGTGGGCGCGGGGGCGGCGGCGCCGCCGTCGATGGTGCCGTTGGGGGCCAGTTCGCCGTTGGACGAGCCGGACGTGCCGCATCCGGTGGCGGCGCACAGGACCAGCAGGATGGCCGGCACGGTGGCGGCGCGGTGGGACACCAGTGGGGAGGTACGTACCAACCGGGCGCGCATCGCCATCCCTGAGCGGCAGCCGACAACGGGGCGGAATACGCGCGAAAGCTTACAGAGGTGTGTGGGGCGAGAAAAGCGATTCGTTGCGAACGGCTTGACCTTGACCAAGGTTGAGGTAGCAGGCTGCGGGTGAACGATGTGAGCGGAGGGGTTTCGTATGCGTGCCGTGTGGTTGAAGGAGTTCGGGGGCCCGGAGAGGCTGGTGCCGGGGGAGGCGCCCGATCCGGTGCCGGGCGATGGGCGGGCGTTGGTCGCGGTCGAGTTCGTCAACATCACGTTCGTCGAGACGCAGATGCGGGCGGGTGCGGGACCGTCTCCGGTCAAGTGGGAGTTGCCGGTCATCCCGGGCAACGGGGTCGGTGGTGTCGTGACGGCGGTCGGTCCGGGCGTCGATGAGGGGCTCATCGGACGCCGGGTCGTGAGCGGCACCGGGGGCACGGGCGGGTACGCGGAGCTGGCCGCCGTGGACGCGGGGGGCCTGTTCGAGGTGCCGGACGGCCTGGCGCTTGACGACGCGGTGGCGCTGCTCGCGGACGGGCGCACCGCGACGATGATGCTGCGGGCGGCGCGGCCCCGTCCGGGGGAGCGCGTGCTGGTGGAGGCGGCGGCCGGCGGGGTCGGGACGCTGCTCGTCCAGCTGGCGAAGGCCGGCGGCGCGACGGTCGTCGCGGCGGCCGGTGGTCCTCACAAGGCCGAGGTACCGATGCGGTTGGGCGCGGACGAGGCCGCCGACTACCGCGAGCCCGGATGGGCAGAGAAGGTCGGGGACGTCGACGTCGTGTTCGACGGGGTCGGCGGGGAGGTGGCGCGCGAGGCGTTCACGCTGCTCAGGCCCGGTGGCAGGATGGTCAGCTTCGGTCTTGCGAGCGGCGAGTGGGCCGGCGTCCCGGAGGATGAGGCGGCCGGACGCGATGTGACGCTCGTCCGTGCGGAGGCCACTCAGGAGGAGATGCGGGAGTTCACGCGCAGCGCGCTCGCGGAGGCGGCCGCGGGGAGGCTGCGGCCGGTGATCGGGCAGCGGTACCCGCTCGGCGGCGCGGCCGACGCGCACGCCGCGATCCAGTCACGGTCGACCGTCGGCAAGACGCTCCTGGAGGTCCGCTAGCGCACCTTCTTGAGGAACGTGCCGAGTGCGCGTTCGTAAGCGGCGGGGTCGACGTTCCAGGATTCGGTGTGGTCGCCCGGTGTGGTGATGTGGGTGACCACGCCGGGCGGGGCCGTCGCGGCGAAGGTGTGGGCGGGGCCGTTGGCGACCGTGGCGTCGTCGGCGGCGGTGAAGAGCAGGACGGGTGTCCGCAGTTTCGGCGCGTACCGGCGGTGGTCGAAGTCGGTCAGGTCGATGCCGATGCGCCATTCCAGGACGTGTTTGGCCACGCTGGTGATGAAGCCGGGCAGGTTGCGGGCGGCGCCTTGCTTGTCGAGGGTGGCGTTCCAGTCCAGCACGGGGGAGTCGAGCACGACCCCGCGGACGAACGAGTGATCCTTGCGCAGGGTCGCCATGACCATCGCGCCGCCCATGGACCACCCGTACAGGACGACGCCCGTTGCGCCGTGCGCGCGTGCGTAGCCCATGGCGGAGACGACGTCCTGCCATTCGGTGTCGCCGAGATGGTTCTTGCGGTCGTTGGACGAAGGCGCCCCCACGTCGTTCCGGTACGCGATGGACATCATCGGCATCCCCGCCGCGTGGACGGCGCGCATTGCGCGGAACGTCTCGGCCTTGTCCGCGTTCCGTCCGTGGACGCCGATGACCCATGTGCTCTTGGGCGACGTCCCCGGCAGCAGCCACGCGGGCATCGGGCCGACCTTGGACGGATAGGTGACGTCCTGAAACGGGATTCCGAGCGCCTTCTTCGGGTCGCCGTCGTACACCCAGTGGTCGATGGTCGCGGGGACGCCCTTCGTGAGAGAGCCCTCGACCACGGACGAGACCTTCCGCACGACCCGCTCACCGTCCCGGCTGACGACCGGCCCCAGCAGCGCGCGCCCGCCCTTCCAGACGAGCGCCCACGTGCCCGGACGTTCCGTCGTCGTGTCCCGGGGCAGGGTGACCGTGCCGTTGCCCGCGTCCACGACGGTGAGCGGGTACTCGGCCGTGTGGTCGACCTCGATGGCGACGCCCGCGAAGTACCAGCCGATTCCGCCGACGACCGTGCACAGCAGCACGGCGATCGCGACGGCCGCCGCCATCAGCGCGCGCACACGGCGACGGCGCCGGGGGAGGATCGGCGGTTCGGGGACGGCCGGGGCCGGCGGTTCGGACTCAGGTGCGGAAGTCGGCACGACATAAGAAGTTAGCCCCCCTTGAGAGTCGCGAACGCCCGGGTCCCTCCGCAATACGTCGATCCGTGCGGTTAATCTGCCGGAAAGGTGTCATCGGGGGCGACCGGAGGCATGGAGGGCGCGCGGCGTGACGGGGCGGGACGAGCGCATCGCGGAGATCGAGGGCCGGGTCACCGCTCAACCCGCGCCACACGACTGCTGACGGGCCGTTCGAGCCGCTCAAGGGCGAACCTCCGCTGTCCCTTCTGCGCGACCGCCGCGTGGTGGAGCTGGCCGCAGGTACGGAGGTGGACAGGTACGGCGGCTCTGACGGCAACGTGACCTACGCGGCGCGGACCCCGTACCCGCATCGGTCGCTGCCGCCCGAATGGCAGGACCGCCCGTATCACGTCTACCGGCTGCCGCGGCCGATGGAGACGCTGACGGGCACGGCCGTCGCGTGGTTCGGGCAGCCGGGCGGCGGGACGGCGCACGTGTTCCGGCTTTCGATCGCCGATCTGCTCGACGACGGGGCCCTCACCGAGGTGCGGGACGCCTGATCAGGCGGTCCCGATCGCGGAGACCAGTCCGAGCGCCAGGACGAGGTCCAGATGGATGAACGTCTCCAGCTTCGCGCCCGGCGCCACGTCCGGGTCGGCGGCGAGGCGGTCGAGGACGGCGAGCGCGGCGGGGCTGTCCAGGTCGTCCGCGAGCGCGGCCTCCGCCTCCGTCGCGTACTCGCGGTTCATCGGACGGCCGGGGGCCGTCGCCCATTCCGCGACCGCGCCGCGCCAGCGGCTCAGCCGCTCCGCGGCCTGCGTCACCCTCGGGTCGGACAGCTCCAGAGGCTCCCGGTAAGGGACCTCCAGCATCGCGAGGCGCACGGACAGCGCGTCCGCCGCCGCCCACTCCCCGGTCTCACGCGGCACGGACAGGGTGAGCGCGTCCCCGCCGGTGCCGCCGTCACCGGACACTTGGACGTCGGCGTCCGAGATCGGAGTGTCGAGCACCTCGAACGGCGCGACGTTGTAGTCGGACCAGTCGTCCTGCGGGGAGGGCGAGGTGCTCACGACCTGGACATGCCGCCCCGCCCGTTCCGCGACGCGGCGCAGCAGGTCGGTGACCACCAGGACGCGGCGGCCGGCGCCGCCCAGCACCTGGACGCGCAGTCCGCGTCCGGCGGGCAGCGGTTCCGCCCGCCCGGTGCGATGGTCGTACAGCCGGAGCATGCCTCAACCCTAGGCCGGGCCGGCCCGCGCCACGGCGGCGGGGGTGGAGCTCCGGGGCGGCGCGGCGGGTCTGAGCCGAGGGCCGGAGGGGCGGTCAGAGCTGCGGGTCGGAGGGGAACGGCCCGAGCGGCAGCGGCGTGGCGCTGTCGGCCTTGCGGACGGCCGCGAACCGCAGCCGCACATAGTCGGCGACCCACCCCGACTCGCGGCGCAGCGCCGGCGCGGCCAGGTCGTTCACCCGGTCGAGCAGGGGGTCGACCAGCTCCGGCGGGACGTCCGCGAGCGCGCCCGCCGCGTACGCGCGGATCCAGTCGGCGGCGCCGTTCGGGCCCTCGGTCATCCGGGTCGGCCGGTCGGCGTGCTCCAGCAGCCGCAGCGTGAACCCGGCCTCCTCCAGCTTGGCCGCGTACTCGGCGGGGGTCGGGAAGTACCAGGGCAGCTCGGGTTCGCCGAGGCCGAACACGCGCCAGGCGGTCTGCATCGCGGCGACCAGCTCCGCGCAGTTCCCGGCGCCGCCCAGCTCGGCGACGAACCGCCCGCCGGGACGCAGCGCGGCGTGGACGCGCCCGATGACGGCGTCGGGGTCGCGGTTCATCCAGTGCAGGGCGGCGTTCGACGCGACCGCGTCGAACGACTCGCCGACGGTGAAGTCGTGGGCGTCTCCGACGATGAACGACAACCCGGGGTGCAAGGCGGTCGCCTGCGCGACCATGTCGGGGCTGCCGTCGATGCCCAGCACCTCGGCGCCCCGCTCTGCGATCTCCGCGCTGAACGTCCCGGTGCCGCACCCGAGGTCGATGACCCGCTCGCCGGGTTGCGGGTCGAGCAGGTCGACCAGGGGCGCACCGTGCGCGGAGACGTACCCGAAGGCGGAGTCGTACGTCGTCACGGCCCAATTCACTGTCATAATTTATCGGACAAAGGCGAGCGGGGAGGCGGCGTTCGTGATGGTGGACGTCACGTTCGAGGTGCGGATCGCGGGTTCCGAGGGGCCCGACGGCCTGACCCTGCGCACGTCGGGCCTGTCCGCCGGGGGCCTGCCGGAGCTCCGGGTGGAGGGTCTTCCGCCCTATCTCGGGCAGGGCTGGGCGCGCGTCCTCGCCGCTCTGGCGCAGCGTCTCGCGGCGTCCGCGGAGATCCCCGCGAGCATCGCCCTCGGCCCCGGGGTAGAGATCAGTCTCACACCCGCCGACGACGGTGCGCTGGTCGCCGTTCCGCCGCCCGGCCACGATCCCGGTGACTGGCGCCGGGACGTCCTGCTCCGGCTGTTCCCCGAGGCCCGCACCTGACCCGAGGCCCGCCGGCCGCATGTTCCTAGAATCTGATTCTGTCCAGCCGGGTCGGAGAAGGGTTCGCAGGTGCCGTACACAGAGATCGAGTACGAGGTTCGGGACGGGATCGCCACCGTCACGCTGAACCGTCCGCAGAAGATGAACGCCTACACGTTCACCATGCGAAACGAGATGCTGGACGTCTTCGACAGGATCGACGCCGCCGACGACGTGCGCGCGGTGGTGGTGACCGGCGCGGGACGCGCGTTCTGCGCGGGCGCCGACCTGAGCGGCGGCGGCGACACCTTCGACAAGGACAAGACCAAGGACATGTTCGCCGGCGAGGACGACGTCTTGGAGGACGGCACCCCGCGCGACGGCGGCGGCACGGTCGCGCTCCGCATCGCCCGCTGCCTCAAGCCCGTCATCGGCGCGTTCAACGGCGCCGCCGTCGGCGTCGGCGTCACCATGACCCTCCCGATGGACGTCCGGCTCGCCAGCGAGAAGGCCAGGTTCGGATTCGTGTTCGCCCGCCGCGGCATCGTCACCGAAGCCGCGTCCAGCTGGTTCCTGCCCCGCCTCGTCGGCATCTCCCAGGCCATGGAGTGGGCCGCGACCGGCCGCGTCTTCGGCGCCCAGGAGGCCCTCGACGGCCGTCTCGTCTCCCGCGTCCACGCCCCGGACGAGCTCCTCCCCGCCGCCTACGCCCTCGCCCGGGAGATCGCCGACAACACCTCCGCGGTCTCCGTCGCGACCATCCGCCGGCTCATGTGGTCGGGCCTGTCCGCCCCGTCCCCGTGGGACGCCCACGTCGCCGACTCCCGCCTCATGGCCTCCCTCGGCGGCGCCGCCGACGCCATTGAGGGCGTCTCCTCATTCCTGGAGAAGCGCGACGCCGCCTTCCCGATGCGCGTCAGCAAGGACCTCCCGGCCGGCGTCCCCGACTGGCCCACGCGCTGAAACACGCCGGGCCCGCCCCCGGCGGGCCCGGCCGTTCATGGCCGCTGACCGGGGCGGCCGACGACACCCGACGCCTCCAGTGCCTGATCGATCATCACGGTTCCGGCGGGGACCGGACGCCGGGGGAACGGCAGCTCCCCGGCGGTGATGACACCCGACGCCTCCCGGGTCTGATCGATGACCGGACGCCGTACGGCGGGGGACGTCAGCTCCCTGGCGGCGATGACACGCATGCCCAGGTAGCGGTAGGACCCGGCCGTGAGCACGACCTCGTCGCGTATACCGTCGTCGGCCGTCCGGGTCACGGCCACCCCGCGCCGTCCCAGCGCGTCCTTCGCGCCCTGCCGAACCTGGACGCCGGGGAGCCGGCCGATGGCGCGGTACACGGCGGCGCGCCCGGACCGGGGGATGGACGGCTCGTTGGCCAGGAAGCCCGCGAGCCTCCTGAACACCCATTGGTCCAGGCCCTGGCCGTAGCCCTCGCCGCGCATCTCCGCGTCGTACTCGCGCGCCCGGGCCCGCATTCGCGTGACCAGGGCGGACGGATCGCCGGGCAGTGCGCGCAGATGGTCGTACCACTGCGCGGGCGTCCGCTCCTCGCTGTCCTCGTTCGTCTTGACCCAGTCCTCGTCCTCGACCTTGAGTTCCTTGCCGTTCGAGTAGCGGGCGGTCTTCAGGCCGTCGAACCGCGTCCAGCTCTCCTGGTGCACCTCGTGTTCGGGGGCCCTCGGGTCGGCCCGGCCGTGAAAGACCTTGGTGTAGACCCACTGGTGGTCCCCGGGACGGTGATCGGGCCGCGTCTCGACGATCTGGGCGGCGCGTTCCAGGAACACGGTGGCGCTCACCGGGCGCGCGGCGACCGGCGGCGGTCCGCCGCCGTCCGGGACGACGATCACCACCCCGGCGCCCAGTGCCGCGACGGCGGTGCCCGCCACCGCGAGCCTCCGGACCGGCATCCGCCGCACCGGCGTCCGCCGCCGTCCCGCGGCGGACCGCAGGAGCCGCTCGCGGCCCGGTGCCAGACGATCACGGCCGGGCGCCCGGACCTCGTCGCGGAACGCGCGGAGCTCTTCCAGGTCGTTCATTCGGTCCCCTCCTGGACTTGGGTCGGGTCGATTCCGCCCAGCGCCTCGCGTACCTTCCGGCGGGCCCGGTTCAGCCGGGACCGCACCGTCCCGACCGGAATGGACAGCGCCTCGGCGACCTGCTCGTACGACAGGTCCGCCCAGGCGATGAGCAGCAGGACGTCCCGGTCGCCCGGGGACAGGCGCGCCAGGGCGCCCGCGAGGTCCCGTGCGGAGGCCGCCGCGCTCAACCGCGCGTCCACCCGGTCCATGGAGTCGGCCACCGGATCGACGCCCGTCCGGGCCAGCGCCCGCAGCATCCGCGTCTCCGACCTCCGCTGCTTGCCGATCAGGTTCGCCGCGATCCCGTACAGCCAGGGACGGGCGTCCGACCGGCCGGGGTCGTAGCGCCGCCGCTGCCGGAAGGCCGCCAGGAACGTCTCCGCGACCAGGTCGTCCGCCGCCTGGTCGCCGAGCCGCCTGGCGACGTACCGGTGGATGGACGGCGCATGCCGGTCGTAGAGAACCGCGAAGACCTCGGGTTCGTCCCGCGACCGTTCGATCAGGGAGGCATCGTCCTCCGGCGCGGCCACCGTCGGCGCGTCCCGTGGACTGGCGGTCATACGGCTCCGTCCGGCTGCGGTTCCCCGTGCGAGGCGCCGCACGGCACCCCGTCTTCACCCGAACCCCCGCGGAGGGTTCACGCTCCCTTGGGACGGCACCCCGGTCGTCGTCGGGGACGAGAGGTTCTGCATGATGGTGAGGTGTTCCCGCGGTCAAGGACGATCTTGACGTTACGGACCTTTGTGACGTGTGTTGCCAGTGTGGCGGAGGGTATGAAGCCGCCTGAGGCAACACGTTCGGGGGTACGTGGTGCGGATCTGGAATCTCATCATTGTTGGTGGCTTATTGCTGCTCGTCGCCGGATGCGGGCAGGGCGCGAAGAAACCGGCGCGGACCGTGAGAGAGCCCGCGGCCGCCGTGCCCGGCGGGACGGCGGAGGAGCCCCGGCGGCCCGCCGAGCCGCCTCCGCCCAGGAAGATCGACTGTGGCCGGGAGAAGTGCGTCTCGCTGACGTTCGACGACGGCCCGGGGCCCTACACCGAGCGGCTGCTGGACACGCTGAAGGCGGGCGGTGTGCGCGCCACGTTCTTCCTGCTGGGCGAGAACGTCCACGGTCATCGGGACGTGGTGCGGCGGATGGCGCTGGACGGGCACGAGGTCGCCAACCACACCTGGTCGCACCCGGACCTCACCGAGCTGCCGGCCGCGAGTGTGCGGTCGCAGATCCGGCGGACGCAGAAGGCCATCGAGGACGCGTCGGGGGTCGAGCCCACGCTGGTGCGGCCGCCGTACGGGGCGACGGACGAGCGGGTGGGACGCGCCGCCGGCATGCCGCAGATCCTGTGGAGCGTGGACACCAAGGACTGGCTCTACCGGAGCGTCAGCCGCGGCGCCAGGGTCGGTATCAACCAGCCTGATCGCGGCGACATCATCCTGTATCACGACACCCACAAGCCGAGCGTCGACTGCATTCCGAAGGTCGTGGACGGGCTGAGGAAGCGCGGGTTCACGTTCGTCACCGTGTCGGAGCTGTTCCGGGGCGAGCGACTCGAACCCGGTGAGGTCTACACCGAGGGCACCCCGGAGGCCGAGCTGGTCGCGGCGAGCCCGCCGCCGCCCGGGACACCCGCCGGCCCGCCACGGTAGCCGGTTCCCGCCCGCCGCCGGAGACGCGGGACGGGTCACGCGGCGCGTACCGGTCAGGTGCGGGGCCGGTCGGGTGGAGTGGCGGTCAGGTGCGGGGCCTGCGGCGCGGGGGAGGCTGCGGCGGGACGACCTTGGCCGCGACCATGATCTCCTCGGGGACTTCGACGAGTTCACCGTCGCGGCGGCGCACCGAGAGCGTGTTGCCGGACCAGGATTCGAGTACGCCGACCACGTCGCTGTACTCTCCCGTTGGCAGACGGCGGCGCAGCGAGATCCGCTGCCCCACGTCCGCGCGACTGATGGAGACCACCAGGCGCGCGGCGAAGCGGCCTGACATGTAGGGACCCCCGTGTCGAATCGACGGCGCCGTGGTGGCCATACTATTCACAGCGAGCTTGCGGTGAGCCGTGACGTGCGGCGGGACCGGAAACCCGAGAGGAGTCACTGACGTGACCTACGTCATCGCGCAGCCCTGCGTGGATCTGCTCGACAAGGCATGCATCGAGGAGTGCCCGGTCGACTGCATCTACGAGGGCAAGCGCATGCTCTACATCCACCCGGATGAGTGCGTCGACTGCGGTGCGTGCGAGCCGGTTTGCCCGGTTGAGGCGATCTACTACGAGGACGACACGCCTGAGCAGTGGAAGGACTTCTACAAGGCCAACGTGGAGTTCTTCGACGACCTCGGATCGCCGGGCGGGGCGTCCAAGGTCGGGAAGATCGACAAGGATCACCCGATCGTCGCCGCGCTGCCTCCGCAGAGCCACGACGACTGACGGACGGCGCGCGGAGCCTCGGACGCCCCCCGGTGGGGGCGCGGACCCAGGGGCGGCCTGCGCCGATTTCGGGGCCGTGGCCTGCCACATTCTGTGGAGGGCCGCGGCCTCGCGGGTTTCCGAGTGACCCGTGGGTCTCTAGTTGAGGGGTGGGACGTGTTCACGCTGCCGGACTTTCCGTGGGACCGGCTGGCGCCGTACAAGGAACGGGCGCTGGCGCACCCGGGCGGCATCGCCGACCTGTCGGTCGGGACGCCGGTGGACCCCACCCCCGAGCCGATCCGGGCGGCGCTGGCCGGCGCGGCGGACGCGCCCGGATATCCGCAGACCTACGGGACGCCGCGGCTGCGCGAGTCGGTCGCGGGGTGGCTGCGGCGCCGCGCCGGCGTGTCGGGCGCCGACCCGGACGCGGTGCTCCCGGTCATCGGCACCAAGGAACTGGTGGCCTGGCTGCCGACGCTGCTCGGTGCCGGTCCCGGCGACCGGGTCGTCTTCCCGGAGCTGGCCTACCCGACCTATGACGTGGGCGCCCGGCTGGCCGGGGCGACGCCCGTCGCGACGGACGGGCTGCTCGCCCTCGGCCCCGTCACGCCCAAGATCGTGTGGGTGAACTCGCCGTCCAACCCGACCGGCAAGGTGCTGCCCGCCGAGCACCTGCGCAAGGTCGTCGCGTGGGCGCGCGGCCGCGGCGCGGTCGTCGTCAGCGACGAGTGCTACCTGGAGTTCGGCTGGGACGAGGACAGGCCGCCGGTCTCGATCCTGCATCCGGACGTGTGCGAGGGGTCCCACGAGGGACTGCTCGCCGTCAACTCCCTGTCCAAGCGGTCCAACATGGCCGGCTACCGCGCCGGGTTCGTCACGGGCGACATCGCGCTCGTCAAGCGGCTGCTGGAGGTCCGCAAGCACGCGGGGATGATCGTCCCCGGTCCGGTGCAGGCGGCGATGGCGGTGGCGTTCGACGACGACGCGCACGTGGACGAGCAGCGGGAGCGTTACGCGCGCCGCCGCGCCGCGCTGCGCGCCGCGTTCGAGGGGCACGGCTTCCGCGTCGACCACTCCGAGGCGTCCCTGTACCTGTGGGCCACGCGGGACGAGCCGTGCTGGGACACCGTCGCGCATCTGGCGTCCCTCGGCGTCCTCGTCGGGCCCGGCGAGTTCTACGGCCCGGCCGGGGCCCGGCACATCAGGGTCGCGTTCACCGCCACCGACGAGCGTGTCGCCGCCGCCGTCGGCCGTCTCTGACGCCCGGGACGCGCCGCCGGTACGAGTCGGCGTCGGTTGTGTGCCGGTTCATTATTTTTCGCATGCAACCGACTGTTCTTTTGATACGTCTGAACGCGGTGTGGGCTTGGAGGACCACAGTCGGTAGGATCCGCAGGTCTCTGACCGGGGCGTGCACGAAACGATGGAGGTGTCCGTGAGCGGAACGGCGATAGTGATCCTGCTCGTCCTGATCCTGGTCGCCCTGATCGTGCTGATCTTCGTCCTGCTGCGGCGCCGTCAGGCCCCGGCCCCCGCCGCGCCGCCCGCCCCGCGTGACCCGTTCGCCGCCGAGGACCAGGTGGCCGGCGACCCGCGGACGCTGAAGGCGGGGGACATGGTCGAGTATCTCGGCGTCCGCTACTTCGTGCGCGGTTCGGTGCGGCTGCGCGAGGGCGGCTTCACCTGGAGCGAGCATCTGCTGGACGCCGACACCATCGAGGGCACCAAGGTGTGGATCTCCGTAGAGGAGGACCCCGACCTGGAGGTCGTCTGGTGGACCGAGCACGACATCGGCGACATGACGCCCAGTGAACGGACCATCGTCGTGGACGGCGTGGAGTACCGCCGCGACGAGCACGGGACGGCCGACTACACCAGCGAGGGCACGACCGGCGTCGGCGTCCAGGGGCGGGTCGAGTACGTCGACTACGAGGGCCCGCGCGGGAAGTACCTGTCGTTCGAGCAGTACGGCGGCGGGCAGTGGGAGGCGGGCCTCGGCGAACGCGTCCCGACCGGGTCCATGACGATCTACCCGGGCGGCGGTGCCTGACGTTGCGGGCCTCCCTCGACACCCCCTACGCGGACGCGCGCGCCGACGCGCTCTCGTTCGCGCTCGGTCTCCCACCCCTGGACGCCCTCGCCGTCCTGCCCGTCGAGCGCGCGGACATGACCGTGGAGTTGCGGCTGCTCGGCGCGTCCCACCAGGTCATCGCCGGGCCGCTCAGCGAGACGGTGGCGTGCCTGCCCGGCGACGCCGAGCCGCTGCCCGGACGCGCCAGCACCAGCGTGCCCGGCTGGACCTACGAGTTCGCCGCGACGACGGCCGCCCACAGCGACGACACGGCGTTCGCCCGTGCCGTCGAGGCGGTCTGCGCACGGCTTGCGGACCGCGGTGACGCGCTGACCGGGGCCTTTCCCGGCTCGCGCCACGCCGTGACCGCCCTCGCATTGGAGAACCACGCATTGGAGGACAGCGGGATCGGCTGGCGGACGTGGCATGCCTACCCGCAGACCCGGGAGATCGTGATGACGCGGAGCCGGCTGGTGAGACCATCGTGAACAGCAGACACCGGATGATCGGCGGCGTGCTCGCCGTCGTCCTGACCGTCCCGGCGCTCGGGGGCTGCGGCACCTCGAACCGGGAGTGGATCGGCGACAAGTACAACAGAACCGGGCCGGACACCTACCGGTCCTCGAAGGCTCCGCAGGCGGTGGCCTCGGAGATCAGCCGCAAGTTCAAGCCGATCGACCGGGTGGACAACCTGGCGACCAGGGGCTCGACGGGCGGCATATTCCTGCAGTATCCGAAGCTGGTCGTCGGCGTCCTGCCCACCGGGTCGGGCAGCCGCATCACCGTCGACACTCCCCGCCGCGGCTACAGCCGCTACCACTCGCATGTCGGCGGAGTCTGGCGGAGCCCGGGCAGCAACGGATGGACCAGCAGCGGCGTCGCCTCGTTCCGCGGCGGCGGACCAGGGTCGGGTAAATGAGGAGCGATAGATGAACGACGACATCCTGCACGAGATCGGCGCCACCTTCGCCTACGGCGCCGTCGGCATCGCCCTGATGGCGCTCGGCTACCTGGTGGTGGAGGTGACCACCCCCGGCCGGCTCGGCAAGCAGATCTGGACCGAGGCGAACAAGGGCGCCGCGCTGCTGCTGGCGGTCAAGCTGTTCAGCGTCGGCGTGATCGTCACCACCGCGATCGTCACCAGTGACAGCGACCTGAGCGACGGCCTGGTCGACACCGCGGTCTTCGGCGGCATCGGCATCGTGCTGATGGTCATCGCGTTCCTGCTGCTGGACGTGATGACGCCCGGCAAGCTCGGCGCGACGCTCGTGGACGTGGACGGCACGGGCAAGCAGATCCACCCGGCCGGCTGGGTGGTCGCCGCCGCCGACCTCGGTGTCGCCGCGATCGTCGCCGGAGCGGTCTCCTGACCCGTCGGGTCTTCTGACCCGCCCCCAAGGACCAGGCCGCCCACACCCCCCACATGATGCGGGGTCCCGCCGCGACGCGGGCCCCCGCATGATGCGGGCCCACTGGTGAGAAAGCGATGACAACAAAACGCCGCAGCATGAAGGGATCTCTGATCGGTGCGGGGCTGCTGGCCTCGTTCGGTGTGATGATCCTGCTGATCGCGATGTTCGCGGGGAGGACCTCCCCCCGCGGCGACATCGCCGACGACTATCGGAAAGTATCGGACGGCACGTACTCGTCGTCGAAGACGCCCCTGGCAGTGGCCCAGGAGATCACCGAGAAGCACAAGACGGACGAACGCGTTTACACTCCCAACGGCATCTACCTGCGCTACCACAACGCGGTCGTCGGGATCCTGCCCGCCGCCGGCGGCTCCCGGATCACCCTGGACACCCCCGCACGCGGCTACGCCCGCTACCACTCCGCCGTCGGCGGGACGTGGGGCGGGCCCGGCGGCAAGGTGTCGTCCTTCCGCGGCGGCGGCCCCGGAGGAGGAGGCAAATGACCGAGGGTGACGGCAAGGGAGGTCCGGCGCAGAGGCCCGCCGGGAACGGTCCGGGCCCCAAGCCGGATCCCGCCGCCCAGCGCCAGGCGAAGGTACAGGGGTGGGGCTGTGTCACCCTGATCGCCCTCCTCGTCGTCGGCGGGATCCTGTGGGGCCTGTACGACGAGGGCGTCTTCGACAAGAAGGCGGCGAAGGACGCGCCGATCTTCGGGCCGCAGCAGACGGGACGGCTCGTCGAGCAGCTCTCCACGGCGGCCGACGCGCAGGGCATCTGCTACGGGTGGGTGATCGACTCCGATCGGAACTACGAGATCAAGCAGGTGACGCCGTCCTATCCCGGAACGTTCCGTCCCCACCCGCCTCCCGCCTCCGCGACCACACCCATGCCCACCCCCACGCGGGGCGGGCACTTCTCCGCGGAGGAGGAGATCGACTACGACCTGAGGAAACTGGACGACCGGGGCGTCGAGTTCGGGTCCAACCTCGGCCCGGGCAAGGACCCGCGCCAGGTGCCCGGCCAGTGCGCGAAGTGGGTGGTCCTCGAAGCCCGCTACAGCTACTCGTCGTCGTACAACGAGTATTCGTTCGGCAGGTTCGAGATCAAGAGCAGTTTCGACGAGCCGTTCCGGGAGACCACGTTCGAGCGCCGGCTCGGGCAGGTCGGTGAGGACGACATCGACGGCGAGTACGGGACCGCCAGGCTGCGGGACGCCATCGGCGCGCTGCCGATGCTGGTCGCGGCGGAGGGCCTGGCCCCGCCGGTCCCCGCGCAGGCCCGGCAGGCGGCGCAGGCACCCCCGAACGACAAGCTGTCGGAATCCTCCGTCACCACGCGCAACGTCTGGGCGGTGATCGGGATCGGGCTGATCGCCGTCGCGTTCGTGGTGCTCGTGGTCGGCGCCGTGCGCAGCCTCCGGAGAAGCGGTTCATGACGGAGGACACGGCCGTGAAGGCGGAGCCGGGGCACGCCACCGAGGCGATCCCGGCTCCGCTGAGCATCCCGGCGCGCATCGCGCGCTCCCTGGTGCTCGCGGCCGTGTTCACCTGCGCCGCCTGCGGTCTGGTGTACGAGCTGGCGCTGGTGGCCCTCGGCAGCTACCTGATGGGCAACTCGGTCACCCAGGCGTCGATCGTGCTGTCGGTCATGGTCTTCGCGATGGGCGTCGGGTCGCTGCTCGCCAAGCCGCTGCGGCGCTGGCCGGTGGCGGCGTTCGCGATCGTGGAGGGCGCGCTGGCGCTGATCGGCGGGCTTTCGGTGCTGGCGCTGTACGCGGCGTTCGCGTGGCTGAGCCTGTACAACCCGGCGCTGATCGTGGTGGCGTTCCTGGTCGGGGCGCTGATCGGCGCTGAGCTGCCGCTGCTGATGACGCTGCTGCAGCGGATCCGGCGGCAGGAGGCGGGGGCCGCGGTCGCCGACCTGTTCGCCGCCGACTACGTGGGCGCGCTGATCGGCGGGCTCGCGTTCCCGTTCTTCCTGCTGCCGCTCTTCGGGCACATCAGGGGCGCGCTGCTGGTCGGCGCGGTCAACGTGGTGGCGGGGATGGCGGTGGTGCTGTGGCTGTTCCGCCGGGAGGTCGGCCGCGGTATGAAGGCCGCGCTCTGGACGGGCATGGCGGTCGTGCTGGTGGTGCTCGGCGGCACCTACGCCCTGGCCGACGAGTTCGAGGTCTCCGCACGCCAGGTGCTGTACCGGGACCCGATCGTGCTGTCCGAGCGGACCCCGTACCAGGAGATCGTCATCACGAGGCAGGTCTCGCTGTCGGGCCGTCCCGACGTGCGGCTGTTCCTGAACGGCGACCTCCAGTTCTCCTCCGTGGATGAGTACCGGTACCACGAGTCGCTCGTCCACCCGATCATGTCCGGGCCGCACGGCCGGGTCCTCATCCTCGGCGGCGGTGACGGGCTCGCGCTGCGCGAGGTGCTGCGCTACAAGAGCGTCCGGAGCGCGACCCTCGTCGAACTGGACCCGGAAGTGCTGAACCTCGCCCGCACCTACGCGCCTCTCGCGTCCCTCAACGAGCACTCGTTCGAGGATCCGCGCGTCAAGACCGTCGCGGCCGACGCGTTCTCGTGGCTGCGCGGCCTGAACGAGCGGTTCGACACGATCATCGTGGACATGCCCGATCCCGACGACGTCGCCACCGCCAAGCTGTACTCGGTCGAGTTCTACGGCATGGTGAAACGGATACTCGCGCCGGGCGGCCGGATGGTCGTCCAGTCGGGTTCGCCGTACTTCGCGCCGAAGTCGTTCTGGAGCATCGAGAAGTCCATCGCCGCGGCGGGTCTCGCGACGGTTCCCTACCACGTGGACGTGCCGAGCTTCGGTGACTGGGGCTACGTCATGGCGTCCCCGACGGACAAGCCGCCGGCGCTGAAGCTGGCGCCGGACGTCCCGAACCTCCGCTTCCTCGACGAGGCGCTCCTCCAGGCGTCGGCCGTCTTCCCCAAGGACCGCCGGAGCCGCGACGTGGAGGTCAACTCTCTCGTCCACCCGCGCCTGGTCGAGTACCAGAAGCAGGAGTGGAAGGACGCCTGAGCGTTCAGTCCGGAACCGACTGCCGGATGGCCTTGTCGACCGCCCGCTGGAACGACGTGACCAGCGACTGGATCATCAGGGGTTTCAATCTCCCGGCCAGCTCCGTCAGCCGTTCCCGCTCGTCCGGCGCGCGCCCGCCTTCCCGGTACGGCCGGACGACGGTGTCCTGGAAGACGTGCTGAAGCTCGGCGGCCAGCGCGGTCGTGTGGCGGTCGACGGCCTCGTGCGAGGCGATCAGGGTGTCCAGCGGCATCGGCAGCGCGGCCAGTTCGGCGCTGATGCCGAGCAGCGCCGGGCTGACGACCCGCACGACCTCGTCCGAGACGAGTTCGACGACGCCCAGGGCCTCCAGCCGTTTGAGGACGTCGTCGTCGAGGTGCCGTCCGGCCCGCCGGTCCAGTTCGTGCCGGCCGATGTCCTCGGGACGTTCCGGTGCCCACGGGGACAGCAGCGCACGCTGCAGCGCGAGGTCTTCGGCCGGCGCGTCCAGCGGGATCTTCTGCAGATGCTTCTCGATCGAGGCGAGCGTCAGCCCGAGCGACTGAAGTTCCCGGACGAGTTCCAGCCGCGCCAGGTGGTCCTCGCCGTACAGGCCGGTCCTGCCGCGCAGCTTCGGGGGCGGAAGCAGGCCGCGCCCGGCGTAGAACCGCACGGTCCGGACGGTGACCCCGGCGCGTGAGGCCAGCTCGTCGACGGTGAGTTCCATCCCGCCTCCCTCTATGTGACAGTGCCAGTGTTACATTAATCCTGTATCAGCAAGCACTTACCGAGGGAGACCGCCGGATGGGACGGGATATCTACACCGACGAGCACGAGGCGTTCCGCGACATGGTGCGCTCCTTCATCGAGAAGGAGGCGGCCCCGTACCACGAGCAGTGGGAGAAGGACGGGGTCGTCTCGCGCGAGGTGTGGCTGGCGGCCGGACGCGCGGGCCTGCTCGGCATCGACATGCCCGAGGAGTACGGCGGCGGCGGCAACTCCGACTACCGCTATTACGTGATCTTCAATGAGGAGCTGGCGAAGGCCGGCGTGCACGGCCCCGGCTTCGCCGTCCACAACGACATCAACGGCGGCTACCTGCGCCAGCTCTGCAATGACGAGCAGAAGGCCCGCTGGTTCCCCGGCTACTGCTCCGGCGAGATCATCACCGGTATCGCGATGACCGAGCCCGCCGCCGGCTCCGACCTGCAGGGCATCAAGGCCACCGCGATCAAGGACGGCGACGACTACGTCCTGAACGGCTCGAAGACCTTCATCTCCAACGGCATCCTCGCCGACCTGGTCATCGTCGTCGCCAAGACCGACCCGTCCGCCGGCGCGAAGGGCGTCAGCCTCCTCGCCGTCGAGCGCGGCATGGACGGCTTCGCACGCGGCCGCAACCTCGACAAGGTCGGCATGCACGCCCAGGACACCGCCGAGCTGTTCTTCGACAACGTCCGCGTCCCCAAGGAGAACCTCCTCGGCGAGGAGGGCATGGGTTTCATCTACCTGATGCAGAACCTCGCCCGCGAGCGCCTGTCCATCGGCGCCACCGCCCAGGCCGCCGCCGAGGTCGCGTTCGAGCAGACCCTCGAATACTGCAAGACCCGCGAGGCGTTCGGCCGCCCGATCGGCAAGTTCCAGCACAACCGCTTCACCCTCGCCGAGATGAAGACGGAGCTGACGGTCACCCGTGCCTTCACCGACGACTGCATCGTCAAGGAGGGCAGGGACGAGCTGTCCGCCGAAGAGGCCGCGATGCTCAAGTACTGGAACACCGAGCTCCTCAAGCGGGTCGTGGACCGCTGCGTCCAGCTCCACGGCGGCTACGGCTACATGACCGAGTACCCCATCGCCAAGGCCTACCAGGACGTCCGCATCCAGACCATCTTCGGCGGCACCACCGAGATCATGAAGGAGATCATCGGCCGCTCCCTCGGCGTCTGACCCCCGCGTCGCCGGAGCGGTCCGGGGGCCGCCCGCATGGGCGGCCCGGTCGTCAGCCTCAAACGGCGGCCTTGATGAGCGGCTCGATTCGCTTGGCGATGGCAGGGACGTCGTCGAGGACGTGCGTTGCGGTGTCCAAGACGGTCGCGAACAGTTCGTCCTCGGCCGCGGGATCGAATCGCGCGCCGTTGAGTTGAGGAAGACATCGGTTGCAGCGAAGGCGACCCGATTGTTGCCGTCGGTGAACGGGTGGGACGTGGTGAGCTAAGGCAGAAGCGCGGCGGCCTTCTCCAGGGGTGTGGGGGGCGCGCTCAGACGCGTTCGGCGAGGCGTTCGACCTTGTCGATGGGGCCGGCGATCAGGATGACATCGCCGTACTGCAGGATGGTGTCGGGCGTGGCGTAGGTGAACTGCTCGCCGACCGACTTCACGCACACGACCGTCACGCCGTGCTTGGCGCGCAGGCGTGTCTCCCCCAGGGGAGTGCCGACGAGCTCCTTCGGCGGGTGGGCCTTGACCAGGGCGAAGTCCCGGTCCACCTCGATGTAGTCGAGCATGCGGCCGCTGACCAGGTGGGCGACGCGTTCGCCCATGTCGTGCTCCGGGAGCACGATGTGATGGGCGCCGATCCGCTCCAGGATGCGTTTGTGCTGGTGGGTGACGGCCTTGGCCCAGATATCGTCGATCTCCAGCTCCGCTAGAAGCGAGGTCGTCAGGATGCTGGCCTCCAGGTCGCCGCCGATGGCGACCACGGCCCGGTAGAACTCGTCCACCCCGAGTTCACGGAGCGTGTCGATGTCGGTGGCGTCGGCGGTGATGACGTGGGTCAGCCGCCCGGACAGTGCCTGGACGATCTTCGGGCGGTTGTCGATGGCGAGCACCTCGGTGCCGCGCCGGGCCAGTTCCAGGGCGAGCGCGGAGCCGAACCGCCCCATGCCGATCACCACGACGGGGAGCTTCTCAGCCAACGATGGGTCTCTCCTCGGGCAATTCGTAGCGGCGGGTGCGTTCGCGGAGCGCGAGCGCGGTGGCGAAGGTGAGGGGGCCGATGCGGCCGACGAACATGAGCGCGACCAGGAGCAGGTGCCCGGCGGGCGGCAGTTCGGCGGTGATCCCCGTGGACAGGCCCACGGTACCGAATGCCGACACGACCTCGAAAAGCACGCGGTCCAGCGAATGGGAGGTCATCGTGAGCAGGACGAACGTCCCGGCGGTGACCATGCCGATGCCCAGCAGCACGATCGAGATCGCCTGACGCTGGGTGCCGTCCGGGAGCCTGCGGTGGCCCACGTTCACGCGCACCTCGCCGCGCATCTCGGCCCACAGCACGAATCCCAGCAGCCCGAACGTGGTGACCTTGATGCCCCCGGCCGTTCCGGCGCTGCCGCCGCCGATGAACATCAGCACGTCGGTGACCAGCCAGCTCTCGGGGCGCATCTGGGAGGTGTCGACGCTGCTGAGTCCGCCGCTGCGCGGCATCACCGCCATCATGAAGCCCCCCGGCATCCGGTCGGATTCGGGTAGTGCGCCCAGGGTGCCGGGATTGTTCCATTCGGCCGCCGACAGCACCAGCGTTCCGGCCGCCAGCAGCACCACCGTGGTGGCCAGCGTGACGCGCGTGAGTATCGACCAGTGCCGCGGCCGCCGCCACAGCCGGGCCAGCTCGAACACCACCGGGAAGCCGAGCCCGCCGACGATGACCGCCACGCAGACCGTCAGGATGATCCACGGATCATGCGCGAACCCGGCGAGGCTGTCGGGCCACAGCGTGAACCCGGCGTTGTTGAACGCCGAGACCGCGTGGAACACGCCCAGATAGGCGGCGCGGCCGGGCGACTCGCCATAGCCGACGAGCAGCCGCGTGGTGAGCACCACCGCCACCACTGCCTCGCACACCAGGCTGAAGACGACCACCCGCCGGACGACACGTCGCACATCGGCCATCCGCAGGGTCTTGGTCTCCACTTGGGCCGCCAGCCGTGCCCGGAGCCCCAGCCGTCCCGACAGCAGGATCGCGAACAGGGTCGCCAGCGTCATCAGCCCCAGCCCGCCCACCTGGGCCAGTCCCAGAATGACGAGTTCGCCGAACGTCGACCAGTGCGCACCCACGTCGTCGATGACCAGCCCGGTCACGCACACCGCCGACGTGGCCGCGAACAGCGCCTCCGTGAGGGAGGCCGAACCGGCGTCCGACGTGGCCACGGGCAGCGACAGCAGCAGCGTGCCTGTGAGGATCGTGACCAGGAACCCGGTGACCACGACCTGCGCCGGATGGTGGAAGCGCTCCAGCAGCGCCGTCCCCCACGGCTTCGACCACCGCCCCAGCTCACGCCGAAACAGCGCACACACCCCCGCCTCGATAAGCCACCCTGGGACATACCACCACACACCAGCGATCCGTAATGCCCGAATGGGATGTTATGGCGTTCGCGCGGTGGTCTGTCCCTGTAACCTTTCGGAGGCGGCGCCGCCCAGCGGGCGTTCAGCCGCCGTACGGGACGGTGAGGACCTCCATGGCATGCCCGCCGGGATCGGTGAAGTAGACGCCGCGTCCGCCGTCACGGGTGTTGATCTGCCCCGCGCCGGAGCCGTCGGGGTTGGCGTAGTAGCGGGCCCCGGACTCCTTGATCCTGGCGAAGATGCCGTCGAACTCCTCGTCCGGCACCAGGAAGGCGCAGTGGTGCGGGCGGAACCCGTCGGCGTCCATGAAGTCGAGCGTGACGCCGTTGCCGGTCGTCACCGGGATGAACGGACCGGCCGGGGCGCCCGTCTCCAGCCCGAGGACGCGTGCGAGGAACTCGGCGGAGGCCCGCTTGTCCTTCGCCGGGACGATGATGTGATCGAGCTGAACGGACATGCCCCCTCCTTCGGGCCCGGCCGATCCAGGCCCCTCACATCCAGCCTGCGTCCTCAACCTCGGTCGAGGTCAACCGCGACGTGCGCCGGGAGCGACCGGTAATTTGGCCGGGAACTCGCATGAGGACGTCGGAGGTGCCGGGTATGGAAGTCGTGGTCGATGATCTCTCCGGTCCCCGGATCGCCGAGTTCCTGGACGAGCACGTCCGGCAGATGCGCGCCATCACGCCGCCGGAGAGCAAGCACGCCCTCGACCTCGACGCTCTCCGCAGGCCAGAGGTCACGTTCTGGACCGTCATGGACGGCGAGGCCGTGGTGGGCTGTGGCGCGATCCAGCGGCTGGACGCGACCCACGCCGAGCTGAAGTCCATGCGCACGGCCACGGCGCGCAAGCGGAGCGGTATCGCGTCGCTCCTCATGGAGCACATCCTGGCGGAGGCGACCCGGATGGGCTTCACCCGGCTGAGCCTGGAAACCGGGTCGGCGGAGTTCTTCTCGCCGGCCCGGAAGCTCTACCAGAAGTTCGGATTCGAGTACTGCGAGCCGTTCGGCGACTACAAGCCCGACCCCCACAGCGTCTTCATGACGAGGGAACTGTAGGGCAGATCGGGAAAGTCGGTACGAAGCGCCGATCGTGATCGATAACGTGCCGGGATGAGCGAAGCGACCCCCCGCCATGTCCTGTGCGTGCTCGGCTCCGGTCTCCGCCTCGCGGAGATGGAACGGATCGCCGCCGGCTTCGGCGGTTTCGTCCTCGACCGCGAGTACTCGGAGACCGAACCCGACCCCCGGATGCCGGGCGCGTTCGAGGCCAGCATGGCGGCGGCGTCGTTCGACGAGGAGGACTGGGCCGCGGTGGAGTCCCACGACTCCGTCGGCTACCTGCTGTCCGCGCCGATGATGAAGGATCTGGCGGCGGACACGTCCCGGCGTCTGCTGGCGGCGACGGCCGCCCTGCTCCGCTCCGGTGCCGCCGCGGTGAAGAACGAGAGCAGCGGCATCACGCACGCCGGGACCGCTGGCTGGCGCTGGACGCCCAGGCGGCCGACTCCAAGGACGAAGACCTCGCCGGCGCGCTCGTCACCGCCTGGGTGAAGCGTCCGATCTACGACGGCGAGGTCCTCTACAGCTGCGGCATGCACCTGCTGGGCGCGCCCGAGGTGGAGATCGAAGTCGACGAGGAGCAGCTGACGGAGGACGGCGTTCCCGATCTGGTCGCGCACCTGGACGCGCTGGCGATCTACCTGCTGACCGATCCCCGCGCGCAGGAGATCGAGGACGGCGCCGGCTTCCGCATGACCGAGGACGCCCCCCGCCACGTCCTCCGCACCGGCCCCTGCACCCGCTACGACGAGGACGACCTGTTCTTCAACCCCTACGGCCACATCCGCCTGACCAGCCCGCAGTAAGGCGGCTGGACCCGCCGCGTCGACGACCTAGTCGTCTGGCGGTTGACCCTCATGGACAGGACGACCTTCGCCGGCCGCCAAGCCGCAGGAAGAGCCCTCTTCCCACAGCCGGGTTCACGAATGCGCTGGGAGCTCTGACGGTCCGTCACCTGTGGGGCCCGTCAGCCATGGTTAGCTCGTCGTCGGCGTCACCACGCGGACATGACGCTGAGGCCGTCGGCGGGCAGGGACGGGAGCGACTGTCCGCGCGTCACCGAGCCAAGCGCCTTGCCGGTGCAGTCCTTGCCCGAATACACCAGCAGGACGACCGGGATGCCCGCACCGCCGCCTCTATAGGTGTTGGCGACGGACCGCAGTGGGAACGGCGAGTCGATGCATCCGCCGCCCGGCCGGAACGTCGTGACCTTGCCCATGAACCCGGCCTCCGACCATCCGCACAGCGACGCGTCCGGGCAATCCGAGGGTCCCGGCGTGATCGACGCGGACGCCGGCGACACCGGCAACACCGCCGCCGCCGCCGTCACCGACGCGACCAGCGGGGCGCGAGCCAAGGTTCGCCACATGGGTGCACTCCTCCGTAGGCGTTATGGCCCCACAGGCTGACTCAGAACGCCGATGCGGTCCAGAACGCCGTGAAAGTTTCATGGTCGGGGTCGTCGTCTGAGGGACAGGAATCCGGCGCAGCCACCCCGGGAACCCTCCAGCTGTCGGATCGCCCACAACCGGCGTCCCAACAAATCTCGGAAGAAATCCCGGGGCGGTGTCGAATCCGGGCTGAGTCGTTCGTAGCAGGGGTGAGACGCCACCCACGAGGGGCGGCCCCGACCACAGGGGATTCGGCCGGACGGACTCTGCTGCGACCGATGAGATCGGTGCCGGTCCGGTCGGGTCGGACACCGGCCATAGCCAGCGAGAACGGAACCGCGACCATGAAACTGACGACCATCACGCACATCTCCGTCGACGGAGTGATGCAGGGACTCGGCGGGCCGAACGAGGACCGCAGGGGCGGATTCGAGCGCGGCGGATGGGCCTTGCCGCTGTTCGACAACGAGGCCGAGACTTTCCTCAGCCGGGTCTACCAGCGCGCCGACGCGTTCATGTTCGGCCGGCGGACCTACGAGATCTTCGCCGACTCCTGGGGGACCGGCTCCTGGGGAGCAGATCAGGGCAGGAACCCGATCTCAGTGGCGTTGAACACGCGGCCCAAGTACGTGGCATCGACGACGCTCACCGACCCGCGATGGGCGGACACGACCATCCTCTCCGGTGACGTCGCGGCCGCCATCCGCGAGCTGAAGGCCGAGCCGGGCGGCGAACTTCAGGTGCACGGCAGCGGCACCCTGGTCCGCTGGCTGCTCGACAACCGGCTCGTCGACGAGATCACCTTGCTCACCTATCCCGTGGTCGTCGGCCAGGGCACGCGGCTGTTCCCCGAGGCCGGCCCGGACACGGCACTTGACCTGGTCGACTCGCGAGCCACCTCGAACGGCGTGACGATCCAGGTCTACCGGCCCAGCGGGCGTCCGCAGTACGCACCCGCCACCACGACCTAGGTGCCGCGGCCCGCGAGTGGACGGGTGCGGGTTGCGGTGTGGACGGCCGGCACTGGTGACCGGCGGCGCGGACGCGGGAAGCCGTGCGGCGGCACCGGCCGGACGATGCGGCGGAGAGCTCGCCGAACTCGACGCCTACCCCACGCGCCCGGCCCGCCTCCTCGACGGCTGATCGGGGTGATCGGCCTCATTCCGCGGGACGGCCCTTTCTTGCCGAGGTCACAATTTTCAAGATCGAATTGTGTGAGATCCCAATTGCGGGGTGTTTCGTCCGGCATGTTCGGGGCTCAGGAAAGGGGCCAGAAAGGGGCCCGCTTTCTCAAGTCGCCACTTTGGGTCCGGGGGCCCTCGTGTTGCCGTAGGAGCACGGCCACGCTTCCCTCATGCTGCAGCGCACCAAGGGTTTTCGCCGCGTCGCCGATCGTGGGGCGAGCGCCGCGGAGTACGGTGCCGTGCTGTTGGTGGCGGCCGTGGTCGTCGGGGTTCTGGCCAGTTCGCCGGTCATGGGTACGGTGGCGAGCGAAACGAGTGACGCGCTCTGCAGGCTGTTCGGCGGAGAGTGCGAGTCCGGCACGCCTTCCGGGCCTCCGGCGCTGAGCGCCTGCACCGTCCATCAGGGCATCGACCAGTCGACCACGGGACGGAAGGTCATCCTCTTCGGTGACCAGGAATCACATACCGCGCAGGTGGACAACAACGCGGACGGGTCGATCGTGGTCACCACCAGCGACTCGTCGGGCTCGGGCATCGACATCGAGGCCGGGCTGGGCGGCCGGATCGGCGGGAGCGGCTGGGGGGTCAGCGTCGGCGGGGGCGTGCTGTGGACGGGAGAGAACCAGCAGCAGGTCACCGTCCAGAACGAGGACGAGCTGGAGGAGTACCGGGGACGGCTCCACAGCAGGGCGGCCGATTTGATCGACGATCACGGCGGGCTCTGGGAAATGATGGACGACGAGGACGCCATGGCCGAACTCGGGGACCTGCCGCTCCAGGTCGCCGACGAGATGGACCTCCCCGCGACGATCATCAATGCGGACGGCACCAACGCGTTCGTCGAGGTCGACGGGTCGGTGGGCAGCGACGCCGGCGACGCGGGACTGAGCGGCTCGCTCCGGCATGAGGAGAGCCGGCTGCTCGGCACCTCGGAGGCGATCGAACCCGGCGGGGACCGCGTCCGCGGCGAGTACTACGCGGCCACCGACACCGACACCGCGCGGCTCGGCGTGGAGGTGAGGCCCAGTCCCGTGGTGGGCGCGGGCCGGGAGGTCTCCTACGAACGGGTCAGCGGCAACGTGATCCATGTCGAGTACGACGACAACGGCGACCCGAAGCAGGTCACCGCGGTCAACACCAGCGAATGGCGCCTCGGGGTGGGCGGCTCGCTGGAGCTGGGGTTCGAGTCGGACCGGGGAAGCGGCGGGGCGGGCGGCGGCGTGCTGGTCGAGAACGGCGACGTCACCGTCAACACCACGACCATCGAGATCCCGCCGGATCAGCGCGGCGAGGTCGCCGATGATCTGCGCGCCATCTTCGACGGCGGTTTGGACGACCGCCTGCAGGGACGCCTCACCATCGCCGAACTCGCGGACGGTCCGAACGCCACGACCACGCGGCAGCATTACAACGCGACGGGCCAGACCGCGGAGGGCGGCGCCGAACTGGACCTGGTGATCGAATGGTTCGACTTCGGCTCCACCCACAGCGAGCGGAACATGAGCCTGGACGAGGCGCACTACCGCGACCCGGCCACCGGCGAGTGGCGGCGATGGTACTCATGCGAGCAGAGCGGGGACTGAGGCCCATGCCGCGACTGATCACGGCTGCGGTCGCCGTCCTGCTGGTCGTCGCGGCCGGCTCGTTCAGGATCACCGAATGAAGGGCGGCCCGGCCGCCGCGGTCGTCCTGCTTCTCGCGGTGGTGCTGATGACCACGCCCACCGGCAGAACCGGCTTCGGCGCGCTCTCGGACGCGGGCGGGGGGCCGTCCGCTTGGACTGCCTCGCTCCTGGCGGGCGCATGGCTCGCGGCTGCGGCGTTCGGTACCTGGTTCGGGACGGTCCGGACCAGCCGCGGTGAGGGCGCCGAACTCTCGACGAGCATCTCGGCCGTGCTGGTCGCGCTCGCGGTCGTGATGGCGGGCCTGCTGGTCTCCTTCGTGACGGCGGGGGACTGGTCGGCGGGCAGCGCCCTCCTCGCCATGATCGCCATCGCGGCGGCGTCGCTCGCCGGGACCGGCGCCGGCCGGGTGGCGGTGCCGCGGCCGTCCCTCGAACCGGTCGTCCTGTCCGCCACCGCGGGGTTGCTGCTCGCTCTCGCCGCCCGGTTCGTGCTGGCCCGGACGCTCGCCCCGGACATGCTGATCGGTCCCTCCGGCGAAGTGACCACCGGTGCGATGGACGCGCTCGGCGATCTGGAGCGCTGGTCGCTCGTGGCGGTCGGCTGCTCGGCGGGTGCGGCGGGCGTGCTCGGGGCGCGCCTGATGCCGCGCGGCCCAGGTTCGCTGACCGGTCTGCTTCTGGTGGCGGTGTCCCCGCTGCTGCTGAGGGCCGCCGGTGCCGGCCTGGGGGCGATCTGGGCGGGCACGACGGTCTGGACGGCCGTTCCCGAGCGGGAGTGGATCTATCTCTGCGTCGGCGGTGCCGCCGGCACACTGGTCGCCGCCGTCGTCCCCGGCCGCCCACGGGTGCCGGGACGCCCTTCCGGGCAGTGGTGATCAGTCCGATGGGGCCAGGGAGCGGGCGGCCTGTTCCAGGGCGGTCGTCACGGCGGTCACGCGGGGGTCGCGGGCGCCGCCGGTGCGGACGGCCACCGAGACGGTGCGGGTCAGTTCCAGGCCGCTGACCTGCGACAGCCGAACGTGGGAGGCGAGAGGTTCGGTGACCAGGCGGGGCAGGAGGGACACGCCGATCCCGGCCTCCACCAGCGACATGATCACCGTGTAGTCGTCGCTGGTGTAGTCGACCCGGGGTTCGAAACCGGCGGCCTGGCACGCCCGCTCCAGGACGGTGCGCAGGGCGGCGTCGCTGCGTGGGGCGATCCAGGGCTGGGCGCTCAGGTCGGCGAGTTCGGTGCGGTCGTCGGGCGCGTCGCCCGGCGGGAGCGCCGCCAGGACGGGTTCGCGGAGGAGGGGTTTCAGCTCCACGCCCTCGTCCCGGATTCTCGGAAGCAGGTTGTACTCGTAGACCAGGGCCACGTCGCAGGCGTGGTGGCGCAGTGCGGTCACCGACTCGTCCGGTTCCGACTCGTCCAGGAGGACGCGGAGGTCGGGGTGTGACGCCCGGCAGGCGGCGACGGCGGGGGCGGCCAGGGCGACGGCGGCGCTGGGGAACGCGCTGAGCCGGACGGTGCCGCGGATCTCCCCGGTCAGGCCGGCGATCTCCGCCTGTGCCCGTTCCAGTTCGGCCAGGACGCGTTCGGTGTGCGCGACGAGCACCCGGGCCGCCTCGGTCAGGACCAGGCGGCGGCCGTCCCGGAGCAGGAGCGGCGTCCCGACCTCGCGTTCCAGCAGGGCGAGCTGCTGGGAGACGGCCGAGGGGGTGAGATGGCAGGCGTGGGCGGTCGCGGCGATGGTGCCGTGCGCCGCGAGATCCCGCAGCAGCCGTAGCCGCCGCACCTCGTAGACCATGTAGCAACGCTAACGGCGGACATCGGAAAAGATCGCTGGTCGTGGGCCGAACGCGCGCCGCACACTGGCGCCATGACAGCCGAACCGTCCATCGCCACGGAGCCGCCGCCGCTTCTCGCCGTGCCCGAGCAGGAGTACCGGGTGCGCGCCGCGCGGCTCCGGCGGGCCATGCGCCGGCGGGGCCTGTCCGCCGTGGCGCTGACCAGCCCGGAGAACCTGTACTACCTGCTGGGCCTGGATCACCTGGGGTACTTCGCGTTCACCATGGTCGTCGTGCCGCCGCACGGGCCGCCGGTGCTCGTCGCCCGGCGGATGGAGCGGCACACGCTGTCGGCGCAGGTCCCGGGGGCGCGGCAGGCGCTGTACGGGGAGGGGCAGGACCCGGCGCGGGCGGCGGCCCGGGTGCTGGCCGGCGTCACGCCGCCCGGTTCCGTGATCGGGGTCGAGGAAGGTTCGATGACGCTGCCGCCGGCGGTGCTGTCCCGGGTCCGGGCGGCGCTCCCGGACCGGAGGTGGTCGGACTGCACGGCGCTTCCCGCCCGGCTGCGGACGGTGAAGTCGCCGTCCGAGGCCGCCCTGGTGCGGCAGGCGGCCGTCATCTCGGGGGCCGCGATGCGCGCGGCGGTGGACGCGGCCGGGACGGGCGTCAGCGAACGCACCGTCGCGGCGAGGGCACAGTGGGCGATGACGGACGCGGGCGGGCACCAGCCGGGTTTCGTGCCACTGGTCCGCTCGACCGAGCGGCTCGCGCAGGAGCACGTCACCTGGAGCGAGCACCGTCTCGGACACGGTGAGGGGCTGTTCGTGGAGCTGTCGGGCTGCGTGCACCGCTATCACGCGCCGATGAGCCGCACCGTGTACTGCGGAGAGGTCCCGCCGGACGCGGAGCACGCGGCCGAGGCCGCACTCGCGGGGCTGCGGGCCGCCCGCGCGGCGCTCGTGCCCGGCACCGTCACCGGCGCCGTCTACGCGGCGTGGGCCGGGGCGGTCGCCGCCGTCACCGGGCGGCGGCCGCGCCGTCACCACTGCGGCTACCTCACCGGCATCGGTTTCCCGCCGAGCTGGGTGGGCGGCGGGCCGGTGCCCGGCATCCGCGCGGGCGGGCGTACGCGGGTGCGGGCCGGCATGGTCTTCCACCTCATGTCGTGGGTCGACCGGCCGGCCGGGTACGTGATCTCCGATACGGCGCTGGTGCTGCCCGGCGGCGCCGAGCTTGTCACCGACGCTCCCCGGAGCCTCGTCGTCCAGCCCTGAACGGAGCAGGCCATGCGCATCACCGCAGTTCGCGCCACCCCGGTGGCCGTCCCGTACCGCTCCGACGAGGTGTGGGCCTTCGGCCGGCGCTCCGGGCTCGTGTCCGTCCTCGTCGAGGTCGACACCGACGAGGGGCTGACCGGTCTCGGCGAGGCCGCCGCGTACCCGTCCGCCGACATCGTGCTGGGCGCGCTGCGCAGCGTGGAGCCGCTCGTCGTGGGCTCGGACCCGCTGCGCATCGAGCAGCTGATCCAGCGCATCGACGTCGTCGGCACCTGGCATCACATCGGTGCGAGCAGCCCGGCCGCCGCGGCGGTGGAAACGGCGTGCTGGGATCTGCTGGGCAAGTCGTGCGGCCGTCCGGTGGTGGACTTCTTCGGCGGCCGCTTCCGCGACGAGGTCGAGTTCTTCCACTACGTGGCCGCGGGCGACGCGGCGGACGTGCGGGACGAGGGGCGGCGCGCGGCGAAGGCCGGTGCCCGGGTCTGCTACCTCAAGGTCGGCGCCGACTCTCTCGACACCGACGTCGAGCGCGTCGCCGCGCTGAGGGACGGCGCCGGCCCGGCCATGGGCATCCGGGTGGACGCCAACGAGGCGTGGTCGCCGGGCGCGGCGATACGCGCGGTGCGGGAGCTGGAGGAGTACGGCCTGGAGATGGTCGAGCAGCCGGTGTCCGGGCGGAACCTGCCCGAGTTGGCCTATGTCCGCGGCCGCCTGGACACCCCGCTGCTCGCCAACGAGTCCTCATGGACGCGTTCGGACCAGCTCGCCGTCCTTCGGCACGGCGCCGCCGACGCGCTCTCGGTGGACCAGCAGATGGACGGCGGCCTGCTCAATCTCAAGCGCTCGGCGGGCATCTGCGCCGCCGCCGGCCTCCCCGTGGTGAAGCACAGCCTCGGCGAACTCGGCGTCGCGGTGGCCGCCGCCGTCCACGTCGTGGCGGCGACGCCCAATTTCCGCTACCCCAACCAGGGCTACGGGGCGCTGCTGACCGATGACGTGGTGCGCGGCGCGTTCGGCGGCCCGCTGGACAACTACCGCGATGGGCGCCTTCCCGTGCCGGACGGTCCCGGCCTCGGCGTCGAACTCGATCCGGAGAAGGTCGCCCGCTACGCCGACCTCTACCGCACCTCCGCGGCGGACTTCACCTTCCACGACCCGCGCGCGCTCCTCGCGGCGCCCGCCCTCCCGAAGAGGTGAGGCGGGATCACGGCTGCTGGATGTTCCAGCCGTTGCCGTCCGGGTCCTTGAAGAAGACGAATCGGCCCCACGGGAACTCCTGCACGTCGCTGACCTCGACTCCCCGTCCGGCCAGTTCGGCGCGGGCGGCGTGGGCGTCCTCGACGACCAGTTGCAGGCCCTGGACGGAGCCCGGGGTCATGTCGGCTCCGAGCCCGGTGCCGATGGAGATCGAGCACGCCGAACCCGGCGGTGTCAGCTGGACGAAGCGGATGTCCTCGTTCACCTGGTGGTCGTGGTCGGCGTTGAAGCCGACCTTCTCCGTGTAGAAGGCCTTCGCGCGGTCCACGTCCGAGACGGGCACCGTCACCAGTTCCAGCTTGAAGTCCATGGCGTGATCTCCCTCGCTGATCTCGTACTTCGTCTTGATCAAGCATCTCATCGCGGCCGCGCCACCTCGGCCGCGCCTCCCGGGCCGGCCGGAGGCCGGGTGGCGAGGCCGGATGTGGTCTTTTCCATTCCACAAACCGACCGGACGGTATGTAATGCGTTGGATCTCTGCCAGAGGAGCATCATGCGCATCAGAGCCCTCATCGCACTCACCGCCACCGTCCTCGCCCTGGTCGTCCCGCTGGGCGTGGCGGGGACCGCCCATGCCGACCGGACGCCGGGCGACCAGCCGCTTCCCGGGTACACGATCGAGAATCCGCCGCTCCCGCCCGCCCAGGTGGACGGAGAGCCGACGCGGGTGTCGCAGGGTGTGCACCGCCATTCCGCCTACATCATCGAGGTGCCGCCGGACTGGAACGGCAAGCTGGCGCTCTACGCGCACGGGTACGCCGGTCAGGGGTACGTGCTGAGGGTCGGGCCGCCGCCGTTCGGGCTTCGGCAGCGGCTCCTCGACCAGGGGTACGCGTGGGCGGCGTCGTCCTACTACCGCAACGGGTACGACGTCCGGGCCGGTGTGCTGAGCACACGGGACGTCGCCGAACTCTTCACCGACAAGGTGGGACGGCCGAAGCAGCGCCTCATCGTCGGTGTTTCGATGGGCGGCCACGTCATCGGGCGCTCGATCGAGCAGTTCCCCCGCTACTACGACGGCGCGCTGCCCATGTGCGGGGTGCTCGGCGACCATGAACTGTTCGACTTCTTCCTGGACTACAACCTCGTCGCCCAGGATCTGGCCGGTGTCCGCGAGTACCCGGTGACGGACGAGTACGCGACCGTGACCGTCCCGAAGATCATGGAGGCCCTCGGGCTGACCGGGCTGACGCCGGGCGGCCCGGACACCACGAACGAGCGCGGGAAGCAGTTCCGCTCGATCGCCGTCAACCGGACGGGCGGGCCGCGTCCCGGCGACGAGCAGTCGTTCGCGTTCTGGAAGGCCTTCCCGTTCACGCTGGCGGCCCCGTCCGCCCCTGACGCCACCCTGGCCGAGAACCCGGACCAGCTATCGACCAACCTGTTCACCCGGTACGAGCCGAACGAGCCGGTCGACGTCAACGCGAGCGTGCAGAGGGTGCGGCCCGAGAACCTGCCGGCGCGGTTGTCGAACCGGCTCTCCCAGATCCCGCGCATCAACGGACGGCCGGGGGTTCCGGTGCTGAGCCTGCACGGTCTGGGGGACATGTTCGTCCCGTTCTCCATGGAGCAGATCTACGCCTCCGAGGTGGCGCGGCACCACCGTTCGCGGCTGCTCGTGCAGCGTGCCATCCGCACGACCCAGCACTGCGAGTTCTCCGCCACCGAGGTGGGGACGGCCTGGGACGACCTGGTCCGCTGGGTCGGCACCGGCAGGCGCCCGGCCGGTGACGTGACGACGAAGCCGCGGGTGGTGGCCGATCCCGGCTACGGGTGCCGCTTCAGCGACCGCGCCGCCTACGACGCCGGTGCGGGCACCCGGCGGCTGTACCCCGCCTGCCCCTGACGCCGGTCACGCGGGTTCCGGCTCCCGGCCGGAGCCCGCGCCGGACCTTCGGATGAGGAGCGTGCCGGCGATCACGATCAGGCCGGAAAAGGCCAGCACGAGCCGCGCCGGTGCAACGCCGAGCGGGGTCGGGTCCCAGTGTCCGAGCAGGTCGGCCGCGGCGCCGGACAGCAGCGCGGCGAGCGCCAGCCCGAACCGCAGGACGGCGTGGAACGCGGTGAGGGCCAGGTTGCGGCGGTAGCCGTCCAGGCTCTCCTGCAGGTAGGTGATGGCCCCGACGAGCGCGGCGGTGGCGGCGCCGCCGAACAGCACGGCGCCGAGGAACGACCAGGTCGTCGAGGCGAGCAGGCCCATCGTGGCGATCACCGCGCCCTGGAGCGCGGTCGCCGTCCGGATCTGCGTCATCAGGTTCCACGTCCCCCGCCGGACGATCACCAGGCCCATGATCGCGCCGATGCCGAACAGCGCCACCAGCCCCCCGAACCCGACCGCGCTCGCGTCCAGGACGTTCCGGACGAACACGACGCCGAGCGAGAACAGCGCGCCCAGCCCGAGCGCGACGACCGCGACGCCGGGCAGCACCCCGCGCACCACGGGGAGCCGCAGCGCGTCGATGAACCGTCCCTGCTTCGCCTCCTGCTGCTCGGTCCGCCGCTCCCCGGACGCGGGGCCGAGGTCCGGGATGGACCGGATCACGAAGTAGGACACGAGGTAGGTCAGCGCGTTCAGCCAGAACACCACGACATAGCGCCAGTGGCCCTCCCAGCCCGCGTTGTTCGACAGCCACAGCAGCAGCCCGAACAGCCCCGCGCCCACCGGGATCATGCCGTAGGACGTGGCCATCGTGATGCCGTTGGCGACCTCCAGCGTGCCGGTGTCGTGCTCCTCGCCGTCCTTGCGCCGGCTCTCGTCGCGGTCGTCGATGAGGTAGGGGATGGCGGCGTCCCGGGCGGGGAGGAACACCAGCCCGACGACCTCGATGGCGAACGCCCAGAAGTACACCCACCACAGCCACGGCAGGACGGGCAGCGCCAGCGCCATGCCGATGCGCACCAGATCCGAGTTCATCATGACGCTGCGCCGCCGCCACCGGGTGACGATCCGCGCCGCCACCGGCGCGCCCAACGCCGAGGGCAGCAGGCGCAGCACCAGCACGCCGCCGACCGCCGTCGTGGACCCGCTCAGCTCCAGCACGAAGTACATCAGGGCGAGCGTGCCCATCCAGTCGCCTAAGGAGGAGACCGTCTGCCCCACCATGAGGCGCCGGAAGTCACGGCGGTTCAGCTGCTCCTTGAGTCCCATGTGGGGCTCACCCTCCGTGCCGCGTCCTGAAGCCGCGTCTCCGGCCGGGCCGCCGGTCCGGCGGGTCCGGCGGGTCCTGCGGGTTCGGCGGGGGCGCCGCGGAGGAGGTCGGCGAGCCGGGCGGCCGCGCGGTCCCAGTTCCACTCGTCGCACACCCACCGGCGGCCCGCCTCGCCCATGCGGCGGGCGCCGCCCGGGTCGTCCAGCAGCCCGTTCAGGGTGCGCGCGAGCGCGTGGCGGCTCGCCGCGTCGATCACGGTCCCGGTCCGCCCGTCGAGGACGGACTCGGGGCTGCCGCCCGACCGGCCCACCACGACCGGCAGCCCGGCCGCCGACGCCTCCAGGACCGACAGGCCGAGGCCCTCGACCTGCAGCCCGCGGCGCTCGTCCCGGCACGGCAGGACGAAGGCGTCCGCGGCGGCGTAGTAGCGCGGCAGGTCGGCGGCGGAGACGGGCCCGGTCAGCGTGACGGTGCCGGGGGCCAGCCGCGTCGCCTGGTCGGTGAGCCTCCGCCGCATCGGCCCCTCGCCGACGATGACCAGCCGGGCGTCCGGGTGCCGCCGGACGACCTCGGGCCAGGCTTCCAGCAGCCGGTCGTGGCCTTTGCGGCGGACGAGGCGGGAGACGCTGACGACCACGGGCCCGTCCCCGAGCCCGTGCCGGTGGCGCACGGCCGCGCCGTCCAGCCCGGGACGGAACCGGACCGGGTCGACGGCGCCGGCGAGCTGCACCAGCCGTGTCCGGTCGCCGAGGATGCCGGCCATCTCGTCGCGGCTCAGCGCGGTGAGGAAGGTGAGGGCGTCGAAGGCGCGGGCCACGGCCCGGAACGCGCCGCGGGTGGGGGCGGCCCGGAACCAGCCGAGTTCCTGGCCGTGTGTGGAGCCGATCAGCCGTTTCACCCCCGCCGCCTTCACCAGCGGCGCGTACATGGCGAACGGCGCGGCGGCGGGGATCCAGCCCACGTCCGTCCCGTGCTCGGCGACGAGCCGGCGGAGCCCGCGGAACAGCAGGTAGCCGTGCCGCCGCACGACGGGGAAGTCCAGCCGTACGTCGAACTCGGCGGCTCCGGGCCAGGCGGGCGCGACCACCAGCAGCCGGTCGGCGGGAAGCCTGCGCACCAGTTCCCAGGTAAAGGTCTGCACCCCGCCCGGCTCCGGTGGGAAGTGCCCGGTGAGCACGAGGGTCCGGGGAATGTCCATGTGGACCCGCTTCCCCGGCAGCGGCGGGCCATTCACCGGACGTCCGGCCACACGCGCCCGTGGCCGGACCGTCGTCAACGCGTCGGCAAAGGAACGGTCACAGATCGGTCGTGATGATCTTTTCGATGTTCCGCTCGGCGAGGGCGGTGATGGTGACGAACGGGTTGACGCTGGTGTTGCCGGGGATGAGCGAGCCGTCGATGGCGTACAGGCCGGAGTAGCCGTGCAGGCGGCCGTAGTTGTCGGTGGCCTTGTTGAGGACCGCTCCACCGAGCGGGTGGTAGGTGAGGTGGTCGCCCCAGATCTTGTAGGTGCCGAACAGGTCGGTCCGGTAGATCGTCCCTTCCTTCCGGTTGATCTTGTCGAAGATCGACTTTGCCATGTCGATGCCCTGCTGCTTCCACGCCGTCTGCCAGTTCAGGTCGACCCTGCCCGCCCCGGCGTTCCAGGAGAAGGCGGCGCGGTGCGGGTTCTTGGTGATCGACAGGTAGAACGAGGCGTAGGTCTCGATGCCGGTGGGCAGCGGCGCGACCTCGGCGAACGCCCCGCCGGCGTCCCAGTTGTCGATGCCGGCCGTGGGGATGGACGACTGGAGCCTGCCGGTCGCGTCCCACATGTGGTTGGCGCGGCCGCACATGACGTTGCCGTTGTCGCCCCAGCCCTTGCCGACCTCGTTGTTCAGGTTGGGCAGCGCGCCCGTGGCCTTCAGCTTGACCAGCAGTTTGCTGGTGCCGACGCTGCCGGCCGCGAAGAACACCCTGTCCGCGGTCACGGTCTTGGTGCCCGTGACGTCGCCGCCGGTGTTGAGCTGCTCCATGACGACCGTGTAGCCGCCGCCGGACGCCGGGGACACCGAGGTCACCCTGTGCAGCGGTGAGATGGTGATCCTGCCGGTGGCCTTGGCCTGGGCGAGGTAGGTCTGCTGGAGGGACTTCTTGCCGTGGTTGTTGCCGTAGAGGATCTCCGCGTCCAGCGCCGATCTGGGAACGTTCCCGGCCGCCTCCTGCTCCATGTAGCCGAAGTCGTAGACGTTGGGCACGTAGACGAAGTCGAAGCCCGAGCGCTGGGCGTGCTTACGTCCGACCCGGGCGTACTGGTAGCAGTCGGTGCTGTCGAACCAGGCCCGGTCGATCTGGTTGACCCCGAGCCCGGCGTTGGCGCGCGGGTAGTAGACGTTGTACATCTCGTTGGCGTCCACGGACGGGAGGACGTAGCCGAACCGGTCGCGCTGCGGGGTGACGGCCATCCCGCCGTTGACCAGCGAACCGCCGCCGACGCCGCGGCCCTGGTAGACGGTGATGCCGCTGAAGTCCTCGGCGTCCAGGATCCCGGTGTAGCGGGGGACGTTCTTGTCGAGCGGGAAGCCCAGGAAGTTGCTGAGGGGCTGCTTGGTGCGGGTCCGGAGCCAGTACGACCGGTAGTCCGGCGTCCTGGTGTTGGCGAAGATCTTTCCGTCCGAGCCGGGGGTGTCCCAGGCCATTCCCATCTCGATCATGTGCACCGGGACGCCCGCCTGGGCGAGCCGCAGGGCGGCGACGGAGCCGCCGTAGCCGGTGCCGACGATCAGTGCCGGGACGTGCGCCCCGTTGCCGATCGGTCCGGCGGCGGCGGTGGTCGTGGCGCGGGCGTGACCGGTGCGGCCCAGCAGGCCCAGCCCGACGATAGAACCGGTTCCAGCGAGGAGCGTGCGGCGCGAGATAGCGGTGGATGGACCGGCTGGCATGGAGTCAGCCATGTGACCTCCCTCACTCTGGACGAGATTGGAACAGGTTCTATATCGCTACGTGAGGGAAGTCACTACATACCTGAAGGTAACTTTTGTTCGATCACGCACCCGTAGCAACAGGTTACGGGCTGTCAACCAAATGCTTGCTTGGCAAGCGGGCGGCGCCTTGTTAGCCTCTGGCCATGATCTCCGCGGTCGTCTGGGGCACGGGCAATGTCGGCAGGCTGTCCATCCGCGCGGTGGAGGCCCACCCCGCGCTGAAACTCACCGGCGTGATCGTCCACGACCCCGGCAAGGACGGACGGGACGCCGGCGATCTCGGCGGCCTCGGCCGCCGCCTCGGCGTCGCGGCGACCACCGAAATCGACGCCGTCCTGGCCACCGGCCCGCAGGCCGTCGTATACGCGGCGTCCGGCGACATCCGCCCGGACGACGCCCTCGCCGACATCCTCCGCGCGATCCGCGCCGGCGCCGTCGTCGTCACCCCCGCCCTGTACGCGCTCTACGACCAGCGCAACGCCCCGCCCGAGATGCGGGAGGCGGTCCTGGACGCCGTCGCCGAGGGCGGCGGCTCCCTGTTCGTCTCCGGCGTCGACCCCGGCTGGGGCAACGACGTCCTGCCGCTGCTGATCAGCGGGCTCGGCGGCACCATCGACGTGATCCGCTGCCAGGAGATCTTCGACTACTCCACCTACGACCAGCCCGACTCCGTCCGGTACCTCGTCGGCATGGGGCAGCCGATGGACTACGAGCCGCCCATGCTCGCGGCGACCGTCCCGACCATGGTGTGGGGCGGGCAGATCCGCCTGATGGCCCGCGCCCTCGGCGTCGACCTCGACGAGATCCGCGAGACCGTGGACCGCCTCCCCCTCGACGCCACCGTGACCACGACGTCCATGGGCGACTTCGAGAAGGGCACCCAGGGCGCGGTGCGGTTCGAGGTACAGGGCATCGTCGAGGGCGAACCCCGCATCGTCATCGAGCACGTCACCCGCATCCACCCGTCCTGTGCCCCCGACTGGCCCTCGCCGCCGGACGGCGACGGCGCGCACCGCGTCGTCATCGAGGGCGACCCGCGCATCGAGGTCACGGTCGAGGCCACCGACGAAGAGGGAAACCGCGCCGCCGGCGGCAACGCCACCGCGGTCGGACGTCTCGTCGGCGCCGTCGACTGGCTCGTGGACGCCGAACCCGGACTCTACGACGCGCTCGACGTCCCCCTGCGTCCCGCCGTCGGCAAACTCGGAAAGACGACGGGAGGGACCGCGCCGTGAACATCGACGTCCCCGAGGGCAAGGACGCGATCGAGTACGTGTGGGGCGAGATGGTGCCCGGCATCGGCCCAGCCGCCGCGCACCTGTCCCTCGCGGTGTACGCGCACACCACCCTCGGCCTCCGCGAGTTCGAGGCCGCGCGGCTGCGCATCGCGCAGATCAACGGATGCGTGTTCTGCCTCGACTGGCGCACCGAACGCGACGGCCAGAAGGTCGAGGACGAGTTCGCCGACGCGGTGACCGAGTGGCGCACCACCGGCGCCTTCGACGACCGCACCCGCCTCGCCGCCGAATACGCCGAACGGTACGCCCTCGACCACCACGGCCTCGACGACGAGTTCTGGGACCGCATGACCGCGCATTACACCCAGCTCGAAATCGTGGAGCTGAGCATGTGCATCGGCTCGTGGCTGGCGTTCGGCCGCCTCAACCACGTCCTCGGCCTCGACACCATGTGCATGCTCCCCAAGCCCTGACTCACTCGTCCTCGATGCGGGCCAGCTTGTCGGGGTTGGCGACGGCGTAGACGCCCCGGATCCGGTCGCCCTCCGGCGCGAGGTCCAGGACCATGACGGCGAACGGCGCGTCGTCGTCGAACAGCACGGCCGACGGGTCGCCGTTGACGGTCCGGTAGCGGATGCCGAGGTTCTCGGGCCGGTGGCGCTTCGTGGTCCCCACGATGACACGCGCCACCCGGTCGCGGCCGTGCACGGGCCGCAGCATCGTCCCGGGCAGGCCACCGCCGTCCCTCCACATCGTCACGTCCGGCGCCAGCATCTCCAGCAGCGACTCCAGGTCGCCGCCGAGCGCCGCCTGGAGGAAACGCTCGGTCACCTGCCGCTGCACCTTCGGGTCGGCCTGGTAGCGGGGCCGCCGGGCGTGGACGTGCTCCCGCGCCCGGTGCGCGAGCTGCCGCACCGCCGACGGGCTCCGGTCCAGGATCGGCGCGATCTCGGTGTGCGGGTAGCCGAACACCTCGTGCAGGACGAACACCGCCCGTTCCAGCGGCGTCAGCGTCTCCAGGACGACGAGCAGCGCCATCGACACCGCCTCCGTCCGCTCCACCGACTCACCGGCGTCCGCGTGGCTCACGAGCGGCTCGGGCAGCCACGGCCCCACGTACGTCTCGCGGCGCCGGCTGATCAGCGCCTGCCGGGCGAGCGCGGTGTTGACCGCGATCCGCACCAGGTAGGCGCGCGGGTTCTCGATCTCCTCCGCGTCCTCGGCGCCGTTCCTGGACGCCCAGGCCAGCCACGTGTCCTGCAGGACGTCCTCGGTGTCGGCGACGCTTCCGAGCAGGTTGTAGACGACCGAGAACAGCAGCTCCCGGTGATCGGCGAACACCCGTGTCGCGGTGTCCTCGGCGGTGCCTTCGAGCATGTCTCGACCTCCTGTGCGCTCCCCCCTGAGAGACGAACCGCCACCCCGAGTGTGACATCCCGGCCCGAAATGTGATGTGGCCCTCATCCCCGGCCCCCGGTGTCACACTCTCCGCCCCCGGACCGCTCATTGGTCGCGAAAAGTTCGCAGAAGGGGGTCACCATGACGGATTCTCAGCCGTCCTTCCTCGCGACCGGACGCGGCAAGATCACCTTGACGCTGCTGTGCGCGATCGCGTTCCTGGACTTCATCGACGCCTCGATCGTCAATGTGGCGCTGCCCGCCATCCGCGACGACCTGGACTTCTCCGTCCGGGACCTCGCCTGGGTGCCGTCCGGCTACCTGCTCACCTACGGCGGGTTCATGCTGCTCGGCGGTCGCCTCGCCGACCTGCTCGGCCGCCGCCGCGTCGTCGTCGCCGGGACGGTGCTGTTCTCGCTGTCCTCGGTCGTCGGCGGCCTCGCGACCGCCCCCGGAGCACTGATCGGCGCACGGCTCGCCCAGGGCGTCGGCGCCGCGCTCATGCTGCCGGGCACCCTGTCGATCCTGACGACGATGTTCAAGGAGGGCGGCGACCGCGCCAAGGCGCTCGGCGTCTGGGGCGGCGTCGCCGGCGGCGCCTCCGCCGCCGGGGTGCTGCTCGGCGGCCTGCTGACCGAGGGACCGGGCTGGCGCTGGGTGATGCTGGTCAACGTCCCGGTCTGCGCGATCGTGATCGCCGGCCTGTTCCTCCTCGTCGAGGGCGACCGCCGCAGCGCCCGCCTGGCGAACTTCGACATCCTCGGCACGGTCCTGGTCACCGGCGGGATGCTCCTGCTCGTCTACACCCTGGTCAAGGCCCCGGACGCCGGCTGGGACACGGCGCGCACCGTCGGCGGCCTCGCCGGTTCCCTGGCCCTCCTCCTCGCCTTCCTCCTCAACGAGCAGCGCGGCCGCAATCCTCTCCTCCCACTGTCGATCTTCCGGATCAGGGGCCTCGCCGCGGCGGACGTCACCCAGCTCGTCGCCGTGGCGGGATTCCTGTCGATGTTCTTCTTCCTCAGCCTCTACATGGTCAACGTCCTCGGCTACTCGCCGCTCGAGACCGGATCGGCCTACCTGCCGCTCTGCGTGGGCGTCGGCATCGCCGCCGGCATCTCGACCAAGCTGATCCCCCGCGCCGGGACGCGGCCGGTGATGATCACGGGCCTGCTGCTGGCGGCGGCCGGCCTCTACCTCCTGTCGCGCATCCCGGTGGACGGCCACTACCTCACCGACCTGCTGCCCGGCCTGATGGTCACCTCGTTCGGGCTCGGCTTCGCGTTCGTGTCCGTCACCACGGCCGCCAACGCCAATGTCCCACCGGACAAGGCCGGTCTCGCCGCCGCGCTGCTCAACGCCTCGCAGCAACTCGGCGGCGCACTCGGCCTCGCGATCTTCTCCGCGGTCGCGGCGTCCCGCACCGACGGCCTGCTCGCCGACGGGACCCCGATCCCCGAGGCGCTGACCTCGGGCTTCTCCCGCGCACTCCTGGTCGGCGCCATCTTCCTGGTCGCCGCCGCCATCGTCGCCCTACGCGCCGCCAACACCAACGGCGAAGCCCAGGAGGTCCCTTCGGACCCCGCCCCCGAGCCTGTCCCGGCCAAATAGAGACCACGGCCCCCGACCGCCCTGCGCGAGGAGCAGCGGGTGGAGTACACCTCCGCCCAGGGCCCCAAGGGGGAGCAGGCCGAGCACGTCCGCGCGCTCTAAGAGGTCGTGGCCGTGACCGAAGCGGCCGTCGCATTCGCGAAGGAGCGATGAGCAGGTCTGAGACCTCGGCGCGCCACGCGAAGTGCGCAACCGAGAGGCGATCAAGGCGAAGGTGACCGCGTATTGCGCGGAGCCCGCTTTGACCGAGTCCCGCTCCGGATCGGAGCGGGGCTCGGCCGTTCTACGCCCGGCCGCCGGTCACTTGACGATGACCCGGTCACTTGACGATGACGTTGTCGTCGGGGGCCGACTCGTCCGGCGTCCAGCCGTCGTGGCCCGCGTCGGCCTCCCAGTGCTTGCCCGCGTAGCGGACCTCGCTGAGGCCGTACACCTGCGCGTGCGTCACCGCCCACGCCGCGACCGCCCAGCCCGCCCGCGCGTTGGTCACCTTCACCGCGTTCCAGGAGTCCGGACGTGATGGCGCGCCCGCCGTGAGGGGGCTCGGGCCGCTCACCCGGAGCCGTCCGCCGAACGCGCGGCGCATCTCCCGGATCGCCTCCGGGCGGCGGGACTCGGTCACCTTGTCGGGCGGGTACCAGCAGCGCGCGGTGCCCGGCTCGCGTCCCGTGAACGCCAGCGCGAGGACCTCGCCCTCGTCCTCGTGCTGGGCGTAGGCGCGGCCGTCGGCGCTGCGCTGCACCTCCTGCGCCGCGACGTGGAGCTCCTGGTCCAGGTAGCCCTTCACCTTGACCAGGGCGTCGAAGAACTTGCTGGTGGACTGGACGGGGTCGCGGAGCTTGTCGGGGGTGCCCCAGCCCTGCGACGGGCGCTGCTGGAACATGCCCACCGAGTCGCGGTCGCCGCCCGGGAGGTTGCGCATGTGCGACTCCTGGATCGCGGTCGCGTAGGCGATCACCACGGCCCGCTCCGGCAGCCGTTTGCGGAACGCGACGGCGGCGATCGTGGCGGCGTTCGCGCCCTGCTCCAGGTCGAGCGGCATCTTCCCGGCGCTCGACGTCACCTCGCAGCCGGACCCGTGCAGGTAGGGCCGGGCGCGCTGGAACAGCGCGTAACCGCCCACCGCCAGTAGCACCACGATGACCGACAGGCCCGCCGCCCAGCCCAGGCCGCCGCGACGGCGCCGCTTGCCGCCGCCGCCGTTCGCCCTCCCATCGGGGCGTGTCCTCAACCTCGCCCAAACAGCCACGCGAAGACGGTACCGGGAGATGGCCACCACTAAGCTCAGGAGGCATGACCGAATCGTTCACCAGCCCGATCTCCGGCGGCATCGACGAGCTGTGGGAGCGGCGCGCCGACCTCACTCCCGAGGACGCCGACGCGCGGGCCGCCATCGTGGCCGCCGTCGACCAGATCGACGCCGGCGAGGCCCGCGTCGCCCACATCGACCCCGCGTCCGACGAGGTGATCGTCGACGAGCGGGCCAAGCGGGCGATCCTGCTGAGCTTCAAGGTCCTCGGCATGGTGCGCTCCCAGGTCGGCGACTTCCGGTACCACGACCGCATCCCGCTGAAGAGCCGCCTGGACGGCGTCCGCGTCGTCCCCGGCGCGATCGCCCGCTGGGGCTCCTACCTGGCGCCCGGCGTGGTGCTGATGCCGTCGTTCACCAACATCGGCGCCTACGTCGACTCCGGCACGATGGTCGACACGTGGGCGACCGTGGGGTCCTGCGCCCAGGTCGGCAGGAACGTCCACCTGTCCGGCGGCGTCGGCATCGGCGGAGTCCTGGAGCCCCCGAACGCCAAGCCGGTGATCATCGAGGACGAGGCGATGATCGGCAGCCGCTCGATGATCGTCGAGGGGGCGCGGGTCGGGAAGGGCGCCGTCGTCGGCTCGGGGACGAACCTGTCGGCGTCCATGCCGGTCATCGACGTGGAGACCGGCGAGGAGATCAGCCGCGGCCGCATCCCGGACTGGTGCGTCGCCGTCGGCGGCACCCGCTCCAAGGAGTTCAAGGGCGGGACGTTCGGGCTCCCGGCGGTGCTCATCCTGAAGCGTCTCGAAGAGGGGCAGCGGCACGACAAGGCGTCCCTCAACGACATCCTCCGCGACCACGGCGTCAACACGTGACCTCGGTGATCTTGAGGGGACGGCCGGTGAGGACGGCGGCCGCGGCGGCGTAGCCGGGACCTGGGGTGAGGTCGGCCAGGCGGACGGGGGAGACCGCCGCCTCGCCGTCCCACGACAGGACCGCGGCGGGCTCGTCGGGCGCGGAGACGCGGATCGCCGTCATCGGGGCGGCCAGTCCGTGGCCCGTCGCCTTCAGCAGCGCCTCCTTGCGGCTCCAGTACGAGTGGAAGCCGCGCCTGCGGTCGGGCATGGCCGCGAGCGCCTCCCGCTCGGGGGCGGCGAGGACCATCTCGGCGAGCCGGTCGATGTCGCGGTCGCTCTCCCGCTCCACGTCCACGCCGACCTCGGCGCCCTCGGCGACGACGAGGACGACGCGGTCGCCGGAGTGGGAGAGCGAGAAGTCCACACCGGTCCCCGGGAGGCGCGGCTTGCCGTGGGCGCCGCCGCAGTGCCGGCAGTCGGTGCTGAACCGGACGTCCCGCGGATCCAGGCCCGTGACCTCGGCCAGAGTCGTCCGCGCGAGGAACCGCCCGGTGACGAAGCGGGCCTTGTCCTCCGCGCGGCGGAAACGCTCGTAGCGGTCGCGTTCCCCGTCGTCCAGGAGGGCGCGCATCCCGGGCTCGTCTGCGGGGACCGCCCAGTGGACGGCGCACTCCAGCACAGTCATGTCCACGACGCGATGATAAGACTTGAACATGGGCCTGGATCTCTTCTCGGACGTCGCGGACCTGACGGCGGCGATCGTCGACATCGAGTCGGTGAGCGGTGCGGAAGAACCCCTCGCCGACGCCGTCGAGGAGGCGTTGCGGACGCTCCCGCATCTGGCGGTGGAACGCGACGGCGACAGCGTCGTCGCCCGCACCGATCTCGGACGCGCCGAACGGGTCGTCCTGGCCGGGCATCTCGACACCGTGCCGCTGAACGGCAACCTTCCGTCCCGGGTGGTGGGCGACCGGCTCTACGGCTGCGGCACGACGGACATGAAGAGCGGCGTCGCGGTCGCGCTGCGTCTCGCCGCGACCGTCACCGCGCCGACGCGCGACGTCACCTACGTCTTCTACGAGTGCGAGGAGATCGAGGCCGAGCGCAACGGGCTGCGGCGCCTCGCGAAGACCCGCCCGGACCTGCTCGCGGGCGACTTCGCCGTGCTGATGGAGCCGACCGGCGCGCAGATCGAGGGCGGCTGCCAGGGCACGGTGCGCGTCGAGGTGAAGGCGGCGGGGGAGCGGGCGCACAGCGCGCGGGCGTGGATGGGCTCCAACGCGATCCATGCCGCAGGACGGATCCTGGACGTGCTCCGCGCGTACGAGCCGGCCCGTCCGGTCGTGGACGGCCTGGAGTACCACGAGGGCTTGAACGCCGTGTTCATCGGCGGTGGCGTGGCGGGCAACGTCATCCCCGACGAATGCGTCGTCACGGTGAACTACCGGTTCGCGCCCGACAAGTCCGCAGCCGACGCCGAGGCGTACCTCCGGGAAATCTTCGGCGGCTTCGAGGTGAAGGTCACCGACAGCGCGTCGGCCGCGCGTCCCGGGCTGACGCATCCGGCCGCCGCCGCGTTCGTCGCGTCGAGCGGCGCCGGCGTCCGCGCCAAGCTCGGCTGGACGGACGTCGCCCGCTTCGCCGAACTCGGCGTCCCGGCCGTCAACTACGGCCCCGGCGAACCCACCCTCGCCCACACCAGGGACGAGTACGTCGAAATTCCCCTGATAGCGGAGTGCGAGCGACGTATGCGCACGTGGCTGGAGGGGCCTACTAACGTGGCCCCATGACTTCGACTCCTCACTCCCCCTCGCGACGGCAGGGGCCCGCGATGCTGCGGGGGAAGGCCGTCCCGAAGACCACCACCGACCAGCGGCTGCTGGAGGGCCGCGGCCCGGTCGACTGGGTGCACGCCGACCCGTGGCGCGTGCTGCGGATCCAGGCGGAGTTCGTCGAGGGGTTCGGCCTGCTGGCGGAGCTGCCCAAGGCGGTCAGCGTGTTCGGCAGCGCCCGCACGAAGCCGGACTCCGACGAGTACAAGGTCGGCGTGGAGATCGGCGCCCGGCTGCACGAGGCCGGCTACGCCGTGGTCACCGGCGGCGGCCCGGGGATCATGGAGGCGGCCAACAAGGGCTGCGACGAGAGCGGCGGCCTGTCGGTCGGCCTCGGCATCGAGCTGCCCTTCGAGCAGAAGCTGAACGACTACATCGACATCGGGCTGGAGTTCCGCTACTTCTTCGTCCGCAAGACGATGTTCGTGAAGTACTCGCAGGCGTTCGTGGTGCTGCCCGGCGGTTTCGGGACGCTGGACGAGCTGTTCGAGGCGATCACCCTCGTCCAGACCAAGAAGATCACCCGGTTCCCGATCGTGCTCGTCGGCACCGAGTTCTGGGGCGGCCTGATCGAGTGGATCCGCTCGACCATGCTCACCTCCGCCAAGATCTCCCCCCACGACCTCGATCTGATCCACCTCACCGACGACCCGGACGAGGTCGTCCGCATCATCGTCGAGGGGCACACCCGCGCCGAGCAGGAGATCATCGAGGCCCGCGCCCAGGCGGACGCGAAGGACAACGCGGGCGAGTGACCCGGCCCTCAGCCGGTGTCGCGGCCGGACGCCGTCCGGGACGCGATCGCGTGGAGCACCGCCGCCATGTCCGACCGGCCGTGTCCCAGCGCGGGGGGCGATCCTGATGGCGAGGGCCGAGCAGAACGTCCGCCCGCTCACAACCGTGGCACGAGAACTCGCCCCTTACCTGGACTCCTGCGTCGAAGAGCCTTGACCGCGCGGCGGGTGCGCGGGCGGTTGGACGCGGGTTCGGGGGCGAGCCGCCCGCCGACGACGATGCCGTACAGGAGATGGTCCAGGGCGACCACGGCCCGCCACTCGAAACCGTGCTCGTGTACGTGCCTGACGCCGAGCAGCGGGGCGATGCCGACCTCGAAGCCGAGCCAGATCGCCAGGCCGTAGACGGGGCCGCTGGCGGGATTGCCGCGGACCCGGCGGGGCAGCAGCCCGTACACCGTGCCGCCGGCCGCGCCGTACGTCCAGTGGAGGAGCTCGGTGAGGGCCTGCTGGTGCCGTTCGGGCAGCTTCCGGAGCATCGGCACATGTCTCTCCACGATCGCCTCGGGCGGGGTCTGCTCGTGCGGCCCTATGGCCGCGGTCACGGTCCGCACACCGGTCATCGCCATCGCGGCGACGAGCCCGCGCGCCCCCGCCCGGACGACCGTGCTCGCACTTCTCTCCGGCATCTGCGGACCCATGACGACCTCCCCCGGGTCGTCTGCCCTTCTGCCGGGAGAACATGCGCCGCGTCCCACAGACCTGTGGAGGCCGGGTGCGTTCACCTACCGGGCCGGAGTGCGCCGCCCGTCCGGGCTGGTCCGGGCCGCGTCAGCCGCCGGGGGCGCCGCGTCCGGTCTCCCAGCGTTCGATGACGGCGGGGAGTTCGCGGAACAGGTAGGCGTAGAAGTCGCGCATCTCGGTCAGGCGACGCCGGGCGGGGCTGTCCTCGGCGGTGGCGGCGATTCCCTCCTCGGCGCTGTCCATCATCGTCTGGAGCATGGCGTTCTGCGCGGACATCAGCGTGGCCCAGGCCCCCTCGCGCAGGCGGTAGTGCTCACGGCGGCTGCCCGGTGCCGGTGCCCGTTCGATGAGGCCGACCGTGCTCAGCATCTTGATCGCGCCCGACACCGATCCGGAGCTGATCCCCAGTTCCCCGCCCAGGTCGCCCGCGGTGACGCTGTCCCGTTCGCTGAACAGGAAGGCCGCCAGGACCCGCGCGGTCGCCTTCTGCATGCCGCCCTGGGTCAGGGCGAGGGCCAGCCGCTCCGCCGCGACGCCGCCGTCCGTCAAGGTCGTCCCCCATCTCTGGATCATCGCCGAGATCCTATCATCTCAGAGTCTTCAAAAATCTCTGAAGAGAATGTTAATGTCGATGGCATGAGTCCAGCGATCGAGCTTCACGGGCTCACGAAGACCTACGGGACCCGCCGCGGCCTGGACGGGCTGTCCGTCCGGGTGGAGGAGGGCGAGGTGTTCGGCTACCTCGGCCCCAACGGCGCGGGCAAGTCGACCACGATCCGGCTGCTGCTGGACCTGATCCGGCCGACCTCCGGGACCGCCCGGGTGCTCGGCCTGGACCCCCGGGCACAGGCGATCGAGGTGCGCCGCCGGGTCGGCTACCTCCCCGGCGACTTCGTCGTCGACGGGCGCCAGACCGTCCGCGAGTGCCTGACGTTCCTCGGCAACCTGCGCGGAGGGGTCGCCGCGTCCCGCATCGGCGAACTGGCCGGACGCCTCGATCTGGACCAGGGTGCGCGGATCAAGAAGCTGTCCAAGGGCAACCGGCAGAAGGTCGGCCTGGTGCAGGCGTTCATGCACGAACCCGAGCTGCTGATCTTGGACGAGCCCACGTCCGGGCTCGACCCGCTGGTCCAGCAGACGTTCCTCGACCTGGTCCGCGAGGCGAAGGCCGCGGGGCGGACGGTGTTCATGTCCTCCCACATCATGGCCGAGGTCGAGGCCGTCGCCGACCGCGTCGCCATCATCCGGGAGGGCGCGCTGGTCGCCCTGGACACCATGGCCGGCCTGCGCGCCCGATCGTTCCTCCAGGTGCGCGTCAACTTCGCCGGGGCCGTCGCCGCCGAGGAGTTCGCCGCACTGCCCGGCGTCTCGGACGTGCGGGCCGGCGACACCGAGGACGGCACGGTGCTCACCTGCCGGATCACGACCCCTCAGGGCATCGATGCCCTGGTCAAGGCCGCCGCGCACCACACCGTCATCGGACTGCACGCCGACTCGGCGGACCTCGAGGACCTCTTCTTCCGCTACTACACCGGCACGGAGCCCAGCCATGTCTGACATCGCCCTGCGCAACGTCTTCACCAAGACCCTCTGGGACGACCGGCGCGTCCTGGCCGCCTGGATCGTCGCCGTCAGCGCCGTCGCGATGATGTACGCGAGCTTCTACCCGCAGATGGCCGACGGCGCCGGAGCCGACGCGGCCGAGAGCATGCCGGAGGCGATGCGGCAGGGCCTCAACCTGGACGACATGACCTCCGCGGCGGGCTACCTCGGCGGGAGCGTGTTCGGGCTGCTGGTCCCGATGCTTGCGATGTTCCACGGCGCGGCCACCGGCTCCCGGATGATCGGAACCGATGAGGAGTCCGGTCATCTGGACCTGCTGCTGGCCCATCCCCTACGCCGCACGCGGCTCGTCCTGCAGCGCTTCGCCGCCCTCGCCGCGGGCGCGGCCGCAATCGCGGCGGTGCTGCTCGGCGCCATGCTCGCCATCCGCTCGCCCGCCGAACTCGGCGGCATCGGCGTGGGGGAGTTCGCGGCCCAATGCCTCGGCGTCGCGCTGCTGTCCATCACGTTCGGCGCGCTCGCCATGGCTCTCGGCGCGGCCCTGGGACGCCGGGCGGTGGTGTTCGGAGTCACCGCCGGCGCGGGGATCCTCGCCTACGCCCTCAACGGGTTCGCGTCCCAGCTCGGCGCGGACCGGCTGCGGTACCTCTCGCCCTTCCACTACTACATCGGCGGCGAGCCCCTCAGGAACGGCTTCCAGCCCGGCCACGCGCTCGTCCTCCTCGCCGTGTCCGCCGCGCTGATCACCGTGGGCACCTGGCGCCTCAACCGCCGCGACATCGCCGTCTGAGGGGCGGGCCCAGGGGGCGCGTGAAGACTCGCGCCCACCGTCGAGACCGGCGGTGGGCGGCGAGCCGGTCCTCCAGCGCGCCCCCGGCGGCGCCCTCTCGATGATCGTCGCCGGGTGGGCGGCGCGGCGAAGTCGGGGTGCGGTTCGATGCCTGTTCTCCAGGAGACGGGAACAAGTCTGCCTGGAGGTGGAGCGTGAACAGGAACGCGAAGATCAAGGCGTGTGCGGCGGCGATGGGACTGGTGCTGGTCGCCGGATGCAGCGGTGGCGGCGACGACGCGGAGTCGGCGGGGGCGGGGGCACGGGTTCCGTTGCCGGCGACGGGGGCGGCCGCGCAGCTGGAGCAGCAGTACGAGCAGGTCGTCGATGCCGTGCTGCCGTCGGTGGTGAAGATCGAGACGGGCAAGGGCGAGGGGTCGGGGGTCGTGTTCGACGACCAGGGGCACGTCGTCACCAACGCGCACGTGGTCGCCGGGGCGCGGCAGATCCGGGTCACCGCGTCCAGCGGCGGCTCGCCGCACGAGGCGAACCTCGTGGGCGCCTTCCCGCCCGACGACCTGGCCGTGGTCAAGGTGGACGGCGTGTCGCTGAAGCCGGCGGCGTGGGGCGACTCCAGCAAGGCCGAGGTCGGGCAGATCGTCATGGCCATGGGCAACCCGCTGGGCCTGGCCGGAAGTGTGACCAGCGGCATCGTGTCCGCGCTGCACCGGACGGTGTCGACCCAGGGCGAGGGCGACTTCCCGGGCTCGACGATCGCCGAGGCGATCCAGACCAGCGCGCCGATCAACCCGGGCAACAGCGGCGGCGCCCTGGTCACGCTGAGCGGGAAGGTGATCGGCGTCCCGACCGCCGCGGCCTCCGACCCGTCGATCGGCGGCGCGGCGGCCGGCATCGGGTTCGCGACGCCGAGCAACACGGTCAAGCGGATCGTCCCGCAGCTCATCCGGACCGGGGAGGTGTCCGACTCCGGCCGCGCGGCGCTCGGCGTGGTGGTGCGCACGCTCGTCGACCCGGAGAGCGGGAGGCGGTCCGCGGTCGCCGTCGTGGAGGTCGTGGAGAACAGCGGTGCCGCCAAGGCGGGCATCGAGGCGGGCGACCTGATCCTGTCGGTGAACGGCACGGCGACGCCTACGCAGACGGCCCTGTCGTCGGTGCTCGCGAACATGAAGCCCGGCGACGTCGTGACGGTCGAGATCCAGAAGCAGGACGGCTCGAAGAAGCAGGTCAAGGTGACGCTCGGCGAGCTCCCCGGAAACGCCTGACCTCTCCTGGACACCCCCGCCTGTACGGGAGTACAGTGTACGAACGTACAGGCTACTGAACATGCGTACAGGCGGTTGAGGATGTCAGGAAGTGAGCGACCCGAGGATCTGACGGGTCGCGCCCGGATCAGGGACGCGGCGCTGCTGCAGTTCGCCGAGCTGGGCGTGCGGGGCGCGACGATCCGGGGCATCGCGAAGGCCGCCGGCGTCTCGCCCGCCCTGGTCCAGCACCACTACGGGACCAAGGAGGCGCTGCGCCGGGAGTGCGACGAGCATGTGATCGAGGTCATCCGCGAGGTCAAGCAGGAGGCGCTCAGCGGGGGAATGGCCAACCCCGGTTTCATGGCGATCGCCATGCGGACGGCCCTGCCCATCCAGCGTTACATGGCCCGCGCCATGACCGACGACTCCGAGGCCGCACGCACGCTGTTCGACGACGCCGTCGAGTTCAGCGAGGAGATCCTGAGCCGCGGATCGCCTGGGATATCCGAACCGCAGACCGACGATCTGCACGCCTACGCGACCGTCATGACCGCGATGAACATCGGGCTGATCGTCCTTCACGAACACCTGTCACGCGCCCTGGGCGGCGACGTCCTGATGGGCGAGGGGTACCCCCGGATGGCCCTCGCGATGCTGGACATCTACGACGACAGGCCCCTGACGCCGGAACTGTCCGAGCAGGCGCGCACCGCCCTGAAGTCCATGCTCACCGAGGGCGCACAGCCCTCCCGGGAGGAGAACCGGTGACCACGCACACGCCCCCCGTCGTAGTCTCCGGCCTGGTCAAGAACTTCGGCCGGACACGCGCCCTGGACGGTCTCGACCTGACCGTCCAGCCCGGACAGGTGCACGGCTTCCTCGGCCCGAACGGCTCCGGGAAGTCGACCACCATCAGGATCCTGCTCGGCCTGCTGCGCGCGGACGCGGGCACGGCCCGGCTGCTCGGCGGCGACCCCTGGCACGACGCGACCGAACTGCACCGCCGCCTCGCCTACGTGCCCGGGGACGTGACGCTGTGGCCCAACCTGTCCGGCGGCGAGGTGATCGACCTCCTCGGCCGGATGCGCGGCGGGACGAACGCGGGCCGCAAGGCCGAGCTGCTGGAGCGGTTCGAGCTGGACCCGCGCAAGAAGGGCCGTGCCTACTCCAAGGGCAACCGGCAGAAGGTCGGCCTCGTCGCCGCGCTCGCCTCCGACGCCGAGCTGCTGCTCCTGGACGAGCCCACGTCCGGCCTGGACCCCCTGATGGAGGAGGTGTTCCAGGAATGCGTCCGCGAGGCGCGCGACGAAGGACGGACCGTCCTGCTGTCCAGCCACATCCTGTCCGAGGTCGAGGCGCTGTGCGACCGGGTGACGATCATCCGCAAGGGCGCCGCGGTGGAGTCCGGCACCCTGGACGAGCTGCGGCATCTGACCCGCACATCGATCCACGCCGAGCTCGCGGCGCCGCCGGACGGCCTCCCGCTGCCCGGCGCCCATGACGTCCGGATCGACGGCACCACCATCAGGTTCGAGGTGGACACCCCGCGGCTCGACGACGCGCTGCGGCAGCTCACCGAGATCGGCGTCCGGAGCCTGACCAGCCGGCCGCCGACGCTGGAGGAGCTGTTCCTGCGGCACTACAAGGAGGAGCTGGTCGAGGGGGCCGCGCGATGAGCGAGGCGAAACGAGGGTCGCAGGAGGCCGTACCCCCACAGAAGGCGGGGATGAAAGCGCTTGCCGGAACCGGGGGCCTGGTCCGGCTGATCCTGCGGCGCGACCGGTTCCTCCTCCCGGCCTGGGTCCTGGTGGCCGCTCTCATCCCGGTCAACTTCGCGGCCGCCACCGAGGAGCTTCTCCCGACGGTCACCGACCGGCTCCAGTACGCGGGGACCACCGGGACGAACCCGACGTTCCTGGCGCTGTACGGGCCGCTGTACAGCAACGATCTCGGCGGCGTCATCGTCCAGCGCGCCGGGTTCCTCCCCGTGGTGATCGGCCTGATCAGCGTGCTCACGGTCATCCGGCACACCCGCGCCGAGGAGGAGGCGGGACGCCGCGAGCTGCTCGGCGCCACGGTGACCGGGCGCGGCGCGGCCCTGGCCGCCGCGCTCGCCGTCACCATGGCGGCGAACCTCGTGATCGCCGTGCTGCTCGCCGCCGGAATGACGGCGCAGGGCCTGCCGCTCGCCGGGTCGCTGGCCTTCGGCCTGCAGCTCGCCGCCGGCGGCTGCGTGTTCGCGGCGGTCGCGGGCGTCACCGCGCAGCTCAGCGAGGGCGCCGGCGCGGCCAGGGGAGCGGCGATCGGCGCGCTCGGCGGCGCGTTCGTGGTCCGGATGGCCGCCGACGTCGGCGGCGAGGGCAACGCGCTGTCGTGGCTCGGCTGGCTGTCCCCGCTCGGCTGGGCGCAGCGGATGCGTCCCTACGGCGGGGAACGCTGGTGGACTCTGGCGCTGATCGCCGCCCTCGTCGCGGTCCTGGTGGCGGCGGCCGGGGCGCTGTCGGCGCGCCGGGACGTGGGCGCGGGGATCCTGCCGCCGAAGCTCGGGCCCGCCGGCGCCGCGCCCCGGCTGTCGGGCCCGTTCGGGCTCGGCTGGCGGCTGCAGAGCCGTCCCCTGTACGGCTGGCTCGCCGGGTTCGCCGCGCTCGGCGTGGTGTACGGCGGCGTCGCGGGCGGCGTGAAGGACATGGTGGCGGACAACCCCGAGCTGAAGAAGTTCTTCACGAGCATCGGCGGGCAGCCCGGCATCATCGACGCCTTCTTCGCCTCGGCGATGAGCATCCTCGGCCTGATCGCGGCGGCGTACGCGGTGTCGGCGACGCTGCGGCTGCGCACGGAGGAGGCGGGCCGGCGCGCCGAGCCGCTGCTCGCCACGGCGACCGCCCGGCTGCGGTGGGCGGCGAGCCACCTGATGTTCTCGCTGCTGGGGCCCGCCGCCGCGCTGACCGTCGCCGGCACCGCCGCGGGGCTGGCGCACGGCCTGAACGTCGGCGACGTCGGCCGCGAACTGCCCCGCGTCCTCGGCGCGGCGCTGGCGCAGCTGCCCGCCGTGTGGCTGGTCGCGGCGATCGCGCTCGCCCTGTTCGGCCTGGCGCCCCGGTTCACCGGCGCGGTCTGGGCGGCCGTCGCGGTCTTCGCGGTGATCTCCATGTTCGGGGCGGCGCTCGACCTGAACCAGTGGATCATGAACGTGTCGCCGTTCACCCACATCCCGAAGCTCCCCGGCCACGCGCTCACCGCCGCGCCCTTCGGCTGGCTCGTGGCGCTGACCGCCGCCCTGTCCGTCCTCGGCCTCGCCGGTTTCCGGCGCAGGGACGTGTCCGCCCACTGACCGGTTAGATTGGCCCGGTGAAATCCGCGAAGCCTCTGGCCGTCTGTGTGTTCTGCTCGTCCAGCGGGAGGATCGACCGCCGATACGTCGACCTCGCCGCGCAGGTCGGCACCGAGCTGGCCGGGCGGGGCCACAGCCTCGTCAGCGGCGGCGCCCGGGTGTCGTGCATGGGCGCCGTCGCCCGCGCGGCGCGGGCCGGCGGCGCCCGCACCGTCGGGGTGATCCCCGAGGGCCTGGTCAGCGTCGAGATCTCCGACGAGGACAACGACGAGCTGATCGTCACCGGAGACATGCGGTCCCGCAAGGGCGAGATGGACCGCCGCAGCGACGCGTTCCTCATCCTGCCCGGCGGCATCGGAACGCTGGAGGAGCTGTTCGAGGTGTGGACGGCCCGGGTCCTCGCCATGCACGACAAACCCGTCGTCATCCTCGACCCGACCGGCGTGTACGACCCGCTCCGCGAGCTGATGGAGGGCCTCACCGAGCAGGGCTTCACCCGCCACCGGATCTGGGACGCGATCGGCTGGACGACCACGGTCCCCGAGGCTTTCGACCTCCTGGAGCGTTCCCAGCCCCGCATCGAGTTCTCCCCCGGGGACTACGCGGAGACCCAGCTCTGACGGGCCCGCGGACGGCCAGGCCCAGCGGTCCTGGCCGTCCACGCCCCCCCGGGCCCGGTCCTGCGGGGACGCTGGTCAGTCGTGCTTGCGGCCCGGCATGTTCTCGTACATCTCGGTGAGCTTCTGCCGGAATCCGCGGGCGGCGATGCCGGCCTTCTGCGGGTCCCGGACGCCGGCCTTGACCGCCTTCTTCGCCTGCTCCTTCATGATGTGCGGCGGGATCGGGGCGATCTCGTTGTCGACGACGAACTCCAGCACCACGGGACCGTCGCTCGCCAGGGCCTCCTGCCAGGCGTCGGTGACCTTCTTGGGCTTGTCGCAGTAGATGCCCTTCAGCCCGCACATCTCGGCGTACTGGGCGTACGGGAAGTCCGGGATGGACTGCGAGCCCTCGTACTTGGGGTCGCCGCCCATCGCTCGCTGCTCCCAGGTGACCTGGTTGAGGTCCTGGTTGTTGAAGACGCAGAAGATCAGCGGCGGGGAACCGGCCATCCGGTCGGCGTACCGCTTGACCGTGAGCATCTCGTTCATGCCGTTCATCTGGAACGCGCCGTCGCCGACGAAGCAGATCACCGGGCGGTCAGGGAAGGCGAACCGGGCGGCGATCGCGTAGGGGACGCCCGGCCCCATCGTGGCGAGCGTCCCCGACAGCGACGCCTTCATGCCGTCGCGGAGCTTGATGTGGCGCGCCCACCAGTTGGTGGCCGAGCCGGAGTCGGCGGTGAGGATCGTCCCGTCCTGGAGCAGCGGGGACAGCTCGTGCGCGACGGCCTGCGGGTTGATCTTGCCTTCGAAGCTCTGCCCGGCCCGCTTCGCCATGACGGTGTTCCAGCTGCGGACGTTCTCCTCGATCTCCTCGCGCCAGGACCGGTCCTCCTTGCGCCACAGGAGCGGGATCAGCTCCCTGAGGGTCTCCTTGGCGTCGCCGACGACGTGGGCGTCCATCGGGTAGCGGATGCCGATCATGCGGCCGTCGATGTCGATCTCGACGCCGCGGCAGCTGCCCTCGTCCGGCAGCCACTCGGCGTAGGGGAAGCTGCTGCCGATCATGAACAGGGTGTCGCAGTTCATGATCATCTCGTCGCTGGCCTTGGAGCCGAGCAGGCCGATCGGGCCGGTGACGAACGGCAGGTCGTCCGGGACGACCTCGCGTCCGAGCAGCGCCTTGGCGATGCCCGCGCCGAGCAGCTCGGCCGCCTCCACGACCTCGTCCCGCGCGTTCGCGGCGCCCTGGCCGATGAGGATGGCCACCTTCTCGCCCTCGTTGAGGATGTCGGCGGCCTTGCGCAGCTCCTCGGTGTCGGGCAGGACGCGCGGCTGGCTCCACCCCACGCTGGAGTACACCGACCCGTGCTCCTTCGGCGGCGAGGGCATCGCCTCCGACTCCTGGACGTCCTCGGGAATGATGATGGTCGCGACGCTGCGGGTGGTGAGCGCCGTCTTGAACGCGCGGTCGATGACGTGCCGGACCTGCCCGGGATGCATGCAGATCTGGCAGTACTCGGAGACGTCGGCGAAAAGGGTCTCCAGCGCCACTTCCTGCTGGTAGTGGGTGCCCTGGGCGAGGCGCTTCTGCTGCCCGATGATCGCGACGACGGGCTGGTGGTCCAGCTTCGCGTCGTACAGGCCGTTCAGCAGGTGGATCGCGCCCGGCCCGGACGTCGCCACGCAGCAGCCGACCTCGCCGGTGAACTTGGCGTGCCCGCAGGCCATGAACGCGGCCATCTCCTCGTGCCGCGTCTGGATGAACTCGGGTTTCCCTTCGGCCCGGTCGAAGGCGCCGAGCATGCCGTTGATGCCGTCACCCGGATATCCGAAGACCCGCTCGATGTCCCATTCGGTCAGCCGCTGGAGGACGTAGTCGGCCACTTGCTGAGCCATTGATCTCTCCTCGTCAGTGATGTCGTCATGCCCCTCGCCGCCGTGGCCCCTCAGCGCCGCAGCAGCTTCGCCGCGCCCGCCGCGGCACCGGCCGTCGCGGCGCCCACCAGGTACTTGTGCCGCCCCGCCCACATCTGCGGGCTTCTGGCGTGCGACTGCTCGTCGAACCGGCCGTGGCTTCCGTGGTCGTGGCCGGGCGCGTCGTCGGCGGGCTCCCACAGGTTCGCCGGCTGTTCCGGGCGCGTGGGCTTCTCCGTCTGCTGCGACTCGAACGCCGACCGCGCCAGATAGCGGTCCAGCAGCCCGGCCGCGAACTTGTTCGCGATGATCGTGCCGACCGTGCTGCCCCCGACCCAGTACTCGCGGCGCCGCGGATGCTCGGCGGCGTAGACGAGCGCGTCCGCGGCGATCTCCGGCTGGTAGATCGGCGGCACCGGCTGCGGACGGCGCGGCAGCCGCGCCAGCACCCAGTCGAACTGCGGGGTGTTGACCCCGGGCATCTGCACCATCGTCACCTTCACGCCGCTGCCCTCGTGCATCAGCTCCGCGCGCAGCGAGTCCTGGAGCCCCTGGACGGCGTGCTTGGCGCCGCAGTAGGCGCTCTGCAACGGGATCCCGCGGTAGGCCAGCGCCGATCCGCACTGGACGATGACGCCGCGGTCGCGCGGCATCATCCGCTTCAGCGCCGCCCTGGTCCCGTTGGCGTAGCCGAGGTAGGTGACCTCGGTGGTGCGCTTGAACTCGTCCGGCTCGATCTCCCAGAACGGCGCGAAGACGGAGGAGAAGGCCACGTTCACCCACACGTCGATCGGCCCGAACTCCTCCTCGACGGTCTGCGCCGCCTCCTCCACCCGGCCGGTGTCGGCCACGTCCACGCCGATCGGGAGCGCCCGCCCCCCGGCCGACTCGACGTCGGCGGCGGCGCCTTCGAGGCCCTCCGCGCCACGCGCGAGCAGGGCGACCCAGGCCCCCCGCCGGGCGAACGCCGCGGCGGCGGCCCGGCCGATTCCGCCGCTGGCGCCCGTCACCACGACGACGGTGCCCTTGTCGATCTTGTATCTCATCTCGTCCTCACGGCAGCGCTGGATCCGGCACAGAGACCCACTGCCCGAGCCGAGGCATCTGTAACGCGCCCGCCCCGGGGCGCCGTCACCGGGCATGCGTCCCGCCGGACGCGGCGCCGAGGCGCTCGCGGGCCCGCTCGGAGCGCGAGCCGACGTCCCGGACGCCGTGTTCCGCACCGGCCTGGACGCGGTGGTGATCGCCACCCCCACCTCCACCCACGCCGAGCTGCTCGTCCGCGCCTGCGACGCGGGCGTCCCGGCCTTCTGCGAGAAGCCCGTCGCGCCCGACCTGCGGGCGACGCTGGAGGTCCGCGACCGCGCCGCCAAGACGGGCATCCCCGTGCACATCGGGTTCCAGCGCCCGTTCGACGCCGGCTACGCGGCGGCACGGCGCGCCGTGCTGGACCGGCGGCTCGGCAGCCTGCACCGCGTCCACCTCGTCACCGCCGACCCCGGGCCGCCGGGCGCCGACTACGTCCGTTCGTCCGGCGGGATCTTCCGCGACTGCCACATCCACGACTTCGACATCCTGCGCTGGGTCACCGGGCGGGAGATCGAGTCGGTCACCGCCGTCGGCGCCAACCGCGGGGACGCCTACTTCGCGGCGGCGGGCGACGTGGACACCAGCGCCGCCGTCATGGTCCTGGACGACGGGACGATCGCGACGCTGCAGGGCTCGCGGTACAACGGCGCCGGCCACGACGTCAGGATGGAACTGTCGGGCACCGCGGGAACGTGGGTCGTCGGGCTGGACGAGCGCGCGGCGATCCGGTCGGCCGAGCCCGGTGTCGACTGGCCGTCCGGCGACGCGTGGACGGACTTCTGGGAGCGTTTCCAGCCGGCCTACGCGAGCGAGATTGGAACGTCCCTAGAAATGGCCAAGGGGACCGTGACACTGGCCGAGTGTCGCAGGGGCGAGAGCGACTTGGTGCACAGGGATGGAATGTGGTTCCTGCTGGCCACCTGCGAGGTGCCGGAAGCCGACTCCTACGAGCCGGTTGACTGGATTGGGATGGACCGGGGCATCGTCAACCTCGCTACTACTAGCGACGGAGCCAACCATCAGGGTCGATCACATCAACCATAAGATCGCCAAGACGGTGGTGGCCGAGGCTCAACGCACCGGACGCGGCATCGCCCTAGGCGCCAAGATCGAGGGCGCCGGCGGGTTCCCCCACGGCGTGCTGCGCGGCACCCAGTTGTGGGACGCGGCCTGGAACAGCCTGCGGATCGTCGGCCTCGCCGCCCTCATCTGCGGCTTCTTCGGGCTGCTGATCGGGTACGTGGTGGTGCGCGGCGCCGGGAGCCGGGTCTCGTCGTTCCTGCGGCAGGTGTCGTTCCTGCACTACCTGGTGCCCGGCATCGCGTTCGCCGCTGCCTCCCTGTCGCTGTTCGCCGTCCGGCTGCGGCAAGACGACCACCCTGCGCATGATCGCCGGACTGGAGCAGCCCACCCGGGGTGAGATCACCGTCGGAGACCGGGTACTGGACTCGGTGGAACGCGGGATCTACGTTTCGCCGGAGAAACGGGACATGGGCCTCGGGTTCCAGAACTACGCGCTCTGGCCGCACCTCACCGTCCTCGGCAACACCGAGTTCGGGCTGCGGATGCGCAAGGTGCCGGCCGAGCGCCGCAAGGCCCGCGCCAAGGAGGCCCTGGAGAAGGTGCACGTCGCCGAGTGCATGGATCGCTATCCGTCCCAGTTGTCCGGCGGTCAGCAGCAGCGCGTCGCCCTGGCCCGCATGCTCGCCGTCGACCCGGACGTCCTGCTGCTGGACGAGCCGCTGTCCAACCTGGACGCGCGGCTTCGCCTGGAGATGCGGACGGAGCTGAAGCGCATCCACGAGGAGACGGGCGCGACCGTCGTGTTCGTCACGCATGATCAGATGGAGGCCATGACGATGGCCACGCACATCGCGGTCATGTCCGAGGGGGAACTGCAGCAGGTGGCACCACCGATGGAGATGTACGAGCGTCCCGGCAACCGGTTCGTCGCCGAGTTCGTGGGGAGCCCGCCGATGAACATCGTCGGCGTCGGCGAAGCCGAGCCGGACGGTGTGGCCGGGTCCCTGCTGCGGTACGTGGAGGAACACGCCGGCGTGGGGAGGCCGGGGGGCGCGGGCATCAGGCCCGAGGCGCTCAAGCTGGCGCGGTCGCGGGATGACGTGCCCGAGTCGGCCTGGTCGGACGAGACGGTCCTGCCGACCGGGTCGAGCTGGACCGTCCAGCTGCGCGTCCTCGACACCGAGATATTCGCCGTCACCCACGAGAGCCCGAAACCGAGCCGGGCGACCGGCTCCACTGCTGGACGCGGCCCGACCGCCTCCACCTCTTCGGCCGGGACGGTTCCCGGATGGACGCGTGGGACGACATGGCCGCCCCCGTCCAGAAGGCTGCCTCGTGAACCCTTCCCTTCCCAGGCCGCGGGCGCTGCTGCTGGACTTCGGCGGCGTGCTGGTCGAGACGTCCAGGCGTCCCGGATGGTCGGCGGCGCTGGCCAAGGAGGTGCACGCGGCCCTCACCCGGGCCGGATGCCATGCCCTCGACGCCGCCGCCGTCGAGGCCGACATCAAGGCGGGCGCCGCGGCGGACAAGTACTGGAAGGACGCGATGTCCCGCCCGTACGCGCCGCCGGAGATGACCCACACCGCGTTCTGGGGCGACTATGTCGCCGCCGACTGGCCCGCGTCCGCCCGCCAGCTCGTCCTCGCGCAGGCGACGCCGCTGTGCAAGCGGATGGGGGAGCTGCGCCAGGACCGCCGCACCCGCCCCGGCATCCCCGAACTGCTGGACGCCGCCGCCGGCCTCGGCATCCCCTGCGCGGTGGTCAGCAACTCCCTGTCGGGCGCCGTTCACCGCGACTACACGGCGGCGACGGGTCTGGCGGAGAAACTGGCCCTGGAGGTCTACAGCGACGAGGCCGGCGTCCGGAAACCCAATCCGGAGCTGATCTGGATCGCGACCCGTGCGCTCGGCGTCGAACCCGGGGACGCCTGGTACGCCGGCGACAACTTCGACCGGGACGTGGTGTGCGGGCACCGCGCCGGTGTCGGCGGCAACGTGCTGATGGTCGCCAACGGAAACTACGACGTCCCGTACGAGGTCAGGTACCGTCCAGACGCCGTCGTCGACGACGGGCACGGGCTGCTCGAACTGCTCACCAACGCGATCGAAGGAGACTGATGAACGTCGATGTGCCCGCTTCGCGGGAGCTGGCCGGGATCGCCGAACTCGCCGCCCGCACGACCGGCGACCGGCTGCGGACGGCGTTCCGCTCGCGTCCCGAGGTCGACACCAAGCGCGACATGCACGACCCGGTCACCGAGCACGACCGCGCGGCGGAGGAGATGATCCGGGAGGTGCTCGGCGAGCAGACGCCCGGCAGCGTCGTCGTCGGGGAAGAAGGCGGGACGCGAGGCGACTCGGGGGATCTCCGCTGGTTCGTCGACCCCATCGACGGGACGGCCAACTTCGCGGTCGGCCTCCCGTTCTTCTGCGTCTCGATCGCCGCCGTCGCGGGCGACGAGCTGGTGGCGGGCGTGGTGTACGACCCGGTGCGGGACGACATGTTCACCGCGTCCCTCAACGGCGCGACCTGCAACGGCGAGCCCATCGAGAGCCGGGGCGCCGCCGAGGACAGGACCGCGGTGATCGCCACCTCCTACCCCAGCCCGCGGGACCTGCACGGCGACCGGGAGGAGACCCTGCGGCGCTACGGGCGGGTGGTGGACGCGTTCGCCACCGTCCGCAGGCCGGGCAGCGCCGCGCTCACCCTGGCGCACGTCGCCGCGGGCTGGACCGACATCGCCTACGACTCGTCCATCAACGCCTGGGACGTCGCGGCGGGCCTCCTGCTGGTCAGGCAGGCCGGCGGGACGTACCTGCCGCTCGGCGGGAAGCCGGGCGGCCACGACTGGCACGCCCCCGGCTACCTCGCGTGCGTCGGCGGGTTCGACCTCGCCGGGTCCGTGATGACCGAGGTCGCCGACCTCACGATCGCCGGGAGCGGGACGTGAGCACCACCGGCGTCCGCACCGTCGACTGGATCGTCACCGACCTGGACGGGACGCTCGTCCGCCGCGACAAGGAGATCGTGGGGTCGAGCCTGGCGGCGCTGCGCCGCTTCATGGACGCGGGCGGCACCGTCGTCATCGCCACCGGACGCAGCGAGACGGCCGCGCTCCCGTACTACCGGGCGCTCGGCCTCACGACCCCGGCGATCCTCTACAACGGCGCGCGCGTGGTCGACCTGAGCACCGGCGCCGTCCTGCACCGGCGCTGCCTGAGCGTGGTGGTGTGGGCGAAGCTGACGGCGCTGTTCGGCGAGCTGCCCGACGGGGTCTGGCCGGTCGCGTTCAGCGACGGCCGCGCCCACGTCCGGGCAACGCCGCCGGCGCTGGCGGAGTACGCCCGGCGGGACGGGATCGGGCTCACCGAGATCGGCTCATGGGGCGAGCTGCCGTTCGACGACATCATCAAGGTCATGCTGATCTGCGACCGTCCCGAGCTGATGGACCCGGCCGAACGGACCGTGTCCGAGACGATCCCCGGCGCCACCCTTGTCCGCTCCGAGGACACTTACCTGGAGGTGCTGCCCACTGGCGCCACCAAGGGCACGGCTCTGCGCGAACTGGCCGCCGCCCGGGGCGTGGCGCTGACCGAGGTCGCGGCGATCGGCGACAACCCGAACGACCTCGACATGATCCAGGTCGCCGGCCTCGGCGCGGCGGTCGGCGACGGCGCCGAATCCGTCCGCGCCGCCGCCGATCTCGTGGTCGGCCCGTGCGCGGACGGCGCCGTCGCCGACCTCGTGGCGCGCGTCCTGCCGTGATCCTGACCGTCGTCGGCTGCGCGGGCACCGTCCCGGGGCCGGAGGCCGCCTGCTCCTGCTGGACGCCGGTACCGGGGCGCCGGCCCGCTGCAGCGCTTCGCCGATCCGTGCGCGATCGACAACGTGGTCATCAGCCATCCGCATCGCGACCACCGATCAGGCGCATCTGACGCCGGCGCAGGCGGCCGGCCTGGCGAGGGAGGCCGGCGCCGGGCATCTCGTCCTCACGCACCTGCGCCCGTGGGCGGACCCGGGCGAGGTCTGCGCGCGGCGCGGGACGTCTACGCGGGCCCGATCTCGCCGGCGACCCCGGGCCTGCGCGTCATCGCCTGACCGGGCCGGTGGTGCCGCGTTCGGTCAGCCGCGGCGGGACGGTGAGGCGCCGTGCCTTCGCCGGGGCGTCGTGGATCCGGTCCAGGAGGGCGGCCATCGCCAGGCGGCCCAGCTCTTGGGGCGGCGGGGCGGTCGTGGTCACCCCCGCGGACCGGGCCCCCGGCGGATCGCCGTGGACGATCAGGGACACGTCCCCGGGAACGTTCCGCCCGGCGCGCAGCAGGGCGGTGAGCGCGGCGGTGCCGGTCGTGTCGCCGAGCGCGAGCACGGCGGTCGGCGGGTCGGGTGCGCGCCACGGCTCGTCCGGATCGGTCAGGACGGCGGTGCCGCCGAGCGCGGCCTCGCAGGCGCGGCGCAGCGGGGACGGGCGGGAGCCGAGGTCGAGGCAGGCGATGCGGCGGTGCCCGAGCGAGGTCAGGTGCCCGATCGCCTGGTCCACCGCCGCGGAGTCGTCGCCGGTGACGCAGTCGGCGCCGGCCGACCGCAGCGCGCGTCCGACGACGGTGACCGCCGAGCCCGCCGCCGCCCGGCCGATCTCGGTGGCGGTGATGCGGGGGCCGGTGAGGACGACACCGTCCAGGCGCAGGTCGAGGAGATCCTCCAGGGCGGTCCGCTCCAGGGCGCGGCGGCCGCGTCCCGTGGTCAGCAGCAGCCGGACGTCGCGCCGGGCGGCCTCCCCGGCGAGGCCGTCGTGGATCGCGGCGTTCACCGGTTCGTGCAGGTCGCCCAGCAGCACCCCGACGATGCCCGTCCGGCCCGCCGCGAGGCCGCGCCATGACGTTGGGCCGGTAACCGAGTTCGCGGGCCGCTTCGAGGACCGCGCGCCAAGGCGGTCACGAGCCGGTGGCCGGAGCCGTCCCGTCCGTCCGAGGCGCCCGGGATGGCCTTCCCCACGGCCCGCTGAAACAAGATTGTCCTGGGGGTTTGCCGTCCGGCCGGTGATCGTTCATCGGTGGTTCAGGGGCGGCGACCAGGCTCCCGCGTGATCCCCTTACGTGAAGGAGTGCCCATGTCCGTGACTCGTCGCGGAGTCGTCAAGGGCGGCGCGGCCGGCGCGCTGTCCATCGCCCTCGCCGGAAGCCTGGACGGAATCTTCCAGACGTCCGCCGGTGCCGATACGGGGGAGGCGTACGGCTACGGCCCGCTCGTCCCCGACCCCAAGGGCGTCCTGGACCTGCCCAAGGGCTTCTCGTACAAGTCGCTGTCGAAGGAGGGCGACCCCATCTCCGACGGCGTCGTCGTCCCCGGCCACCAGGACGGGATGGCCTCGTTCCGCGCCCGCGGCGACGGCCGCGGTCACGGCGACCGCGGCCACGGCAGGGGCGGCCGCGGCCGGCCCGGCAACAGCCTGCTGGTGCTCAACCACGAGCAGGGCACCAACGGCACCCGTGCCGTCGGGACCCCCGAGCTGACCTACGACCCGGTCGCCAACGGCGGCACGACGACCCTTGAGGTCGACCGCGGCGGAAACCTCCTCTCCCAGTACGTCAGCCTCGCCGGGACGGCCGTGAACTGCGCCGGCGGCCGCACCCCCTGGGGCACCTGGCTGACGTGCGAGGAGACCGAGGGCATTCGCGGCGAGAGCAAGAGCCACGGCTGGGTCTTCGAGGTCGACCCGTACGGCAGGGACACCGAGCCGGTCCCGCTGACCGGCCTCGGCCGCTTCGCCCACGAGGCCGTAGCCGTCGACCCGCACACGCTCACCGCCTACCTGACCGAGGACGCGTCCGGGCCGTTCGGCCTGTTCTACCGGTTCCGTCCCCGCGCCCGGCGCGGCGGCTACCACGCCTACATGGGGGGCGGGAAGCTCGAGGCGCTGAACGTCCCCGGCGTCCCGGACCTGTCTCTCGTCACCGAGCCCGGGACCCGGCTGCGCGCCGAGTGGGCGGACGTCCCGGACCCGCTCGCCAAGCAGACGTCCGTCCGCAGGCAGTTCGACGACATCACGCGGAGCCAGAAGCTCGAAGGCGCCTGGTGGGGCCACGGCAAGGCGTACTTCGTCGCCAGCTTCTCCAGGAAGTCGTCCGGCGCCGCCGGCGACCACGCTGGCCAGGTCTGGACCTACGACCCGCGCCGCAACGAGGTGGAGCTCCAGCTCATCTTCAAGCCGGGCGGCCGTTTCGACGGACCGGACAACATCACCGTGTCCCCGTACGGCGGCGGTGTGATCCTGGCCGAGGACGGCGACGGCGAGCAGTATCTCGTCGGCACCACGCGCAGGAACGAGCCGTTCGCGATGGCCCGCAACGCCCTCAACGGCAGCGAGTTCACCGGCGTCACGTTCTCACCGGACGGGCGCACGCTGTTCTTCAGCCGCCAGTCCGGCCCCGGCGAGACGTTCGCCGTCACCGGCCCCTGGCACCGCCTCCGGGGCTAGGCGAGTCCCCGGCGGGCGACCGCCGGGGGGCGGGTGCCCCGGATGGACGCCACCATGTCCAGCACCTGGTGGAGTGCGTCCGCCTGCGACTCCGGCACCCGGAACACCGTCACACCCAGCCACGCGTAGGCGGACGCTGCGGCGAGCAGCCCGGGATCGGGGTCCCGCGCGTCCGTCTCCAGCGTGACGAGCACCACGGCGTCACCGGCGGTGAGCCGCTCGACCCGGCTCACCGGTGGCGCCGTGCCCGCGTCCACGACACCGGCCGGAACCGGCGCGTCCGGTGAAAGGACCTTCCGCTCTTGCAACCCCATGACGCCAAGCGTGGCACGATCGGGGACTGGGGAACGTCTCTCCAGATGGGTGTGAGCAGAACGGAGCCTGATCGTGGTCGTGGTCCTCGTCCTGGCCGGCGTGGCCGTGCTGGGCGCCGTCGTCGTCCTCGCCATGGGCAGGGGCGGCGAGCTGGCCGAGACCCATCCCGACTATCCGCCGCTCCCGCTCGGCGCCGACGGCCGTCCCATCACCGGGCAGGACGCCGCCCACCTGCGGCTGCCCCGTACCTTCTGGGGCTACCAGCCGCAGGTGACGGACGAGGCCCTGCACCGCCTCGCGGACGCGCTGGCCGAGCGCGACGCCCACGTCGCGGCGCTCGAGCAGCAGCTTCACGACCTTCACCGCCGCGCGGGCGACGCCGGTGCGGGCCCGGTGGGCGCTCTGCACGGCTTGGAAGAGCCGCCGGTGAACGGGGCCCCGCCTCTGCTCCGCAAGGACACCGTCATCGATGAGCCGGTCGACGACGGCCTCGCGAAGGAGGACTGGCAATGAGCCAGGTCGCCGTCCACGCGGAAGCGGCCTCGGACGCCCCCGCCGAACGCGTCTTCGAGGTCCTGACCGACTGGCCGAGGCACGCCGAGTGGATGCCGTTCACCCGCGCGGAAGGCGGCCGCAAGGCCGGCGACGAGCTCCGGGCGTGGACGGGCATCGGGCCGGTGGGGTTCCTCGACACGATGGTCATCACCGACTGGCGGGAGGGCCGCCGCGTCGCGGTCCTGCACACCGGGCGCGTGGTGCGCGGCGAAGCGTGGTTCGAGGTCGTCCCCGAGGGCTCGGGCAGCCGCATCGTGTGGGCCGAGCGCGTCGACCTGCCGCTCGGGCCGCTCGGCCGCGCCGGCTGGCTCGTCGCGGGACCGGTCGTGAAGGCGTTCATGGGCCTCGGGCTGCGGCGTCTCGCCGTTCTGTCGCAGGCGTGAGGTAGAACGGGCGGGTGAGCACAGCGATTCGGGGCGAGGACGGGCTGGCCCGCTGCCCGTGGGGGCTGTCGGCGCCCGACTACGTCGCCTACCACGACGAGGAGTGGGGCCGCCCGGTCCGCGACGACCAGGGCCTTTACGAGCGGCTCTGCCTGGAGGCGTTCCAGTCCGGGCTGTCGTGGCTGACGATCCTGCGCAAGCGCGAGGGCTTCCGCGCCGCGTTCTGCGGATTCGACCTGGAGAAGGTCGCCGCGTTCGGCCCGGACGACGTCGAGCGGCTGATGGGCGACGCCGCGATCGTCCGCAACCGGGCGAAGATCGAGGCGGCCGTCGCGAACGCGCGCGCGGCCCTCGACCTGCCCGGCGGCCTCGCCGCGACCGCTTGGCGCCACGCCGACCCCGACGCCCCGGCGTACACGGACATGGCGGACGTGCCCGCGTACACCGACGGTTCGAAGGCCCTGGCCAAGGAGCTGAAGAGGCATGGTTTCCGCTTCGTCGGCCCGACCACCGCCTACGCCCTCATGCAGGCCTGCGGCCTGGTCGACGACCACCTGACGGGATGTCACCGCCGCCGCGCCTACCGCTGACGTCCCGGGTCACTCGGCCCTGGCGGCTTCGAGGACGGGGACGCCCGCGGCCCGCCGGACCGGGAGGGCGGACGTCACCAGCGTCACGGCGGCCGCGCCGGCGATGACCGCGGCCGTCCCCGGTTCCGCCGCGGACGAGGATCGCCTGCGTGGCCGCGTCCGGGTCGAGCCGGTCCATGGTGGCCGACGACACGAGCGCCTGGTCGGCGAACAGGTGGGACGGGTCGTGGTACGCGCCCGCCACCGTAGGGGCTCTTCGGGGCCGCTCAGCCCTCCATCCGGCGCATGGCGGCGTGCACCCGGTCGATCGACGGCGACGCCAGCTCCTGGACGATCATCCCGTCGGCGAGGAACAGCACCCGGTCGGCATGCGCGGCGGCCACCGGATCGTGCGTCACCATGATGACCGTCTGCCGGTAGGCGTCCACCGCGGCGCGCAGGAACCCCAGCACCTCCGCGCCCGACGTCGAGTCGAGGTTGCCGGTCGGCTCGTCCGCGAACAGCACCTCGGGCCGCGTCAGCAGCGCCCGCGCCACCGCGACCCGCTGCTGCTGCCCGCCCGACAGCTCGCCCGGCCGGTGCGCCAGCCGCTCCCGCAGGCCCAGCGCGTCCACGATCGTGTCGAACCACCGCCGGTCGGCGCGCCGGTTCCCGAGCCGCCCGGTGAGCCGGATGTTCTCCTCCGCCGTCAGCATCGGCAGCAGGTTGAACGACTGGAACACGAACCCGAGCCGGTCGCGGCGCAGCTTCGTCAGCCGGGTCCGCGACAGCCCGGTGATCTCCACGTCGCCGATCAGCACCGAGCCGGACGACACCGTGTCGAGCCCGGCCATGCAGTGCAGGAACGTCGACTTGCCGGAGCCGGACGGCCCCATGATCGCGGTGAACTGGCCCCGGGCGAACGTCGCCGAGACGCCGCGCAGCGCGGTCACCGCGCCGTCGCCCGTCCCGTACGACTTGACCACGTCGCGGGCTGCGGCGACATGGTCGTGAGCCTGCCCGGTGGGGTGTGCGGCGGTCTTCTGCGTCATGCGTCAAGCAAACCGGCGCGGAGCCCGGGCCACACTGACGCCCGCTCCCCACCGGTCGGTGGGGACAGCCCCACCGGCCCGGTACGGGCTACCTGCCCTCGAACTCCGGCTGCTGCTTCTTCAGGAACGCCTCGGCCGCGTTGTGGTGGTCGCTGGTCTTCTCGCACTCGTCCTGAAGCTCGGCCTCCCGTTCCAGCGCGGACGCCAGATCGTGCGTCGCCGCGTGGTCGAGCGCCGCCTTCACCGCGCCGTAGGAGACCGTCGGGCCGGCGGCGAGGCGGCGGGCCAGGTCCACCGACGCCGGCGCAAGCTCGTCCGCCGGGACGACCTCGTTCACCAAGCCGATCTCCAGCGCCTCCTGTGCCTTGACCGGCGTGCCCAGCAGCAGCAGCTCGGCGGCCTTGGCGCGGCCGACGAGGCGCTGCAGCGTCCACGACATTCCGCTGTCGGGGGCGAGGCCGATCCCGGTGAAAGCCGTCGCGAAACGGGCCTTGTCGGACGCGACGATCAGGTCGCACGCGAACGCAAGCGACGCCCCCGCTCCCGCGGCCACGCCGTTCACCGCCGCCACCACCGGCTTGCGCATCCCCGCGATCGCCAGCACGATCGGGTTGTAGTGCTTGCGGACGGTGTCGTCCAGCCCCTTGCCCGCGGCGAGGTTGTCACCGTGCTCGCGCAGGTCCTGACCGGCGCAGAAGGCCCGCCCCGCGCCGGTGAGGATCACCGCGCGGGCGGCCGGGTCGGCGGCGGCGCGCTCCACGGCCGCACGGAGCAGCTCCTTCATCTCGGCCGTCAGGGAGTTCATCCCGTCCGGCCGGTTGAGTGTGATTGTTCCCACACCGTCGGTCACGTCGTACAGCACGGTCTCAGACATCGTCGTCCTCCCGGGGTCCTCAGCAGATCTTCCCAGGCCACTTTCGACGAACCGGAAAGCGGGGGCAAGAGCCGCCCCGCCCCCGCGCCGAAAGGCCGCGCCGCCCGTCCGCGTCGTTTCGGACTTCCGATCTGGAGGCTGATCGTTACCACTTCGCGCCCGGAAGACGAGATAATGGACCACTACTGATGACGCGGATGCGACACGCGGCCACGCGGCCAAGGGTGTGCGAGGCCGCGGCCCTACGCAGGAAGGGGATTCACGCATGGCGGCGATGAAGCCGCGGACGGGAGACGGTCCGCTCGAAGTGACCAAGGAGGGGCGCGGAATCGTCATGCGGGTCCCTCTCGAAGGCGGCGGCCGTCTCGTGGTCGAGCTCTCCGCCGACGAGGCCAAGGAACTCGGCGAGGCCCTCAAGGAAGTCGTGGGCTGACGGCTCCACCGATCCCGGCTTGCTGGTGACGGTCCCGGCGGCACCGCCGGGGCCCTTGCCATTCCCGCACACCGCATGACCCGAGGCTTGACCGGCAGCAGCACCACAGCGTTAGCAGCACAAAGCCAGCACTCCAGCGCCAGCACCACAGGGGGGAACCGCCACCATGCCCATCGAGACCCGCATCCACGGCGCCGGGGGCACCGTGTCGCAGACGGCGGTCGACCTCGGGGCCGAGGTCGTGGCGGTGCCCGTCCGGCAGGGGCCGGTCGCGGAGGCGGGTTCGGGCGGCGGAACGCACATGGCCGAGGTGGCCGCGTCGCTGCCGTTCACGCTGGAGGAGCTGCTGGCCCTCCACAAGGCGAAGGGCGAGCCGGGCGAGATCGTGTCCGCCCAGGTCCGCGTCGGCGACCGGGTGCGGGAACTGCTGCTGTACGGGGTGGGCGACGCGGCCCCGGCCGACCTGCGCAAGGCCGGCGCCGCACTGGCCCGCCGCGGCAAGGGCCGGACGGCGCTGGTCGCCGGCGTGCCCGCCGGCGACCTCGCCGCGTTCGCCGAGGGCGCGCTGCTCGCCTCCTACGAGTTCAAGATCGGCGCGCCGCCGGCGAAGAAGGCGCTCGGCACGCTGGCCGTGCTGACCGAGGCCGGGCCCGAGGCGGACGCCCCCGCGATCGAGCTGGGCACCGCCCGCGCCCGGGCCACCGCGCTGGCCCGCGACCTCGCCAACACCCCGGCCCGCGAGAAGGACCCGTCGTGGCTCGCGGGGCAGGCCGGGCAGGTCGCCGGCGAAGCCGGCCTCACCGTCCGCGTGCGCGGTGAGAAGGAGCTTGTGGACGAGGGCTTCGGGGGACTGGTGGCCGTCGGCGCCGGGTCGTCGCGTCCGCCCAGGCTGATCGAGCTCTCCTACCTCCCCGACGGCGACCCCGACCGGCACGTGGTCCTCGTCGGCAAGGGCATCACCTTCGACAGCGGCGGTCTGTCACTGAAGCCCAACGAGGGTATGAAGACGATGAAGACCGACATGGCGGGCGGCGCGGCGGTCATCGCCGTGATGGGCGCGCTGCGCGGTCTCGGCGTCCGCGCCCGCGTCACCGGGCTCGTCGCCGCCGCGGAGAACATGCCGTCCGGATCGTCCATGCGCCCCGGCGACGTGATCACCCACTACGGCGGGAAGACGTCGGAGGTGCTGAACACCGACGCCGAGGGACGCCTCGTGCTGGCCGACGCCCTCGCCTACGCCGACGCGGCACTCGACCCCGACGTGGTCGTGGACGTGGCGACGCTGACCGGCGCGGCCAAGGTCGCGCTGGGCCTGCGGTACGGGGCGCTGTTCTCCAGCGACGACGACCTCGCCGCGGCCCTCACCCGGGCGGGGACGGCCTCGGGAGACCCGGTGTGGCGGCTCCCGCTGGTCGACGACTACCGCTCCGCGATCGACTCCGACGTCGCCGACATCAACAACATCGGCCGCGGCGGCTACGGCGGCGGCTCGATCACCGCGGCGCTGTTCCTGCGCGAATTCGCCGGCGACCGCGCCTGGGCGCACCTCGACATCGCCGGTCCCGGCCGCGCCACGGCCGAGGACGCCGAGATCACCCGCGGCGCGACCGGCTTCGGCACCCGCCTCCTGCTCGGCTGGCTGGCCGCCTGACCGGGTCCGCCCGGTCACTTGGTCCGGCGGTCGATCACCGGGACGCGGCGGCGGCGCCTCGCCTCCTTGACGATCTGCGGGAGCGTCGCGTCCCAGCCCTGCTCCACCGCGAAGCACCACCGGACGGCCTCCGCCGTCGCCGGCACGTCCCGCATCGTCAGCGCCACGAGCCGCGGCCGCCCCGACGTGCGGGCGAGTTCGGCCAGCTCCGCCGTCGGCAGGAAGACGATGTAGTCCTGCTCGCCCCTGCGGGTGCCGCCGACGCCGCGCCGCAGCGCCGTGATCGCCGCGACGTCCGCCCAGGGCAGCGTCCGCCCGGCGCCGCGCGGCAGCGGCCAGCGCGGCGGCCGCCGCACCCCGTCCCCGTTCAGTTCCAGGACCGGACGGCGTGCCAGCATCCCGCCGGCCGACATGAACAGCCCCGTCCCGAACAGCGCGAGCCCGGCGAAGCCGAGGACCGTGAACATGACGCCGCCCACGCTGGCGCCGCCCGTCACGCCGCCCGCGACGAACCCCGCCGACGCCAGGAAGAGGATCAGGGTCGCGAGCAACTGCCAGATCGCGCGCCACGTCGCCCGGACGCGCACCGCGAACACCTCGCCCGCCGCCACGTCGCCGCCACCGGCCTCGGCGCCCGAGCCGGTCTCAGGGCCGGTCTCCGAGCCGGTCTCAGGGCCGGTCTCGGGGCCGCTTTCGGTACGTTCCGTTTCAGGCATCGGTCAGTCGCACTTGACGGCGCACAGCAGGCCGTCGCCCACCGGGACCAGCAGCGGGACGAGCCGCTCGTCGTCGAGGATCATCCGGTGCACCTCGCGGATCGCCTCGGTGTCGGGGTCGCGGCGGCCGGGGTCGGCGACCCGGTCGTGCCACAGCGCGTTGTCGAACGCGACCACGCCGCCGGGCCGCAGCAGCCGCAGCGCGTCCGTCAGGTACTCGGGGTACTCGCGTTTCTGCGCGTCGCAGAACACCATGTCGTAGGCGCCGTCGGTGAGCCGCGGCAGCACCTCCAGCGCCGGTCCGCTGATCATCCGGGTGCGGAACGAACCGAGGCCCGCCTCCACGTACGCCTGCTTCGCCATGCGCTGATGCTCGGGGTCGATGTCCACGCTCGTCAGCACCGCGTCCTTGGGCATGCCGCGCATCAGCCAGATTCCGGACACGCCGCAGCCGGAGCCGACCTCCACGACGGTCCGCGCGCCGATCAGCGTCGCGAGGAAACGCAGTGCCGCCCCGCCGGCCGCCCCGATCGGAGACGCGCCGATCTCCTCACCGCGGCGCCTGGCGTTCAGGAGCGGCTCGTCTTCGGGGAGGAAGTCCTCCACATAGGCCCGGGTGGCCTGAACGGCGTCGATGGCTGCCTCCTCGCGGGACCCCCGCCTGGCTCATGCTGGAAAGACCATATCGCTGACAGGGAACCAACTGGAGTTTCAGCGCGTTGTAACCACGGAAGGAGTCCGCTCACGAGCGGATGAAATCCACGAGAACCGAGTCGGTCCAAAACCGCCCCAGCCCAGGCGAGACCGTGCCGTTCCAAGGCGAGACCTTGGCTCACGAGAGAGGAACAGCCCGGCACCATGGGAGTGGCAGCACTTAGTTTCAGAAGCGCTGTGGGGGTCGGCCCCAGGCAAGGGGTTGGCAGCGGCACGCGAACTCGCGAGAACGCCCCCGAGGCCGAATGGGCACCGCCGTCCTGGGACGAGGTCGTCCGCGAGCATTCCGCCCGCGTCTACCGGCTCGCGTACAGGCTGACCGGCAACCAGCACGACGCGGAGGACCTCACGCAGGAGGTCTTCGTCCGCGTGTTCCGTTCACTGTCGAACTACACGCCGGGCACGTTCGAGGGCTGGCTGCACCGGATCACCACGAACCTGTTCCTCGACATGGCGCGGCGCCGTCAGCGCATCCGCTTCGAAGGCCTCGCCGACGACGCCGCCGAACGCCTCCAGGGCCGCGAGCCGACCCCGGCGCAGGCGTTCGACGACAGCAACTTCGACGCCGACGTGCAGGACGCGCTCGACGCGCTCGCGCCCGAGTACCGCGCGGCCGTCGTGCTGTGCGACATCGAGGGACTGTCCTACGAGGAGATCTCCGCGACGCTCGGCGTCAAGCTGGGGACCGTGCGCAGCCGCATCCACCGGGGGCGTGCGCAGTTGCGCTCCGCGCTGGAGCACCGCGCGCCGACCCGCCGCCGGCCGGGGACCAGGAACGAGTACCAGACCCTCCGCGCCATGGGCGCGGTGGAGGACGACGAGGCCAAGGGGCTGCACGTGGCGAGCGGTGTTCGGCCGCAGCCGGAGGGCGTGTAGTAGACCTGGGTCCACGTGAAAATGTAAAGCTGTGCTTACCGCGCGCGGGCGGGACCGCGCGGCGGATCGAACGGAACGACGGAGGCGGCGTGAGTTGTCTGGGGGAGCGTCTGACCGCTCTGGTCGACGGTGAGCTGGGGCATGAGGAGCGCGACCGCGCTCTCGCCCATCTCGCGGGATGCGCCCAGTGCAGGGACGAGGTCGCCTCGCTGCGCGTGATCAAGGGCCGGCTGCGCGGCCTGTCGGACAGTCCGTCCGCGGACGCCGCGGACGACCTCCCGTCCGACGACTTCCTGACCCGGCTGCGCTCGCTGCCCGCGTCCGCCGGGCCGCCCGCCGCCGGCGGCGTCCCGCCCGGCCCGCCCGCCGGGACCCCGGCGCGGCATCCCCGCCGGCCGCTGCGATCATCGACCCGCGCCGCCCGGACGCCCGCGGCCGTGCGCCCGCGCGACAACCGTCCCGCCGGGCACGCCGGCGTCCTGCAGATCCAGCCGCGGCGCCGCTACCTGGTCGTGGGCGCCGCCACCCTGTTCCTCGGCCTCGGGACCGCGTCCTACGCCGCGGGCGGGCGCCAGGAGGCGCCGGACGTCATGCCCGCCTTCGACCGCTTCGCCGTCGAGCACGCGCTGACCGCCGGTGACGCGCCGATGAACGACCCGCTCACCGACCCGCTCAACCGGGTCTCGGTCTCTCCGGGGCCGTGACCGCCAGGATCTTGACCGGCCGGGGACGGCGCCGCTCCGTCCTCGCCTGCGGGCTCGCGGGCGCCCTCGCCCTGGCCGCCGCGCTGGCCGGCGACCCGGCTTCGGTCCGCCGCGTCCGCAGCGATCCCGGCGCGGTGGCCCTGCTGCGCGCCGCCGCCGACGCCGCCGGCCGCGTCCCGTACCAGGGCCGGCGGTTCCTCACGACGGCGGGCCGCAACAGTTCCACCACGTTCCGCGTGACGGTCGCCCACAGGCCCGGCGAGGGCATCCGCTACCGGTCCGGAACGTCCGGGAGGGGCTACCGGCCCGAGTCCGCCGCCGGGGAGACGACCGGCTTCACCCCGGAGACGCTGTCCCTGCTGACCAGAAACTATTCGGTGGTCCGCGCAGCGGACTCGTCGGTGTGCGGCAGGCACGCCCGCGTCGTGGAGGCCCGCAGGGCCGACGGGAGCCCCGCCGGGCGCTTCTGGATCGACTCCGAGACCGGGCTGATGCTGCACCGCGAGCTCATCGACGCCACCGGCCGCCCGGTCGTCGTCACCGGCTTCAGCGAGATCAGCTTCACCGCGCCGCCCGCGGAGGCGGTGACGCTCGGCGGCGCCCGGGGCGGCCTCGCCCGGTTCCCCGGCACCGCCGCGGGCGAGTCCCCGGACGGCGTCGCCGGCCGGGGCGCCACGGCCCTGTGGAACGACGAACTGGACCGTACCGATCTCGAAGGGCTGCGCGACCGGGGCTGGCCCCTCCCGGCGGACCTGCCGGGGCGGCTCGCCCTCCACGACGCCCGCCGCGAGCCGGGCGGCGGCACCGTCCACCTCAGCTACTCCGACGGGCTCGCCGCCGTCTCGGTGTTCGTGCAGCGCGGCACGCTGGACGAGCGCGCCCTGGACGACTGGCAGAAGACCGTCAAGCACGGCCGGACGGTGTTCCGCCGCGAGTCCCTGCGGCACTGGGCCGTCTCCGCGGGCGACGGCTACGTGTTCACGGTGCTGACCGACGCACCGCAGAGCACGGCCGAGTCGGTGGCGGCGCACCTGCCGAGGGACGCCGACCCCTTCTTTTCGCGGGTGTCGCGCGGCGCCCGGCGCCTGGCCTCGACCGCGAACCCTTTCGACTGAACACCTTTCGTCCGGCCTGTCGCCGGAGCCGTCAACGAATTCGAGCCATCGAGGAAGAGAAATGTTCGCCGACGATGATGATCGTCCGGTGCGAGCGTATCGACAGAAGGTCTTATGCTCGCCACATGCCTTTACGGGCACGATGAGCACGGATGACGAGGACCATGCTCGGTAGGAGAGATGGGGATGACGGAAGACAACCGCGGGCCGGCCGGGGCACCGTCGGAGGACGACGACGTCGCCTCCGGCCGGGAGCCCGAACGGCAGGAGGCGGCGGCTCCTCCCGAGACGGTGACCGACCAGGAGATTCCGCTGGAGCAGCCGGTGGACGATCCCGAGCCCGGGGCACGGTCCGACGGGGAGGCCCCGTTCGAGGCCGACGACCCCGAGCCCGAGCCCGAGCCGGAGCCGGATTCGGGGCCGGGCGGCGACAGGCTCGTGGCGGGGGGATTCGCGCCACCGGACTCGTCGTTCGGGGAGCCGCCGGACACCAGCGAGGACGTGCTGTTCCGGTCCACGCCGGCCGACATGGGGCCGCGGGAGGTGCCGCTGCAGGACGCGTCCCCGAACGACATGCCGCAGCCCCCGCCGCCGGTACCGCTCGACAAGCCCCTCGCGGAGGGCCCCGAGGACCGCTCGCGTCCCGGGTTCGTCCCGCACAACCATGACCCGCGTGCCGCGCACGGCCGGCCCTACGGCGGCTGGGCGCAGCACCCCCACCAGGGACCTCCGCCCGTCGGCGGTCCGCCGCCGATGGGCCCGCCGCCCGCGCCGATGGGCCCGCCGTCCGGCGGCCCCCGCCCGATGGCCGGGTTCGGGATGCCGCCCGGGGGCGGCCCGAACTGGGCGCCGGTTCCGGCTCCGCCGTCGTCGGGGCGCGGCGGCCCGGGCCTCGGGCTCCTCGCCGTCATCACGGTGATCGTCGCGCTGGTGGCCGGCGCGGTCGGCGCCGGGGTCGGCGTCGTCGCGACGGACGGCAACGACAACGGCCCGGTCAGCCTCGGTGGTGGCGGCGGCAGCGGCTCGGAGGTGCAGGCCCGCCCGCCGGACTCGGTCGCGGGCGTGGCGCAGCGCGTGCTGCCGAGCGTCGTGATGATCCGCGTGCAGGCCGCGCAGGGCGAGGTCGGCGGCACCGGCTTCATCGTCAACGGCGGCTACGTCATCACCAACAACCATGTCGTCGCCGGTGGCGACGGCGGCGCCATCCAGATCGTTTTCAACGACAAGAAGACGCTGCCCGCCACCGTCAAGGGCGCCGACCCGAGCTCGGACGTCGCCGTCCTGAAGCCCGAGGGCCAGCATTCGCTGCCCGCGCTCACCGTCGGCGACTCCAGCAAGATCGCCGTCGGTGACCCGGTGATCGCGATCGGGTCCCCGCTGGGCCTGCAGGGCTCGGTCACCACCGGCATCGTCAGCTCGCTGAACCGCGCGGTGCCCACGCGGGGCGAGGGCGGCGACGCGTCCTTCCTCAACGCGATCCAGACCGACGCGGCGATCAACCCGGGCAACTCGGGCGGGCCGCTGGTGGACGCCAAGGGCCGCGTCATCGGCATCAACACCGCGATCGCGACGCTCGGCGGCCAGGGCCTCGGCAGCGAGACGGGCGGCAGCATCGGCCTCGGCTTCGCGATCCCGATCAACCAGGCCAAGCGGATCGCCGAGGAGATCATCCGGACCGGCTCGTCCCGGCAGGCCAAGCTGGGCGTGCTGCCCGACCCCCGCTACCAGGACGGCGGCGCGCGGATCATGCCGCAGCCGGTCAACGGGCAGGACCCGGTGACCAAGGGCGGCCCGGCGGACAAGGCCGGCCTGAAGCCCGGCGACGTCATCACCCGCGTCGACGACAAGCCGATCGAGGACGCGACCGACCTGATCGCGCAGATCCGCAGCCGCGCCCCCGGCGACCGGATCACGATCACCTACCAGCGCGACGGCCGGGAGAGCACCGTCGAGGTGACTCTCGGGTCTGACTGATCGGCGTCCTATCCGGGGGCCTGAGGTCGTCCCCGGAGGATGGCGGGGAAACGTTCAGGTCCGGTTCATCCGGGCTCGGGATACGCTGGGGGGACCGGTCCGCCGCAGGGCCGGTCCCTGCCGTATGTGGAGGACAGGTTGTTCGACGTCGGACTCGGTGAGATGGCGGTGCTCGTCGTTCTCGCGCTGGTCATTTTCGGAGACAAGCTGCCCCAGGTCGCCGGGCAGGCGGGCCGGATGCTGCGGCAGTTCCGCCAGATGGCCAACTCCGCCAGGGCGGACCTGCAGGAGGGCCTCGGCCCCGAGTTCAAAGACTTCGACATCAACGACCTCAACCCGAAGACGTTCGTCCGCAAGCACCTCTTCGAGGAGGACGACACCTCCCTGAACAAGAGCGGTGTCTTCGACGACGAGCCGTCGTACGCGACCGCGGCCGGGAACGGCCAACTCGACTACGGCGAGCGCCCCCCCTTCGACACCGAAGCCACATAGCCCCGGGGGACCCCTGGGCTATGTGGCCGGGCTCGGCGGAGTCAACGCTTCTTGGGGGAGATGCCCAGGGACATTCCGGCCAGGCCGCGGCTGCGGCCGGCGAGTTCGTCGGCGATGGTCCGCAGTTCCTTGGCGGCGCCGGCGTCCGGGTCGGACAGCACCAGCGGCCGGCCCTCATCGCCGCCCTCGCGCAGCCGCGGGTCGATCTGCACCTGGCCGAGCATGGGGACGCGGGTCCCGAGCGTCTTGGTCAGCGCGTCCGCGACCGTCTGGCCGCCGCCCTCACCGAAGATGTACTGCTGCTCGCCGCAGTGCGGGCACGTCAGGTACGACATGTTCTCGATCACGCCGACGACCTGCTGGTGCGTCTGCGCGGCGATCGCGCCGGCCCGCTCGGCGACCTCGGCGGCCGCCTGCTGCGGCGTGGTGACCACCAGGATCTCCGCGGACGGCAGCAGCTGCGCGACGGAGATCGCGATGTCGCCGGTGCCGGGCGGCAGGTCCATCAGGAGGATGTCGAGGTCGCCCCAGTAGACGTCGGCGAGGAACTGCTGCAGCGCCCGGTGCAGCATCGGCCCGCGCCACACGACCGGCTGGTTCCCGGCGGTGAACATGCCGACCGAGATGACCTTCACGTCATGCGCCGTCGGCGGCATGATCATGTCCTGGACCTTGGTGGGCGAGCTGTCCACCCCGAGCATGCGCGGCACCGAGTGGCCGTAGATGTCGGCGTCGACGACCCCGACCTTGCGGCCCTGTGCGGCGAGCGCGGCGGCCAGGTTGACGGTCACCGACGACTTGCCGACGCCGCCCTTGCCGCTCGCGACCGCGTACACCTTGGTCAGCGAGCCGGGCCTGGCGAACGGGATCTCCTTGGCCGGTTCGCCGCCGCGCAGCTTGGTCTGCAGGTCCTTGCGCTGCTCCTCGCTCATGACGTCGAGTTCGACGCGCACCGAGGTCACGCCGCCGAGTTCGGAGACGGCCTCCGTGACGTTCCTGGTGATGGTGTCCTTCATCGGACATCCCGCCACGGTCAGGAAGATGCCGACGCGGACGGTGCCGTCCGCGTCGATGTCGACGCTCTTGACCATGTCGAGCTCGGTGATGGGCTTGCGGATCTCAGGATCGTTCACGGTGGCGAGCGCCGCGGTCACCTGCTCGGTCGTCAACTGGGAGGCCATACGCCCATGGTATGAACCCGATGCAAGAACCCGCCAATCAGGGTGCCGGTCCTCACGCCGCGTGTGCGTCCGCGTCGCGCGGGAGGCGGCGCCGCCGTAACATCGGTGCGTGACAAGCAGCACGATCTCGGTCGCCGAGCTGATCGTCTGGCGCGGCATGCTCCGCGCCCAGGCGCAGATCTCCCGCCGGCTCCAGGCCGACCTGCTGGCGCACCATGACCTGGCGCTGGCCTCCTACGACGTCCTCATGCACCTGGGCGAGGCCCCGGGCGGCCGGCTCCGGATGAACGATCTCGCCGACCGTGTCCTGCTGTCGCGCAGCGGACTTACCCGGCTCGTCGACCGGCTGGAGCGCGAGGGGCTGGTCGCCCGGCAGTCCTGTACGAGCGACGCCCGCGGCCTGTACGCCGTCCTGACGTCCGCCGGGCGGGCCCGGCTCGCGGAGGCCGCCCCCACCTACCGGCAGGGCGTCCGGGAGCACATGCTCAGCAGGCTGGACGAGTCGGACCTGCGCACCTTCCAGCACATCCTGGACAAGCTCACCGCCGAGCAGGTCCCCGTCCGGGCCTGAGGGGCTAGGCCGCGGAGTCCTTGGCCTCCAGCTCCCGCATGATCTGCTGAAGCTCCGAGCGCAGGAAGTCGCGGGTCACGACCTCGCTCACCGCCACCCGCAGCCCGGCGATCTCCCGGGTCAGGTATTCGGTGTCGGCGATGGTGCGGTCGTTCCTCGCCCGGTCCTGCTCGTACTGGACGCGGTCCCGGTCGTCCTGCCGGTTCTGGGCCAGCAGGATCAGCGGCGCCGCGTAGGACGCCTGGACCGACAGGATCAGCGTCAGGAAGATGAACGGGTAAGGGTCGAACTTCAGGGCGGACGGCGCGAGCAGATTCCACGCCACCCACACGGTGATGAACACGGTCAGGTAGACGAGGAAACGGGCCGTCCCCAGGAACCGCGCGATCCGTTCGGACAGCCGCCCGAACGACTCGGGATCGTAGTGGGGCCGCGGCACGAACGTCCGGCGGATCTCCCTCGGCTGGTCCAGGCGTGCGGTCATCTGGCGTGTCGTCATCACATGTTCCCCCGGAGAGCCTCTTCCTCGGGATCCGCGGTCTCCTCCGCGCCGGCCTCCATCAGGGCCTCCCGCCAGTCCACGGGCAGCAGATGGTCGAGGACGTCGTCGATCGTCACCGACCCCAGCAGGTGGCCGTCGTCGTCCACGACGGCGCCCGCGACGAGGTTGTAGGTGGCCAGGAACATCGCGACGGCCTCCAGCGACATGGTGGGCCGCAGCGGGTCCAGCTCGGCGTCCACGATCCCGGCGACGAGCGTCGGCGGCGGCTCCCGCAGCAGCTTCTGGAAATGGACCGTCCCGAGGTACCGGCCGGTCGGCGTCGCGGTCGGCGGGCGGCACACGTACACCTGCGCGGCCAGGGCCGGGTTCAGGTCGGGCCGCCTGATCAGCGCGAGCGCCTCGGCGACCGTCGCGTCCGGCGCGACGATCACCGGGTCGGTCGTCATCAGGCCGCCGGCCGAGTAGTCCTCGTAGACCAGGAGCCTGCGCACCGGCGCCGCCTCCTGCGGCTCCATCAGCGTCAGCAGCTGCTCCCGCTGCTCGGTGGGCAGGTCACCGAGCAGGTCGGCGGCGTCGTCGGGGCCCATGGCCTCCAGGACGTGCGCGGCCCGGTCCACGCCGAGCTTGCCGAGGATCTCGATCTGGTCGTCCTCGGGCAGTTCCTCCAGGATGTCCGCGAGCCGCTCGTCGTCGAGCGCGGCGGCGACCTCCGCGCGCCGCTTCGCCGGCAGCTCGTGCACGATGCCGGCGAGGTCGGCGGGCTTCATCTGCTCGAACGCGGCGATCAGCCCGGCCGCGCCCTGCCCGTGCTCGACGGCGGAGAACCCCTCGACGGCGTCCCAGTCCACGACGAAGCTCTCGCCGCGTTTGCGCAGCCCCCGTCCCCTCCTGCGGCGCACCGCGACCTTGCCGACCAGCCAGTCCCGGGTGCGGGTCGGTTCCATCGCCACGTCGACGACCGAGACGGGTTCCCCGCTGTCGCGCAACCGGATCGTCCGGTCCAGCATCTCGGCGATGACCAGCGTCTCGGACTCGCGTTTGCGGAACCGCCGCATGTTCAGCCGCCCGTCGAAGACGATCGCGTCCGCCTCGATCACCGTCACCCGCGTGATGGGCAGGAACACGGCATGGCGGGACGTGACCTCGACCACCAGCCCCAGCGCCCGCGGCGGACGCGGCGCCAGCCGCAGCGCCACCACGACATCGCGGACCCTGCCGACCTGGTCGCCGGCGGGGTCGAACACGGCGATCCCCGCGAGCCGGGCGATGAACACCCGTGTCGGAGATCCGCTCATGGCCAGGACACTACCCATGATCTCCCGCCTGATCCGGGGGCCGGCGGGTGATGCCGGACGCCGGCGGGCAGGACGTGTCACATCTCGCGCCGCCGTCCCGTCCCCGGTGGTGAAGACCTGAGAGGGACCGTATGAGAGGCTGACGATCATGAGCGAGGCGTTCGAGGAGGCGTTCGAGGAGCACCGGAACCTGCTCTTCGCCGTGGCGTACCGGATGCTGGGCACGGCCGCCGACGCGGAGGACGCCGTGCAGGACGCGTGGCTCCGCTGGTTCGCGGCGGACCGCTCGGGCGTCGTCGAACCCAAGGCCTACCTCGTCCGGATCACCACCAACGTCGCGCTCGACCGGCTGCGGTCGGCGCGGGCCCGGCGCGAGACCTACGTCGGGCCGTGGCTGCCCGAGCCGATGCTGACCTCCCCGGACGTCGCCGAGGACGCGGAGATGTCGGAGTCGGTATCGATGGCGATGCTCATCGTCCTGGAAACGCTGAGCCCGCTCGAACGCGCCGTGTTCGTCCTCAAGGAGGTCTTCGGCTACCCGTACGCCGAGATCGCCAAGGCGCTGGACCGGGCGGAGACGTCGGTGCGGCAGCTCGGCACCCGCGCCCGCAAGCACGTGGAGGCGCGGCGTCCCCGCTTCGAGGCGGGCGGCGCGGAGCGGCGGGAGGCCACGTCGCGGTTCTTCGACGCGGTCGTCGGCGGCGACATCAACCGGCTCATGGAGGTCCTCGCGCCGGACGTCGCCCTGTGGACCGACGGCGGCGGCAAGGTCAGGGCGGCGCTGCGCATCATCCACGGCGCCGACAAGGTGGGCCGCTGGCTCTCGGCGATCACCGGCCGGCCCTACGCGGGCATCGAACCCGCCGACATGCGGATCCGGCGCGTCCACCTCAACGGCGAGCCCGCCCTCGTCGTGGACGGCCCCGACGGCCCGATCAGCACCGTCACCGTGGACATCGACGACGACGGCCGGATCCAGGCCGTCCACCTGGTCGCCAACCCCGACAAGCTCAACTCCATCGCGACCGGCCGCCGGCTGCCGATGTGACGCGCTACCGGTCGACGCGGCGGCGTTTGCCGCCGTACATGCGGGGCGGTGCGCCCGCGGTCGTCGCGGGGGTCGGGACGGGCCGGACGGTGGCGTAGCCGCCGGACGCCTCGGCGGTCTCGGTGACCTCGGAGACGGGGGTGAGCCGGACGATCCAGGAGTCGGTGGCCCAGCGCTCCACCTGCCCCTCGTGGGAAGCGGCGTTCAGGCGGTCCTTGGCCAGCAGCGGCGTCACGGCGTCCCACAGCTCGGAGCCCGGCTCGACCGGCTCGGCGTCGGCGGTGAACGAGATGAGCCGGCCGCCCTTGTCCTTGCTGCGCAGGATCACCGTCACCTGCGCGGACTCCGGCAGGCCCGGCAGCGGCTGCTCGCCCTCCCCGCCGGTCAGGACGTAGGCGGAGCCGTCGTGCCACACGTGCCAGGCGGCCCTCGGCTGCGGCAGGCCGGGCAGGTCCAGCCACAGCAGCCCCGACTTCTTGGCCGCCTCCTCCACCAGCGCCCGGTTCAGCTCACCCATGCTCTGAGGGTCTCACATCGCTGGATAGCATCCGGGCCATGCGCTCTCGACGTACCACCCTCGCGGTCCCCGGCAGCAACGCCCGCTTCATCGAGAAGGCGCAGGGGCTCCCCGCGGACGAGATCTTCCTCGACCTGGAGGACGCCGTCGCGCCGTCCGCGAAGGAGGAGGCCCGCGGGACCGTCGTCACCGCGCTGAACGAGGGGGACTGGGCCGGGAAGACCCGGGTGGTGCGCGTCAACGACCTGGACACCCACTGGGCCTACCGGGACGTGATCGAGGTCGTGGAGGGCGCCGGCGCGAACCTCGACGCCGTCATGCTGCCCAAGGTGCGGGACGCCGCCCACGTCCAGTGGCTCGACCGGCTGCTCACCCAGATCGAGCGGGGCATGGGCCTGCCCGTCGGCGGCATCGGCATCGAGGCCCAGATCGAGGACGCGCGGGGAATGGTCGGCATCGACGCGATCGCCGCGTCCTCGCCGCGGCTGGAGTCGCTCGTCCTCGGCCCCGGCGACCTCATGGCGTCGATCAACATGAAGACCCTCGTCGTCGGCGAGCAGCCGCCCGGTTACACGGAGGGCGACGCCTACCACTACATCCTGATGCGGATCCTGATGGCCGCACGCGCCAACGACCTCCAGGCCATCGACGGCCCCTACTTCAACGTCCGGGACGTGGAGGCGTTCACGCGGGTCGCGCGGCGCTCCGCCGCGCTGGGGTTCGACGGCAAGTGGGTCCTGCACCCGTCCCAGATCGAGGCCGGCAACGCGGTGTTCTCCCCGTCCCAGGACGACTACGACCGCGCCGAGCTGATCCTCGACGCCTACGACCATTTCGTCGGTGTCGAGGGGCGCGGCGCCGCCGTCCTCGGCGACGAGATGATCGACGAGGCGTCCCGGAAGATGGCGCTCGTCGTCGCCGCCAAGGGCCGGGCGGCGGGCATGACCCGCAGGGAGCGGTTCGACCCACCGGGGAACTGAGGCCCCGTACGATTCGTCCCTACGTACGCGAAGGCTTTCGGGAGGGTCCAACGTGTCAGAACCAGGGGATGCCGACGGCTGGGCCCCGCTGGACCCCGACCTTTCCGGCGACCGGCCCGCGGAGCCGCAACCCCGGGAGCCGCATACTCAGGAGCCGCACCCTCAGCAGGGCCCGCAGCCCTACGGCACGCAGCCTTACGGTGCGCAGCCCTACGGCACGCCGCCCGAGCAGGCGCAGCAGCCCTACACGGCGGGGATGCCGTACTGGCCGGGCTCACCGGCGCAGCCGCCCGGCTGGGACCGGGAGTACGGGGCCGCCCCTTACGGGCAGGCGTACCCGGGGTACGGGGCGCCGCCCGTCAAGACGTCCTGGACGATCGCGGCGCCGGCGGGGAGCCCGTTCCACAGGCTGGCGCGTACCGGTGCGCACCGGTGGTGGCGCCCGCTGGTGGGGAGCCTGACGATCCTGGGCATCGGCATGAGCCTGGCGATCGGGCTCATGCTCATCGGGATGATCATCCAGGTGGTGGCCACCGGGGAGCTGCCCGAGACGTCCGGCACGGACCCGAACACGATCTTCGGTGACGACACGGCCGACCTGGCGTTCAACCTGGCCGCGCTCGCGGTGTTCCTGCCGGTGGCGCTGTTCGCGGCGTGGGGGATTCAGCGGCGGAGGCCCGGCACGCTGTCGTCGGTGGCGGGACGGCTGCGCTGGAAGTGGATGCTGGTCTGCTGTGGCCTGGCGATCCTGTTCTGCATCGTGGCGTACGGGACGTCGCTCCTGGCGGCCTTCGGCATGGACGACCAGTCCGCCGGGGACGAGCATTGGGTCGGGTGGGACAAGTTCCTCGTTCCGGCCGTCGTCATCATCCTCCTGGTGCCGTTCCAGGCGGCGGCGGAGGAGTACGTCTTCCGCGGCTGGGTGCTGCAGGCCGTGGGCGCCTGCACGCTTGAGAACGCCAGGGGACGCGTCGGACAGGCGTTCAGCGTCGTGTTCCGGACGCCGTGGCCCGGCATCGTGGTCGGGTCGGCGCTGTTCACGGCCGGGCACGGCTACACCGGCTGGGGCATCCTCGACATCTTCATCTTCGGCGCCATCGCGGCCTGGCTGGCGGTGCGCACAGGCGGGCTGGAGGCCAGCATCGCCCTGCACGTGTTCAACAACCTGCTGGCCTTCCTCGGATCGGCCGCGATCGGACAGCTGGACATCGAGCAGGGCGGGGTGCCGTGGCAGGTCGTCGTCGCCGACGTCGTCCCGATGGTGCTGTTCGCGGCGGCCGCCGCCTGGCTGGCGCGGCGGATGCGGGTCCAGACCGTCACCTCCGACCCCGGCGCCGACGACGTCCCGGTGACGGCGGACATCCGGCCGGCGCACGTCTCATAGCAGTCCCCCGGTCATAGCAGTCCGCGCGGTCATAGCAGCCCCCACAGCACCAGGGCGTCGAGGAGGCCGGGCGTGACGGGGAGTTCGCGCAGCCCGTCCGGCGAGACCCAGCGCACCTCGGACGCGTCGTCCCCGGCGCGCAACGTCCCCCCCGTGACCGTCGCCACGTAGTCGTGGATGTCGTAGGTGACGCCGCCGGGCCCCGGGCGCTCCACCGTCCCGGCCGACGCGCCGACGATGACGTCCAGGCCGGTCTCCTCCTTCAGTTCCCGCGCGACCGCGTCCGGGTCGTCCTCGCCGGGTTCGACCCGCCCACCCGGAATGGACCACAGTCCCTCGCCCGGCGGGCGCCCCCGCCGCACCATGAGCAGCCGCCCTTGCCCGTCCCGCACGATCCCGCCGACGCAACGTATGCGCATGACCCCATTTTGTTCCCCCTTTCCCAGGTGGCGACCTCCGCGACCTTGACGAGCCGGGACGTCGGCCCGCAGGGTGGGTAATCATGAGGGCGGAGCCCACATGCCCGCGCTGCGCGGGTCCCGTTCACGCGCCGAACCTCTGGTCGAGCGACTGGACCTGCGGCGTGCACGGTGCCGTACTGCCGAGGCAGCCGTCCAAACGACCCGGCCCGGACGGGCTGGCCGCCGTACTGCGCGACGCGAGAGTCCCCGTCTGGACGCCCTGGCCCCTTCCGCTGGGCTGGCTCGTCACGGGGTTCGCCACGGTCGGGGACGATCGCAGCGGCGCGCGGGCGACGGCCGTCGCCGTGTCCGGGCCGGGGCTGCTCAGCGGCCCCGCCGACATGGTGCTGATCGCCGAGGAGCCGGGCGTCGGCCTCGGCGCCCACTACGCGGGACTGGACGGCGCCGACCCCGGCGAGGTGTTCGACGGCAGCCCGCCGCACGTGAAGCTCGACGTGAGCGGCCCCGCCGCGACCTGCGGCCATTCGGTGCCGATGTGGGCGGTCGACGGCGAACCCGACCGGGCCGCCTACGTGGGCGAGGCGATGGGCGACTGGCTGTGGACGGTGCTGTGGCCCGCCGACGCCGGCCTCCTCATGCTGGAGCGCCAGACCCTTCTCGATCTGCGCGAGCCGGGGATGGACCTCCACCTTCCCTACGGCGCGTACAGCCCCAGGCTCGACGACTGACGCCCCTGATATGAACGGGGGCATGCGGATCGACCTGCACAGCCACAGCGACGTGTCCGACGGCACCCGGCCGCCCGCGGAGGTCGTCCGGCTGGCGCGGGAGAGGGGACTGGACGTCCTGGCGCTCACCGACCACGACACCGTCGCCGGGTGGGACGAGGCCGCCGATTCGCTCCCCGCGGGCCTGACCCTCGTCCCCGGCGCCGAGCTGTCGTGCAAGCACGACGGCCGCAGCCTGCACATGCTGGGCTACCTGTTCGACCCGGAGGAGCCGGCGCTGGCCGCCGAACTCGCCCGGATCTGCGACGACCGGGTGATCAGGGCGCAGGGCATGGTGGACCGGCTCCGGGATCTCGGCGTGGACGTCACCTGGGGCATGGTCCGCGCGCTGGCCAAGGGCGAGGCGGTCGGACGTCCGCACATCGCGCGGGCCATGGTCGAGGCGGGCGCGGTGGACACGGTCGACGAGGCGTTCACCGCGCGGTGGATCGCGCAGGGCGGCCGCGCCCACGTCGAACGGTACGCGCTCGACCCGGTGCGGGCGATCGGGCTCGTCCGCGCGGCCGGGGGAGTGTGCGTCCTCGCGCACCCGAGGGCGCGGCGCCGCGGATACGTCTTCGCGGACGAGGTGATCGAGAGGCTCGCCGCCGCCGGGCTCGCCGGGATCGAGGTGGATCATCCCGACCACGTCCCGGAGGACCGCGCCCACCTGCGCGATCTGGCCGCCGGCCTGGGGCTGGCCGTCACGGGCGCCAGCGACGATCACGGCGCGCCGACCGGCGACCGCCTCGGCGCCGAGACCACCGCGCCGGACGCCTACGAGAAACTGCTCGCTGGCGCCTCGGGCGATGATCTCCGTCTGCCCGACCGGGGGCCCGAACCACGGTAGGGTGCCAAGCGTGGACGCGCGCATCGAACAGGTGGTGACGTCGGGGCAGCTGACCCTGGACGACACCGACTACGACGTCGAGAACAACACCTACCTCATCGGTGACGACGACGAGGTCATCGTGATCGACCCGGCGTACGACGCCGAGGCCATCCTCAAGGAGGTCGGTGACCGCGAGGTCATGGCCGTCCTGCTCACCGACGGCAACGAGCACCACCTCAACGTGGTCCTCGAGGTCGCCGCCGCGGGCGAGGAGGACGAGGAGAACTGGGCCCCGATCGCGTTGCACCGCGCCGACCGGCTGCTGTGGCGCGAGTTCTTCGGCCGCCTCGCCAAAGAGGAGGAGGACGAGGACGACGCCAAGGCGCTGCGGTCCCTCGAACCCGACATCTGGCTGGAGGACGGCGGCGTCTTCGAGATCGGCGACGCCCAGCTGGAGATCATGCACACCCCGGGCCACACCCCCGGCAGCGTCTGCGTGATCAGCGAGCAGCTCGGCACCCTGTTCTCCGGCGACACCCTGCACCGCGGCCGCCCCGGCTCCATCGGCGGCGTCTACGAGGACCTGCGCCAGCAGCTGAACTCGATCGGCGCGCTGCTGACCCCGCTGCCGAAGGAACTCAAGGTCCTGCCCGCGCAGGGCGAGGAGACCACGGTCGGCGAGGAGGACTCCCGCTGGGAGACGTGGGGCGCGCTGGCGCAGGAAGACGACTGACCCGGCGTTGAACGCCGAGCAGCTGGGCTTCGAGGGGATGCCCCGGCGCCTGTACACGTGCACGCCGTCGAGGCTGAACACGTGGCTCGACTGCCCCCGCCGCTACCGGATGACGTACCTCGATCGTCCGATGCCGCCGAAGGGTCCGCCGTGGGCGCACAACAGCGTCGGCGCGAGCGTCCACAACGCGCTGGCCGGCTGGTGGCGGCTGCCCGTCCGCGAACGCACCCCCGAGGCCGCCGGGACCCTCCTGACCCGGGGCTGGCTGACGGACGGTTTCCGCGACGAGGCCCAGTCCGCCGAGTGGCGTGGCCGGGCCCGCGAGATGACCGAACGCTACGCGGCGGGCCTCGACCCGTCCGACGAGCCGGTCGGCGTCGAGCGCACGGTCGCGACCCGCACCGACCGCATCGCCGTGTCCGGCCGCATCGACCGCCTGGACGCCCGCGGCCCCGAGCTCGTCGTCGTCGACTACAAGACGGGACGCCGTCCCCTCACGTCCGACGACGCGCGGGGCTCCCTCGCCCTGGCGATCTACGCCGTCGCCGCGTCCCGTGTGCTGCGCCGCCCCTGCCGCCGCGTCGAGCTGCACCACCTGCCGTCCGGTGAGGTCGCGTCGTGGGAGCACACCGACGAGTCGCTGGCGCGGCACATCCGCCGCGCCGAGCAGATAGCGGCCGAGGCCGCCGCCGCGGACGAGGCCTACCGCGCCCGGGTTCCGAAACCCCGACGCGGGGACGCCCGCCCGGCCGACGCCCGCCCGGCCGCCGCCGACCACGCCCCGCACGATGAGCTGTTCCCACCGCGTCCGGGCAACCTGTGCTCGTGGTGCGACTTCGCCCGCCATTGCCCGGAAGGCCAGGAGGCCGCCCCACGCAAGGACCCGTGGGCGGCACTCCCGGTGGAAACCCCTTGAGCGTCGGCTAGGCCGGGGTGAGGGTCTTGTGGACGGGCCAGCGTCTCGGGTCCCGGAGGCCGAACAGGCCCCTGCTCACGTCGTAGCCCTCGGCGGCCAGCCGCTGCCGGGTGCGTTCGAGCATGTCGCGGGTGGGCTTGGCGAACGCGTAGTCGTGGAGCCGCTCCGGTACCGAGTTCATCGCCAGGCGGAACGACTTGAGCGCCGCCGTCACCGCCGGCTGGGGCACCTCGGGCAGTGCCCCGTACATGCGCCGGGCCCAGCCGGGCAGCGAGTAGTAGCAGAGCGCGCCGAACGGGAAGTAGCCGGGCTTGCCGGGCGCGAGGAACTTCAGGTTCTCCGGCATCGCCGGCCACATCAGGAACCGGACGGTCTCCGCCGCCTCCTCGGTGACCCGCAGCCGCGGCAGCATCCCGGCGAAGAACGCTTCCATCTCGGCGACGCTGCCGGGGACGTCCTCCGCGTGCAGCCCGACGAGGGTGGCAGACTTGCGCTGCTCGTCCAGGTACCGGTCGGCCATGGCGTCGGTCAGCAGCAGCCCGCCCCGGCGGGCCACCTCCAGATACGAGTAGACCTCGGCGCAGTGCACCCAAAGCAGCAGTTCGGGCTGGTCGAGCCGTTCCTTCTTTCCGGTGTCGTGGTTGAGGATGCGCAGGCTGCGGTGGATCTCCCGGACCCGGTAGGCGGCCTCCTCGACCTCTTCGGGGCTGCCGAACGTGCCGAGGCCGACGAAGTCGGAGGTCCGCTGGAGCCGCCCGAAGGGGTCCTCGCGGAAGTTGGAGTTCTGCCAGACGCCCCACATGGCCATCGGGTGCAGTGCCTGGAGCATCAGGCTGCGCACTCCGCCGACCCACATGGACCGGTCGAGATGGACGCGCCAGGTGACGCTCTCGGGGGGCTGGACGGTCGCGGGCATTGACACACCTCCATGAGACAAACTCTAGTAAGTGTGTCATTACCCCTTTCGCGGCATGACATCGCCCCGGGCTCCGTCATCCCATTTGATCCTCATATGGTGTCCAGCGAGGTCGGACGACGGAAGGTGCGGCACGTGGTGAATCTCGCGGCGGACGCTCCGCCCATCGCCGCGCTCACGCCCGTCATCGTCCTGCTGGTGGCGTTCGTCGGCTACTGCCTCATCGACATCGTGCACGTCGACCGGACCCGGGGGCTGCCGAAGTGGGCCTGGGCCGTCATCTGCTGTGCCTCCATCCCACTCGGCGGGGTGCTCTACCTGCTCCTCGGCCGCAGGCCGTCCTAGGCCGGCGACCGTGATCGTTCAGACCGGCGGCGGATCTTCCTGGAGCTGACCGCATGAGCCTGTGGCGCCTCGAACTCCTCCGGCTGGTGCGCACCAGGCGGCTGGTCGCCCTCCTCGGCGTCTACGCGTTCTTCGGCCTGACGACCCCGTTCATGGCCCGGTACCAGAAGGAGATCTTCGAACGGTTCGGCGGCGGCGTCCAGTTGGACCTGCCGCCGCCCGCCGCGGCCGACGCCATCGACATGTTCACGTCCAACGTGGGCCAGCTCGGCGTGCTGACCATCTTGATCATCGCCGTGCTGTCCACCCGCCTGATGCGCGGGACGGTCGGCGCGATCATCATGCCGATCGCCGCCCTCATCGTCCTCGGCGCCATCGGGATACCGGCGTCCGCCCGCGCGTGGGTCCCGACGACCCTCATCGGCACCACCGGCGACCTGCTCCGAACCGGTGACCCGGCGCGTTTCGTCCCCGGCGCCCTGCTCACTCTCGCGATGACCTGCGCCGCGGCGCTGGTCGGCACCCGCCTGACCCGGCATCGCGAACTCTGAGCCCGGCGGTCAGGCGGGCACCCGCCCCCGGGTACCGGCCGAGCAGCCGGGTCACCCGGAGGAAACGACCTCCGGCGGCCGTTCTCAGGGAATGTCGGCCAGGACCTCCCGGAGGCGGACGGCGAATCCGTCGGGGTCCTCCGTGAAGGCGATGTGGCCGCCGGGGAACAGCGTCGGCTCGATGCCGAGGGCGCCGGCGAGCGCCCGGGTCGCGCGGTCGCAGAGTTCCCCGGCCGAGTCTTCACCGACGGCGGCGACGACGCGGGTCCCGCCGGCGCGCAGGGCGGCGATGTCCGGCCGCCAGAACGAGGTCTCGAACATTTCGTGCTCGAACCAGCGCCGTTCGTCGGCGACCTGCTGCGGGTCGCGTTCGCCGCCGAACATCTGGTCCAGCGCGCCCTCGGGCAGGGAGATGTCGGCCTGGGCCATGAACTTCTTCCACGCGCCCATGACGTCGCCGGCGAGGTAGGTGGCGATCATGTCGTCCGTCCCCTTGCGGAGTTCCTCGCGGTCGTCCAGCAGCTCGGCGAGCGGGGGCTCGTGGGCGATGACCGCGCGGGCTTGCCCGGGATGGGCCTGCGCGAGTGCCAGGACGGTGCACGCCCCGCCGCTGGAGCCCAGCGCCACGGCCGGCCCCGCGTCCACGTGCTCGATGAGCCGGGCGAGGTCGCCGGCGCGCAGCGGCGGCGTCGAGTCCTGCTCCGGGTCGTCGACCGGGCTCCGGTGGATGCCCCGGGGGTCGGTGGTGAGGACGGTGTGGTCCGTCGCGAGCAGGTCGGCCAGCGGCTCGAACGCCTGGGCGTCCATGGGCGCACCGACGAACGCCACCAGCGGCCCGCTCCCGCGCACCTCGTAGTGGAGCCGCGCGTCGGGCACCCGAAGGGTTCCGGTGGTGGCTGAGGCAGTCGTCATGAATCCTCCAGGTGGGAGTCGTCGTCGGAGGGGTAGACCTCCGAACCGGCGAAAACTCATCACCCGGACGGTGATTCAGCCGGTGGACAGGCCCTCGTAGTACGCGTGCTGCCCGGGGTAGTAGTCGTCGAAGGCCGGGTGCGGGGCGCCCGTGATCGATGCGGAGAGCATGTCGAGGTAGTACTCCCACCCCGGCCCGGTCGTGGCCAGCTCGGTCTCGGGGTCGAGATGGTGCAGGAAGGTCAGCGTCGTCACGCCACCGGCCTCCTCGAGACGCGCCTCCAGATGCCACCGGCCGTACTCGTCGACGGCCTCGACCTCCAGCCGCCGCGGCGGCTCACAGGCGATGATCGTCATGTCGCTCTCCGGCCGGCCTTCCTCGTGCGTCATCGTGAGCCGCACCGTGGCGCCCGGTCGGCCGTCCCCGCTCCAGTGCGCGAACCAGCGGGCCGTCCGCTCCGGTTCGGTGATGCTCGCCCAGACGTCCTCGATCGGGGCCTTGAACTCGCGCGTCATCTGCAGATCGCTGCCGGTGGCCGTGGCGATCAGGCGGCCGGTGGGGGTGGGTGTCATCCCGCGCTCCTCGAATCCATGGGTGGTTCCTCCTCGGCCGCATGTGCGCGCCGCGTCCGGTGGACTTCCGTCTCCAGCGCGTCGAGGCGCTGCTCCCACACCTGCCCGCGGACGGTGGACAGCCACCGTTCGATCTCCTGCAGGGGTCGATGGTCGACCTGGTAGTGCCGCTCACGGCCGGCCTGCTCGGCTGTGATCAGCCCCGCCTCGCGCAGCACCCGCAGGTGACGGCTCACGGCGGGACGGCTGATCTCCGGGAACGCGGCCGCCAGTGCCCCAGCGGTCCGCGGCCCGGTCCCGAGCAGGGCCACGATGCGCCGGCGTACCGGATCGGCCACGGCGTCGAAGACGTCCACGGCAAACATGTAACCATTGTGTTACGCGTTTGTCCAGTGCCGCACGGGCGGGGGCGTGGACCCCCGCCCGTGCCTGCCGGCCTCACATGGATTCGTCGCGCATGACGTCCAGGTTCAGGAACCGTGGACCATTGGTGCACCGGGCCTGGATCTCCGCGGCGATATGCCGCGTCTCGGCCAGTTCGTTGTTGCGCATCGCCGCCTCGTACGACGGGAACTCGATGATGTCCACGAAGTGATCCGGGTTCTCCCGGTCCCGCGCATGGGTCTCGTGCGACACCGTCCGCTTGCCCTCGGTCGCGGTCGCCCACTCGTCGAACAGCGCGTCCAGCTCGTCCGGGCGGTTGGTCTCGTACTCGATGATCTGCACGAAAGTCATATCCGCCTCCTACCGGACGCTCAGCTGCTCGTCCTTGAGCGAGCCGCGGATCTCGGCCCGCAGTTCAGGGCTGTCGGTGTGCCCGTGCACCGAGGCCGCGTGCTCGGCGGCGGCGCGGACGACCTCGTCCTCCTCGCCGGTGATGGTGAGCGTGCACCCGGACTCGCTCGGCATGTCCCGGCAGTCGGCTACCTTCCGCATCGTTCCTCCCCCCGAGTGGGCGGCCGTGACCGGCCGCGTAGGCGGTCGGAACGAACGTTGAGACCTCCGCGGCGCGACGTCACACCCGCCGAAATAGTCACTTTCGTTACCGAGCGTGGCATATGCTCAGTTCGTTGGGAAGTTCGGTCGGGGTGCGGCCCCGCCAAGTCTCGGTCACGAACGCATTGCCTGCCGTGCCGGAAGGCCGGCCTCAGCCGACGTCTCGATCGGCCGCCACCCCGACGTGAGCCCCCACGTCATCGTCACAGGCCGCCTGGAGCACGGCGTCCAGCAGACCCGGGAAACGGGTCTCCAGATCATGGCGCCGCAACTCCACGAAACAGCGCGTGCCCTCCTGGCGCGTCCGCGTCACCCCGGCATCGCGCAGGACGCGCAGGTGGTGGCTCAGCGTCGACTTGGCCACCGGCGCCCGCAGTTCACCCCACCCGCGCTCACGCCCATCGGCGAGCACCCGCACGAGCCCCATCCGGATGGGGTCACTCAGCGCACCCATCACCCCCACGAGTCCGATCTCGTCCAGATCGGGATGGTGCGCCTGCTTCATGCGCCCATGCTAACTTGTTCGATGTTCGTCGATCATCGAACGAGGGAGGATTCGTGGACTTCACCGGCAGGGCCGTCATCGTCACCGGTGCCGGATCGGGCATCGGACGCGCCGCCGCCCGCCTCTTCGCCGACGCCGGCGCCCGCGTACTGGGCGTCGGACGGCGCGAGGACGCCCTCAAGGCGACCGCCGCCGACCACCCCCGAATCGCCGTGCACCCCGCCGACCTGCGCACCCCGGCGACCGCGCGGGAAGTGATCGGCGAAGCGTTCCACCGTATGGGACGTCTGGACGTCCTGGTCAACAACGCCGGAGCCACCAAGATGATGCCGCTGGCGGAGACCTCGGCCGAAGGCATCGCGGGCCTCTTCGACCTGAACGTCACGGCGCCGAGCCTTCTCGCGAGCGCCGCCCTGCCACATCTACGCCAGGCCAAGGGCACGATCGTCAACGTCTCCAGCACCTACGGCCACCGTCCACTGCCCGGCGCCGCCCACTACGCCGCGTCCAAGGCGGCGCTCGAACACCTCACCCGGAGCTGGGCCCTCGAACTGGCCGCCGACGGCATCCGCGTGAACGCCCTGGCCCCCGGCCCGACCGAAAGCGAAGCCCTGACCGCCGCCGGCCTCCCGCAGCCCGTCGTGGAACAGATCAAGCAGGACGAGGCGGCCCGCATCCCCCTGGGCCGACGAGGAGACCCCGAAGAAGTCGCGACCTGGATCCTCCGCCTGGCCGACCCGCGGACCACCTGGCTGACCGGTCAGACCCTGACCCTCGACGGCGGCCTCGAACTCGCCTGACGCGACGTGCGGATGCCACGCAGCTGTGCCGTAGTTCCGCGATCGGTATCGCACCGTGGCCAGGGTAGAACGGTGGTGGCTGCGGTGGGTCGCTCTCCGGTCACTGTGTCCAGGTCTCGTGGAGGCTGCGCCAAAGGAGGCCGTTGCGGGCGTCCGGGGCGGGAACCATTACCGCTAGGGCTCGGCGGGCGCTGTCGGGATGGTGTTCTTCGTACGTGACGACGGCCAGGTCGTCGCGGTCCAGGAGCACGCGTGGTTCGAGGATCCGGATGCGCAGGCCGGGGACGGTGCCGTGGGCCTTCTCCATCGCGGTGCGCAGATCCGGGAGCGTGAGCAGGGCGCCGTCCGGGTCGTACCAGGTGAAGTCCGGCGTGTGCATGTCGAAGAAGCCGCCCAGGCCGGTCGCCGTTCCGTTCAGCCAGGACTCGATGAAGCGGTGGTGCTCGATGACCTCCTCGATGGCCTTCATCGGGCGGCCCACGTGCGGAGCGGCGTGAGTTCGACGCCGAAGAGGGCCTCCACCTTGTCCGGGTCGCCGTCGTAGAAGTTCGCGTTCTCGGGGGCGGACAGCCAGCGGTAGGTGTCCGCGACTCCCGTCGCGGCGGCCTCGCCGATCATCGGTGTCATGAACGTCTGGAACGCGTCGGGCTCCAGCGGGACGTAGTCCGCGTCGAAGGCGGACGCGAGTTCCGGGCCGGTGACGATGTCCTTGCCGCCGATGTCGATCGAGGTTCCGACCAGGTCGTCGCGGTGGAACGCGGCGGCGGTGAGGGCGCCGAGGTCGTCGTGGGCGAGCCAGGCCACCCGGTGGCCGGGCGGGAGCGGGTAGGGCAGGACACCGTCGGCCGGGTGGAGGTTCTCCAGGTAGACGGGCGGGCGCAGCACGACGGTGGGGATGCCGGAGTCGAGCAGGGTGCCGGCCGCGTCGCGCCTGGTCTCGAAAGCGGCGACGGACGTGCGGGTCGCCGGCAGGCGGTTGCTGATGTTCAGGACGAGCCGTTCGCAGTGGCGGGCCGCGGCGATGATGTTGTCCACGTACCGCGCGACGAGGTCCGGGTCGAACACCATGGGCAGCGTCACCGACGCGCGGGACACGCCCCCGAAGGCGTCCCGCACGGCGGCCGGGTCGGCGAGGTCGCCGTGCTTCCGGCTGAAGCCGCGGACGCCGTGCCCGTCCTGTTCGAGGCGTTTCGCTACGGCACCGCCCTGTGCGCCGGTGGCGCCGATCACCAGGTATGTCTCGGTCATGGTGCCCAGCGTGCCGGAGGTGTGGAGTATCTTCCATAAGTGTGGATCCTGGTTTGATTAACGATCGTCCAGCAGATCTTCTCGATGAGCTGCTCGCTCCGCTGCGGCTGGAGGGCGTGTTCGCCAGCCGCTGGGAGGCGCGGGCGCCGTGGGGGTTCCGGGGCGACCAGGAGCGCAACGCGATCCTGCACTATGTGCGGTCCGGCGAGTGCGCGATCACGATGCCCGGGGCGTCCGAGCCGGTCATGCTGGGCCCGGGCGAGCTGGCGGTCTTCCCGTACGGAGCGGCGCACGAGCTGGCCGACCGGCCGGGACGTGTCACGACCCCGCTGGACCTGGTGCTTCCCGGGCGCCCGGCGGGGAGCACGACCGAGGTGCGGGTGGACGGGCCCGGCCCCGTGACCGATCTGCTCTGCGGCGGCCTCCACTACGACGAGGCCGGGATGTCGCCGCTGTACCGGTCGCTGCCGGAGATCATCGTGCTCGACCACGCGGCACTGGCCGCCGAGCCGCTGCTGTCCGGGACGCTGGAGGGGCTGACCGCGCGGTACGGGGGACTGGCCGGGCTGCGCGCGTTCGAGCTGGTGTTCGTGCTGGCGCTGCGGGTGGCGCTGGACCGTCTCGGCGGGATGCCGCCGGCGCTGCGCGACCCGGCGATCGGGCGGGCGCTGCTGGTGATCCAGACGCGGTACGCCGAGCCGTGGACGCTGGAGTCGCTCGCCCGGGAGGCGCGGATGTCGCGGTCGGCGTTCGCGGCGGCGTTCACCCGGCTGGTCGGCGAGGCGCCCGCCCGCCATCTGGCCGGCCGGCGGATGCGGGAGGCGGCCCGGCTGCTCACCGAGACGGCGACGCCGTTGGCGGCGATCCCGGAACGCGTCGGGTACCGCTCGTCGGTGGGCTTCCACCTGGCGTTCCGCCGCCACTTCGGCGTCCCGCCCGGCGAGTACCGCCGCGCGGCGTAGCCCGGCACAGCCGAGCCGGTGGCTCAGGGGCGATAGTCGGCGAAGGCTGGAGTGTCGGGTTCGGGCTGAAGGCGTAGAACGCGCGCGACGAAAGAGATCGCGTGGTACCACCCGCACAGCAGGAGGAGGTCCAGGGCCGCTTCGTCGCCGATGGCGAGGGTCAGTGCCTGCCACTGGTCGTCGGACAAGTCGTTGGTGTCGCACAGGCCGTCCACGGCGTGAAGCACTGCGCGGTCGGCCGGATCGGTCCAGCAGGCGTCGTCTGGGCCTCCGGCGACGATGGAGCGGATCTGGCCGGCGTCGAGTCCGGCCTTCGCGGTGAAGACCGCGGTGTGGATTCCCCACTCGTACTCGGCTCCGCATCGCGCGGTGGTGCGGTCGATCACCAGCTCGCGGTGCCGCAGTGTCAGGGGCGACTCGCGCGACAGGTAGTACCGTCCCCAGCCGTGAACACCGCGTGCCCGTTCCGGCCGGCGGGCGAAGACCCTGAACAGGGCGATGGGCGGGCCCAGTGCTTCCAGGGCCGCGGCCGTCTCCGCGTCGTAGGGGGGTTCGACGGGATGGAGCCGTGGCGGTACCGTCTGCTTTGAAAATCGAGGCATGCGGGGACGCTAGCACAGAGCGCTTCGAAAACAGAAGCGCTCGGTTTCATCGGGGAGGACACCGACCCATGGCACTCGGCTCAGACCGGCCGGCCGCCTCACCCACACCGCTGCCGGGCCGGCCGGTCCGGGGATCGGCCGGCGGAAGGCCGATCATGGCGCTTTTCGATCTGCTCGGCCGACGCTGGGCCCTGCGCGTCATCTGGGAACTCGCCCAGGCCCCGGCCTCCACGTTCCGCGAACTGCAACGGCACTGTGACGGCGCCTCCTCCAGCGTGCTGGCCCAGCGGCTCGCGGAGCTGGACGAGGCCGGCATCGTCGAGCGCGCAGACCGCGGCTACACCCTGACCGCCGACGGCCGCGACCTGTGCACGGACCTCATGCGGCTTGAGCGGTGGGCCACCCGGTGGGCGGTGAAGGGGACGTCCACGGCAGGATGACCGAGCCCCGTGCCGGCGCACGCGCACCGTTCTGGAGGGGATGTGCGCCGCGGGGGTGGCCAGCGTGTCCGGGTTCCCCGGCCTAACGGAGGTTCTGTTCGGACTGGTTCCAGAAGGCGAGGAGGGCGGCGGCCGTGGTCTCGGGGGCGTCCCAGGCGGGGGAGTGGGTGGCGCCGGGGATGACGACCTTGGACGCGTTGAGGCGTTCGGCCATCATGGCCTGGGCGGAGGGCTCCCAGGCGTCGTCGTCCTCCCCGTAGAGGACGAGGGTGCGCAGGCCTGTGCCGGCGCAGTGCTTGGCGAGTTCGTCGACGCGGTCGGGCGCGGTGAGGATCTCGTTCGACATGCAGATCAGGCCCGTCTCGGAGTTGCCGAGCGTGCGGGCCTTGATGAAGGCGACGATCTCCTGCTGGAGGCCGCGTCCGGTGTAGTCGGGTTCGAGGGCGATCGACCAGATCGTTTCCATGCCGAGTTCGGGGATGGCGTCGCGCAGGGCCCTGGCCTTGTCGGCGGCCGGCCCCGTGACGGCCGCGGGACCCGAGCTCATCAGGGTGAACGACGCGGGACGGACCCGGTCGGTGAGCACGGCCTCGCGGCAGACCAGCCCGCCGAACGAGTGGGCGACGAGGTGCACCGGGTCGGGGCCGAGGGCCTCCAGCAGGGCGCTGATGTCCTCGCCGAGCGCGGCCCGGGTGTAGGTGGACGCGTCGTCCGGCCCGATCGACTCGTACTGGCCGCGCATGTCGATCGACACGACCCGGCGGCCGGACGCGGCGAGGGTCTGCAGGACGCCGAGGAAGTCCTCCTTGCTGCCGGTGAGGCCGGGGACGAGGAGGGCGGGGCGGCGTTCGGGCACACCGGATCCCGGAAGGGCCTCCAGGGCGGCGAACGGACCGCGGGAGGTCTCGATGTTCGTCCGGCGGACGCCGGGGGGCAGGGTCAGGAACCGGGGCGTACTCACGGGGAACCACCCTAGTCAATGGGCGACAACGGACACCGGTGAAAAAGTTTCGGTGGTAGCGTCGGCTGCGTGCGTCCGAAGCCTGCCATCTCCGCGCATCGCCGCGACGAAGCGGGCCTGACCGGCCTCAGCGCGGCCGCCGAGTCCGGGGCCGAGTACGTGGAGATCGACATCCGGCGGACGGGGGACGGGCGGCTCGTCGTCCACCATGACCCCGAACTCGCCGGGCTGCCGCTGAAGCGGCTCACCTACGAACGGGTTCAGGAGCTGTCGCCGCGGCCCGTCCCGCTGGTCACCGAGGCCATCGAGATCATCGCCGGCCGGGCGCGGGGGCATCTGGACCTCAAGGAACGCGGCTGCGAGCACGAGACCGTGGCGCTGGCGATCGAGGCGTTCGGGCGGGACGGCTTCGTCGTCACCACTCGCGAGGTCCTGTCCCTCGTGCAGATCAAGAGGGCCTTCCCGGGGGTGCGCACGGCCCTGTCGGTGGGACGCAACCTGTGGGAGCGGGGCGTCGCGCACGATTTCGCGCCGCTGCGGCTGATCCGCAAGGCGGGCGCCGACATGATCGCCGTGAACTACCGGCTGGCCCGCGTCGGGGTGCTGCGCCAGTGCGGCCGCGCGGGGATCCCCGCGATGGTCTGGACGGTCAACGCCGAACCGGTGATGCGGCGGTTCCTCGGCGACCCGCGCGTCGCCGTCCTCGTCACCGACCATCCCGACACCGCTTTGAAACTGCGGGACGCGCAGCTCTGACACCGCGGTCTCAACCGCGAGACCGAGCGGGTGGTCTCGCGGTTGATGCTGGCGGAATCAGGCGCTCTGGGACGCCTCGGTCGTGCCGGTCGTCGGCTTGCCGGCGCGGGTGCGGCGGCGGGACCGGCTGCGTTTGCGCTCGGTGGCCACCGCGTCGACGATGTTGTCGTCCGCGGCGGTCTCGGCCTCCCCCGCGGTGGCCTCCAGCGGCTTGCCGGCGCGGGTGCGGGTCCGGTTGCCCTTGCGGCGCCGCGGCCGCGGTCGCTCCCGGTCGCGGTCACGGTCACGGTCACGGTCGCGATCCTGGTCGCGGCCATGGCTGCGGGTCTTGCCCGTCTCGCCGATGTCCTCCAGCTCCTCGGCGTCCAGCCCGGCGCGGCCGTGCCGCTGGTCCTTCGGCAGCTTGCCCTTCGTGCCCTCGGGGATGCCGAGCACCGAAAAGAAGTGCGTGGACGTGGAGTAGGTCTCCTCCGGCGTGGGGAACGGCAGGTCGAGCGTGCCGTTGATCAGCTTCCACCGGGTGAGGTCGGACCAGTCGACGAACGTGACGGCGACGCCCTCCTTGCCCGCGCGGCCGGTCCGGCCGATGCGGTGCACGTAGGTGTCGGCGCTGTCGGGGCACTCGTAGTTGACGACATGGGTGACGTCGTCGACGTCGAGTCCGCGGGCCGCCACGTCGGTGGCGACCAGCACGCCGATCTTGCCGTTGCGGAACGCGCGGAGCGCCCGCTCACGCTGGCTCTGACCGAGATCGCCGTGCACGGCGGCGGCGTCGAAACCCCGCTGCACCAGATCGGCGGCGACCCGGTCACAGGCCCGCTTGGTCTGGCAGAAGATCATGGTCAGCCCGCGTCCGTCGGCCTGCAGGAGACGCGCGAGCATCTCCGGCTTGTCCATCTGGTGGGCCTGGAAGACGTGCTGGACGACCTGCGGTGTGGCGTCCGACTCGGTGTGCGACTCGGCCCGCACGTTGGTGGGCCGGGTCAGGTAGCGGCGCGACAGCGAAACGATCTCGCCCGGCATGGTCGCCGAGAACATCATCGTCTGCCGCTGCGCCGGGATCCGGTCGATGATCCGCTCGATGTCCGGCAGGAAGCCGAGGTCGAGCATCCGGTCGGCCTCGTCCAGCACCAGAATCTCGACCTGGGACAGGTCGAGGTGCTTCTGCTTGACGAGGTCGAGAAGCCGTCCCGGGGTGCCGACGACGACGTCGACGCCCTCGCGGAGCGCGTCGATCTGCGGCTCGTAGGCACGCCCGCCGTAGACCGACAGGACGCGGCTGCCGAGTTTGCCGCCGGCGACCAGGAGGTCGTCGGTGACCTGGAGGGCCAGCTCACGGGTCGGCGCCACGACGAGCGCACGCGGCGCGCGGCCGCCGTGCTCGATGCGCTGGAGCAGCGCGGCGCCGAAGGCGAGGGTCTTGCCGGTGCCCGTGCGGGCCTGGCCGATGATGTCGTGCCCGCCCAGCGCGATCGGCAGGGCGAGTTCCTGGATGGGGAACGCTTGAACGATGCCCTCTGCTTCAAGGGCATCTGCTATCTCGGGGACGACCCCGAGTTCACGAAAGGTAGTCAGGGCTTTCAGCCTCCAATATGCGGGGTCTCCGCTCCCGGGTGCGGCGCGGTTCGCCGGAGGGCGCGGCCGTGTGGGCACGCCCGCCGTTCGTTTCCTTTGGCCGCGCGCTCGCGCGAGAGGGACCTGCCGTTGATCAAAATCCGTCGGCGACCGCAGTCAGGGGTTGAGAGCAGTCACTCGCTGTGGCTGCGTGCGGTCACACTCCGCGACGCAGTGTACCGACCGTTGATTACATACACCAATAGCCGATCACAGGACTCAACGTTTCCACGGTTTCATGTATTCCATGCCCTGCCCGCCAGGGAGTATCCGCGGCCGCCGGAACCCGCCGAACCCGGCGCACGGCCGGTTGAGAGGCCTGTCAGAACGGCCACTTCCGGACATCGGTGCCCGGAAACGGGGGAAGCCCCCGCCTGCAGGTGGCGGAGGCTTCCGGCCGGTGGGGGCCGCGCTTCGTCGCGGTCAGTGCTTTTCCGAGGGGCGCCCCCCGCGCCCGGCTGCACGACTTCGTCGCGGTCAGAAGGTGCGGCGGCCTGGGCGCCAGCCGTGGCGCCGGCCCCGGCGGCCGTCGCCCCGGGCGTTCAGCGAGGTGAGCGCGGCCACCCCGAGCGCGGCGATCACCACGGCGAACACGACGGCGATCGGCGTGCCCGCGCCGAGCGCGTCGGCGACGACTCCGCCGACGACGGCGCCGGCGATCCCGACGAGGATCGTGAGCAGGACACCGATCGGGTTGCGTCCGGGGACGAGCAGCCGTGCCAGGGCTCCGATGACGGCACCGACGACGATGAACCAGAGGATCGTCGTGAGCATGTCGATCATCCATTCCTTTTCCGTGGGGCCCGTGGGCCCGTGGTCGGAGATCGATATGCCCGCTGTGCCGGAATGAAACAAAGGGCTGGTCAAGGCCCGGTGGAACGCGGTAAACCCATGCTCACGCGTACTGGGAGCCGAATCCCACGTTGCGCTGCTCGTCCTCGGAGATCTCCAGGTAGCCCACCCGTTCGGCCGGGACGACGACCCGGCCGGCGCGGCGGTCCTGGAGCGCGAACACCCCGCGCGGCTCGGACAGCGCGTCCGCCAGCGCCTCCTGGACCTCGTCGGCCGACTGCACGGTGTCTACCACGAGTTCCCTCGGAACGTTCTGCACACCGATGCGAACCTGCACGCGATGCTCCCGTCGTCCGTTCATGACCCGCCGACCACCGGCGGGTTCTTCCCCCGATGTTCGCACGGAGATCGTCCGCCGCGCCGTCACCGGCGTTCGGCCGAGGGTGAAACCCCGGCGGGGACGGCCCCCACGCCGTCGAGGCCCCGTCAGGTGGACTCGGTGGAGAGGGGGAAGCCGGAGATGCCGCGCCAGGCCAGCCGGGCGATGATCTTCTCGGCGGTGTCCTTCGGGATCGCCCGGTGCTGCGACAGCCAGAAGCGGGCGCTGACCTCCGCCATGCCGACCAGGCCCATCCCGAGCAGGTGAGCCTCCTCGGCCGGGGCGTTGGTGTCCTCGGCGATGACCTGGGCGATCATCTCGGCGCACTGCTGGTTGGCGCGGTCGACGCGCGCCCGCACGGGCGCGACGTTGCGCAGGTCGGACTCGAAGACGAGGCGGTACGCCTCGCCGTCGCCGGCCACGAAATCGTAGAAGGCCTGCATGCTCGCCTGGACGCGCAGTTTGTTGTCCGTGGTGGACCCAAGGGCGTCGCGGACGGTCTTCACCAGGGCTTCGGCATGCTCGTCCAGCAGGGCCAGGTACAGCTCCAGCTTGCCCGGGAAGTGCTGGTAGAGCACGGGTTTGCTGACGCCTGCGCGTTCGGCGATCTCATCCATCGCCGCCGCGTGGTACCCCTGCGCGACGAACACCTCCTGAGCCGCGCCGAGCAGTTGCCTGCGGCGCGCCAGTCGCGGCAGCCTCGTGCCGCGGGGGCGTGCGTCCGGGGTCGCGGTCACCACACTCTCCGATCAACGATCGATGCGGCGGATGGAGTGTCCGCCGCGCGGGAACAATCTCATCATCCTACGTGCGAGTAACTCCGCCGGTCACGGCCGAAGCACGTCGACGTTCCTTCACGCAGGTCAGTCTATTTCGGGCCAGGGCCTCCGGCATCCACGGCGCGACCTTCCGGAAAGGTTGTTGACTGTGCCGGAGACCAGCGAGGCCGCGCACGTGCGGGGGGCCCGCGGGGTCACCGGTAGTCGTCCTCGTCGAGAGGCACCTCGAACCGCTGCTCGACCACGTCCGCCTCGTTGACGTCGTCCGGCACCTGCGCGAACCACTCGCGGGACCGCTCGTCCTCGTCGAGCGCGGCCCGCTGCTCGGCGGCGTCGGCCTCGTTGGCCTCACCGGCCTCGCCCGGGTCGTCGGGTGCGGGCGGTTCCAGATCGTCGGTCTCGCTCATCACGGGTCCTCCTCGTACGTCCCTTCCGGGAACGGCTGCCTCACAGGTTCGCGGCCAGTTCCCGAAGCGGCGCCTCGACGGACTCGCCGTAGGTCGGGAACGCGTGGACGACGTCGGTGAGCAGGCTCAGCGGCGTCTCCGCGCGGATGGCCAGCGCGATCTCGCTCATCCACTCCTCGGCGTAGAGTCCGGCCGCGGCGGCGCCGACCAGCAGTCCGCGGGACCGGTCGGCGTACAGTTCCACCCGGCCGCGTTCGTCGGCCTCGACCGCCGCCCGGGCCGTCGCGGCGAGGTCGTACCCGGCCGTGTGGAGGTCTATGCCGAGTTCGGCGGCCTGCCTGGGCGAGATCCCCACCGAGTAGACGGTGGGCGTGGTGTAGACGACGCGGGGGACCGCGCGGTAGTCGGCCTCGCGGCGCCGCCCCAGGAGGTTGGACAGCGCCACCTGCGCCTGGTAGCGCGCGGCGTGGGTGGTGCGGGCGATGCCGGTGACGTCCCCCGCCGCCCAGACCCGGCCCGTGCCGGACGCCACCCGGCACGTGTCGTCCACCGGTACCCCGTGCCCCGGCGAGACGGGGACGCCGAGGTTCTCCAGCCCGATGCCCTCCACGCGGGGACGGCGGCCCGCGGCGACGAGGACGCGATCGGCGTCGAGCGCCCCGCCGTCCGACAGCCACAGCCGCAGCCCGGTGTCCTTGCGCCCCGCATGGCCGGGGCCGGCGCCGAGCCGCAGGTCGACGCCCATCCGGCGCAGCGCGTCGGCGAGCACCTCCCCGGCGAACGGCGCCTCGGCGGTCAGCAGCCGCCCGGACGCCTCGACGATCGACACCTGCGACCCGAACGACGCGTACACCTGCGCCATCTCGCAGCCGACCGGGCCGCCGCCGAGGATCACCAGCCGGCGCGGCAGATCGGGCACCGACAGCGCCTCGTCACTGGTCCACAGCGGGACGTCGGCGAGGCCGTCGACGGGCGGGATCACCGGCTCGCTGCCGGTGCAGACGACGAGGTCGTCGAAACCGTGCCCGGCGCCGTCCACCTCGATCAGGCCCGGTTCGGCGACGTGGCCCCGGCCGCGCAGGACGGTCACGCCGGCCTCGGCCATCCGCGCGACGGCGGGATCGTCGCCGCGGTGCCCTGCCAGCACGTCGCGCCGGGCGAGGGCCATCTCCCACGTCTCGCCGCGCCGCGCCGACAGCAGCAGCGACTTGGACGGCACGCACGCGAAGTACGGCGACTCCCCGCCGACCAGGCGTTTCTCGACGAGCGCGACGTCCCGGCCCGCGCGGGCGAGGCCCGACGCCACCAGTTCCCCGGCCGTTCCCCCGCCCAGCACCACGGCGTCGTAGTGGTGGTTGTCCGCCAACTGTTCTTCCTTCCGGCCCGTGGTGTCCCCGGTGAACAATCTTCATCCTCGGTGGCCTGCGCCGGTGCAGGCTCTTGCGCCGGGCCGATGAAAAAGGTTCAGCGACCATGGTGGCGGAATCCGGCGCCGGAGAGTGCCGCTTCGAACACATAGGGCAGGCGAAAGGGGTCGGGGCGGGCGGCCGGTCGGGCGGGGAACCTAGGGGAGCGGCCGGTGCTCCTTCAGCAGCGACTCCAGGAGGTCGCCGTGCTCGTCGACGCGGCCGAGGACGTCACCCGGGGTGAACATCAGGTCGGCGGCGTCCTCGCAGGACTCCAGCTCGTCCCACGTGATGGGCGTCGATACGGACGGGCGGCTCGCGGCGCGCAGCGAGTAGGGGGCGACGGTCGTCTTCGCGGGGTTGTTCTGGCTCCAGTCGACGAAGATCTTGCCCTTGCGCAGCCGCTTCTCCATCTTCGCGACGACCAGCCGGGGATGTTCCTCGGCGAGCCGCTGCGCGGCGGCCTTGGCGTACTCCGACGTCCGCTCCGCGTCCTTGGGCTCCTTGACCGGGACGTACAGGTGCAGTCCCTTCTTCCCGCTCGTCTTCGGGTAGGACTCCAGGCCGTCTTCGGCGAGCACGTCGCGGAGCAGCGCCGCCACCTCGCACGCCTCAACGATCGTGGCGGGCGCGCCCGGGTCCAGGTCGAAGACGACCAGGTCGGGTGTGTGCACCTTGCCGCGCGGCCCGACCTTCCACTGCGGGACGTGCAGTTCCAGCGCGGCGAGGTTGGCGCACCACACGAGCGTGGGCAGGTCGTCGACGACGACGAAGTCGAGCGTGTCGCGTCCCGTGGAGCTGCCGGGCGTGGGGATCGTCGCCGTCCGCACCCAGTCCGGGGTGTGCGAGGGGGCGTTCTTCTCGAAGAACTTCCCGCCGTCCACTCCGTCCGGCCACCGGATCCGGGTCGCGGCACGGTCCTTCAGGTGCGGAAGCATCACCGGGGCTATGCGGGCGTAGTAGTCGATGACCTCGCCCTTGGTGAACTCCGGGTAGAGGTTCTTGTCGAGGTTGGACAGCGAAAGCTGCTGGCCTTCCACCTCCACGGTCGTCCGCTTACCGGCCACAGGTCCTCCGGGGGTTACTGCTCACTGGTGACCTCCAGGGGGTCCTTGTCGTCGCGGAGGCCGCGCCAGGACGGGAAGCGCAGGCGGCCGTCCCTGGTGCGCGCACTGTAGGCGACCTCCCCGACGAGTTGTGGCTCAACCCATTGGGCGTCACGGGCGAACTCACGCGGGACAGGCTCGTCGTAGGGGCTGGTGGGGCGCCGCAGGGGCCACAGCGTCTCGTACAGCTCGTCCAGGGCGCGGTCGGTGAAGCCGGTGCCGACATGCCCGACGAAGCCCAGCAGCCCTTTGACGTCGTACTCGCCCAGGAGCAGCGAGCCCACGCCGCCTTCGCGCCGTCCCTTGCCGGGCTTCCAGCCGCAGACGATGACCTCGCGCGTCATGAAGTTCTTGACCTTGCGCCAGAAGTCGACGCGCCGGCCGGGACGGTACGGGGAGTCGAGGCGTTTGGCGAGCACGCCCTCGAGATGCTGCTCCCGGGTGAAGGCGAGCAACTCCTCGACCTGGGCGGTGTCGCCGCCGTGCAGGTACGGGGGCACCTCCACGGGGCCGGTTCCGGCCAGGTCCAGTTCGTCCAGCAGTGTGCGGCGGTCGGCGTACGGCATGTCGTACAAGACGTGCCCGTCCAGGAACAGGACGTCGAAGACCACGTACCTGACCGGCACCTCCCGGATCAGCCTGGGGTCGGGGTGGGCCACGTGCATGCGGCGCTGGAGGCGTTCGAAGCTGGGCCTTCCTTCCTCGAAGGCGACGACCTCGCCGTCGAGGACGACGTCATGGTGGGGGAGGAGGTCGGCCAGGGCGGACAGTTCCGGGTAGCGGCTCGTGACGTCGCCGCCGCGCCGCCCGGTGGCCCGGACGCCGTCGGCGGAGACGTGCGACACGACGCGGACGCCGTCCCATTTCAGCTCCAGGCCCCACTGCTCGCCGTCGGAGGGAAGGTTCCCGATGGCGGCCATCATCGGCTCAACGGGCCACGGCATGGTCATACCGCCGTCTTACCCGGTCCGGCCCCGCAGAAAAGGATCAAGGGTCCGTTCTGGTGCAAATCGAACGAGGTTGCGACGCTAAGGGCGGAGAACGTGCTGGTTCGGGACGTGGTGGGTTGTCGGGACGTGGTGGGTTGTCGGGACGTGGTGGGTAGGGACTGGTCATGCGCAGTATCTGGAAGGGCGCCATCTCGTTCGGGCTGGTGACGATACCGGTGAAGCTGTATTCGGCGACCGAGCAGAGGGACGTCAGCTTCCACCAGGTTCACCGGGAGGACGGGGCGCGCATCAAGTACAAGCGGGTGTGCACCGCCGACGGCGAGGAGGTGCCGTACTCCGACATCGCCAAGGGGTACGAGCTGCCGAGCGGTGAGATGGTGATCCTCACCGACGAGGACTTCGCCGACCTGCCGCTGACGTCCAGCCGCCGGATCGACGTCCTGCGGTTCGTGGAGTCGGAGGAGGTCGACCCGATCTACTTCGCGAAGTCGTACTACCTGGAGCCCGACGCGCAGGGCGCCAAGCCGTACGTGCTGCTGCGGGACGCGCTGGAGAACTCGGGCCAGGTCGCCATCGTCAAGATCGCGATCCGGCAGCGGGAGTCGCTGGCGACGCTGCGGGTCCGGCAGGGCGTGTTCGTGCTGGAGACGATGCTCTGGCCGGACGAGGTCCGCAGGCCCGACTTCGCGTTCCTGGACGAGGACATCGAGATCCGCAAGCAGGAGCTGTCGATGGCGACCTCTCTGATCGAGTCGATGGAGGGGGAGTTCGACCCGTCGGAGTACAAGGACGCCTACCGGGAGGCCCTCCAGTCGGTGATCGACGCCAAGATCGAGGGCCGGGAGGTCGCGCGGCCCGCCGAGGGGCCCGAGGAGGAGCCCGCCGCCGACCTGCTCAGCGCGCTGCGCGCGAGCGTCGAGGCGGCCAAGAAGAGCCGCGGCGAGAAGGACGGCAAGTCCGCGTCCGGCAAGGGAGGGTCGGAGAAGAAGCCCGCCGCGCGCAAGTCGTCGTCGAAGTCGGGCCAGAAGAAGGAGCCGGCGAAGGGCCGGAGCCGCAAGTCGGCCTGACCGCCCCGCCGGGGAACCGGGCGGCCCGCCGCCGGGCGCCCGGCGGCGGGCGGCGTCGTCCGGGTCAGAACGGAACGTCGGTGCAGGTCAGCCGAGCACCGGCGTCGCCCGTCTCCCGGTCGGTCGGCCTGGCGTGGACGATGACCGACCCGGCCGCCTTCTCGGCGACCCTCCACGGCACGACGGCCTTTGAGCGGCCTTCACCGCCGGGCGCGATCTCGACGTCCAGCCAGATCTCCTTCTCGGAGAGCGGCGTACCTTCCGGGGCGTCCGGGTTCTGGTAGTGCGGCCCGGCGTCTTCGGGTCCGGGCCCGCACTTGTTCACGTGGACGTGGACGCCGAACGTCCGCCCGGCGGCCTTGTCCGGGAAACCCGACACGTGCAGCCGGACGACCGTCTCGTCCTTCTTGCGGACGACGGCGACCTTCGTCTTGGTGTGCCGGTACTTCTGGTCGTAGACCTTGGCCGGCCCCTCGGCGACGACCTTGTGCGGATCGGGACAGGCCAGGGCGGGGGCCGAGAGCGGTACCAGCGCGGCTCCAGCCGCCGCCAGCGTGACGGCGGCCCGGACGGACGGTCGCATGATCTTCCTCTCCATATCGATCTCGGATGACCACAAGATCATTCCCGCGGAGAGCGAGCCTCAGTTCACGCGACCCGTCTGCATCGGGTCAAAAGCCGATCATGTCCACCGGGCATCGCCCTACCGGGCGCCTCCCCGGGCGGGCGTCGAACATGGCCAGGATCGTGTCGCGCGGGTCGGGTCCGGCGGCGGCGATCCCGGTCTCCCAGCGCTGCCGGCCGCGGCGACGTGGTTCCGCGACAGCGAGGGAACCTCCTCGGCCTGGGCCAGTACGTCTACGACTGAAGCCGATCCCCGGTGTCGCCGCGCGCCCTAGTTGTCGCGGCGGGCGGTGAGGACGCGGCCGAGCGCGGTGGCGGCGGCGGACGGGTCGGCGCACGGCGCGATGCGCTCGCCCCAGCCGTAGAAGTACGACCAGCTGTCGTCCGACCGTTCCCGGGCCGCGATGACGTTCTCGTTCATCGCCCGCGTCCGCGGGTCGGCGACGAGCGCGGAGGGCCACCGGTCGGCGGGGGCGGCGACCTCGACGGCCCAGCCGCGGGAGCGCAGTTCGTCGGTCAGGCGCTCCAGGTGCCCGAGCGCCGTCTCGGCATCGCTGATCACCTGCGTGGACATGGTGCCTCCAAAGGAACATCCCGTGAATACCGTGGGGAGCCGCCGGGGCCTGTGCCGTGGGGCGCGTCACGCGAGGTGCCGCCGGTGGGACGACGCTGTGCCTCCGGTCGAATGACGTTCAGTCTTCCGGCGGGTGAGGGAGATCACAAGCGGTTTGCACGCATTGGCGGCCGGCGCGTCGCACGCGCCGGCCGCCGGAGGGCTCGGTCGAGGGTCAGCCCACGGGTTCCAGCTCCGACCGCGACGGCGGTGCCTCCGCGTCGCCCTCGCGGATGCCGTAGCGGCGGTAGAGCTTGGCGAGCGGGGCGGGCGCCCACCAGTTCGCGCGGCCCAGCAGCCGCATCGTCGCGGGCACCAGCAGCGCCCGGACGACCGTCGCGTCCAGCAGGATCGCGATGGCCATCCCGACGCCGGTCATCTTGATGAACGTGATGCCCGAGGTCGCGAACGCGCCGATCACGACGATGAACAGCAGCGCGGCGCTGGTGATGATGGCGCCGGTCCGCTGGACGCCGGCGGCGACCGCGGCGGTGTTGTCGCCGGTCAGGTCGTACTGCTCGCGGACCCGCGACAGCAGGAACACCTCGTAGTCCATCGAGATGCCGAACAGCATGGCCAGCATCAGGATCGGCATCGCCGGCGAGATCGTGCCGGTCGCGGTGAAGTTCAGGAGCCCGGACAGGTGCCCGTCCTGGAAGATCAGCACGACGGCGCCGAACGTGGCCGACAGCGACAGCATGTTCATCACGATCGCCTTCAGCGGCAGCAGGACCGACCCGAACGCGAGGAACAGCAGGGCGAACGTCGCGCCGCCGACGAGCACGCCGAGCCAGGGCAGGGTCGAGCCGATGCTGTCGAGCTGGTCGACGACGTCGGCGGTGGCGCCGCCGACGTACGACTGCGCGCCGGGCGGCGCCGGGACGTCCCTGACGTCCTGGACGAGGTCGCGGGCGGCACCGGAGTTGGGGTCGGCGTCGTAGCGCAGCGCGATCCGCGTCGTCGTGCCCTCGGCGCCGGTCACCGCCGCGTCCGTGACCCCGGGGACCGCGGCCAGGCGGTCCCCGTACGCCTGGACCGCGGCCCGGTCGGACGTCCCCGTCACCACGGCCTCGATCGGGTTCGTGGCGTTGCGCGGGAACTGCGTCTCCAGCGTCTCGGCGACGACGCGGGCGTCGGCTCCGTCCGGCATGACCCTGGCGTCCACACCGCCCCAGTCGATGCGCAGGAACGGGCCGCCGAGCGCGAGGAGCAGCGCCACGGTGGCGACGACGTAGATCAGCGGCCGGCGCATGACGCTGTGCGCCACCCGGCCCCACCAGCCGTCGACGCGGCTGTGGGACGCCCCGTTATCGCCGTTCTTGCCGCGCCGCCGGACCGACAGCGCGTCCACCTTCGGACCGAGGACGGCCAGCAGCGCGGGCAGCACGGTCAGTGCCCCGACCATGCAGACGACCACGGTCGCGATCCCGCCGTAGCCCATCGAGACGAGGAACTTCTGGTCGAACAGCAGCAGCCCGGACAGCGACACCGCGACGGTCACGCCGGAGACCGCGACGGTGCGTCCGGCGGTGGCCATCGTCGCGGCGAGGGCGTCCTCGGCCGAGCGGCCGTCGCGCCGGATCTCCTCCCGGAACCGGCTCACCATGAACAGCCCGTAGTCGATGGCGAGGCCGAGCCCGAGGAACGTGGTGATGTTCACCGCGAAGATCGACACGTCGGTCACGTAGGTGAGCGCGTGCAGCGCGGTGAACGATCCGAGGATGGCCATGCCGCCGACCAGCATCGGCAGGCTCGCCGACACCAGCCCGCCGAAGATCAGCACGAGCAGCACCAGCAGCACGGGGATGGCCATGGCCTCGGCGCGTCCGATGTCGGACGAGACGCGCTCGTTGATCGCGGTCTCGGTGGCGACGTTCCCGCCGGCCTTGGCGGTGAGGCCGCCGCCGACCTCGGTCACGCCGTCCCGGATCGACTCGTAGGCGTCGTCCCTCGCCTCCTGGTCGGCACCGGCGAGTTCCAGGACGGCGTAGGTGGCGGTGCGGTCATGGCTGACGAACTGCGGAGACCGGGTCGTCCAGTACGTGGCGGTGCCGGCGACCTTGTCCGACGGGAGGCCGGACAGGGCCCGCTCGACCGCCGCCCGGTACGCCGGGTCGTCCACAGTCGTCCGGCCCTGGTAGAGGATCACGACGTCCGCCGCGTCCCGTCCGAGGTCGCGTTCGGCGATCTGTGCCGCCTTCGCGCTTTCACTGCCCGGCGTGTCGAACCCGCCGGACGAGGTCAGTGCGCCGAAGACGCCCGTCCCCCACACGCCGGCGAAGACCAGCGCGGCGCCCGCGACGGCGAGGACCCAGCGCCGCCGCCTGTGGACCCATCTGCCCCATCGATCGAACATCGTCCTCTCCCCTGTCCAGTGACATCCGTAAGCTACAGTGAATGCCGTAAACTGCGAACGGTGTTAACATTGCATACGGCGTTCGCTTTAGTCAAGGGCGTTTTTGGGGAATCATGCGGGGACGGCCGGACGCGGCCCCGCACGGCCGGCAGGGACCAGGAAAGAGGGCGGCGTAGTGGGAACACGGCGTGATCGGCTGCGCGCGGCGACGGTCAAGGAGATCTCCGAGACCGCCCGGCGGATCCTCGTCGAGGAGGGCCCCGAGGCGGTGACGCTCCGGGCGATCGCCCGGGAGATGGGGATGACCGCGCCGGCGCTCTACCGCTACTTCGGCAGCCACCACGAGCTGCTGCGGCACCTGGTCGGCGACGTCTTCACCGAGCTGACGGGCGAGCTGCACGCCTCGATGGAGGCCGTCCCGCCGGGCGACATGAGCGGCAAGTTCCTGGCGGTGGCGCGCCGGTTCCGCCACTGGGCGCTGGCGCACCCCCGCGAGTACGCGCTGCTGTTCGGCGCCCCCGTCCGCGGCGCCGGCAACCAGGAACAGGTCGACTTCGCCGAGGACTGCGCCCGCAGGTTCGGCTGGACGTTCATGGCCCTGTTCCTGGAGCTGTGGAACAAGAAGCCGTTCCCCATCCCGCCCGACGACGAGATCGACCCCGCCCTGCGCCCGCAGCTGGCCCGCTACCGCGACGAGGTCGTCGGCGTCGACCTGCCGCTCGGGGTGATCCAGCAGTTCCTCAAGTGCTGGATCCGCCTGCAGGGCGGCGTCAGCCTCGACGTCTTCGGCCATCTGGAGTTCGCCCTCGACGACGCCGAGCCGATGTTCGAGCTGATGCTCGCCGAGATAGGCCCCTCGATAGGCCTCACCTACACCCCACCGGCCCGCGGCTGAGCGCGGGACCGCGGGGCGGCGGGAAGGCGGACGGTGAACACCGCCCCCGCTCCGCGCCGGGCGGGCCGAAGCCGTCGCCGCGGACGGCCGGCTCGGCCGCCGCGAAGAGAAGAGCCCCAGACCGTGGTCCGGGGCCCTGTCTCTGCTGAAGGAGCGGTCAGTAGGACGGCTGGCTCGGGTCGATCTGGTTGACCCAGGCCAGGACGCCGCCGCCTACGTGGACGGCGTCGGCGAAGCCGGCGTTCTTGACCACGGCGAGGGCCTCGGCGGAGCGGGCGCCCGACTTGCAGTGCAGGACGATCTTCTTGTCCTGGGGGAGGCGCTCCAGGGCGGAGCCGTTGAGGAACTCGCCCTTCGGGATCAGCGTGGCGCCCGGGATCGAGACGATCTCGTACTCGTTGGGCTCGCGGACGTCCACCAGGAAGATGTCGTCGCCGCCGTCCTGCATGGCCTTGAGGTCGGTGACGGTGATCGTGGAGTCCTTCGCGGCCTCGGTGGCCTCCTCGGAGACGGCGCCGCAGAACGCCTCGTAGTCCTCGAGGAGCTCGGTCTGCGTCGGGTTCTTGCCGCACAGCGGGCACTCGGGGTCCTTGCGGACCTTGACCGACCGGTACGTCATCTCCAGCGCGTCGTAGATCATCAGGCGGCCGACGAGGGGCTCGCCGATGCCGGTGAGGAGCTTGATGCCCTCGTTCACCTGGATGGAGCCGATCGACGAGCACAGCACGCCGAGGACGCCGCCCTCGGCGCAGGACGGGACCATGCCGGGCGGCGGGGGCTCGGGGTAGAGGCAGCGGTAGCAGGGGCCGTGCTCGGCCCAGAAGACGGACGCCTGGCCGTCGAAGCGGTAGATCGACCCCCACACGTACGGCTTGCCGAGGAGGACGGCCGCGTCGTTCACCATGTAGCGGGTCGCGAAGTTGTCGGTGCCGTCGAGGATCAGGTCGTACCCGGAGAAGATGTCCATGATGTTGTCGCGGTCGAGCGCGGTGTTGTGCACGACCACGTCGATCAGCGGGTTGATCTCACGGACGGCCTCGGCGGCGGACTCGACCTTCGGCCTGCCGAGGGACGACTGCTTGTGGATGATCTGCCGCTGCAGGTTGGACTCGTCCACGACGTCGAAGTCGATGACGCCGAGGGTGCCCACCCCGGCGGCGGCGAGATAGAGCAGGGCGGGGGAGCCGAGACCGCCGGCACCCACGACCAGGACCTTGGAGTTCTTCAGTCGCTTCTGCCCGGACATGCCCACGTCGGGGATGATCAGGTGTCGCGAGTAGCGGTTGACCTCGTCGCGGGTGAGCTCCGCTGCGGGCTCGACCAGAGGTGGCAACGACACGGTGGGTGCTCCTGTGCTGACGCTCGGCTGTGTTGTGGGCGGGACGTCATCGTCCTCACCCTCGCACAACCTTGCCATGTGCTGCGGCATTCCCGGGCGCCGGGCGCCCCGGACGGGGCCCTCACCCGAATGTCAGGGCGGAATGTCGCGAAGCACAGTTAATCTTGACTGTTGTGGCATTCCTGCCCCCCTCCCAGCAGCCGCCCCCGCCGCGGCCCCCGTACCCACCGGGCATGCCCGGTGGCCCTCCGTACGGTCAGCGCGCGGGCCCGTACGCGGGCCCTCCGGGGCCCCCGGGGCCCGCTCCCGCCCGGCCCGTGACGGTGCTCGGCCTGCGCGGACGGCAGTGGATGGTCGTCGCGCTCGTCGTCGGATGCTGCTACCTGGTCACCACCGGGATCTCCTTCACCGGCGCCTGGGCGGCCCTCAACCGCGAGCCCACCAACGCCGAGTTGCAGCACGCCGCGAACAAAGAGGTGGCGCGCCGCTGGCAGGCGTGGCCCGCGCAGCGCATCTTCCCCGAGCGGCTTCCGTACAGCCCGCAGTCGGGGCAGAGCGAGTACGCGTCCCGGATGGGCATCGTCCCGGACACCGGCTGCGCGCAGGCCGTGGACGCCCAGATCGCGAAGACGATCCAAAGGCACGGCTGCAAGGCCGTCCTGCGCGCCACCTACGTCGACCAGCTCCTGGGCGTCGTCGTCACGATCGGCGTGGTGGCGTTCCCCGACGCTTGGAAGGCCGACAAGGCGTACAAGGAGCTGCCCGGTTCGAAGGGCCCGGACGGGACGGGATCGGTGCGTCCCGCGCTGCACGCGGCACCGTTCCCGGGGACGGCGTCCGCCCGGTTCACCGACGAGGCCCGGCAGGACCGGACCATCGACCGCGGCGGCCCGTACGTCGTGCTGACGACGTCGGGCCAGGCCGACGGCCGCCCCGCGGCCGCGGTCAAGAAGGAACGGCCGGGTGAGCCGTTCGCCCTGGCGCCGCAGATCGCCCACGCGGTCGCGCGGTCGCTGTCCGCCAGGGCCCTGCCCGACTGCTCCAAGCCGGAGTGGCAATGCTGACGGGAGGGCGATGCTGACCCGAGTGCCGATGCCCCGGCGTGCCGTGGCCGCCGTCTTCGCGGTGGCGCTGGCCGGGACGTGGCTCATGCCCGTCCCCGCGCACGCCGACGTGGTGCGCGACCGGCAGCGGCCCATTCTCAGGACCCTCGGCATGGACGCCGCCTGGAAGGTCACCCGGGGCAAGGGCGTGACCGTCGCCGTCGTCGACTCCGGCGTCAACGCCCGCCAGGCCGACCTGGCCGGATCGGTCACGACCGGCCCCAACATGCTCGAAGAGATCGACGGCGGGTCCACCCCGACGCGGGCGCACGGCACCGCGATGGCGTCGCTGATCGCCGGGCACGGCCACGGGCCCGGCCGCCGCGACGGGGTCATCGGGATCGCGCCGGAGGCCCGCATCCTGTCCGTCCGGGTGATCAGCGAGCCGGAGGACCCGAACTACGTCCGCTACCGGACGTTGGAGGAGGCCGACGGCGCGGTGGCGCGCGGCATCCGCTACGCCGCCGACCACGGCGCCGACGTCATCAACCTCTCGCTCGGCAAGGACAACGAGGTCAGCGGCGAGCGCGCCGCGATCGGCTACGCCATCGGCAAGGGCATCACGGTGGTCTCCGCGGTCGGCAACGAAGGCGACGAGGAGCGCGCCCTCGACGGCGACGGGTTCGCGCCGTACTCCTACCCGGCGTCCTACCCGGGCGTCATCGCGGTCGCCGCGACCGAGGAGGACCACTCACGCGCGCCGTTCTCCAACCGGAACTTCTCGGTGCTGCTGTCCGCTCCGGGGAAGGACCTGCCCGTCGCGGGGTCCGGCGGCCAGTACTTCCTGAGCAGCGGCACCAGCGACTCCAGCGCGGTCGTCTCCGGGATCGTCGCGCTCATCCGCGCCAAGTACCCCAAGCTGACGCCGGCGCTGATCGCCCAGGCGCTGATCGAGAGCACGAGGCACGGCCCCTCGGGAGGCTACAACGCGGACGTCGGGTTCGGCGAGGTGCACGCGTCACGCGCCCTGGCGGCGGCCGGGGCGCTGGCCTCCGCCGGTTCCGGCGGGTCCAAGGGCAAGCCCGCCCGGCAGCGGTTCGGGAAGGACGTCCCCGGGGCCGTCGAGGTCATCGAGCGCCCCGCCTGGGTCAACCCGCTGATCATCGCGATCGTGGTGGCCGGGATCGGCGGGACGATCACAGCGGGGGCGATCTCGGTGACGTTCCGGCGCCGCCACCCCCGGACGCCGGGGGGCCCGCCGGGGGGCCCGCTGCCCGTCCCGGCAGGCGGCCCGCGGCCTTTCCCGCCGCGCGGTGGCCCCTACGGCCCGCCTCCGGGGCAGCAGCCCCAGGCCCGTCCGCAGTACCACCCGCCGACGCCGCCGCCCCACAGACCACCCGGCCCGGCGGGCGGCCCGCCACCGCCCGCCTGATCGGCCCGGAACCGGCGCGGCGGAGCGCGAGGAGTCAGAATTGGCGCGTGCATGCAGACCCTGACGAGTACGCCGAAGCCGTCCTGGACGCGGTCGAGCTGATCCCGCCGGGACGCGTCCTGTCCTACGGCGACGTCGCCGAGCTGGTCGGACGGGGCGGGCCCCGGCAGGTCGGCCGGGTGATGTCCCTGTACGGGGGCGGGGTCCCCTGGTGGCGGGTCATCCGGGCGGACGGGAGCCCGCCGAAATGCCATGAGGGACGCGCCCACGAGCACTACCGCGCCGAGGGAACGCCCCTGCGCCCCGACGGCCGCCGCGTCGACATGACCCGGGCCCGCTGGCCGGGGCCGTCCTGACGGGCCGTCCCGTCAGCGGTGAAGGCGGAAGGCGAGGAACCCGACGACGTCGGTCGTCCCGGCGCCGAACGTGAGCAGCACCAGCAGCACGGCGCGCAGCCGGAGCGCGCCGGCCGGACGATCCCCCGCCGCCGCGGCGGGCGCGGCGGCGGGGGACAGATCTGACGAGGCGGTCAAGGCACCCCCTAGTAGATGATCAGCCCGATCATCGTGGACACGGCCAGGCCGGCGATGACGGGCAGGAACGAGCGGCGGACGAGTTCGAGGACGGGGACCCGCGTGAACCCCGCCACCGCGATCAGCGACGACCAGGCGACCAGGACGCCGCCGCCGGACCAGATGCTGCCCATCTGCCCGATCGCGGCGAGCAGCGCCGGGTCGACGCCGGACGCCGGGCCGAGCGTGCCGGCCAGCGAGCCGGTGAGCGGCAGGCCGGAGAACCCCGACCCGTCCAGCCCGGTGATCATTCCGATGATCAGCACGCCGAAGCCGAGCAGCGCGGTCACCAGCGCGATGATCAGGAAGATGCCGAACAGCTCGGACGCCGCGGTCAGGCTGGCGTTGAAGATCGACTCCAGTCCCGTGGCGAAGTCGCCGGTGAACACCCAGGCGGTCAGGAACGTCGCCGCCACCGCGGGGATGACGACGTTCTTGCGGGCGATCATGACGGCGATGATGAGGATGATTCCGGACAGATAGATCCAGTGAGCGGCTCCCAAAGCGCGCCCCCTCCCTGTACGCGCGCCCCCATTCGAGTCCGACGGGCGCAACGGTTGCAGAGAATGTGCTCGATCGGTCCGGGGTGAACAATGAGGAACGTGCACACTGCCCGGCTAGTCATTTTGTGCACCATGTCGGGGTTTCCGCCAAGGAACCCGCAGCGCACCGGGCCAGTGTGCACGGTGCCCAAGGAAAGTGCGGGATCTTCGGCCATCGGCCCGTATCGGTGCTGATCAGGGTCCCCGGGAGGAGATCTTCGGGCCGGTGCTGGCGTTCCAGCGCGCGTCCGGGTTCGACGAGGCCGCCGAGCTGGCGAACGGGACCGGCTACGGGCTGTCCGCCGGGATCGTCACCGGGGACCTCGACCGGGCGCTGGAGTTCGCGCGCCGGTCCGAGAGCGGTCTCGTGAAGGTCAACCAGCCCACGTCCGGAATGGCGATGACCGTGCCGTTCGGCGGGCTCAAGGAGTCGGGCACGCAGACGTTCAAGGAGCAGGCCGGGCCCTCGATGATGCTCTTTTGCACGCAAGAGAAAAGCGTCTACATATCGCCCAGGTAATCGGCCCGATAAAGGGCAGGGAAGGAGAAGGGAAATGGCAGAGCTGCTGTCCAGGGACGCGTTCCGCGCCGAGCTGGAGAACGCCATCGGGCAACGAGGCGTTCGGCATCGACCAGATGCACCCCGGAAAATTCGCGATCTTCGTGGGCGGATTCCCCGTCGTCCACGACGGCGAGGTCGTCGGCGCCGTCGGAGTCAGCGGCGGGAACGGCGACCAGGACAAGGCCGTCGGCGCCGCCGCGCTGCGCGCGTTCAGGGAGAAGGTCGCCACGGCGTGGCCGCCGTCCGACGCGTGACCGCCGTCCGACGCGTGACCGCCGTCTGACGCGGGGCCACCTTGGCGACATGCGTGTGTTGTGGTCAGAACAGTCACGGTGATCTGTTCCAATGAACTGTTGTGCCGTCTGCTTCCTACCGTCTCGTGCGCCGCGCGGGCCCCGCGCGGGCCGTCCCGCCCGTGCTCGACGAGCAGCAGCGGCGGGTGGTGGAGCATGCCGGCGGGCCGATGCTGGTGCTGGCCGGTCCCGGCACCGGGAAGACGACGACGATCGTCGAGGCGGTCGTCGACCGCATCGAGAACCGTGGCGCCGACCCGGAACGCGTGCTCGTCCTGACGTTCAGCCGCAAGGCGGCGGGGGAGCTGCGGGAGCGGATCACGGGGCGGCTGCACCGGACGACGCGGACGCCGCTGGCGCTCACTTTCCACAGCTACGCCTACGCGCTGCTCAGGCGCGACGCCGTGTTGAACGAGGAGCCGGCCCCGCGGCTGCTGTCCGGGCCGGAGCAGCTCCTCGAAGTTCGGCGCCTGCTGGAGGGCGAGCTGGCGGACGGGGCGCGGGACTGGCCGGAACGGTTGAGGGCCGCCCTGGCGACGCGCGGGTTCGCCGAAGAACTGCGCGACTTCACCCTGCGTGCGGTCGAGCGGCAGTACATCGCGGACGACCTCGTCGCGCTCGGGCGCATGCGCGGACGCGACGACTGGCCCGCCATCGGTGCGTTCATGGACCGGTACGTCGACCGGTTCGCGCTGGACCCCGTCCCCACCTACGACTACGGCGAGCTGATCCACATGGCCGCCGGCATGCTCGCGGACGAGGAGGTGCGGATCCGGGAGCAGGACGCCTACGACATCGTGTTCGTCGACGAGTACCAGGACACCGACCCTGCGCAGGAAGCGCTACTGCACTACCTCGCCGGGGACGGCCGCGACCTCGTCGTCGTCGGCGACCCCGACCAGTCCATCTACGGGTTCCGGGGCGCCGACGTACGCGGCATCCAGGAGTTCCCCAACCGCTTCCTCACACTGGACGGCGCCCCCGCGCCCGTCGTCGCGTTGCGGACGTGCCGCCGGATGGGCCCCGAGATCCTCACCGCGTCCCGGCGCATCGCGCGCCGCCTTCCCGCGGGGACGGCCGGCGCCGCCGAACACCGCGCGCTGCATCCCGTGGAGGAACTGGACGACGGCGAAGTACGAGCTGTGTCTTCCAGGGGGGGCGGCCCCTCTGGACCCCCCGATGAAGTGCGCGCAGTAATCGCCGACTCCGAAAGCCAGGAGTCGGCGCTCGTCGCCGACGAGTTGCGCCGCGCACACCTCCTCGACGGTGTTCCGTGGTCGCGGATGGCGGTCCTTGTGCGAAGCGCCGTGCGGCAGGTTCCGGTGCTGCGGCGCGCGCTCGCCCAGGCCGGTGTGCCGGTGGTCGTCGCGGGCGACGAGGTTCCCCTGATCGGCGAGCCCGCCGTCCGCCCGTTCCTGATCCTGCTGCGCGCCGCGCTGAAGAAGGGATACCTGGACGAGGTCGTCGCAGAAGACCTGCTGACGGGCCCGCTAGGCGGAGCCGACGCGCTGGCCATGCGCCGCCTGAAACGGGCACTGCGCGACCTGGAGGAGCTGTCCGGCGGACAGCGTCCCCTCGGTGAGCTTCTGATCGCGGCGGTCGACGACCCGCGTGAGCTCATACTCGTCCACGAGAAGGTCCGCGCTCCCGCCGAACGGATCGCGCACCTCATCGATGTGGCGCGCCGCAGCGTCCACGACGGCGGGACCGCCGAGGACGTGCTGTGGGCCGTGTGGCAGGAGAGCGGCCAGGCCGACGTACTGCTGGGGCAGAGCATCAAAGGGGGCACGCGCGGTGCGGCGGCCGACCGTGACCTCGACGCCGTCGTGGCGCTGTTCGACCATGCCGCACGGTTCGTCGACCGGCTTCCCCAGGCCGGGCCCGAACTGTTCGTCGACAACATCGCGTCCCAGGAGATCGCCGGTGACACGCTCGCCGAGCAGGCGCCGCAGGGCGAGGCCGTCCGGATCCTCACCGCGCACCGCTCGAAGGGACTGGAGTGGGACGTGGTCGTCGTCGCCGGCGTCCAGGAGGGCGTCTGGCCGGACGTGCGGCTGCGCGGGTCGCTGCTGGGCGTCGAGGAGATGGTCGAGCACGCCGCCGGGTCCGAGCCGGAAGGCGACGCCGCGGCCGGTGCGTCCATGGCGGCGAAGATGCTCGACGAGGAACGCCGCCTGTTCTACGTGGCCGTCACACGCGCCCGGAAACGGCTCGTCGTCACGGCCGTCGGCGGCGACGACACCGAGGAACGCCCGTCCCGGTTCCTCAACGAACTGCTCCCCGGCGCGATCGAACAATCGCAGCTGGACGAGAAGACCCGGTGGCTTTCGCTGTCCGCGCTGGTCGCCGACCTGCGTTCCGCCGTCGCCGACCCGTCCCGCCCGGAGCCGCTGAGACGCGCCGCCGCCGGGCACCTGGCGCGGCTCGCGCGCGCGGGCGTGCGGGGAGCGAGGCCGGAGAACTGGTATGCCATCACCGCGTTGTCCGACTCGGGGCCCGCTTTCACCGAGGACGAGCAGATCACCATCTCGCCGTCCCAGGTCGAGGCGTTCACCACGTGCGGGCTGCGGTGGCTGCTCGCCTCCGCGGTCGGCGCGCAGGAGGGCGGGCCCAACGAGTACAGCACGATGGGCAAGGTCATCCACGCGGTCGCCGAGATGGCCGGCGCCGACGACGGCATCAGCGAGGTCCATGTCGCAGAGCGGCTCGACGAGATCTGGAACGACCTGGAGTTCCGCAGCTCGTGGTACTCCGAGAAGCAGCGTGAGCAGGCCGCCCGGATGGTCGACAGGTTCCTCACCTGGCACCGCGACAATCCCAACGAGGTCGTCGCGCTGGAGGAGTCGTTCAAGGTCGACCTCGGCCGCGTCGTCATCAAGGGCCGCATCGACCGCGCCGAACGCGACGAGCAGGGCCGCGCGGTCATCATCGACGTCAAGACGTCCTCCACCGCCGTCCCCAAGGACGACCTGGCCCGCCACCCGCAGCTCGGCGTCTACCAGTACGCGGTGATGCTGGGCGCGTTCGAGCGGCACGGCCTGATCGAGCCCGGCGGCGCCAAGCTCGTCCAGGTCGGCAAGGCCGCGTTCGCCGCCAGGGCACGCGAGCAGGAGCAGCCGCCGCCCTCCGACGACGAGGACCCCGACTGGCCCAAGAAGCTCATCGAGGTCGTCGCGACGGGCATGGCCGGCGATGTGTTTCGAGCGCGGGCCAACGACAAGTGTCGCACCTGTCCCGTACGCTCTTGCTGCCCTGTTCACGACGAGGGCGGCCAGGTCGGGGACTAGCTCGGGGGGAGTGGGGTGATCACGCCGGGAGAGCTGGCCCGGCTGCTGGAGATCCCGGAGCCGACCGATGAGCAGGCCCGGGTGATCGAGGCGCCGATGGCGCCGATGGCGGTGATCGCCGGCGCCGGGTCCGGCAAGAGCGAGACGATGGCCGCGCGGGTGGTGTGGCTGGTCGCGAACGGCTTCGTCCGGCCGGAACGCGTCCTCGGCCTCACCTTCACCCGGAAGGCCGCGGCCGAGCTGGGCGTCCGCGTGCGCAAACGGCTCGACAAGCTGCGCGAAGTCCTGCCGGGCGACGAGCTGGAGCGGCTCGGCGGCGAGGCACTGTTCGACGGCGAGCCGATGGTGTCGACGTACCACTCGTACGCGGCGCGGCTGTTCGGCGACCATGCGCTGCGCGAGGCCCTCGAACCCACGATGCGGCTGATCTCGCCGGCGGTGGCCTGGCAGATCTGCTCGCGGGTCGTGGACGCCTACAACGGCCCGATGGACCGCATCGAGTGGCAGCCCGACACCGTCACCAAGGCCGTCATGGAGCTGGCCGGAGATCTCTCCGAGCATCTGCGGACGGCCGAGGACGTCCGCAAGGTCGGGACGTGGCTGGACGAACGCTTCGCCGCGGTGAAGAAGCCGCTCAAGGCGCAGCGCGACATCCTCGCCAAGCACGCCGTCCGCGAGCAGATGATGCCGCTGATCGAGGCGTACGGGCGGGCCAAGGCCGACCGGGAGGTCATCGACCACGGCGACCAGATGGCCCTGGCCGCGCGGATCGCCCACAAGCATCCCGAGGTCGGGATGATCGAACGGTCACGGTTCTCCGTCGTCCTGCTGGACGAGTACCAGGACACGAGCCAGGCGCAGCTCGTCCTGCTCACGTCGCTGTTCGCGGGCGGGCATCCGGTGACGGCGGTGGGCGACCCGTGCCAGTCGATCTACGGCTGGCGAGGCGCCAGCGCCGGGAACCTGCTGCGGTTCGCCTACGACTTCCCGTTGCGGCCGGGCGTCGCCGGGGGGCGCCCGGTTCCGGCGCCCGTCGTCCAGCTGAGCCGGTCGTTCCGCAACGGCGAGCAGATCCTGGAGGCGGCGGCCAGGGTTCAGGAGGAGCTGCGGGCGGAGACGCGGTCGGTGCCCCGGCTCATCCCCGGCGCGGGGCGCGAGAACCGCGGGCGCGTCGAGTGCGCGCTGTTCCACACGGTCGAGGACGAGGCCGACCGCATCGCCGCGCGGATCGCGCGGCTCATGGCCGCCGACCCCGAGACGGCACCGGACGGCGGCCCGCAGGCGGAGCCGCTCCAGTACTCCGACGTCGCCGTCCTCGCGCGGAAACGGTCGCAGTTCCCGCTCATCCGGCGGGCCTTGGAGGCGCGCGGCATCCCGGTCGAGGTCGTCGGCCTCGGCGGGCTCCTCACCGTCCCCGAAGTGCAGGACGTGGTCGCCACGCTGCGGGCCATGCACGACCCGACGGCCGGCGCGTCCCTGGCCCGGCTCCTCACCGGCCCGCGCTGGCGCCTCGGCCCGCGCGACCTCGTCGCCCTCGGGCGGCGCGCCCGCACCCTCGCCCAGGAGGCGGCGCGCGACGTCACGCCGCCGGAAGGCGCGGAGCCGCCGCCGGAGGAGCCGGACGACGCACCCCCGGGAGAAGGCCGGGAGGACCCGCTGCGTCAGCTCGTCAGCGAGCTGAACCAGGAGACCGGCAGCCTCGTCGACGCGCTCGACGACCTCGGCCCGGCGGAGGGGTACTCGCCGGAGGGGTACGGGCGGCTGCGGCGGCTCCGCGACGAGCTGCGCATGCTGCGCGGGCAGGTCGGGCTGCCGCTGCCCGACCTCGTCAACGAGGTGGAGCGCGCCCTCGGCCTCGACATCGAGGTCGCCGCGCGTTCCGGGCTCGACCCCGTCACCGCCCGCGCGGACCTCGACGCCTTCATCGACGCCGCCGCCACGTTCGCCGGCGACGCGGAGGACCCGACGCTCGGCGCGTTCCTCGCCTACCTGAAGGCCGCCGAGACGGAGGAGTTCGGGCTGGAGGCGGGGAGGGTCGGGGAGACCGACAGCGTCAAGCTCCTCACCGTCCACGCGTCCAAGGGCCTCGAATGGCCGGTGGTCGTCGTCCCCGGCCTGTCGTACGTCCCGCAGAAGAACGGCGCCCCCGCCAAGGGCTCGATCTTCCCGTCGCCGCCGCAGAACGCCACCCGCTGGACCGCGAACCCGCGCGTCCTGCCGTTCATGCTGCGCGGCGACCGCGCCGACCTGCCCCCGCTGAACGGCCTGGACAAGGACGACCTCGCCGCGTTCGACCAGGCGTGCTCCGAGCGCGACCTGCGGGAGGAGAGACGGCTGGCCTACGTGGCGGTCACGCGCGCGTCCGGCCTGCTCATCACCACCGGCTACTGGTGGGGGTCGTCGGGCCGGCCGCTCGGCCCCTCGCCGTTCCTCGAAGAGGTACGGGCGGTCTGCGTCGCCGGGGCCGGGTCCGTGGCCGTGTGGGCCGACGCGCCGGAGGAGGGCGCCGCCAACCCGCTGCTCGCCGACCCCGACGAGGCGCAGTGGCCCGCGGCGCCCGGCGACCGCGGCCACTCCGACGTGTCGGCCCGTGAAAGGTACGAGGCGGTCGTCGAGGCCGCCCGCATGGTCGAGGACGAGATGGCCGGGCGGACGCGGCACTGGGCGGGCGACAGCGGCCTGTCCGACGCCGACCGCGCCCGCATGTCCGCGTGGGCGCGCGACGTCGAGCTGCTGCTCGCCGAGCGCGACCGGGGGCGCGGCGGGGACGGCCTGATCGTCGAGCTTCCCGCGCACCTGTCGGTGTCGTCGCTGGTGTCGCTCGCCCGCGACCCGGCGGCCCTCGCCCGGCAGATCCGCCGTCCGATGCCGCGTCCGCCCGCCCCGTACGCGCGGCGCGGCACCGCGTTCCACGCCTGGCTGGAGAGCCGCTGGGGGCAGCAGCGCCTCCTCGACCCCGACGAGCTGCCCGGCGCCGCCGACGAGGGGGCCGCCGACGACGCGCAGCTCGCGCGGCTGCGCTCCCGTTTCGAGGAGTCGGAGTGGGCGTCGCGGGAGCCGCTCGACATCGAGGTCCCGTTCGAGACCATCATCGGCGACCGGCTGGTCCGGGGCCGCATGGACGCCGTTTTCCGGTCCCGGGACGGCGTGTACGAGGTCGTCGACTGGAAGACGGGTTCGCCGCCGTCCGGGGAGGAGGCCCGGTTCGTGTCGGTGCAGCTCGCCGCGTACCGGCTGGCGTGGGCGGAGCTGGCGGGGGTGGACGTCGAGCAGGTCAGTGCGGCGTTCCACTACGTCAGCGCCAACGTCACGGTCCGTCCGGCGGACCTGCTCGACGCGGACGGCCTCGCCGCGCTGCTGGACGGCGTACCCGCTGCCTGATTTGTCCGAGAATGTCGAGTGATGAGTCTCACTGCCCCCTGTTCACCGTGCGTGCTTTCGGGGATGATCCGGGCAACAATGCGAGGGAGGCGGCGTGACGGTGACCCATGACGAGAAGGTCGTACGGGAGTTCTCCAAGCAGGCCGCCGGGTTCGCCGACCCGGCGCGGAACGCCGCGTTCACCCGTCATCTGGACCGGCTCGTCCGTTTCATGGAGCCGGAACTCGACCTTGAGGACATCGTCCTCGAGGTCGCGGCCGGCACCGCGCTCGTGTCCCGCGCGATCGCCGGGCGCGTCCGCCACGTGACGGCCCTCGACCTCACGCCGCCGATGCTCGCCGAAGGCAAGCGCGACGCCGACCACGCCGGTCTCGTGAACGTCACCTTCACGCACGGCGACGCCACCGCCCTGCCCTACCTCGACCGGTCGTTCACGCTCGTCGTCACCCGCTTCTCGCTGCACCAGGTCGCCGACCCGGAGGCCGTCGTGAGGGAGATGGCCCGGGTCAGCCGCCCCGGCGCCGCGCTGATCATCGCCGACCTGATCCGCCCGGACGACCTGAAAGGCGACGCGGACCGCATCGAACGGCTCCGCGACCCCTCGCACGGCACCGCCCTCACCGAGTCGCGGATCGCGGAAATCGTCACGGCCTCCGGCGCGGAGGTGAAACGCGCCGAGCGGTTCGACTACACCCGCCCGCTCGACCCGTGGCTCGACTTCTCCCAGACCCCAGACGACGTCGCGGCGCAGATCAGGCGAGAACTGGAGGACGAGCTCGCCGGCGGCCCGGCGACCGGTATGCGTCCGAGCAGGCCCGACGGCGTCCTGCACTTCACGCACACGTACTTCTTCCAGCAGGCGATCGTCGGATAACGTTTTCGACCAAATGTTCGACGCATGTCGCTCGCATGTTCTAGGTTGTCGAACATGGGTTCTAGCAATGTGCGCTCCCTCGATCGCGAGCCGGCCGCGCTGGCGATGCGCATCGGCGTCGTCGCGGCCGAGGCCGCCCTCGCCACCTTCGCCCGCAACCTCGACCTGGACGACCTTGAGGACGGCGTCGACTTCCAGGGCGCCATCGGCCCCGCCGAATGGCCCGTCTTCTCCCTGGTGATCGACACCCTCGCCGAGGCGGGCCCGGGCGACCGCCGGTCCCTGGACGAGCGCCGCGCCGACGCCCTCAACGACCTCGCCCGCATCTGCATGGCCGCCAAGAACCGCGTCGCCTGACCGGGCGCGTCCGGGACCGCGCGGCCTTGGCCCCGGGCGCCGCCCCCCCGCTGATCGCCGCCTCGCCGCGCTGCCGCGCCTGCTGGACGGGCGGTACGAGGCACTGCAAGGCTGCCGGACGTGTTGGTCGTGGGCGTTCTGGCGCTGGCAGCCCTGGCAGGGTGGCTGTACCTCGCACTGGGCCACGGCGGTTTCTGGAAGACCGGCCCAGGGCTCCCACCGGGCGCCGACCCGTCCTACTGGCCCGAAGTAGTGGCCGTGGTCCCGGCCCGCGACGAGGCGGCCGTGCTTCCGGAGACTCTGCCGACCCTGCTGGCGCAGGAGTACCCGGGCACCTTCAGCGTCATCGTCGTGGACGACGGAAGCGGCGACGGCACCGCGGACGTGGCGACCCGCCTCGGTGACGAGACGAACAGGCTTCGCGTGGTCGAAGCGACAGAGCGTCCCCCGGGGTGGGCGGGCAAGGTGTGGGCGATGTCGGAAGGCGTCCAGGCCGCAGGAGCGCCGGAGATCCTCCTGTTCACCGACGCCGACATCGCCTACGCGCCCGGAACGGTGACCGGTCTCGTGCGCGCCGCCATCGCCGGCGAGCGCGACCTCGTGTCACAGATGGCCACGCTCAACACCGGCACCCGCTGGGAACGCCTGATCGTCCCCGCCTTCGTGTACTTCTTCGCCCAGCTCTACCCGTTCCGCCGCGTCGCCCGCGACGGCACCCGCACCGCCGCCGCGGCGGGCGGCTGCATGCTCGTCCGCCGCGAAGCCCTCGCGCACGCCGGCGGCCTCGATGCGATCAAGGGCGCGCTGATCGACGACGTGGCGTTCGGACGGCTGGTCAAACGCGCCGGCGGGCGCTGCCGCCTGGACCTGAGCCGCGACGTGACCAGCCGCCGTCCCTACCCCGGCCTCACCGACCTGTGGACGATGATCGCCCGAAGCGCCTACGACCAGCTTCGGTATTCACCGGCACTTCTCACCGGCACGATCGCGGCGCTGCTGTTGATGTACGCGGTACCGCCCGCCGCTTCCCTGGCGGGGCTGACCGGCCTCGCGACCGGCACGGGGAACGCCGCCCTCCCCGCCGCGGCGGGCCTCCTCGCCTGGACGGTCATGGCCGCCACCTACACGCCCATGCTCCGCTTCTACCGCCTGTCACCGCTGCGCGCCCCGGCCCTGCCCCTGGTGGCCCTGATGTACGCGGCCATGACCATCGATTCGGCCCGCCGGCACCGCGCAGGCCAGGGCGGCACCTGGAAGGGCCGCACCGCCGCCCGAGGGCGGCCCTAGGAGAGCCGGACGACGGGCCGCCGATCGAACCGCGAACAGGTGGTGAGCCGCGCTGGCCGGGCACGCGGCGGTGATCTTGTCACACGGCCACACATCCGGTGCAGCCGGTCTCGTCCCCGGCTTCATTGGAGGAAGTGTCCAATTGCGTTAGCGTCGGCCCGCCGTCACTCGGACGGTCAGTGGGACGACGAAGGGTTACGGGCCATGTCCATCAAAGTCCGCCATGTCCTGCGCACTGTGCTGGTGTCCTGTATCGGGGTCGCCCTGACGGCGACCGCCCTTCAGGGCCCGGCCGCCGCGGCTCCCCAGGAGAGCAAGCCTCCCGCCGAAGATCCGTTCTACAGGCCGCCCTCGCCGCTTCCGGAGGGGCGGCCCGGCGACGTCATCAGGTCGCGGCCGGCGGTGTTCACGGTCGACCCGTTCGGCAAGGCGCCCTACGAGGGCGTCAAGTCGTGGCAGGTCCTGTACCGGTCGGAGACGGTGCACGGCACGCCCACCGCCGTGTCGGGCATCGTGCTCGTCCCGACCAAGGCGTGGACGGGCGAGGGCGAGCGGCCCCTCGTGTCCTACGCCGTCGGGACGCGCGGCCTCGGCGACTCGTGCGCCCCGTCCTACACCCTCACCCAGGGCCTGGACTACGAGGCGATCATGATCACTGACGCGCTCAGCCGCGGCTGGGCCGTCGCCGTCACCGACATGGAGGGCCTCGGCACGCCCGGCCAGCACACCTATGAGGTCGGCCGCTCCCAGGGCAAGGCCGTCCTGAACATGGTGCGGGCCGCGCAGCGGCTCCCCGAGGCCGGTCTCGGCGGCGCACCGGTCGGCTTCTGGGGCTACTCGCAGGGCGGGACGTCGGCGGCCTGGGCGGCGCAGCTGGCACAGTCCTACGCGCCGGAACTCGACCTCAAGGGCGTCTTCGCCGGGGGAGTCCCGTCCGATCTGCGCGCGGTCGCCGCGAACCTCGACGGGTCGATGTTCGTCGCGCTGATGTTCATGTCGGCGGTCGGCTACGACGCCGCCTACCCCGGGCTGGACCTGGGGAAGTACCTCAACGACAAGGGCCGCGAGCTGCTGCGCAAGGCCCAGGACATCTGCCTCGCCAGCGTCGACGGCGCCTCCACGCTGATCGACACCGCGTTCAAGAAGATCAGCGACTACACGACCAGCGACCCGCTGGCCACGCCGCAGTGGCGGGAGGCGCTGGACGCCAACAAGCTCGGCGGGACGGCCCCGGGCGTCCCGGTCCTCCAGACGCAGGCCGTCTACGACCAGATCATCCCGTTCGAGCAGGCCGACACGCTCCACAAGGCGTGGTGTGCGAAGGGCGCGAACGTGACGTGGAAGACCTACACGCTCGCTGAGCACGCCACCGGCATGATCTGGAGCTGGCCGGACGCGATGGCGTTCCTCACCGACCGCTTCGCCGGCGAGCCCACCGAGGGCAACTGCGCGGCGTGAACGAGCGCCGCCGCAATCCGCAGGGCCATCCTGTCCCACGCAAGGGGCAGGATGGCTCCATGGATTTGGTGGAGTTCCTCCGAGCGCGGCTGGCGAGGGACGAGCAGATCGCCCGAGCCTGTTCCGGCATCCCCTGGAAGGCGACGCCCTCCGGGACCATCCACACCGACACCCAGGACGATCCGGCGTATGTCGCGTCGGCGGAGAACGAGGCGTACTCCGAGCACATCGCCCGCCACGACCCGTCCAGGACGCTCGACGAGGTGGCGGCCACACGCCAGATCATCGATGACTACGAGAAACAGGCCTGGATCCTCGATCAGGGCCACCGGACCCCGGAGCTCGAAGCGGCGCAGGCGGTTCGCGAGACCGTCCTGCGCTGCCTCGCGCTCACATACGCGTCCCATCCCGCATATCGAGATGATTGGCGGCCCTGACAGGACATGCCGCGCCCAGTTATGTAATCTCGATGTGAGGCCGAGAGGCGCTGCAACGGGCGAGAGCCCGCCACGCTCGGCCCGGACTTCGTGTAACAAGGGCGCCTCCCAGTACAACGGGAGGTGCTCGAAATCAACGACAACGAACTTCGCGAGCTTCTGGACCAGCGCATCGCCGTCCTCGACGGAGCCTGGGGCACGATGCTCCAGGGCGCGGGCCTGGCCCCCGAGGACTACCGCGGCGACCGCATCGGCGGCGACCATCCGAAGGACGTCACCGGCGACCCGGACCTGCTGAACCTGACCCGCCCGGACGTCATCCTGGACGTCCACCGGCAGTACCTCGAAGCCGGCGCCGACATCACGACCACCAACACGTTCACGGCGACCAGCATCGGCCAAGCCGACTACGGCCTTGAGGACCTGGTCCACGAGATGAACGTCGAGGGCGCCCGGGTGGCCCGCCGGGCCGCCGACGAGTTCGGCGGGCGGTTCGTCGCCGGTTCCGTCGGCCCCCTGAACGTCACGCTGTCGCTGTCGCCGCGCGTGGAGGACCCGGCCTACCGCGCTTTCACGTTCGACCAGGTCAAGGCCTCCTACGCCGGGCAGATCGCCGGGCTGGCCGAGGGCGGCGTCGACCTCCTCCTCATTGAGACGATCTTCGACACGCTGAACGCGAAGGCCGCGATCGCCGCCGCCCGCGAGGTCGCCCCCGACCTGCCGCTGTGGATCTCGGTGACGATCGTCGACCTGAGCGGGCGGACGCTGTCCGGCCAGACCGTCGAGGCGTTCTGGCGGTCCATCGAGCACGCCGAACCCCTGGTCGTTGGCGTGAACTGCTCGCTGGGCGCCGAGGAGATGCGCCCGCACGTGGAGGACCTGGCCCGGGTCGCCGCCACCTACACCGCCTGCCACCCCAACGCCGGCCTGCCGAACGCGTTCGGCGGCTACGACCAGACGCCGGACGAGACGGGCGCCTACCTCGGCGACTTCGCCGCGGCCGGCATGGTCAACGCTGTCGGCGGCTGCTGCGGGACGGGCCCCGACCACATCGCCCGCATCGCCGAGGCCGTCCGGAACGCGGCCCCCCGCGAAGTCGTGAAGCCCGCCAAGGCTCCCCGCTTCAGCGGCCTGGAACCGTTCGAGATCGGCCGCGACACCGGCTTCGTCATGATCGGCGAGCGGACGAACGTCACGGGCTCCAAGCGGTTCCGCAAGCTCATCGAGGCGGGCGACCACCAGGGCGCGGTGGACGTGGCGCTGGAGCAGGTGCGCGGCGGCGCGAACCTCCTCGACGTCAACATGGACGCCGACCTGCTCGAAAGCGAGCGGGAGATGACGACGTTCCTGAACCTGATCGCGACCGAGCCGGAGGTGGCCCGCATCCCGATCATGGTGGACAGCTCGCGGTGGAGCGTGCTGGAGGCGGGGCTGAAGACCGTCCAGGGCAAGGGCGTCGTCAACTCCATCAGCCTGAAGGAGGGCGAGGAGCAGTTCCTGGAGCAGGCCCGCCGCGTCCGCGACTTCGGCGCCGGCGTCGTCGTGATGGCGTTCGACGAGCGGGGCCAGGCCGACACCGCCGACCGCAAGGTGGAGATCTGCGGGCGCGCCTACGACCTGCTCACGCAGAAGGCCGGGTTCCCCGCCGAGGACATCGTGTTCGACCCGAACGTCCTCGCCGTCGCGACCGGCATCTCCGAGCACAACGGGTACGCGAAGGCGTTCATCGACGCCCTGCCCCGCATCAAGGAGCGCTGCCCCGGTGTCCGCACCAGCGGCGGCATCTCCAACCTGTCGTTCTCGTTCCGCGGCAACGAGGTCGTCCGTGAGGCGATGCACTCGGCGTTCCTGTTCCACGCCGTCCGCGCCGGGCTCGACATGGGCATCGTCAACGCCGGTCAGCTCGCCGTCTACGAGGACATCCCCGCCGACCTCCTCGAACTGGTCGAGGACGTCCTGTTCGACCGCCGCCCGGACGCCACCGACCGGCTCGTGTCGTTCGCCGAGAACGTCAAGGGCGAGGGCACCAAGCGGGAGGTCGACCTGTCGTGGCGGGACGCGCCGGTCGCCGAGCGCCTGTCGCACGCCCTCGTGCACGGCATCGTCGACTTCATCGAGGAGGACACCGAGGAGGCCCGGCAGCAGGCCGAGCGTCCCCTCGACGTCATCGAGGGCCCGCTGATGGACGGCATGAAGATCGTCGGCGACCTGTTCGGGTCCGGCAAGATGTTCCTGCCGCAGGTGGTCAAGAGCGCCCGCGCGATGAAGCGGTCGGTCGCCTACCTGGAACCGTTCATGGAGGAGGAGAAGGCGGAGGCGCTGCGCGCCGGGCGCGTCCAGGAGGACCGCGGCCAGGGCAAGATCGTCCTCGCGACCGTGAAGGGCGACGTGCACGACATCGGCAAGAACATCGTCGGCGTCGTCCTCGGCTGCAACAACTACGACGTCGTGGACCTCGGCGTGATGGTCCCCACCGCCAGGATCCTCGACACCGCGGTCGCCGAGAACGCCGACGCCGTCGGCCTGTCCGGGCTCATCACCCCGTCGCTGGACGAGATGGTCTCCGTCGCCGCCGAGATGGAGCGCCGCGGGATGAAGCTGCCGCTGCTGATCGGCGGCGCCACCACGTCCCGGCAGCACACCGCCGTGAAGATCGCGCCCGCGTACGACTCGACCACCGTGCACGTCCTGGACGCGTCCCGGGTCGTCGGCGTCGTCTCCGACCTCCTGGACGAGGGCCGCGCCGGGGCACTGGACGTCGCGAACCGCGAGGAGCAGGCCAGGCTCCGCGAGCAGCACGAGACCAAGCAGCGCCGCCCCCTCCTCACCTACGAGAAGGCGAGGGAGAACCGCGAGCGGGTCGACTTCGGTGACCTGCCGGACCCGGCGTTCACGGGTGTCCGGGTCGTCCAGCCCGACCTCACCGCGCTCCGCGAGATGATCGACTGGCAGTTCTTCTTCCTGGCGTGGGAGCTGAAGGGCAAGTACCCGGCGATCCTCGACCAGCCCGTCGCGCGGGAGCTGTTCGACGAGGGCAACGAGCTGCTCGACCAGATCATCGCGGACGGCTCGTTCGAGGCCCAGGGCGCCTACGGGTTCTGGCCCGCGCACTCCGACGGCGACGACATCGTCCTGCCCGAGGCGCGGTTCCCGATGCTGCGGCAGCAGACGTCCAAGCCGCAGGGCCGCCCGAACCGGTGCCTCGCCGACTACGTCGCCCCGTCCGGCGACCACCTGGGCGGCTTCGCCGTGACGATCCTCGGCGCCGAGGACCTCGCCGCCAAGTACGAGGAGCAGCAGGACGACTACAGGTCGATCATGGCGAAGGCGCTCGCGGACCGGCTCGCGGAGGCGTTCGCCGAGTACATCCACCTGGAGGCCCGCCGCGCCTGGTTCGAGCCGGACGCCGACCCCGTCATGGCCGACCTGCACGCCGAGCGGTTCCGCGGCATCCGCCCCGCGCTCGGCTACCCGGCGAGCCCCGACCACAGCCTGAAGCAGAAGCTGTTCGACCTGCTGGACGCGGGACGCCTCGGCATGAAGCTCACCGAGTCGTACGCGATGACCCCGGCCGCCAGCGTCAGCGGCCTCATCTTCGCGCACCCCGCGTCCCGCTACTTCACGGTCGGACGCGTCGGCAAGGACCAGGTCGAGGACTACGCCCGCCGCCGCGACCTTCCCTTGGCCGAGGTCGAGCGCTGGCTCGCCCCCAACCTCGCGTACTGATCACGGTTCACGTGGTCGCGCGGCCGGTGAGCCGGTACGGCCGTCGCGACATGGGAAACGCCTGACCGCCATCCGTTCGCCGACCACGACATGCGGCACGGCGAATCCGGCGCCCACGCAACCCTGGAGGTCACGGGCCGAGCCTGCGAGCGGGCGGGTCCCCGGCCGGAGGGGGACCCGCCAATTCCACGGGCATCATCCGCGTCACCCCGGTGATGGAGCAGGTGCGCCTGACCATGCCCTGCTCCGGCAGCCGGATCGACATCCGGGTACCGACCGTCTTCGCTCGAACATAGGTGCGCAGGATGACGTTCACGCCGCTGGAATCGCAGAAATGACAGTCCGTGAGGTCGAGGACCAAAGACCGGAGGCCCTCGTCCAGCAGCCGCCGTGACGCCGTGTGCAGATCGTCGCAGTTGCGGACGTCGGCCTCTTCCGGAAAGAGCAGGATCGCGTTCTGGGCCGTGCGCTGGACGATCGCGCCGCCTGAAGTGGTGAACTCCATGGTCGCCTCACCCATGGTCGGTCTAACCCTGTGTGCCGCGCTATTGGACCACTGTTCAACGCCCCAAGTGGGTCCGAATCCAGGATCAATCCGCGCGCGGGCGAAAGTCAAACCCTGTATGAAAGTTCTGACATCATTCGCCGTGTGGAAATTGCCGACCTCCTCGAACAGCTCGCCGGACGCGACCACAAGGCCGCGAGCGACGCCCTCGTGGCCATCGGCGCCCCCGCCGTAGGGCCCGTCCTGGCCGTCCTCTGCGACGAGGACTCCCCGGTCGACTGGAGCACCGGCGCCGTGGTCCTGCGCCGCATCGGCCGCCCGGCCCTCGACCCCCTGATCGAGGCGATGGCGGCGGCGCCGACCCGCGAAGTGGCGCGCCGCTGCGGCTGGGCGCACTGCGGCCTGGAGATCGACGATCCGGCGGCGTTCGTCCCCGGCCTGCGGCACCCGGCGCCCAAAGTGCGCGGCAACTCCGCCTACGTCCTGCAACTCAAGGGCACCGCCGCCCTTCCCCACGCCCCCGACCTGATCGCGCTGCTGGCCGACCCGGACGCCGACGTCCGCCAGCGCGCCATCTGGGCACTCGAGGAGATCGGCCCGGACGTGGTGCCCCTCCTCCGCGACGTCCGCCGCTCCCGCACCGCCGGCCGGCTGCGCGGACCGGCCCTGGAGGCCATCACCGCCATCGCCGGACTCGCCGCGCTGGACGACCGCGACCAGGCCCTCATCCGCCGCCTGGTCCGCGTGAAGCAGGCGACCGAGACACCCGAACCCATGCACCTGTGCGGCACCTGGTACGCCGTCCCGTCCGGCGACCAGGAGGCCGTCCTCGACGCGTTCGGCCTCTCCGACCCCGAACCCGCCACGATGCGGATGGGAGCGTCCGCCTGGAACGGCGACCACCACGGCGGCGGAGCGAGCTCCCGCGTCTACGTGACCCCGCGGCTCGACGGCTGGACCCTCCTGTTCGGCGACCCCTTCGACGGGGGCGGGGAACCCGATCCCGAAAAGGTCCTGGGCCACTGCCGCGAGCTGAGCCGCCGCTTCGGCGCCGCGCACTGGTACGGCGCGAGCTGCGGCGACGACTGGACGTCCTGGTGCGTCGCCGAACAAGGCGAGATCGTCCGCTACTACGACGTCTACGAGCCCGGTGACCAGATCGGCCCCGCCCATCCCGCCGAGGACGGCTACCTGCTCCCGCACATCGACGGCTTCCCCGACGACGCGTTCGACGGCGTGCGCATCTCCGACAACGAGGCCTTCAGGGCCCGCTACGACCAGGTCAAGAAGGAGCTGAACATCCCCGACGAATGCCACGCGACCACGTTCGCGGCCCGCGCGTCGGTGGACCCGTCCGCCCTCGGCCCCCACACCCGCGTGGACGGCCACGCCGTCCTGGCCCTGACCCCCCACGGCCGCGAACACGGCCACCCCCGCGGCGCCCTGCGGATCTGAACCGAGATCACGTCCACGGCGCCGTCAGCGGGGGTTGTAGCAGGGGGCGTCGAGGCTGTGGCCGGTGGCGGTCGGGCCCGCGATGAAGTCCGTGATCACCTTGCTTCCGGTGAACTCCCGCTCGTCGGGACGGGCGATCACCGACTCGCGGTACGCCGCCGCGTTCGGGCTGCCCGAGAAGTTGCCCGCCTTCCTGGGCAGCATCCCCTCGTAGTCCACGGTGGTGACCTGCCCCAGCGCCTCGTGCACGCCCGCCCGGGTCATGTTCCCGTTCGCCGCGGCCTTCTCCAGCACCGCCTTCAACGGGTACGACAGGACCCAGCCCGAGGTGAACGCGTCGTCCGGCTGCACCCGGCCCAGCGCCAGCCGCATCGCGGTGTGCCCCGGCGAGTCGGACGCGAACGGCTTCCACGGCGCCACCACCAGGTAGCGGGCCTTCAGCGAGGCGCCCGCCGGGGTCTGCAGGAGGGAACCCACCCAGGTCGGGTTGTTGCCCATGAAATGACCCTGGAAGCCCGCCGCCACGGCCCCGCCGACGATGGCGGCGGTCTCGGCCGGACCCACCGTGAGCATGACCATGTCCGGCTTGCGTTCGAGGATGGCCTGGACGGCCTCGTCCTGCTTGCCGGCGCCCTGCGGGGTCTCCAGCTCCGAGAACCGCAGGCCGCGCGCCGACGCGGCGGTCCTGGCGCCCGCCGCCCCGTCGCCGCCGTAGTCGCCCGGATAGTGGACGGCCATCACGCTCTCGGCCTCGAAGGCGTCGACGGCGTGGTCGACCGCGTTCATCGCCTCGAAGCAGTACGAGGCGCCCGACTCCATGATGACGTCCTCGAACTCCCATTTGGACGGGTAGGAGCCCGGTACGGCGATCATCCGGGTGGAGCGCAGGTCGTCCAGGATCGCCTCGGTGGTCGGCGACCCCAGGCTCTGCGCCAGCGCCAGCACCCTGTCCTTGATCTCCTGGTACGCGCGGCGGTGCGTGGCGGGGTCGTACTTGTTGTCCCGGACATAGGTGTGGACGTCGACGTCGTAGCCGCCGATGCCGCCCTGCCGGTTGACCCGGTCCCAGAACGCCTTCTGCGCCGTCACCATCGGCACGCCCAGGCCCGTGAACGGCCCCGTGGTCAGGTCGGAGATGATGCCCAGGTAGATGCAGCCGTGCCCGGGGTTCACGGCCTTCGGGCAGGGCTCGCCGGTGACTCCCGGACCGGACGCGGCGCCGCCGTCGTCCGGTCCGGAGGCACAGCCCGCCAGCGCCGCCAGCAGCGCGGCCCCGGCGACCAGGGACCTGCCCCTGGATCTGTGCCCGGGCCTGTGCCCGGGACGGGATCGGGGCCTGTCAGAGCGCACGGAGACCATCGATCACTTCCTTGAGAATGCGCCTGTCGGGGGGTCCGGCCGTCACGACCGGGGTCTGCACGCTCATCAGCCCGCGGTCCAGCAGATCGCTCACCAGCACCCGGATGACGCCCACCGGCAGCCGCAGATGGGAGGCCACCTCGGCCACCGACACCGGGTTGAGGCAGAACTCCAGGATCCGCTCGTCCTCGGGGCCGAGCGTGTACGGGTCGGGCATCGGCACCTCGGCGGTCACCACGACCGCGATCAGGTCGAGATCGCCGCCGCGCCGCCGGGACCGGGTGCGGCCCCGGGTGACCGCGAAGGGACGGACGACGGGACCGGCCTCGTCGTCCACCCACAGGTCGTCGTCCCGGCGGTGCCGGTCCGGATTCGGATACCCGCCCGGCAGATCGCGGGACATCACGCACCGCCGGACCCGGGCGCACGGCCCGTACCGGACGGGTCGTCCGCGACGCCGCCGTCCCCGGCCGGCCCGGCGTCCGCCGTGTCGGCATCCGGGGCCTCGGAGCCGTCCGGCCGGGGTGCGACGATCGGGGTGCCGAACCAGTCGGGGCTGCGGGACGGAACGGACTCGGCCGCGTCGGCGCGGCCCCGCTCCCAGCCACGCTGCATCATCGACACGAGATGGCGGGCGGCCTCCGGCGACCGCTCCTCCGGGCCCGATCCGGCCGGTTCCTCCGCGGCCGAGCGCTTCAGCTGCGGCGCCAGATGTGCCTGACGGCGCCGCACGGGCAGCCGGGACCACTCATCGGACGCGTCGGAGCCCGGCGTCCCGGAACGTTCCGCATCGCCGCCCGGACTCCTGCCGGCCAGCTCGTCGAACGTCGGCGTCCCGGGGGGAGCGACCAGCGCGAGACGCTCGTGCGGCGCCGCCGGCACGGCGTATTCGCCGCTGTCCGTGACCGCGTACGCGGCGGGACGCTCGGAGGGCCGCTCCACCACCAGCTCCCGCGGGATCAGCGCGATGGCGACGATCCCCCCGTACGGGGACGGACGCAGCGTCACCCTGATGCCGTGCCGCGCCGAAAGGCGGGCCACGACGAACAGGCCGAGCCGGGCGCTGTCGTCGAGGTCGAGCTCGGGGTCGGTGGCCAGCAGCCGGTTGAGCTCCATCAGCACGTCGGGCGCGACGCCCAGCCCGCGGTCCTCCACCTCCATCGCGAACCCGTGCGCGACCTCCTGCCCGGTCACCCGGATCGGGGTGCTGGGCGGGGAGAACGCGGCGGCGTTCTCGATCAGCTCGGCCATCAGGTGGATGGTGTCGGCGACCGCGGGTCCGAGCAGCGCCGTCCGGCCCATCGGCACGACTTCGACCCGGGCGTAGTCCTCGACCTCCGCCGCCGCCGCGCGTGCCACGTCCACCATCCGGACCGGGTCCCGCCAGGTCCGCCCGGACGGACGGCCGGACAGGATCACCAGGCCCTCGGCGTGCCGCCGCATCCGGGTCGCCAGCGCGTCGAGCTCGAACAGCCGCTCCAGCTCGTCGGGGTCCTCGGTGCCGCGTTCCATGGTCTCCAGCATCCGCAGCAGCCGCTGCAGCAGGGACTGGTTGCGGCGGGCCAGCGTCACGAACACCTCGTTCAGCCGCCGGTGGGCGCGGGCCTCGCCCTCGGCGGCGCGCACGACCGCCCGCCGGGTCTGCGCGAACGCCCGGTCGATCTGCTCGACCTCGGTCACCCGGAACCGTCCCGCGGGCCCGCCGCCCGGAGTGTCGTCGGCCGGTGGCTCCTCGCCGCGCCGGGCCCGCTCGGTGATCTGCGGCAGCCGGTGCTGCGCGAACGCGTTGACGGTCGCGGCCATCTCGCGGCTCTCCACGACCAGCCGGCGGCCCGCCCGGACCGCGATGAGGATGGCGGCGATCACCGCGAGGAGTCCGAGCCCGCCGGTCAGGCCCAGCCGCAGCAGCACGGCGCCCGCCTCGTCACCGGCCCGCCGGGTGTTCTCCGCGCGGATGCTGGACGACAGCGCCGCCAGCTCGGCGTCCACCGCCTCGGTGGAGGTGTGCCAGGCGCCGATGTCCACGTCGGGCCGCCCGCTCGTCGGGCCGCCGCGCATCAGCCGTTGCTGCAGGTCCTCGAAGCGGCGGAACTCCGGCCCCGACACGATCCGCGTGTACCGGACCCGGTGGTCGCCCGGCAGGTTCCGCGCCGCGTCGGCGTACAGGAACCGGTGCGCCCCGGCGAACTGCACCAGCTGCAGGTGCTCGTCCTCGCTCAGCCGCCCGGCCGCCAGCGCGCCGGTGACCAGCGCGTCCTCCCGGGACAGGTTCTCCCTGGCGCGTTCGAGCGTGCGCAGGATCCGGCTCCGCCGCACCAGCTGCGGGTCGATCGAATGGACCTCGTCGTAGATCTCGGCGCCCATCTCGATGTACTCGGTGTAGCGCGCCATCGCCTCGGCGCGTCCGAGGCTGCGGTCGTCGACCGTGGCGCGCAGCGGCTCCAGCCCGCCGAGCATGCTCGCGAGCCGCACCATCCGCTGCCTGGTCTCGGGACGGGTCGCGCCCGCGATGTCGCCGTCGGCGGCGGAGGCGCGGAACCGCGCGCGGGCCCGGTCGGTGACCGCCCGCTGCGCCTCGAACCCGGCCCGGCCGATGGTCGCGTCGTCGCCCAGCGCCGACAGCGACATCCGCCGCTCGTCCTGCAACGCGGCGATGACCCGGTCGGTGGGCTCCAGCACCTTCTGCGTGAACGTGCGCGCCTTGGCCTGCCGCAAGCTGTCCTGCAGCGACGTGGTGGCGGCGACGCCCCACAGCACCACCAGCGCCGTGATCGGCGGGACCAGCAGCAGCACGATCCTGGACCTGACGGACCTGGCCCTGCCCCTGAGAACCGCGGGCCGCCTCCGCCCGGCCGATTCCGTCCGCCGGGCCATTACGCCCCCGGGCACATCGGACGGTCAACGCTCATGACGACCTCCGCGCTACTGTGATTCAGCTCACTCAGCAGGCCGGAACGCTACTCCATCCTCGTGAGACACTTCGGCCATATGACTCACCCGCGCGGATCGTTACCAATGTGTGATTCAGCCCTCTGACCTTGATCAACACTCCACGGCCTCACGCACCGTCCCCACCCCACCACGACCACCCCCCGGCGAATCGGCGCCGCGCGTCCCGCACGGCAACCGCTGGATCCTCGCGGCCCCGGCGCGCCCGTCGTCCCGCTCCCCGGCCAGGCGATCATCAACGACCGCACCACCCAGGCCCTGGAGATCACCCTCCCGGACACCACGAGCCACGCCTCACCGAAGCCATCCTCCCCCTGGAGTCGCCCCGCTCATTGGTCGAGAACGTGGACGGACGAGACGTCGTGTACACAGGCCCAGCGCGCCACCTGCACGCGACTACGGGATGAGCGTCAAACCTTTCGAGATTGTGACAATTCGAATGATCTTGTCCGCGCAAGAGTAGAGTCACTCCTCTGTGGGGGATCTGTACAACGGATCTATTCCATGGAGGTGGCCAATGCCGGGGAAAGAATCGCCTGGTCGTCACCGCGCGCCGCGGGCAGGCCGCAAGCGGCGCGATCGCGGCCATTGTTTCGGCCTGTACGCGCTGGTCATCGGAGTGGGCGGCGCCCTGTCCAATCGCGATTGGCGCGGCCGCGGCCGTAGTTTCGGCCTGTACGCGCTGGTCATCGGGCTGGGCGGCACCCTGCCCAGCGGGATCGTGGTGTTGCTGCTCTGGACGTCCATCCAGGGCTCTCCCTGGGAGGGGCGGATGACGCTGCCGCTGCCCGTGAGGCCGCCCCTAATGCCGAAGGAGGCGCCACCCCCTTCAACGGAGGAGCCGTCCCCTCAAAAGGACGAGGTCCCGCCGACCCGCCCCACACCGCGGAGGAACCCGGGCCACACGGTGGACGCTCATTCGATCATTCAGGCGGAGGATGGTGTGGCACAGTCCGGCGTCACGTTCAGGTACACCTCCGACACGGGAGGCGGACAGCACGCGACCCGGATCGGCGACGGCGACCAACTGCGCTTCGACCGGGTCGACTTCGGCGCGAAAAGCAAACGCGTATTGCGGGCCCGTGTCGCGTCCGGCGCTCCCCGCGGGGTCAGCGGGATGGTGCGGGTACGGCTCGACAGCCCCACCGCCAAGCCCGTCGGGGACTTCTCCATCGACAGGACGGGCGGATGGCAGGCCTGGCGGACGGTTCCCGCCAACCTCACCTCGATCGGCGGCGTCCACACCGTCTACCTCACCTTCGAGAGCGACCACCCGGCCGATTTCGTGAACCTCAACTGGATCAGGTTCGACAAGAGATGAGCTGATCGACAAACCAGCGTCCGAGCTCAGCGGTTGGGGCCTTGGGTGACGGAGCCGCGAAGAGCTGCTCCACGCTCTGCGTTCCTCCACGTTGTCTAAAGTGTGGAAAGGCGAACCGAAACGAGGCTTGCAGAGGCTGCGATGGCGAACGGGCAATCTCTTGATGTGGTGGACACGGCCGACCTGGAAAACGCCGCCGAACTCGCCTTGACGGCTTTCTGCTGGTGGCGCGCCGATATCCCACAGGATGTATGCGAGGCCTACTGGCGCGATGTGCACGGGATCATGTTCACCCGTGTTCCGGGCCTGTGGCAGTACCGACAGCTGCGCCTTGCGGCCAACCGTCCCGATCTCTGGCCGGCAGTCCAGGGCATCTCGTTCGATGCGCAGGACGTGGCTCAGCCTCAGGGCATGCCGCACGGGCTCTTCCTGTCCGAGGCCGACCTGGTCGCGTTCGGCGCCAATCCGATCACGAAGGAGACCATTCCCAACGACGCGCACAACTTCATCGGCCGCATCGGTGCCCAACTGTCGCCTTCATGCAGGGGCCGCACGCTCGTCGACCGCATCAACGATCCCGCGATGCAGGGCCCTCCCTCAGCACCGACCTTCGTGCTCTGCTTCGTCCCTAGAGCGAACGCAGCGTCGCCCGATGCGTTCCATCGCCACCTGATCCAGCACGTTGCACGCCCCTGGAGTGAGCATCCGGACGTCATGCGTTTGCGTGTCGAGCCGCTTCCCCCGTACGACCGGTCGGCAATGAGCTCGCCTGGTGTGGCGCACCAATGGCCGAACGACGAGACCTATCTTGGCTGGATCGAGCTGGCTGTCCGCAACGAGGGCGTGATCGGCGATCTCCTGTCGGGCGCGGGCGCCGACGAACTCGCCGGACAGGTCAGGGCCGTCCACACTTACCCGGTCCGCGAGATCTACACGATCATCTCTGCGGGACGGCCGACCGAGGTCGGCCTGCGCGGCTATCCGGCGGTGCAGACGATCATCGCCGCAGGCGCCGACGATCAGCGCAGTGAGGCCGTCCTGAACGTCCTCTTCGGCGATGCTGTGCGCGGCCTGGATCAGCTCAGGCGGCGAACCTGACGAGGCACCCGGGCCTTGCTGAAACTTCCGGCTGGCCTGCGGAGTTCCCATCCGTACAAGACGTGGACGCGGCCCTGGGACGACCCTGGGCTGTATGACGCTGCTGACGGACGAGGGCTACGGGAACCGGACCTTCACCGTGCGCGACCCGGAGGGCAACCTCTGGAGCTTCGGTACCTATCCCGGTTCCTAGGGCATGTACACGGAGTGAGTCTCATGGACACGTCTATTCACTTGGAGTCATCGATGACCGTTCGCCGTGTCGTGCCCAACTTCCAGTCGAAGGCCGTGCAGGAGAGCCGGGAATTCTATGGGCTGCTGGGCTTCGAGGAGGTCATGAACCTCGGCTGGGTCATGACGCTCGCTTCCCCGTCCAATCCGACAGCGCAGGTCAGCTTCTTTGCCGACGACAAAACCGCACCGGTCACCCCCGACATGAGCGTTGAGGTGGACGATGTGGACGCGGCCCATGCGGCCATGCGGGACAGCGGTGCGGAGATCGTGCATCCCTTGCAGGACGAGGAGTGGGGAGTGCGCCGGTTCTTCGTCCGCGACCCCAACGGCCGGGTGGTCAACGTGCTGGGCCACCGCTGACATCCGCACCCGCGCATCGGCCCGGGACACCGGTAATGGGCTTCTGCCCCTGCGGGCGGCCCCTCTGGCTCGCCACTCCGCCGCGCGACGAATACGCCGCCGTCTACACCGCCCACGCCACCACGGCTTCACAGCCCGGGCCCCGTGCGGAGCACCCCGCCGCGCTCCGAACGGGTAGGCCGCGGTAGCCGCCGACCCATGGCGGACCTGAAGGCCGAGTCCGCGTGCCCGCGGGACGTGATGACCTCAAATCGGGGTAGCGGAGGGCACATGCACACTCTCATCAACGGGCTGATCGCCGGAGCCGCAGGCACAAGCGCGCTCAACGCCACCACATACCTCGACATGGCCATCCGGGCGCGCGGCGGTAGCAGCACACCTCAGCAGGCCGTCGAGAAGATGGCCGAAGGCATGCAGGTCGACCTCGGCGAAGAGGAACAGGCGGAGAACCGCAAGGAGGCCCTGGGCACCCTTCTCGGCTACGGAACCGGCCTGGGGGCGGCGCTCTGCTACGGGTTGGTGGCACGCCGCCGGGCATCCTGGCCGGTCGGCGTTCTCACACTCAGCGCGCTCGCCACGCTCGGGTCGAACGTCCCGCTCGTCGCGCTGGGCATCACAGATCCACGCGAATGGTCCGCTACAAGCTGGGTCTCCGACATCGTGCCGCACCTGGTCTACGGGGCCGCCGCCTACGCCGCCTACGAGCAACTTCGCTGACGAAGCCCCCATCGCCCGGCCGTCTAGGTGCCGGACGGCCCGGGTCGGCCACGCGGCTTCGCGTCCCCAACGCCGCCGCCGCAACCACCGATGCGCCCGCCGCCACCTGCACCCGCGGTGGCTGCCGATCGCGGGGCGGACGGTGGTGCGCGGGATGGACGCGGCGGCGGTCGGGGACGATCCGCCTGGCGGTGGCGCCGACGACTGATTGAGAGGTCGCTCTTGCTTATGCAGGTAAATACCTGCATGATGAGGTTCATGACCGCACGGCAAGACGCCCTCGACCTGGTGTTCAAGGCATTGGCCGACTCCACCCGACGTCTGTTCCTCGACCGGCTCCGCCGGCAGAACGGGCAGACGCTCACCGAGCTCTGCAGCAGCCTCGGGATGGCGCGCCAGTCGGCGACCCAGCACCTCGACCTGCTGGTGCAGGCCAACCTCGTCGTCGTCGTACGACGCGGGCGGGAGCGTCTGCACTACCTCAATCCCGCCCCGATCAACGAGATCGGGGAGCGCTGGATCGCGGCGTACGACGCGCCACGACTGGCCGCCCTGAGCGCCATCCGAGACCGAGCAGAGGAATACGCCATGCCTGAGACCACCACGACCGTTCCGACGTACGTCTACGTCACCTACATCCAGGCGACCGCCGAGCAGGTGTGGAAGGCGCTCACCGACGCCGACCTGACCGCGCAGTACTGGCACCACGCCAACGTGTCCGACTGGCAGGTCGGCTCGCCCTGGGAGCACCGCCGCGTCGACGGCTCGGACGTCGTCGACGTCGTCGGCACCGTGCTCCAGGTGGAGGCGCCGACCCGGCTCACCGTCACCTTCGAGGACTCCCCGGAAGAGGAGCGGGTCAACGGGCCGTCGGTCGTCACCTTCCTGATCGAGCCGCACGCCGACATCGTCCGGCTGACCGTGACCCACGAGAACCTGCCCGACGTGGAGGCACGGAACCGCATGTCGGGCGGCTGGCCGGCGGTGATCGCCAACCTCAAGTCGCTACTGGAGACCGGCACGGTCATGCCGACGGCGCCCTGGGAGACCCCGGCGGCCAAGACGTCATGAGCCGCGCCCTGCCGGACGACCCCCGGCGCACAGAAGGACAGACCACGGGGCGGCCGCATGTCCACGTCGAGATGACTGTTCGTCGCCGTCGGATTCGTGCTGGCGATGTCGCTCGTCCCGCCGGAGCGCATGGGCCGGGCGATCTCCGTGGTCGTCTCCGGTCTCTTCGTGTCGACCGCTCTTGGCGTGCCGCTGGGCACGCTGGTCGGCCAGGTGCTGGGCTGGCGCGGCTCGTTCACCGCGGTCGCCGTGCTCAGCGTGGTCGCGCTGGTCGCCATGCTGATGCTGATCCCCTCCATGCCCAGCACCGGTGGCGGCGCGGGAAGCCAGGCCGGATACGCGTTCGCACCGCGGGTGCTCGCCGCACTGGCCGTGAACGTCGTGGCGTTCGCGGCGGTCTACTCGGCACTCACGGTGGCGTGGCGGTCGGCGCCTTCACCGCCTCGTCTGCGGTGATCACCGGCCTGGTCATCGCGGTGATCTCCATTCCGGTCGCCTGGGCCGCCGGCTTCCTGAAGCCTCCGGTAATCGCGGACGCGACAGAGCCCGCAGGGGCGGCGGATATGACCCCCGAGCCTGCGTGATCATCGACTGATCAATCATGGAAAATCAATGATCTGGAGGACGCACATGAGTGGCTTGCTGCTTGAGAACAAGAACGCCGTGATCTATGGCGGTGGGGGCGCCATCGGCGGCGCCATCGCACGGGTATTCGCCCGGGAAGGCGCGAGGGTCTTCATCGCCGGGCGGACGCAGGCGAAGCTCGACGCAGTGGCGCGTGACATCGCCGCCACGGGCGGAACGGTCGAGACCGCGCAAGTTGACGTTTTCGATCCACAGGCGGTGGAAAAGCACGCCGATGCGATCGCGGCGACGGCGGGCAGCATCGACATCGCCCTCAACGCCGTGAGCGTCATGCACGACCAGGGAACTTTGCTGGCGGACCTTTCGCTTGAGGAGTTCATGCGGCCGATTGACGGTTTTCTGCGGACGCTGTTCATCACAAGCAAGGCTGTGGCGCGGCACATGGGTCGCGAGCGTCCCGGCGTCGTCCTGACTTTGTCCGAGCCGGGCGCCAAACTGGCTGTAGGCGGCATCTTGGGGCACGGCGTGAGCTCGGCCGGCAAGGAGGCGTTCTCGCGGCTTCTGGCCGCGGAGCTGGCACCCGGCAACATCCGGGTCATCGGCATCCGTCCCCACGCTGTCATCGATGCGCCGGCAGCGGGTTCCTACACCAAGGACCTCTTCGAACCATCCGCGGCAGAGGCCGGGCAGTCGGTCCAGGAATTCCTCGAAGGCGGGGCAATGGTGCAGGGGACGATTCTGAAAAGGTTGCCCACCCTCTCTGAGATAGCAGAGACGGCCGCGTTCCTGGCTTCAGATCGCGCTGGAGCCATGACCGGAACAGTCGCCAACCTGTCCGGCGGCGCACTCGTGGACTGAGTCTGTACCAGGTGCGAACGTAGCTGAGAAGGGGTGAGGCGCCTGTCCCGCTGGTTGCGGGGCAGGCGCCTCGTGCTCGGCCGGCCAGCGAACTGGCACGGAAGCAGTCCAAGTCGCGCAAACCGAAACGCCGTGAACGGCGGAAGATGAAGCAACTGCACACGTGGATGCCCGAGTGTCAGAGGAAGCCGGGTGCGGAGGTGTGCCCAATCGCTCGAAAGCGTGCTCGTAGGCGGGCCGTTCGTGGGCCAGGGCCGTCCAGTCGTCCCGCTTCTCGGCGATCTTGAGGCAGGCCGCATCGGTGAGGGCCCGGGCTTCGTCCCCCACGTCCTTGTCGGTGGCCGAGGCCGGCCGGGTGGCCGGTGGTCCTAGGTCGATTGGACCTTGGGGATCGGGACCGGTGGCCGACGCGGGGGAGCGGGGGCGCGGGCCAGCATGAAGGTCATGACCACGACCTATGAGCCCGAAGCCGCCGGCAAGGCGCCGGCGCGTTCGTCGACTCCCGGCTGGGCGGCTCTGCTGGCCGCGTCCATCGGGCAGTTCCTTGTCGTCCTGGACATCTCTGTCGTCAACGTCGCTCTGCCCGAGATGCGCACGAGTCTCGGGTTCGGTGCGACCGGCCTGCAGTGGGTCGTCAATGCTTACTCGTTGACGTTCGCCGGGTTTCTGCTGCTGGGCGGACGGGCGGCGGATCTCTTCGGACGCAAGCGCGTCTTCCTGGTGGGGCTCGGCCTGTTCACCGTGGCCAGCCTCGCCGGTGGGTTCGCGCAGGGCGGGAGCATGCTGATCGGTGCGCGGGCCGTGCAGGGGCTGGGGGCGGCGATCCTCGCGCCCGTCACGCTTTCGCTGGTCACCGCCACTTTCCCCGCCGGGCCGGCCCGGACGAAGGCGATCGCCATGTGGACGGCCGTCGGTACCGCCGGGGGCGCCACGGGCGGACTGGTCGGCGGTCTGCTGACCGACTATCTGAGCTGGCGCTGGGTCTTCCTGATCAACGTGCCGGTCGGCCTGGTCGTCGCGGTGATCGCGGCGCGGTGGCTGCGGCACGGCCGTGACACCGGTGGGCGCGCCCGTCTGGACCTGCCGGGGGCGGTGCTCGTCACCGGCGGGGTGGGGCTGCTGGCCTTCGGCATCGGGCGGATCGAGACCCACGGGTGGACGTCGCTGGTTCCGCTGACCGGCGGGCTCGCGCTGCTGGCCGCGTTCGTCGCCGTCGAAGCGCGGTCCTCTCATCCGCTCGTCCGGCTCCGGCTGTTCCAGTTGCGCAGCGTCGCGGTCGGCAACCTCGCCACCCTGGTGATCACGATGGGCGGCTTCGCGCTCTGGTACTTCCTGTCGCTTTATATGCAGAACGTCCTGGAGTACAGCGCGGTCCGCACCGGGTTGTCGTTCCTGCCGCACACGGCGGGCATCATCATCGGGTCGAGGCTCGCTCCCCTTCTCATGGAGCGCATGGACGCGCGGTTCCTGGCGGGCGCCGGTGGGCTGCTCGCCGCGGCGGGGTTCGCGTGGCAGAGCGTCGTGCTGGACGCCGACGGCACCTTCCTCGGCTCCGTGTTCGGGCCGGGCGCGGCCATGGCGCTCGGTTTCGGGCTGCTGATGACGCCGCTGGTGGAGGCGTCGACCAGGGGCGCGCCCGACGATGAGGCGGGCGCGGTGGCGGGTGTCGTCAACACGTCCCGCACCATCGGCGGCGCGATCGGCCTGACCGTCCTCGGTGCGGCGGCGGCCGCGTCCGGCCCGGAGCTCGTGGACGGCTACGCGACGGCCTTCCTCGTCGCCGCGCTCATCACCGCCGCGGGGACGGCGCTCGTCCCGTTCCTGCCGCGGCGCCGGGCCTGAAAAGGGACCGGGCGCCCGCTGGAGAGAGCGGGCGCCCGGGGTGTGAGGGGGTCAGTGGCGGGCGAGGGCGGGGGCCTCGGTGAGGGTGATGCCCGGCGTGACGCCGGTGCGGCCGTACCGGAAGTTGTCCTCGACCTCGGCGATCTCGGCGGCGTTCGGGTCGGGGTTGCGGCATGACGTCCCGGCGCTGGCCCCGGACATCAGGTCCGTGCACCGGCCGGTGCGCCGGTCCGGCAGGCCGAGGATGTGGCCGAATTCGTGGGATGCGATCCGGACCGTGTAGTGGCCCTCCCAGACGGCCTGCCGGCCCATCCAGATGGTGCCGCGGCCGAGGCCCGTGACACGGGCGCGGGGCCAGCCGTTGTCGGCGTAGACGACGACGTCGGCCGGGGACCCGGGCACGAGCTGGACGTTGCTGACGCGTGCGTTCCAGATCCGCGCGCCCTCGTCGACCGCCGCCCGGAACTCGGCGGCGCGGCTGGCGTCGTAGCGGATGGTGCGGACGGCGTCGGCGGCGTGGGTGGCGGGCGCGGCCGAGGCGGGGACGCCGGTGCCGGTCAGGAAGGCCAGGCCGAGCAGCAGCGCGGCGCAGACCCTCAGAACGTTTCTGATGACCATGGGTTTCCTCGTGGTGGGGGAGCGGGCAGGTCAGGCGTTCACGGCCGCGCCGCCGATGATCTGCAGGATGCGGGAGCGGTAGGCGGTGACGTCGCCGTAGATGGCGGGTGAGACGGCGCACTGCGAGGCGGTGCCGCGGCTCGTCGCGCCGACCAGCCGCCACGAGCCGGGTCCGCCGATGACGGCGGGTCCGCCGGAGTCGCCGTAGCAGGCGCCGCGGCCGCCGCCGCCCTCGATGCACAGCTCGGTGGACGCGCGGATGCCGGAGCAGTACCCGTCCGAGATGATCCGCGTGTCGAGCTGGCGGAGACCGACCGGCGCGGGGCCGCATCCCCGCACGGGACAGGTCTGCCCCCAGCCGATCAGGCGCGTCGCCGAGCCGACCGGCGCGCTGGTGGAGATGGGCACGGGCGCGGACGACGCGGGGCTGGACAGCCGGAGCAGGGCGACGTCGCCGCCGATCACCTGCCGGCTCGCGACGCGGCGGACCTCGCCACCGGAGTTGTACCGGGTGGTGCCGATCCTGACCTGGTAGGGCGTGCCGCAGTGCGAGGCGGTCACGACCCAGCTCGCGGCGACGAGCGAGCCGCCGCAGCTGTGCCGCCCGGACGAGCTCTGCAGCGACGCCATGAACGAGTAGACCTGGGACGCGGGCACACCGCCCACGATCTTCGGGGTGGGCGGCGGGGTGGGGTCGGCGTGGGCGATCGACGTGCCGGACAGCGCCACGAAGGCGACCGGTACCGCGGCGAGCAGCCTGAGCTTCTTCATGAGCGGGGGTCCTTTCACACGAGTGCGGGGGAAACGTGCCGACCGCGGGCCCTGACGGTCTCCGTCCGGTGCCACGGAAGCGGGTGTGCGCCGGACGGTTCCACCGACTATTGACCAGAAAAGCGAAAATCTCCAATGCCGAATCCCGCATGGGTCTCCGCAATAGAAGGCTTTCCATACAGAGAGCGGGCGCCACCTGCGAACCTTCTACGGCCATCCCGTCCCCACTGAAAGGAAGGCCACTTTTCAACTCGCTCGTTCACATTCGCGTGTAACCCGCATTGGGACGGGGTGTGCGGCGGCGCCGCGGGAGAAGGTGAGCGGGACGGCACCGCACCTGGAGGTCGGGTTGGACGAGGATGCGCAGCTCACCTGCGTCGGAGTCAGGATCGGCGGGTGGGAGCGGCTGAGCACGCCGCAGCGGATACGGGCGCGGGTGGAGTCGGTCGAGGGCATGCGGCGGTTCGGCGGCGGCGCGGTCGGGCTGGTCTTCGCGTCCGGCGAGGTCCTGGTGTTCGTGCTCCGGGCCGACCCCGCCGAGGCGGCGGTGGCGCTGCTGGACGTTCTGCGCCGCCATGAGCCGGGACGGCGGGGAACACGCGTCGCCGTCACGGGCGGTTCGGCGGGCCCCCGGTCGGGAGCCGAGGCCGTCGCCGAATCGATCCGAATGCTCAGGGGAGGGAACCGTCGAGATCACGAGGCGGCATTCACCTTTCTGCTGAGCGATCTGCTGCATTGGCATGTGCGGGACGCGTCGCCCATGCCGCGGTTCCAGCGGGTTCGCGGCGAAGCGTTCGGCCCGGACCGCTGGGTCTGGCCGGCGGACGCCCCGCCGGCATCGGCGCGGAGGGTCGGGCGGGCACCGGTCCGGCCGCGCCGGGGCCTGCCGCTGACGCGTGCCCGCGATCACGCCGCGGCGATGGCGGAGCTGCGGCGGATCCTGCGCGTCCGGCCCGGCCCGGAACCGCTCTTCGCGCTGGGGGAGTGCCACCTGAGGCTCGGCGAGCGGCGGGCGGCGGTCGAGACGTGGCGGTACCTGCTGCGGCGGTACCCGCTGACGCTGGCCGCCTATCCGCTGATGGACCTGGAGGAACTCGACGACGTCGCAAGGGCGTACCTGTCCGACGGCCTGCGCATCGTCCGGGCCCGGCCCGCCCTGGCGGCGCAGCCGGAGCGGTTCGAGCACGATCTGCTGCTCGCGCTGGCGACCCGGGCCTACCGGCGGGGACGGCAGCGGGCGGGGGACCGGCTGGTGAACGAGGCGGCCGGGGTGTACCCGGCGGGTGCGGCGCCGCTGCGGGTGCTGGCCGTCGAGGCCGTCCGGCGCGGGGACCGCGAGGGTGCGCGGCGGCTGCTCGACGCGGCGCTCGCGCGGGCTCCCGATCGGCGGAGCCGCGGGGGGCGTGGGCGGTCGTCCCCCCTCGGGAAGTCCGAGGAGACGTAGATATGTGGCGTGTGACCCGGTTCGCAGGTGGGGATCCTGCCATACTTGGTCCCCGTCCAGGCGGCGTCCGACCCCGGGCGGGTCGGTGCGGCGAGACGCGCGTGCGCTGAGGAGACGTCCCATGACGAGCTCCGGTTGGCATGACCATTCGTTCCTGGGGCGGCTGTCTCCGCCCGCCCGCGAGACCGTGCTGCGGCTCGGGACGCCCAGGACCGTGCAGCCGGACAGGCGGCTCATGCGGCAGGGGGAGCCGGGGTCGGCGGTGTACGTGCTGCTGACCGGCCGGGTCGGTGTGGAGCGGATCGTGGAGAACGGTGCCCTGTCGCTGCTCGGCATCCGGCACGCCGGTGACCTGGTGGGCGAGATGGCGGTGATCAACGACGATGTGCGCACCGCCACGGTGACCACCCTCGACCGGTGCGTCGTCTCGGCCATCGCGGCGCGGCCGTTCATGACGTGCCTCACGCGGTACCCGGAGGCGATGCTCGCGCTGAGCCGGATGACGGGGGACCGGCTCACCCAGGCCAACACCTACCGCGCCGACGCGGCCGGGTACGAGGTCGACGTCAGGCTGGCGCGGGCCCTGCTGTACCAGGCGGGACGGTTGCCCGAACAGGAAGAGGGCCGTCCCGTCGTCAGGCTCCGGCAGAAGCAGCTCGCGATGCTCATCGGCGCGCAGGAGGGCACCGTGCAGAAGGCCCTCAAGGGCCCGGCCCTGCGGGACCTGGTCGCGTGCGGACGTGGCCGTGTCGTGCTGCTGGACGTGCCGCGCCTCGCCCGGCTCGCCGAGATGCCACCGCCCCCGGGCCTGCGCCGCTGAGCGCGCCCGCGGTGAACGCGGCGGCTTGTGAGCCGTTACCGGCTTTCCCGTACTGGTGCGGGTTGTGACGCTCGCGGGACCGTGAGACTTCGTGCCGAAGCCTGAGAAGGGGGAGGCATGGGGGCCCGGTCACGTCGTTCGCTGTGCGCGGGGTTGGACATCAAGGGGTGGAGCAGGCGGCTCGTTCCCGAGCAGATCCGCGCCCAGCAGGCGCTGGTCAGCGTGGCGCTGGCGGCCTGCCGGGAGGCGGGGCTGCCGGAGCGGATCGTGCAGAGCAGCGGCGACGGCGTGCTCATCATGCCGCCGAGCGACATCGACGAGAGCGCGGTCATCCCGGCGCTGGTCGCGGAGCTGGAGGTGGCGCTCCGCCAGGAGAACCGGCTGCTGGCGGAGGCGGCGCGGATCCGGCTGCGGCTCGCGCTGACCAGCGGGCTCGTCACGCCCGGCCCGGCCGGGTTCAACGGCACCGCGGTGATCGACTGTTTCCGGCTGCTGGACAGCCCGCCGGTCAAGGCCGCGCTGGAGGACTTCCCCCGGGCGCAGCTCGCGGTGATCGTCTCCGACCACCTGTTCCAGGACGTGATCCGCAACGGGTTCCGGTCGCTGCGCGCGGAGGACTTCTGGCGGGTGCGCAGCACGGTCGCCGGCAAGGGGTTCTCCATGGACGCCTGGCTCTATGTCTCCGACCGCACCGGCGGTCCCGTCCCAACGTCGTCAGGCTCCACGGGGGCGCCGGACGGCGGACCGGACACCGAGCGGGGCATCGGGGCGGACACCGGTCGGCGCGGCGGGGCGGACGCCGAACCGCCCCGCCGCTTCCCGGACGCGTGGGCGCTGCTCGAACAGGGGCGGGCGGAGGAGGCGATGCGCCTGCTGGACGAGGTGCCGCCGGACGACCGGGAGGCGTGGGCGGCGCTGCTGGACGTGCGCGCGGAGGCGCTGATGCGGCTGGGCGAGTACGAGCGCGCCGCGCTCGACCTGGAGGAGCTGCTCGGCCTGCGCGGCGATCCGGTGTCGCCGCCCGGGCCGCGGGCGCTGCTGCGGCTCGGCCGCTGCCACGCCGCGCTCGGGGCGGTGCAGGAGGCGCGGCAGACGTGGACGTTCCTGCTGGAGCACCGTCCCTCGTCGGTCGAGGCGTATCTGGAGCTGGGACGGCTGGAGCGGCGGGCCGGGCGGGCGGCGACGGCGCAGAACTATCTGGTGGAGGGGCTGCGGCTGGTCAGGGGGGAGCCGCGCGGGGTCGAGCCCGCGGTGGCGGACCGGCTGCTGGACGGTCTTCTGCGCGAGCTGTCCGCCCTGCCCGTCATCGATGACGGGGAGGACGACGGGGCCGGCGTGGCCGAATAATTCTCTAAAAACAAATTCTAGTTCGAGATTCTACATTGGTGAGGTAAACAAAGCCGCCGAACGGGTCGAGCGCGCCCGCAAATGGAGCAATTCGGGCACGATCGAATCTCTTGATCAAAACGGCGGTCAGGGTGGAATTCGTAACAGTCGGATAACTGATGCCGACTCCTATGTCATGCTTCAGTCATCCTCGGGAAAGTTGGGTCGTACGGGGTGGTTAAGTCACCATTGCACAGGGGCTCTGGAGAATGATGCGAAGAGCGGGCCGCGCTTTCGCGTGCCCAAGGGGCCGGATCGCCGTGGGGGCGGCGATCCTGGCCGTCCAAATGTGGCCGCTCGCCGCGAGCGCCGCCGCGAACAGCGCAGCGAACGCCGCCGCGAGTACCGCCGTGAGCACCGCGGCCGGTGCGCCGGAGCCGACGCTGATGGACGTGTCCATCCTGGTCGACGAGTCGGGCAGCCTGTCGGACGCCGACGTCCACGAGGAGATCGAGGCCGCCACCACGATCGCGCTCGGCGGCCTGAATCCCCGCAGCCGGGTTTCGGTCCACGGTTTCGGCAGCCAGAACAAACCGGGACAGAACGCAATAACTGAGGCGTGTCCCCCCACTGTTCTGGACAGTTCCGTGAAAAAGGACGCGCTGGCCTCGTGCGTCCGGAAACTGCACCGCCGCGCCGACGGCGAGGGAAGGCCGGCGACAGCGAGTTCAAACGGGCCGGCGAGAACGCGGCCGTGGAGACGCTGAGCGTCGTCAACCCGCTGAACGGCGAGTGGACGATCCGGCTCACCGCTCCCGACAGGCTGTCGAAGCAGCTGGTCAGCGCGACCGCGATCTGGCAGGGCGCGGTCAGCTCGTCCCTGGTGGTCGAGCCGCCGAGCGCCCGGACCGGCCGGCCCCTCACCGTGCGGCTGTCCCTCGTCACCCGCCGGGGCGCGATCACGGACGCGAAGGCGCTCTCGGGGCTGACCTTCACCGTCCAGGCCACCGGGCCGCCGCTGGAGGCGCCGGAGAGCATCGTCATCCGAGACGACGGCAAGGACCCCGACGACCGGGCGGGCGACGGCCGGTACGCCGGCACGTTCACGGCCCCGCCGCGGCCCGGCGACGTCACCTTCACCGGGGTCGTCAGCGGCTACGGCGTCCGCGCCGAGAGGGTCCCCGTGACCGTGGCGATCAGCGCGCAGGCGCCCGCCCTGCAGGGCCGCGTCGCGTTCTCGTCCGACCCGGTCGTGCACCCCGGCACCGAGGTGCGCGGCACGGTGACGATGGAGAACGCCGGTGCCCCGGTGCGGGGCCGGCTGGTGCTGGAGGGGTCCGGACGGGCCCGCGCGGCCCTCACCGGCGACACCGGCCTGGCGATCGGGCAGGGCACCACGACCCGCCCGTTCACCGTGGAGTTCCCGGCCGACGCGGGCCTCGGCGGCACGTCGCTGACCGTCAAGGTCGCCGACGCCGCCGACCCGTCGAAGGTCTACGCGAACGGGCAGCTCACCGTCACGGTGGAGAACCCGCCCGGCTGGTTCGAGGAGCACCGCCACGAGATCGCGGGCGCGGTGCTGCTGATCCTCCTGCTGGCCCTGCTGCTCTACCTGCGCCGCCGCGCCCGCCGCGCCCGGAGAGACGTGCGGGGCCTGCGGGCGTCCCTGCGGCGGGACGGTGCGGAACTCGCCGTCCTCAAGGCCCCCGGGAAGTGGGCGGACGAGTTCAGGTTCGTCGTCCACGACGCCTCGGGCGGCGGCGACCCCGGCCTGGACTACCCGCGCTCCGGTGACCGGCCCGTCCGCGCCCGCCGCGGCGCTCCGGGAAAGGTCGTCGTGCAGCTTCCGGACGGCCCGCGCCACGAGATCGCGATCGGCGGGGAGGGCGAGCCGTTCGAGGAGACCGGCCTGACGCTGGCCTTCACCGACACACGCGTGCGCCGGTCCCTCCGGTCCGGCCGCACGCCGCGACGAGCGACCACGGCACGAACCGGCACGGACGCGGCAGGCGCGAGCCAGAACGGTTCCCGCCCCGGACCCGGGCAGCCGGAGCCCTCCGCCGCCCCCGCATCGCAGACCTACGACGACCCCTGGCTGTAACGGCCGGTCAAGAAAGAAGACCCCATGAAGCTTTACCAGCCAGTCCTGTTCGTGGGGCTCGGCGGCACCGGCTGCCTGATCGGGGCGGAGCTGGAGCGCCGGCTCCGCGAGGAGTTCTGCGGCCCCGACGGCACCGCGTTCCAGCGCCTCCGCGAGGACGCGCTGCCCTACCAGCTGCCCGACTGCATGCAGTTCGTCTACGCCGACGTCAACCAGGCCGACCTCGACCGGCTGCAGTCTGGTGTCGTCCCGGGGGCGCAGCACGGGCCCGCCGTCCAGCGGACCGCGCATTACGTCCGCGGCCTGGTTCCGCAGGTGGACACCTACCCGGAGGTGGCGCGGAACCTGCGGCTGACCGCCGCGCGGGAGGTCGCGCCGTGGCTGCCGCCCGAGCAGGGCGAGCCGCGGGTGACGCCGCTGCAGCGCGGCGCGGGCCAGCTGCCGACCATCGGCCGGGCCGCGCTGTTCGAGACGTTCCGCAGCGGCATCGGCCACGCCACCGCCGACCTGAACGCCGCGATCGGCGGCCTGTCGGGCCCCCAGGCCGCCACCGACCTGTACAAGCTCGGCGGCAAGGCCGGCAACAAGAAGGCGGTGGACGTGTTCGTCGCGTTCTCCGTGGCGGGCGGCACCGGCGCCGGCATCTTCTACGACTACCTGCACCTGATCGGGGAGCTGTTCGCCCGCACCGACCTGCGGCCCAAGATCTACCCGCTGGTGCTGATGCCGTCGGCGTTCGTCGACGGCCTCGGCGGCGGCCGCCCCGCCCAGCTCAACGCGGGACGGGCGCTGCTGGACCTGTTCCGCCTCGTCGACCAGCAGAACGGCGGCGGCGCGCTGCGGGACCTGCGCGGGCACACCGCCCGCGCCGCCGTCGACCCCGACGAGGTCGCCGTGCACTACCCGGTGGACGGGCGGATCGCGCTGCGCCCCGGCACGGCGCAGACCGGCTTCCTGTTCTGCCGCCCGGTGGGCGCCGAGCCCGGTGACCTGCGCCGCTCCGTGGTGTCGCTGATGCTGTCGCTGCTCGGCACCGAGCTGGACCAGCGGGCCGCGGCGGACGGGGAGCAGCACCAGTCGTTCGCCGACAGTTTCATCAACGCCAGCGTCGACCGGCAGATCCCGGCCGAGAACGGCATCGGCGACCGCGGGGTGTCGACCGCGCTGGTGGCGTCGCTGACCGTGCCGGTGGACGAGCTGGCCGACCTGGTCGCCGGGCGGCTGCTGCGCGCCGGGGTGGACGACCTGCGCGGCCCGCTGCCGGGGGTGGAGTCCAACCGGTCGCTGATGCAGGAGTTCTTCACGGTCGCCAACATCTCCGAGATCTTCACTAGGCCGGCGCAGGACCACGCCGAACCCGAGCCCGCCACCGGCGCCAAGGACGTCACCACGGCGCTCAACGACCGCGCCGAGGCGATGCGGGTGGCGCTGACCCGGCTGCGCGGCAGGCTCGACCGCGAGGTCCCCGACCGGGTCAGCGCGTTCGACCCGCGCGACGCCGTCCCCCGCATGCTCGGCAAGGTCGACCCGTTCCGGCTGACGCGGGCGCTGTTCGGCAACCCCGACGCCGGTGACGAGGTGGAGCGCGGCGGCGCGGTGGGGGTGATGCAGCGCCGCCAGGTCGAGCCGGCCGCGCCCGAGGGCCTCGGCCCGAACCCGCCGCCGCTGCCGACGCTGCGGGACCGGTCCCTCGGCATGGTCAAGGTGAAGTGGGCGGACCCGGAGCCGGTGGAGGCCCGGCAGCGCCAGGACCAGTGGTACCGGTGGCGGACCAACGTCGCGTGGACCGAGCCGTGGTCGCAGCTCGCGCCGCGCTGGCGCAAGCCCCTCGACCAGGTCGAGACGGTGCTGCGCGCGATGACGCGGGCGCTGGTCGAGCACGCCGCGCAGGACCGCGACCGGTTCCGCGACCGGGCCGCCGACCTGTCCAAGTCCCGCGTGGGGGTGTCGTACCTGCTGCCGCCCGGCGGCGACCTGGAGCAGTTCCACACCCGCGTCGTCCGCCGGATGACCGACGACCTCGTCGGCAAGGGGCAGCTCCAGCCGAGCGCCACCGGCGCGGACCTGCTCACCCTGCTGATCGGCGGCGACGGCTGGCGGGAGGCGTACCGGACGGCGTGGGAGGCCAACCCGGAGGCGGCCGTGGCCGAGCTCCGCGAGCGGGTGAAGGCCGAGGTCAAGACCTACTTCCGGATGGCCGGGCAGGGCCGGACGCCGCTGCTGCCGACGCTGCACGACCTTGTCGCGCAGGCCGCCGGGCAGGCGCCCGCCGAACTCAGCGAGGCGGAGCTGGAGGAGTTCCGCAGCAAGCTCGCCGGGCTGGTCCCCGCGAACTACAGCCCCCAGGGCACCGGACGGCTGAAGGTGCTGGTGTCCTACCCGGCCGGGGCGGACGACCCGGGCATCGAGTCCTACCTGCGCGAGGCGATCAACCTGCCCGCCGGGCCGGACCTCGTCTACGACTTCACCCACACCACCGCCGAGTCGATCGCGGTCGTGCTGTTCCGCTCGTCCATGGGCATCACCGACGTCCGCGAGGTCCGCGACGTCCTGCGCACCTGGGCCGACGCCGTCGACCGGCCGCAGCGGCAGGACTACCTCCGGTGGCGGCAGCGGCTCGGCTACGACTTCGGCTACCTCGCCACCAACGAGGAGCACCGCGTGCAGATCCTGCACCGGCTGCTGTGCGCGATGTGGAACGACAAGGTCACCGTGGACGGCGACCCCGCCTCGCCGATCAGCGTGTCGGTCGGGCTGGCCGGGGGCGTGTCGATGACGCTGGAGCTGACGCCGCTGGAGCACGCGTCGTCCTGGGGAAGCCTCCTGCAGGCGTACGAGCTGTGGACGTTCGCCGACAACGCGGGCATCCGCCGCGACTTCTGCGCCCAGCTCATGCAGGAGGCCCCCGACGGGGTCGGCAGCATGCCGAAACCGCCCGGGGACCTGTACGTGGTGCTGCGGGACATGGCCGAGGCGCAGATCCGCCGGATCGACGGCATGCTCGGCGAGCTGCACTCGTCCAGCCGGGCCCGCGCGAAACAGCTGCGCGACTTCTGGGCGCGCACCTACCCGGCCGCCCTGGACGCCGAGTTCACCGACGTGTCCGCCGTGCGCGCCAACCTGCGCGCCCTGGAAGGACCGGCCCTGCAGAACATGGGGGAGGACCGGTGAGCTCCCGGGTGGTCCGGCTGGACCTCAAGGGCTGCGACGCCGACGAGGCCGTCCTCCGTGTGGCGGAGCTGCTGCACACGCCGCAGGACCTCGGGATGCTCCTCGTCGAGGACACCGCCGCGGCCGTCGTCCGGCACCGGGCCGCGTTCGAGGCGCTGGACGGGTCCCGGCAGGTGACGCAGCTGCTGTGCCTGGTGCTGGGCCGGCAGACCGGCGGCCCGGACGGCGGCGGCGACCGCGGAAACGCCCGCGGGAACCGCGGGCTGCGGCTGCCCGGCAACCTCCAGCGCCGGACCCTGTGGGTGATCGAGGAGACCGGCGTGGACTGGCCGCTGCGCGCCGCCGCCCGCGCCCGCCGCCGCGACGGCCGGGACGGCGACGGCCTCGGCCGGCTGTCGGACCTGCTGCGGCAGCCCGGCGTGTTCGAGCGCACCTGCCGGCTGCTCGGCGAGGTGCCGTTCGGCGCGGCCGTGCCCGGCCTGCACATCGCCGGGGCCGCGGGCACCGGGCAGGAGGACTTCCTCCAGGCGCTGCGGACGGCGATCCGCCGGATGCTCGACCCCGCCTCCCCGCCGGCCGTGCCGCACGACGACGAGCGCCCCGCCGCGCGGGCACCGCTGCGGCTCAGGGGCGACGGCGCCCTGCAGCACGCCTTCGACGACGCCGCGCGGGCCGTCGACGAGGCCCAGGAGGACGCCGCCGAGCTGCCCGGCATCGGGGCGCTGATCCGGGAACTGCCCGCCGCCGCGCCCGTCGAGGCCGCCGGTGAACGCCTCGCCGAACTGCGAGGACGACTCGGCGAGCTGTTCCAGGCGGTGCCCGCCGACGACCGCATCACCGAGGAGCGGCGGGCCGCGATCGCCGCCCGGGGCGTCCAGCCGCCGGCACCGGAGCCGTTCGAGGCCGAGCCGTTCCGCGAGACGCTGCGCGCCAGGCTGCGCGGCGGCATCACCCGGGGCACGTCGCTGACCCGGCTCGACCAGGACCTGCGGGACTGGGCGGGGACCCTGGAACGGCGCGGCGCGCACGGCCGCCGCCTCGGCCAGGTCTGCTCCAACTCGCTGCTGCACCGGCTGCGGAACCCGCCGCCGATGCCGCCGCCGCAGAACTGGCTTCCGGTCCCCGGCGCGATCTGCGCCGCGCTGGCGGGCCTGTCCCCGCTCGGCGTCGCCGGCGGGCTGGTGATGGCGCTGCTGTGGACGGCGCTGGTCGTGCTGACCGTGATCCGCGGCCCCGGCGGCCGGATCGATGACCACTCCCGCTCGCTGGCGTTCAACGCGCTCGGCGCGCTCGCCGGCGCGATCGCGGGCGGCCTCGGCGGCGACGCCGGGCTGCCCGCCGCGGGCTGGGCCGCCGCGGTCTTCACCGCCGTCGCCGCCGCGCTGATCACCATCGCGCGCTCCTGGCGGGCGCGTGCCCTGCGGTGGGTGTACGCCACCGAACTCGACATCGCCGAGCGGGCCCTCCAGGACATGCATCACCTCCTCGGCCAGGCGGTCACCGGCTGGTCCGGTCTCAACCGGCGGCTCGACACCATCGACGAGCTGAACCTGCTGCGGCAGGGACTGAAGGGCGTGCGGGAGGAACTGGAGGCGCGCTCACGGGAACTCGACAAGGAGGTTTTGCCGCAGCCGTCCCGGTCCACGGCGCTCTACGGCGAGGCCGTCCGGTTCTGGCTCGGCGACCTGGTCCTCGCGGCGGTGAGGCCCGCACAGCACGGCGCGCTCGACGGCGAGTCCGCCCGGCTCGCGCGGAAGGAGACGGGCCGGCTCATCGACGCCTGGGAGAGCGCGGTCGAGCAGGGCCTGGCGGTCGACACGCTGCCGTTCGTCACCGACGCCCGCCCTGCGACCCTCATCGGCGGAGAGGACCTCCCGCACCTCACCGAACAGGTCTCCTACGACCCGGCCGGGGAGATGTGGCAGCTGTGCGCGCCGGGAGACCTCGGCCTGCTGGACGCCGCGCCGGAGCCGCGCACCGTCCGGTTCGGGCCGAGACCCGCCGGCGACGGCGCCGGATACCCGCCCGGCACCGTGCTCGTGTCGTCGTCGGCGCACTGCGGCGTGCTCCGCCTCGTCCCCCTGCACGCCCAGGTCGTGGAGTGGACGTGGACCGAGGACGAGAGCGGCGAGCACGGCGCGTTTCTGGACGGAGGCATGGCGTGAACAGGCTGCGCTACTACGACGTCCACGGCGCGTCGATCGACGCGAAGACCGTGGAGGCCGACGAGGCCGAGCCGCCGCTGCGGCCGCCGCTGGAGGCCGTTCGCCTGCACCTGGAGCTGCCCGACCGGACGGTCGCCGTCCGGTGCGTCCGGCCGGTCGGCCGGGGCCCCGGCGGGCTCGCGGCGGGCTGCCGGCAGCTCGACGGCGAGATCCTCGCCGGCCTGCGGCTGGCCCGTCTCTGCGACGGCCGGCCCTACCCGCGGACGGTGTCGCGCCTGGTCGGATACGACGCCGACGTCGCGGAACCGTTCGCGCTGCTGGAGCCGCTGCGGGGCATCGAGGTCGAGTCCCTCGCCGGGACCCTGCCGACCGAGCAGCGGCGCCGCTTCCAGGTGGGCCTGCTGCGCGCGGTGCGGCTGCTGAACGCCGCCGGTGTCGCGCACCGCGGCATCGGCCCCGGCACCGTCCGGTGGGACGGCGACGACGTGCAGATCACCGACTTCTCCCAGGCCGCGCTGATCGGGGCGCCGCGCACCGTCGCCGGGACCATGCCGTGGCAGGCGCCCGAGCAGCGGCCGGAGACGCCGCCCGGCTGGCGGCGCGGCGACGTCGGCCCGAACGACGACATCTGGGCGGCCGGACGGCTGATCTTCTACGTGCTGACCGGCGAGGAACTCGACGACCGGGCCAAGCTCGCCGACCGGCCCGAGCTGGAGACGCTGCTGGCCGACGTCATCGAACGGCCGGAACGCCGCCCGGACGCGCAGACGCTGCTGCGCCGGCTGGGCGAGGCCGATCCGCCGCCCCGCCCGCTCGCCACCGACCCGTCCTTCGCCCGCGGCCGCGCCGAGTTCTTCGCCCAGCGGCAGCGCAAGCACCCGCACACGGCGCGGAGCCCCGAACCCGAGGCCCCGGTCACCCGTCCGGCGGAGCGGCCGCCGGACGACACCGCGGTGAGCGACAAGTCCTGGATGCTCTGGGCCGGGGTCGCCGTGCTGATCGTCGTTGCCGTCTCCCTCGTCCTGGGGCGGTGACCGATGTCCACATCGCTGCTGCACCAGACGCTGTACCACTGGGGGAGGACGGGCCGGTTCGGCGAGACGGCCGAGGCCGACCTCCTGCCGGTGGCGAGCTCGCTGGACCCCTCGTCCACCGGCGAGCTGCGCCGCTGGCACGAGCGGGTGAAGCCGTGGCTGCGCGCGGGCGACGGCGGCAGGCCCGAGTCCGGCTTCTTCTACGCCGCGTTCGGCGGCGAGGCGGTGCTGATCAGGCGCAGCCGGCCCGGCGCCGTCCGCAGCGCCGCCGCGCACCTGCTGTTCGGCTCCGCAGGGGTCCTCACGCCCCGGCTGGCGCTGGAACTGCGCGACTGGACCTGGGCGCCCGCCGACCTGCCCGGCCGGGCCCCGATGGTCAACCCGAACGCGCTGATCCCGCACCGGTCGAGCCTCACCGCGCAGGCGCGGGCGGAGGGGCTGCGGCCGCGGCTCGCCGCCCTGCTGTCCCACGTCCTGGCCGGCCCGGGCCCGATCGAGGCGCCCGCCGCCGGCGACACCATGGCGTTGCTGTGGGCGATCGACGACATCTGCACCGTGCTCGGCTCGGGCCAGAGCGACTGGCCCGACTGGACGGCCGGTTTCGAGACCTTCGCCGAACAGCCGTGGCCCGCCGACCCGCCGCCCGGTCTGTTCCTGCGTTTCCGCCGGGACGCGGCTCCCCTGACCGCCGCACCGGAGACCCACCCGGCGGCCCTGGCCCTCGTCCGCATGTACCTGGAGGGCGGCACCAACGCCCTCCGGGACCTGCGCGGAACCACCGGCCTGGCGGAACTGGAGACCATGGCCGGGCGCGTCGCCAGGCTGATCGAGGCAGCCGGGCCGGCTGCAGGCGCGTCCGAGTCCGAGTCCGAGTCCGAGTCCGAGTCCGATGAGCCTCACGCCAGGACCGAACCGTCCGCGAAACCCGGAGCGTCCATGCCTTCCCCGGCTCCCTCGGCGAACGCCGCGCGTTCGGCGCCCGGCACCGGCGAGCAGGTCTCCTGCCCGATCTGCCTGGGACGGCTCGACTGGGGCGGGCTCCCCCTCCACACCTTCGACCATGGCCTCGGCCAATACGTCGAGCTGGCCGTCCCGAAGGACGCCAACGAGCACCAGCGCGCACGCATCATGCGGACGGCGTCGGTGCGCTGCCCCAACCCCGGCGACACGACGACCGCGCATTACCTGCCCGCCGGATACGGGCAGTACGGGTCCCCGGCCGTCTACGGATTCATCGGCGGCACCACGTCCGGGAAGACGCACCTGGCCGCCGCGATGGTCGCCGCCATCGAACGGGGCGCCCTGGGCGCCTACGGGGTCACCGCGCAGCCGGTGGACCTGGACCGGCACCAGGCGTTCCTGCGCGACATGGTCCGCCCGCTGTTCACCGAGTCCACCTGGCTGGCGCCCACCCGCGAGGGCGAGGTCGCCTTCGCGGACGCCTTCGTCATCTCGGGCGGCGGCGCACCGCGCGCGGTGGCGCTGTTCGACGTGGCGGGCGGAGAGCTGAGCAACGTCGGCGACGCCAAACGGTTCCTCGACATCGCGGACGGGCTGGTCTTCGTGGCGGACCCGAAGCGCTTCGCCCCGGGCAGTCTCGGCGACCCGGCGTTCAACACGGTCCTCAGCCTGCTGCGCTCCTCGGGCCGGCTGCCGAAGGTGAGCGCCGCGATCGTCCTCAACAAGGCCGACCTGTTCAAGTTCGACGATCCGGTCGCGCACTGGCTGAGCCGCGACTCCGCCGACCTGGACCCCGCCGAGGTGCTGAACGAGAGCGCCGACGTGTTCGCCTACCTGCACCAGCGCGACGCCGAGGCGTGGACGCGCCCCTACCAGGAATGCGAGCGGGCCACCCTGCACGTCGTCTCGGCGACCGGGACCGACGCGGTCGAACGCGGCGTCCGCCCGCTGCGCGTCCTGCGCCCCCTCGTCGCGCTGATGGCGATGACCGGACTGCTGACCTCCGCCGAAGCCCAGGACATGGGGATCTGAGATGACCGAGGCACCCATCGACCAGATCGAGTTCCGCTGGGACCGCGAATACGACCTCGGCGGGATCGCGTCGTCGTTCGGCTCCGACGCGGAGTTCCGACGGTGGAACGCCCTGCTGAAGCCGTACGCGGGCATCTCGGGGCGCGGCCGGACAGCCGCCGCCGAGGCACCGTCCAGCGCCGTCTACCTCACTTTCAGGGACGACCGGGCGGCGCTCATCCTGCGCAGCCTCGACTCGAAGGCCCTGCGCATCGACTCCGCCCCGGCCCGCAGTGCGGGAGCCGACCGCCTGGATCTCGTGGCGCGCGCGCTGATCGGCCCAAGGAACCTGCTGACCGCCGAGGTCGCCATGCGGATCGCCGCCTCCGACCCGCTCCACCTCTTCGCGCAGCCCCCCGGCCAGGTCGGCCGGGGGACGCCGCTGAACCCGCTGAGCTTCTCCTCCCTGCACAACCGCTCGACCTCCGGGGACGAGCTGCGGCGGCGGGCCCAGGGCGTGCCGGGTCTCGCCCCGCTGATCGCCGCCGTGCTGGGCGAACCCGCCCGGCCCGTGACGCTGGTGCTGTCCGGGGACGAGATCCGCGGCCCGCTGCGGGAGAGCCGCGCGCTCGCGCTGCTGTGGGCGTCACGCCGCGTTCTCAAGCTGATGCTCACCGACCCCGGGGGCCGTGTCACCGACGGCTGGCGGTCGTCGTTCTCCACCTGTGAGGCGCCGTTGGGCGGGGGCGACGGACGGCACGAACCGGCGATCGTGTTCCGGGAGCGGGGGCTGGACGGGCCGCCGCTCAACGACGCGCCCCGCGAGGTCCGTCCCGACGATCCCATCGGCGAGCAGGGGACCCTCTCCACCGCCGCCGATCTCCTGGACGCCGCCTACCGGCTGTACGGCGATGACTGCGCGAAGCTCGTCCGGCAGGCAGTGCGGAACTGCCACGGCCTGAAGGAGAGGATCGAGGCCGTCGTGTGCAGCACCGAGATAACGACGGCCATCGACTCCGAATCCGCCTCGATCCGCCGGCGGCTCCTGCACCGCCCGGTCCAGGAGCCCGCCACGCGGCCGGACCGGCCACAGCGGGCACCCGCGCCGGCGGCGGCTCCGGTGACGGCCCAGCCGCCGGCCCCGCCCGTGCCCCGTCGCGGCGACCGGCACCTCGTCCAGCTCTACCGGGAGCTGATGGAGGCGAGGGAGCGGCCCGGATCTCTGCGGATCATGGACTGGGTCGCCGCGCGCACCGCGAGGGGCGCCGGGCTGGACGAGGCCGGCTTCTGCACCGTTCTGAAGATCATGGATCACCACGGCTGGTTCGTCGACCGGCTGGACGGCCTGCCCGACGCCCCGGAGCGGATGGCCGACCTGATGCATCCGCTGTTCGCCGCCGGAATCGGCGAGGAGGAGCTGAACGACCAGCTGAGAAGGCGGCACAACACCGGGACGCTGCCGCCGGTGATGGCCGACGCGCTGGGCATCCTGGCGGCGCGGCTGGAACCGGACCGCGCCGACTGGCTGGCGGAACGCTGCCTCGTGTACGCCCTCGCGCAGGGCCCGCCCGACACATTCGGCGGCGGCGGAGACCCGCACCCCGTGCCCGTCCGCGAGTCTCCCCTGCTCTGGGTGCTGCGGCTGCCCGCCCGCGAACTGCCCGCCGACGTCGCCGGCGCGCTCGCCTGGCTGACGCCGGTGCTGCTCGCCGTCATGGCGTTCCTGTTCCTGGTCTGACGCCGCCGTCGCCCCCGATTCCGAGGACGTCACATGAGCTACCGGACTGTCATGGCAGTGGATCTGCAGGGATACGGGTCCACGCCGCAGAACGTGCAGAAGGTGCTGCAGGCGAACCTGGTCGAGTGCCTGCGCTCAGCGGCCGGGAACGCCGGTCTGAACTCCGGGCATTGGTCCGGCCAGAGCAGCGGCGACGGGAAGCTGATGGTGCTTCCGCACGGCGTCTCCGCCGAGGTGCTCGTCGGCCGGTTCGTCCGCGAGCTCAACGCCGAGGTACGTGCCGGAAACCGGGTGGCGAGCCGGGAGGCGCGGGCGCGGATGCGGCTCGCCATCCATCACGGGCCCGCCGCCGAGGCGTCCAACGGGTACAGCGGGTCGGCCCCGGTGGTCGTGACGCGGCTGTGCAACGCCGAGCCGCTGCGGAGGGCACTGGACGAGGCGGGCACCGGCCTGGGCGTCATCGTGTCCGCGTTCGTGTTCCGCGGCTCGATCGAGTCGGGCATGACGTCGCTGGACCCGGAGGCCCTGCGCCGGGTGCGGCTGCCGGACCTGGGGGACGACGGGGACGCCTGGATCTGGTTTCCCGGCGGCCCCGACCCGCACACCCTCGACCTCGGCGAGGAGCCGCCCGACGCGCCGCCGTCCGAGCCGCCGTCCAGGTCGCCGGAGGAAGCTCCCGAGGCCCCGCCGTACGGCGCCTTCCGCGGGGCGACGGTCTACGCGCCGCGCGGCACGGTCATCGGGCGTGACGTGCACAACCACTACGGAGAACGGTCATGAGCGATCCGCGCGAGGCGGCCGGGCGGGAGCACGGCAAGGCGGCGGCCGATGCGCCCCCCGAGGCCAAGGACGCCAAGGGCGTCAACGATGCCAAGGACGCCAAGGACGCCAAGGAGGCCAAGGACGGCGACCGCTCGGAGAAAGCGGAAAAGGAAGAGAAAGAGGCCGCGTCCTGGGCGAACGTCCTCAAGGAGCGGGGGCAGCGCGGCGCGATCCAGGAGCGGATGGGCACCGAGCGGGACGCGCTGTCGGGATACGTCCGTGCGGAGCGGTACGTCGGACGCGACCAGCACAACCACTACTACGGCGGGCCGGGAGGGCAGCGCGGCCGGGTCGCGCCGCTGCGGCCGCGCGACGTCCAGGAGGTCGAGCACGCGTTCGTCGACCCCGAGGACTTCGACGAGCTGTGCCGCCGCGCGCAAGACCGCCGGGTCGTGATCCTGCAGGGCGACCGGGAATCCGGCCGTTTCGCCGCGGCGCGCCGCCTGCTGTGCGTCCTCGGCGGGGGCGGCTCGGAGCGGCGGCTGTTCGGCGTGGATCCCGCGATCGGGCTGGACGAGCTGACGAGCGAGGACCTCACCGAGGGGGCCGGATACGTCTACCGCGACCCGGTACGGCCGGACGCGCTCACCACGTTCGGCCTCGACAAGGCCGCCGGGCTCCTGGCGGACGCGAAGGCCCGGCTGGTCATCACGGTGGACGCCGCGCGGCCGCTCACCGACCCGCGGGCGGCGGAGCTGACGCTTCGGCTCGGCCGCGTCCATGACCGCCGGGAGATCGTGCGCGGGCTGCTGGCACTGGAGCTGGGGACGGCGAAGGCCGCCATCCTGCTCGGCGAGCCCGGCGTCCCGGAACTCCTCGACGGGCAGTTCGCCCAGGACGGCCCGCCCCGCCACGCGCGGACGGTCGCCGTGGAGCTGCTCCACGCCCACCGGCAGGAGCTTCCCCTCGCCCGCACGGCCGACCAGGCGCTCCGGCTGCGGGACGACGAGCAGCGCGCCGACTGGTTCGCCGGGCTGGACAGCCTGTCCCTGCAATGCATGGCGGTGTCCGCCGCCGTGCTCAATGGCGAGCCGTACGAGACGGTCGCCCTCGCCGCGATGAAACTGAAGGACGGCCTGGAGACCGGTAACCCGCGCGCGGACTCGCTCCGCGGCCTCGACGATCCGCTGAAGCCGACCAAGCGGAAATGGCTGAGCAGCCTCGGCGCACGGACCGCGCCGTCCACGGTCAGGCTCAGGCACGGGGCGACCGCGCCGACCGAGGTGATCCGGTACCTCGACCCGTACGCGCAGGGGAAGGTCCTCGGGTACTTCTGGAGCGAGTTCGACGAGCAGCGTCCCCGCCTGCTGGACTGGCTGCGCTGGTGCGCCGAGCATCCGCTGGAGAACGTCCGCACCCGGACCGCCGTCGCCACCGGGTTCCTCGCCGCCCGCGGGCTCGAACTGGTCCGCGCGTTCGTGATCGAGCCGATGGCCCGCCACCGGGACCGCCGGTACCGGACGGTCGCCGCCGCGGCCCTGCACGCCACGGTGACGCAGCGGCCGGCGCTGCGCGAGCCCGTCCGGGAACTGCTGCGCGGCTGGAGCGCGGTGCGCGATCCCGTCGAGCTGCGCGCCACCGCCGCCCGCGCCTGGCGGGTGGAATACGAGTCCGGGTCCGGCGATGGCTCCGGCGACGGCGACGCGTCCGCCGCGCTGGACCGCCTGGAGGAACACGCCTCCGACGCCGACGTCATGGTCACGGCCGCGGTGTGCGAGTCCGTCACCGAACTGTGGGAGACCGAGTGGGACGGCGCGCGGACGCCGGCGCGGCTGCTGAGCTGGGCGTCCGGGGGCGATGAGATCCGCCGTGTCACCGGGAGGCTGGCCTTCCTCACGGCCGCCTCGCAGCTCGTGCGGCGGCTGCCGGGCGACGACTTCGACTGGCCCGGCCTGCTGCACATCGCGTCGATGGACGCCGCCCGGATGCGCGACATCGCCGCGCTGTGGCGGGAGGTGCTCAACGACGCGGTCGTCCAGGAGAACGCCCAGGACATCCTGCGCGAATGGGCCTGCGCGGCCGACCGGGTGCCGCTCGTCCGGCGCTCGCTGGCGCGGCTCGCGCGGGCCATCGCGACCGACGGGCTGACCGCCGGACGCCTGCGGTACGCGGCCCGCCGCTGGGCCGAGGGCGACCGCGCGACCCCGGCCAGCTCCGCCGAAGTACTGACCGCCCTCAACGGAAGGTGACCCGGGTGGCCGACGACGCCGAAGACCTGCAGCCAGAAGAGGCGCAGATGGAACACGCCCAGCCGAGAGACGCCCAGCCGGGAGGCGCGCCACCTGGCGGTGTGCGGCCTGGCGGTGTGCGGCCGGGATACCCGCAGCCGGGTGGTGCGCAGCCGGGACATCCGCGGCGGGGAGGCCCGTGGCCGGAAGATCCGCGGCCCGCGGACCCGCGGCACGGAGGGCCGGAGCCGGGAGGGCCGGAGCCGGGAGGGCAGGAGCCGCCCCGGTCCGAGCCGGTCATCATCAGCCGGACACCGGCCCGTGGCGCCCCCGCCGGCGCGGCGATGCCCGGCCGCGCCCTCGTCTTCTCCGACCGCGACGGGCGCGCCGTCCATCTCACCGCGCCGCCGCGCGGCCGGTTCGGCGGATTCGGCGGCCCCCGCTACGAGTGGCGGTTCGAGGTCGACACGACCCTGCGCTCCGACACGTTCGTCGCCTCGGTCCCGAGCCGGACGGAGACCGCCCGGTTCGTGGTGACGGTGGAGGCGGAGTGGTCGGTGACCGACCCGGTCCGGGTCGTGCGGCGGGGCCTCGGCGACGGCGCCCGGCTCGTCCGGTCCCGGCTGCTGGCCGTCGCGCGGTCGGTCGGGCACGGCTACCGGATCGAGCAGATCTCCGAGATGGAGACCGCCCTCGCCGACAAGCTCGGCGCCGAGTACCGCGAGTATCCGGAGGGCATCACCGTCCACCGCTGCTATGTCAGCGCCGACCCCGACCGGCGCAGCCGCGCCAAGCAGGAACGGCTCGACGACGCCCGCGTCGAGCGGCAGCTCAGCGAGGAGGAGGTCGGTGCGCTGCGCGCCTCCGTGCGCAGCAGCTCCGACCTGTTCCTGCTGTACCTGGCGCAGGACCGCAACCGCGTCGGCGACCTCATCATGGACATGCGCAAGCACGAGGAGATCCGGGAGGAGCGGGTCATCGAGCTGTTCAACCGGGCCGTCGAGCGGAACATCATGCAGCCCGCCGAGGTCAACGAGATGCTCCGCCGGCTGCTCGGCCCCATCACCGGGGTGTTCCAGCCGGACGGGCGGACCGACCTGTTCGGCACCCGCGACATCCCCGTCGCGGCCCCCGCCGAGCCGCCCGCGATCCCGGCGCGGGTCGTCGACGACACCGACGAGGACGAGGACGTCATGCCGGAGGAGCTGCGGGAACGCTCCGAGGACGGCGTGGACGGGTGGAGGCCGGTGCCGTGGGACTCCTGAGCCGCCGCCGCCCGCCGCCGCCCGCCCGGCCCGGCGTCCCGGGGATGGACTTCCCGCGTCCGCTCGGCGCGGGCGCCCGGCAGTCGCGGGAACCGTGGCGGCTGCCGGACGAGCCCGCGATCTCCGGGATCGCCGCCGACGCGGTCGATGTCGGGGCGCTGACCGTCCGGGCCGCGTCGCTGGTCGGGCCGGGGCACCGCTGCGCCGAACCCGCCCAGCACCGGCAGGACGCCTACCGGCTCGGCCGCGACCCGGGCAAGCGGTACCTGCTCGTCGCGGTCGCCGACGGGATGTCCGACAGCAGCCGCTCCCACCTCGGCGCGAACGTCGCCGTCACCGCGCTGATCGGGCGCCTCCGCGCCGACCTCGGGCGCGGCGCGCCGCTGGACGGGCCCGCGCTCTTCCTCGACGCGGCCCGGCAGATGTCGGGCATGGCCGCCCAGCAGAAGGTCACGGAGAACGACGTGCGGGCGGCGGCGCTCGCCGTGGTCGTCCCGGTGGAGCCCGCCGCCGACGGCCGCCGGCGGGTCTGGCTCGCCTGGATCGCCGATGTCGGGGCGTGGGTCCGCGCCGGCGCGAGCTGGACGCGCCTCATCGGCTCCGACAAGCAGGGCCTCGACCGGGACGTGCTGACCGAGTTCCTGCCCTTCCACCCCGACCGGACGCAGACCGCCGAGCTGATCCTGGAGAAGGGGGCGGTGCTGGCGCTCACCACCGACGGGATCGGGGACGCCCTCGCCGACGGCGCCGCGCCCTGGTTCGCCGAACGCTGGGCCGCGCCCCCGCACATCGCCTCGTTCGTGGCCGACGTCGGCTACGACGCCCGCGGGCGGCTCGACGACCGCACCGCCGTCGTGATCTGGTGCGACCGGTGAGGGCCTGGTCGGACCGGCCGTTCGGGCCGGTCACGCGGCTGGCGGACGTCGCCGCGGCCGGGGCCCGGATCGCCGGGGAGAACGGCCAGTCCGCGGCCGTCCACGAGAGCGCCGCCCACCCCGGCTGGCTCGTCAAGCGGTACCGGCCCGGTTTCCCCGAGGAGCCGCCCGAGGTCCTGGACCGCCTGATCGGGCTGCCCGCCTCGATGGCCCCGCACGAGCTGGCCGTCGTGGACGCGGCGACCTGCTGGCCCGTCAGCCGCGTCGTGTCGGACGGGACGACGGTCGGGGTCGTCATGGCGAAGGCGCCCGCGGAGTTCTTCACCCTGGTGCGGACGCCGTTCGGGCCGCCCGAGCCGCTCCCGCTCAACCTGGACCAGCTCGTCCAGACCGACCCCGAGTTCTACAAGGCCCGCGACCTCGCCGTCCCGGACCAGCCGGAACGCCTCCGCGTGGCGCGGAACCTGCTCCGTGTCGCCGCCGTGCTGGAACGGCGCGACGTCGTCTACGGGGACTGGTCGTACGCGAACCTGTTCTGGGAGCGGGGGGAGGGCCGCGTCTTCCTCATCGACATGGACGGCTGCGGCCTCTCTTCCCGGCCCTGGGTGGAGTGCAACTCCTGGAACGACCCGGCCGTGCCGCCCGGGGAGCGCCTCACCGTCCACACCGAACGCTACAAGATCGCGGTGGCCGTGCTGCGCGTCCTGACCGGCGTCCGCGGCGAAGACCCGCACCCCGCCCTGGACGCGCTGGCGACGCGGCTGCGCGCCGGCCCGTTCGGCGACGCCCTGCGATGCTCGCTCGACGACCCGCCGGACCTGCGGCCCAGCTCGCAGGAACTGCTGGAACTCCTGGAAAGCGAACTGGACGCCCGGCCAGTACGGCCCGCCGCCCCGGCGCGGCCAGTGGAGCCCGCGCAGCCCGCCGCCCCGGTGCGGCCGGTACAGCGCGCCCAGCCCGCCGCCCCGGTGCAGCCGCCCCAGCCCGCCGCTCCGGTGCGGTCGACGCGGCCCGCGGCCGCGCCGTCCATCGAGGACGACCCCTTCGAGCGGGACCTGTCCGCCTCGGTTCCGGCGGGAGCGGAACGGTTCGTCGTCCCGCTGATCGTCGCCTGCCTGGCCGTCCTGGTCCTGCTCCTGCTGAGCGGCGTCGTGTCGGCGCTGCTGCCCTGACGAGAAACGGCCGCTCCGACGAAACGAGGACACGACACATGACCACCCCCGGCGAACCGGCGCCCGGCCTCGGCAAGGGCATGCCGGCCTATATCGCGCTGGACGTCTCCAAGTCGATGCAGAAGCACGAGGACCTGCTGAACGAGACCCTCGCGAAGATCGTGAAAGAACTGTACCTGAATCCCCGCGTCTCCGAGTTCGTGCACCTTTCGATCGTCACGTTCTCGTCCGCGCCGACCGTCGTCGTCAAGATGACGGAGCTGACGCGGATGCGGCGGATGCCGGTGCTGCGCTGCCACGGCGGCACGAACTTCGGGCCGCTGTTCGAGCTGCTCCGCGACCGGATCGACATCGACGTCCCGCTTCTGCAGGACAAGGGCTACAGCGTCCTGCGCCCGGTGGTGTTCCTGCTGACCGACGGAGCGCCGACCGACCGCCCGGCAACCGCGTGGCAGAAGCCGCATCGCGCGCTGGTCGACCCGGACTGGCGGCGGCATCCGCGGATCATCTCCTTCGGCTTCGGTGCGGCGGTCGAGGAGATCCTGCGCCGCATGTCGACCGTCCAGACCTACATGGCGGACCCGGCGCTCGGCGACGGCACGAGCGCCCTCCCCGAAGCGATGAACGGGATGCTGGGCAGCATGGTCGCCTCGGTCCAGGCCCGCGAACTGCGGCTCCCGAACGAGGTCGCGGGATACCGGGTGCTTTCCGAGGAATATGTCGAGCAATAGCAGGACGGGCGCCACCCGGATGGGCGCGCCCGTCATGCGAAGTGCGAGGAGAGCGAAAGGGCTGGGTATCTATGAAGGATGAGAAGGAAGCCCCCTCATGGCCTCGCGGAAACAACGGTAGCAGCTAGGCCGGGATCAGGTCACCGAGATTTTCCGGGGTGAAGACCCGCGAATCCTCGTGGAGGCCCTCGGGACGCTCAAGGCCGATGTAGGTGACGGGGCCGTCAGGGACGTTTCCGTCCCAGCGGCTCGTCTTCTCGGCGTCGATGAGGTCCGTCAGGAAACCGACCGTGAGGAAGCGGCGTTCCACGATGCCGCGCACCAGGTTCGAGGTCGTCACCCGGTTGCCCTCCACCTGGTTGAACTCCAGCCCGCCCTTGAGGTGCAGGTGCAGCCACTTGGCGCGCCACCGGCCGTCGTCTCCGCGCATGAACACCATCGGCAGCGCGACCCGCCCGGGACCGCGCAGGTCGGACTTCATCCGGACGGTGCGCGCCTCGAACGGACGGCCCTTCTGCTCGCCGTCGCGCAGCATGAACCCGAAGAACGACTCCTCGACCTCCTCGAATCCCTCACCGGAATAGATGTTCACCTGCGGGATGACGAAGCGTGAGGTGACGTGCCGCAGGGACAGGTTGATGAACTCCGAGGCGCCCGCGGGGGCGTCGGTGATGTCACCGGAATGCTCTCCCCCGGTGGTGGTGAGATTCGTGAACGCCAGCCATTTCGGATCGCGGTAGTTCTCGTCGAGCATGAGCGCCGAAAGGTCGAAGTCGGTCCTGCGCTCACGCTGCCGCCAATGGACGAAGAACCGCAGCAGTTCACCGCTGATGGGCGACACCGATCCACGGGGAAGGACACCGAGACCGTCTCCGGTCGCCTTCCCGCTGAGCGGCAGCGCGATGTCGAGCGCGTCGGGGTCGACGACCAGATGCCCGGCGGACGGGAGCCGCCCGCGGATCTCCCCGTCCAGGAACGCCGAGAGCCGCGCCACGACCTCGGGGTCGAGGGGCGCCCGCGTGTCGGGCGCCGTCGCGCCGCGGCCGAGACGGTTGGCGAACAGCCGCGTCCGCCCGGCCGCTCCGGCGCGGTTGAGCAGATGCTCCCGCACCGACAGCAGAACCCGGCCGGACACCCGGCCAGCCACCGACTCCGCCGCTTCCAGGACGGCGTCCTGCGCGTCCGGCGCGGTGCGCAGCAGGCGGTCCAGCGACCGGAACAGCATCCCGGGCGCGCCCTTCGCCACGTGCGCGGCGCCGGCCACGTCCCCGGACGCGAGCCGCGCCTCGATCCGTGCCGCGAACGACGGCGCCTTCTTCTCGCCGCGCGCGACCGCGAACACGTCCGCCGCCCGCGCCCACTCCGGGTACTCGTGCGGGTGGAGCCGCTCGCCGAGCCGCTTCCACGGCTCCTGCCGGGCGGCAACGTCCCCGAGCTTGCCCGGGTCGGCGCTCACCACGCCGTCGAGGGCGGCGAGCAGCGACCGCCGCATCGGACGCGGCATCGACACGAACCGGGTCGGCTCCTGAAGGGTCACGTCACCGCCCGACAGCGCGCACGCCAGGCGCAGCACGTCGGTGATGGTGTCGACGAGCAGATCCTCGCCGATCGCCAGGCGCACCTCGTTGATGACGGCGCGGTTCTCCCGGACGGGGATGCGCTCAGGATGCGGGCCGGACGCGTAGTGCTCGGCCAGCATGCCCAGCGCCCCGAGGCCGTCCTCGTTGAGCGGCGTGGCGCTGCCGGCGAGCCGCAGGTAGAGCCGCTCGCTCTCCTCCGCGAGCCCGCGGCCCAGGTGCAGCACCGTCACCCGGTCGCCGGCCCCGGCGATCAGCTCGTCGTGCGCTTCGAGCATCTCCTCGTAGCCGTGCCGGTAGGTGCCGTAGCCGACGAGCGCGAGCAGGTTCAGGACGCCGCCCCGCAGCGGCCCGATCGCGGCGGGCGCGGCCACCGGGTCGAGGAGCGTCTCGCGGAGGAGGCCCGCCCAGAAGTCCATGGTGTCGGGCACGTTGCGGGGGAAGTCCCGGAAGTACACGTTGTGCCGGACGTGGTCGCCCGCGATCTCCCGGACGACCGGGAGCGTGCGCCGCGCGACCCCGAGGACGGTCTCCTCCGACAGGCCCGACAGCGCCGCCATGACGTCCCGTGACAGCTTGAACCCGGCCGACATCAGCGCCGAGTCGAACTGCCGCGCCGCCGCCGCCCCGTCCCCCGGGGTCCCCTCGGGCGCGGGGATGCGGTGCGTGTGCCGGACGATCAGTTCCGCAAGCCAGATTTTCACCGCGCCATGGTCGCAGGACGCCCCGGACCCGCGCACACGGTTAATTCAGCGCGATCACGGGGTGAGCACCTGCGGCTGCGTCCTCGTGCCCGTCGGGGCGGGGCGCGCGAAACGGCGTCCCAGACGTTGGGCGGGCGCCTCGATCCAGCGATGCGACGCCCAGCTCACCGCCAGCAGCACCAGGAGGAAGAACGCGAGGCCCACCACGTCCTCCCGCCCGGAGATGCCGAGGAACTGCGCCGCCACCATCAGCAGCAGCGGATGCAGCAGGTACACCGAGAAGCTGATCGTTCCGAGGCCGGTCGCCCAGCGGGGGAACCGCCGTTCCCGGAGCCGCCACGCCGCCGCGAACGTGACCGCCGCCAGCACGAGCGCCCCGCACCAGACGAGCTGCGCGGGCCGCCCGTAGGGCGCGGCATGCCATGTCCCGGCGGCGACCGCCCCCGCCAGGACGACGACCGCGGTCACGGCGGCCGCGCGCCGGGTGATCTGGCCGTGCTCGGCGCGGTGGACGGCCGTCCCCATGAACATGATCGCCAGCATGAGCACGCCCTCCCACGCGCCGACGCGGCCGTTCAGCGTCACCAGCACGAGGGCGAGCAGCCCGCCGAGCAGCCCGCCCGCCACGCGCGGCGCGGGACGCTTCGACATCGCCGCCGCGACCGCGACGATCAGGGCGGCCGTGGTCACCGCGACCACCGGGCCGGTCCCCGCCGTCCGCGACAGCAGGGCGGACGGCGCGTACGCGCCCGTCAGCAGCCCGCTCGCCGTCAGCGCGACGGCGACCAGCGCGACCACGGTGAGGACGGCGGCGACCGGCGCCGACCGGCGGTGCCCGCCCACCACGAACAGCGCGACGATCAGCAGGTAGAACGCCATCTCGTACGACAGCGTCCACAGCACGTTCATCACGTTGGGGACGTCCAGGAGGTCCTGCAGCATGGTGAGGTGCGCCAGGACGGCGGTCGCGGGGGAGTAGCGCTCCAGGCCCGCGCGCAGCCCGAGCACGCCCAGCAGGAACGGGAGCACGGCCAGCATGCACGCGACGGCCAACAGCGGATAGATGCGGAAGAACCGCCCGATCCAGAAGCCCCGCACGCTTCCGCGCCGCTCCAGTGACGCCGGCACGATGTATCCGCTGACCAGGAAGAACACGAACACCCCGTACATGCCGGGGTCGAACCAGTCGGCCAATCGCGTCCGTAGTGAGGGCAGGTACACATAGCTCGCGTGATGCAGTGCGACCGCCAGGGCCGCCCCTCCGCGAAGCGCGTCAAGCCACCCAAGACGGGACGCAGAGGGGGAAACACCCGAAGCCGCAACCATTCCGACAGACTAGGTGGATCAGAACGATGGCGCGGCCGAACCAACAAGATCACCCACACCCCGGCGCCGTGTGACGTCCGGGCGCCCCGGCTATGCTTTTCGGGTGGGATCCAAAGCCGTGCTGCCGCCCGGACGGCGCCGCGAACTGCTCGATCTCGCAATGCGGGAGTTCGTGCGCCACGGGTTCGGCCACGCGTCGCTGAACCGCATCATTCGATCCTGCGGAATGAGCAAGAGCTCCTTCTACCACTACTTCGAATCGAAAGAGGCGCTGTTCGACGCGGTCGTGACCGGGCTCGTGGAGGAACTGCGCGAGGCCGTGAAGGTGCCCGATCCGGACTCGCTCGCCGTCCCCGGCTTCTGGGACGAGGTCGCCCGGATGTCGGACGACCTGATGGGCGCCGCCGCGGTGGACTGCCGGCTCATCGACTTCTGGCGGCTGTTCTACGTCCCGGACGCGCCGGCCGGCGACGACGGCTCCCTCGCCAGGGTCAAGCGCGGGATCGACGAGTGGCTCGGCCGGGCGCTCGCCGCCGGGCGCCTGGCGGGCGCCGTCCGCGACGACATGCCCCCGTCCCTGCAGGGCGAACTGACCCTCGCGACGCTGTGGACGATCAACGCGTGGGCGCTCCGGCATCTCAAGGAGACCGACATGGCGGAGGGGCGGCGGCTCGCGCACCTGCAGATCGACCTGCTCCGCGGACTCCTCACCGCTCCCTGAGGGCCGCCGCACGCCGCCCCCTCGACGGCCGCCAGTACGCGCTGGCGTTCGACGGCCGCCGCTACGCGTCGATCCTCGACGGTCGCCGGTGCGAAACGGCCCGTTCCTCCAGTTCGGCGATCTCGGCCTTCCGGTCGGCGCCGAGAGTGCCGTTCTGGATCTGGTCGTGCAGCTTGAGGACCGCGTCCAGAAGCATTTCGGGCCGGGGCGGGCAGCCGGGGACGTAGAAGTCCACCGGCACGACGTGGTCGACGCCCTGCACCACCGCGTAGTTGTTGAACATGCCGCCGGACGAGGCGCACACGCCCATCGCGATGACCCATTTCGGTTCGGTCATCTGGTCGTGGAGGCGCCGCAGCACGGGCGCCATCTTCTGGCTCACCCGGCCCGCGACGATCATCAGGTCGGCCTGCCGGGGAGTGGCCGACGCGCGTTCCATGCCCCAGCGGGAGAAGTCGTGGCGCGGCATGCCGACGTCCATCAACTCGATCGAGCAGCAGGCCAGGCCGAAGGTCATCGGCCACAGCGAACTGGAGCGCGCCCAGCCCGCGAACTTCTCCACGGTGGTCAGCAGAAAGCCGCTGGGAAGCTGTTCCTCAAGTCCCATGAGGGCGACGATACCGATGAGTGGACCACCTGGTCCAAATACTTATGCCTGTGAAATGGACCACATGGTCCAAACTGTGCCGGCGGTGCCGCCGGGGGGTGGCCGGGCGGACGGGAAGGCGGCTGGGGCACCATGGAAATCATGACGACACTGCCGCTCGGCCCCGACGAACTGCTGACCACGACCCGCACGGTGCGCAAACGCCTCGACCTGGAGCGGCCCGTGCCCTTGGAACTCGTCCGCGAATGCCTGGAGATCGCGCTGCAGGCACCGAGCGGGAGCAACCGGCAGGGCTGGCAGTGGATCGTCGTCACCGACCCGGAGATCCGCGCGGCGATCGGCGAGTACTACGGGCGCGCGTTCGCCTCCTACGCCCAGTCCGGTGGCACCGCCGCCACGCTCTACCAGAACGACCCCGAACGCGCCGAAGTGCAGCGCCGTGTCGGCGACAGCGCCGCCTACCTGGCCGAGCGCATGGGGGACGTGCCCGTCCTGGTGATCCCGTGCCTGTGGCTGCACGGCGGGCACCTCCCCGCCGGCAACCAGGCCGGCCTGTGGGGCTCGCTGCTGCCCGCCGCGTGGAACTACGCCCTCGCTGCGCGGGCACGCGGACTCGGCACCGCGTGGACGTCGCTGCACCTCACGTACGAGAGCGAAGTGGCGGAACTGCTCGGCCTGCCCGAGAACGTGCGGCAGGGCGCGCTCATCCCGACCGCCTACTACACGGGCGACACCTTCCGTCCCGCCTCGCGCGTCCCGCTGGACGAGGTGCTGCATCTCGATCGCTGGTGATCGGCGCCGGACTATTGTGCCAGCATTCAATGGCTTGATTGAAGCCCGGGATGGCGCACCCGTCCGCCCCTGCCCGGCGCCACGGACGTGGGGCAGGGCCGGTGCCGTACCGGGCGAGTGGCGGCACCGGCCCCGCGCACGGGGGTCAGCTCAGTTCCTCGTCCAGCGTCCTGGTCAGCACGCCGGGGTCACCGGACATCTCCCAGATCATCGCGCCCAGCAGGTCCTTGCTTCGGAGCCACTCGGCCTTCTTGCGGATCGACCAGGGATCGTCGAACGTCCACCACTGGCCGTTGTCGCCGGTGTAGCAGGACGTGGCGACCGCCTGTTCGTCGTGGGCGATCCGGCAACCGGGCAGGCTGGAGATCAGGTTGCTGTAGCCGCGCGTCCCGGCCTCCTCCTGGAACTGTCCCGGTGCGGCGCCCTGCGCCGCCTGCCATTCGCCGCCCTTGCCGCCGTCCGTCACGTTCTTCCAGCCCCGGCCGTAGTAGGCCAGGCCGATCGTGAGCTTGCGCGGGTCGACGCCGGCGTCGAGATACGTCTGAACCGCGTTCTCGACGCTGAAGTGGAACGGGTACGGGTCGTCGACGTCGGTGTACAGGTTGCCCTGGTGTCCGGTCCGGTTGGGCTCCCATGAGTCGTCGCTGCCCGCGCCGTGGAAGTCGTAGCCCTGGACGTTGAAGATGTCCAGGTACTTGGCGACCTCCCCCAGCTCCCAGCCGGCCTCGATCTTCGCCGGGTCGGCGGGGGTGAACGCGGTGAGCTGGTAGCGCTCGCCGGTCTCCCCCGTCAGCGCGTCCAGCTGCCGGCGGAACTCGGCGACGAGCAGCGTGTTGTTGCGCTTGTCGTCCGGGCTGACGTGGTTGCCCGGGTGTCCCTCGGCGCCGGGCCACTCCCAGTCGAGATCGATGCCGTCGAAGATCCCGGCCGCCACGCCGGGGCCGCCGGCGCCGTTGTACTCGGGCAGGTTGCCTTTGATGTAGATGTCGATGCAGGACTTGACGAACTTCTTCCTGGACGCGTCCGTCTCGGCGACGTCGGAGAAGTACTTGGAGTACGTCCAGCCGCCGAGCGAGATCAGCACCTTCAGGTGCGGGTGCTTGGCCTTGAGCTTCTTGAGCTGGTTGAAGTTGCCGCGCAGTTTCTCCCAGCCGGTGTCGGCGACCCCGTCCACCGACTGGGCGGCGCTGAACGGCCGTCCGTAGTCGGCCTCGGCGTCGCCCGCGCCGTCACCCTGGTTCGGGTCCTGCGGGTCGGACGAGGTGCCCTTCGTCACGCCTTGCAGGCATGTCAGATTGACGGGGTCGATGTTCCCGAACGCGTAGTTGATGTGGGTCAGGCGCGCGGCGTTACCGGTCGTGTCCAGGTTCTTCACGAAGTACTGGCGGCCATAGATGCCCCACTGGACGAAGTAGCCGACACGGGCGTAACCGTCCTCGACCACGTCGTCGGTGGTGACCTTGACGGCCGCGCTCGCCGCCGACATGTTGTCGTAAAGGTCGCGGGCCCTGACGGTGAAGGTGTACTCGGTGGACGGCGACAGGCCCGCGACGGTCGCGGTCGTCCCCGTCACCGTCGTGGCGACCTTCCCGTCGACCAGCACGTCGTAGTTGGCGACGCCGGTGTTGTCGGACGAGGCGTTCCACGCGAGGTCGATGCTGGCGGACGCCTGGTCCGTGCTGCGCAGGCCGCCGGGAACGGACGGCGCCTGCGTGTCGTCGGCCGGGTCGTTGGTCGTGACGGTGATGGGCGAGCCGGCGGGGGAGAGGTTGCCCTTGCGGTCGCGGGCCTTCACCGTGAACGTGTACTCGGTGTTGGGCGTGAGACCCGTGACCGTTGCGCTCGTCTCCGGCACCGTGGTCGCGAGGTCACCGCCGTTGTAGACCTCGTACGCGGTGATCGGCAGGCTGCCCGGCTCGGCCGCGTCCCAGGCGAGGGACACGGTCCTGGTCGTCTTCACCGTCGACCGCAGTCCACCGGGAGCGCCCGGCGGGACGTCGGCGGAACCGTCGCAGTTGGCGTCGTTGATCCGGCAGCTCGTCGGCTCCGCGCCCGACCTGCCGACCGTGAACGCCGGGCTGTAGGGCTCGGTGGTCCGGCCGGGCGCGACGGTGTCGTTGTAGTGGGCGGGGGTGAGGGTGACCGTGTTCCCGTCCTGGCTGACGGAGCCGTTCTCGGCGTTGCTCGCGGTGACGCCGTCCGGCAGGTCGAACACGATCGTCCAGCCGTCGAGCGTCGTGGAGGCGTTGTTGGCGACGACGAACTTGGCCCGCGTCCCGCTGACGGAGTACGTCGCGGTGACGGACGCCGCTGTGGGCGGCGGATCGCCCGTGCCGTCGCAGTTCGCGCCGTTCAGCGTGCAGTTCGCCGGCTGGGCGGCGGAGCTGAGCGTGAACGCCGGGCTGTAGGGCTCGGTGTTCCCGCCGGCGGGAACGGTGTCGATGTAGTACGCGGGCGTCAGCGTCACCCGCGTGCCGTTCTGGGAGAGCGTCGCGTTCTGCGGGTTGCTCGCGGTCACGCCCTCGGGGAGGTCGAACGCCAGCGTCCAACCGCTGACGGCGGACGTCCCGGGATTGCTGACCACGTACTTTCCGGTCGTCCCGGACAGGCTGAAGGTCGCCGTCAGCCGCTCCGCCGCCCGCGCGGGAGCGACGGCGAGCGCGGCGACGACGGTGAACGTGAGCAGGATTCCGATCAGTCGGCGCATGCCGAACACCTACTTCCGGGGGGAGTCTTCCGGGGGTTTGGGGCCCTTCCGGGGATCGGGCCCGAGAATCGCCAGCATCTGTTCGATCTGCGCCGACCTGGACCGGCCGACGCGCTCCGCGAGCCGCCGCGTCCACGCGTCCTCGCCCTTGCCGGTCTCCAGGCGGGCCATCTGGACGGCGTCGTCCTGGTGGGCGATCAGCAGGTTGAGGAACTCGCGCTCGAACCGGTCCGGCGGCATCCGCTCCAGCGCCGCCAGCTCGGCGTCGGTGGTCTCCGGCATGCCGCCGTGCGCCGCGTGCTCGTGCGCCCGCGCCCGCAGCGGCCGCCGCCATGCGCGCAGCCGCTCCTGCATCCGCTTCGCCTCGGCGACCTGCGTGGTCTCGATCGCCGCGGCCAGCGTCCCGACCTCGGGACGGACGGGACGCCGGCCGGCCAGCCGGGCCAGCTTCACGCCCTGCTCCTGGTGCGGGAGCATCATCTGCAGGAACATCACGTCGGTGGCGTTGAACCCGCGCCCGCCCCGCGCCGCGGCGGAGCCGCCGTCCGGCGAACCGCCGGCGGCTCCGCACTGCACGAACACGAGCAGGACGCACGCGGCGAGGATGGCCGGTACCGCGCACTTCACCGCCACGCGCTTCGCCCCGCCGCGTTCCATCACCTCACGCCCCGCCCGGGATCAGAGGTGTCGCCAGAGGGCGGCGGTGGCCGGGGGTTCCCAGCCGGCGAGCGCGGTGTGCGACTGCAGGCACTCGTAGGTCTCGCCGTTGTAGGTCACCCGGTCGCCCGCGGTGTACGCCGTCCCCGCGGCCCAGGTGCCGCTCGGCGGGTCGGTCGGCGGGTCGGTGGGCGGGTCGGTCGGCGGGTCCGTGGGCGGGTCGGTGGGCGGGTCGGTGGGTGGAGTCGATCCTCCGAAGTCGACGTCCGAGCAGGTGTAGAACGCCTCCTCGCTGCCCACGACCCGCTGCCAGATCGAGTACAGGACGTGCCTGCCCGTCCGCGGCGGGATGTTGATCGTCCACCTGGTGAACGTGGTGGGGTTCTGGTGGGTGAACGTCCGGATGTGCACCAGGTCCGACCAGCGCAACGGCTGCGACGGGTCCCAGCCGTCACGGGTGATGTAGAACTCGAAGTTGCTGTTTCCGTGCGGCGCCGTCGCGTGGTACGTGATCGTCTGCGGGCCGGACGACATCGGCGCGGCGGGCCAGTCGGTGCGCCGCAGGTCCAGGCCGCGGTACTTCGCCCGTCCGGCGCTGCACAACTGCCCGTCCGGGATGATCTCCCGGTGGCGGCCGCCGGCGTTCAGCAGCGACACCTCGTTCCAGTCGTAGAACGCCTGGGTGCCGCCGGCGGCGACGGCGGCCTTGCACGCGTCGGATTCGGGGCTCTCCGGCCCCTCGTCCTTGCAGACGTAGACGCGGCTCGGCGGGTCGGACATGGTGCCGTGCGCACTGGCGGCGGTCGCGGTGCCGAGCACGACCAGCGCGGACGCGGCCGGCACGGTGACCGCCACGGCGGCGGCCTTCGAGCGGGCGGATCTCATGGACTTCCTTCCGGTGGGGGTGGGTTCGCCTCGGGAAGCTCTCAGGGCAGGGCGTTGAGGAAGGGCTCGTGGCTGTTCATGAACTCCCAGCCGTAGTAGCGGTCCCAGTTGATCGACCAGGTCATCAGCCCGCGCAGGGCCGGCGACGTGCCGCCGCGGAGCGTGTACGAACCGCATCCCTGGCCTTTGACCAGGCAGTTCAGGGCCTGATGCACCTGGGCCGGCGGCGTGTGCCCGTTGCCCGCGCTGACGGCGGCGGGAAGGCCGACGCCGATCTGGTCGGGACGCAGGCCGGGGAACGTGTGACCGGTGTCGGCGACCGGGAAACCGGCCTTGACCATGTCGGTCATCGCGATGTGGAAATCGGCGCCGCCCATGGTGTGGTACTGGCCGTCCAGTCCCATCACGGGCCCGGAGTTGTAGTCCTGGACGTGCAGGACGGTCAGGTCGTCCCGCATCGCGTGGATCACGGGAAGGTAGGCGCCCGTCCGGTTGTCGCCGGCGCTCGAACCGCCGTAGAACTGGTGGCCGACCTGCACGAAGAACGTCTCGGGCGCCATCGTCAGGACGAAGTCGTCCCCGTACTCGGCCTTGAGCGTCTTCAGCGCGGAGATCAGGTTCACGATCACCGGGGTGGTGGGGTCGCGGAAGTCGGTGTCACCGGCGTTGAGGTAGAGCGAGTGGCCTTCGAAGTCGATGTCGAGGCCGTCGAGGCCGTAGCGGTCGATGATGTCCGACACCGACCGGACGAACGCGTCCCGTGCGGCCGCCGACGTGAGCTGGACCTGGCCGTTCGCGCCGCCGATCGAGATCAGCACCTTCTTGCCCTGCGCCTGCTTGGCGCGGATGGCCGCGCTGAACTCGGCGTCGCTCTCCACGTTCGGGCATTCGCTCACCGGGCAGCGGGTGAACCGGATGTCGCCGGACGTGGGCGACGTCGGTTCGCCGAACGCGAGATCGATGATGTCCCACGCGTCCGGGACGTCGGCCATCCGCACGTAGCCGGAGCCGTTGGCGAAGCTCGCGTGCAGGTAGCCGATGAGGGCGTGCTTGGGGAGCCCGGTGTCGGTGCAGCCGGTCGTCCGGGCGTTGACCGGCTCCGACCTGGACGACTCGCCGACGTCGTTGTAGGCGGCGACGGTGTAGCTGTGTGAACTGCACGCCGCCAGGTTCGAGATCGTGGTGCTCGTCCCGGTCACGGTGGCTCGTACGGCGGAGCCTTCGTAGACGCGGTAACCGGTGACGGTTCCGGTGGCCGGGGTCCACGACAGGGTGACGGAGCTGTCGGTGACGGTCCCCGCCTTGGGCGTTCCCGGTGCTCCGGGCACTCCCGGCTGGGGCTCGCCGCCGGGGCCGTCCAGGACGACGTCGTCCGCGTAGTACGTTCCGGTGCCGTACCAGCCGTGCAGGTAGATCTGCGCGGACGTCTGGTTCGCGCCGGTGGTGAACGAGACCGACAACTCGGTGAAGTCCGGGGCCGACGGCGCCCAGGTGGACGTCCCGCCGGTCACCCCCAGGTAAACGTAGCTGCCGCGCACCCACGCGGACAGTTCGTACGCGGTGCCGGGCTGGACGTTCACGGTCTGCGTGCACCGTCCCGTGTCGCCCGCCGTCGCACCGCCTGCGAGCGCGTACGACCCCGTCCGCACCGGGCCGGTCACCACGGACCCGCCCGAGCATGACCAGCCCGAAAGCGACCCGCTCTCGAAACCCGGGTTGGCCAGCACGTTCTCCGCGTGCGCCGGGCCCGTGACCCCGACCAGCAGCCCGGCGACGACGACCGCCAGGACCCAGATCCTCTTCATGACGTCCCCTCTACGGAAGCGTGTCCAGGTGCGGGCCGACGGTCCCGGCGAAGCCGCCGCCGTTCGTGACGTCCCAGTTGATCGACCACGTCATCGCGCCGCGGATGTCGGGATAGGTCCGGGCCGGGGTGAACGACCCGCATCCGGTGCCCCTGGCCAGGCAGTCCAGGGCGTCGTTGACCATCGACGGCGCGACCACGCCGCCGCCCGCCGCGCCCGGACCCGCCGGTAGCCCCAGCGCGACCTGGTCGGGACGCAGGCCGTTCTCGAGCTGGATGCAGGCCAGCGCGGTCATGAAGTCGACCGTCCCCTGGCCGTACACCTGCTGGTCGCAGCCGAGCATGGTGCCCGAGTTGTAGTACTGCATGTGGACGACGGTGAGGATGTCCTTGATGCCGAGCGCGAGCTGGAAGTACGAGCCGCCGGTGGACTGCATGTCCAGCGTCTGCGGGGCCATCGTGATGATCAGCCCCGCGCCCGTCTCGGCGCGCAGGGCCCGGAGCGCCTGCTCCATGTAGGTCGGGTTGAGGCCGTTCTCCAGGTCGATGTCGACCCCGTCGAACCCGTACTCGGTCATCAGCCCGTACACGGAGTCGGCGAAGAGCCGAGCGGAGCTCGCGTCCGAGACCCGGATGGCGCCCTTCTCGCCCCCGACGGAGATGATGACCTTCTTGCCCTCGGCCTGGAGCGCGGCCACATCCGCCTTGAACTGCGCGTCGGTGTAGCCGCCCAGCGCGTCCGACAGTCCGGGGTCGACCCGGAACGTGACCTCGCCCGGACGGGCCGTCGCCTCACCGAACGCCACGGCGATGAGGTCGTACTCGTCCGGTACCTGCGAGAGCTTCAGCTCCTCCGCCGGGTTCACGAAGTCGTGCCAGTAACCGGTCAGGAAGTGCCTGGGAAGCGGCCCTGTCGCGCATCCGCCGGTCGTTCCGGTCACGGCCGCGCTGGCGGGCGACTCGCCGCCGTCGTCGTACGCCTTGACCGTGTAGGTGTGCGTCGAGCACGCGGCGAGGCCGGAGATCGTGGCGGTGGTGCCGCCGACGGTCGCCCGCAGGTCGCCGCCTTCGTAGACGCGGTATCCGGTGGGTGCGCCGGTGCTCGCCTCCCACGACAGGGTCAGCGAGGAGTCGGTCCGCGCGGTGACGTCCGGTGTGCCGGGTTTGCCCAGCCCGCCGGGTTCATCCGGGCCGCCCGCGCAGGGCTCCCCGTTGAAGGTGCAGTTCTCCGGGCTCCCGGGACCGTTCCCGAGGAAACCGAACGTGACCGACCCGCCCGCCGGGATGGTGCCGTTGTAACCGCGGTTCTCGAAGGTCTGGTGCTGGCCGTCCTTGGTCAGCAGGGCGTCCCAGAAGGAGCCGATCGACGTCCCGGCCGGCAGGTCGAACTCGACCCGCCAGCCGTTGACCGCCGAGCCGGACCCGTTGGTGAGCGTGAACCGTCCCTCCCAGCCGGACCCCCAGTCGGAGGTCTTGCTGAACGTCGCGGACGGGACGTCGGCGTTGGCGCGGGCGCCCGGCGGCGCGACCAGCGCGATCAGGAGGACGGCGAGGACGCTGAGAAGAGAGCGGGGGCGCAAGTCTCACTCCATCGATAGGAAGCCGGCAGATTCCCCCGAATCCCCGAGTCGATCTAATCGTTAGGAAGGTTTCCTATAAGTTTGACTGCACCGTAACCAGCGGCCGTGACCTGGGCAACCCTTCGTCCCGTACGGGGACGGTGGCGCCGGGCAACCACCCCAGCTTGAACGCCGAACCAGCGGGAACGGCCGAGAATATCGGCACTCATAGCCGAAGAAACCGCCTTGGAACGGCAGTATCCGACAATTGGCGTTCAGCAGCGCACACTGCGCTCAGCACCCGCCCAACCCAATGGACGGCCACCACCCGAGCCGGTCAGAAATCGTTCGCGGGTTCGTTGAGGACTCTCCGGAGGTGGCGGCGGCAGCGCCCCGCGGACCGATCCCAGTGGACCCGCCGGCGACGGCGACCAGCGGACGCGCCCACGCGCGGCCCTCAACGGCCGCGGCGACGTCCACGGTCCACCTTCACATCGGTTTCGCCGGCGCCGCCGGGTTTCGTGTGCCGGACGTGATCGTCCTAGTCGGTTCCGGCGTCGTCCGCGGGCCCGTCGAGGAGCCTGCGGAGAGTCGCCTCGGCGGCGTCCTGGGGATCGGACGCGGTGGCCGCGGGGATCACGCGGTTCCAGTCCTCGGCCGCATGGTCGGCCGTCCACTGGAACGGGTCGTTCAGCACGGCGGCGCTGATCAGACCGGCGACGGCCACCAGTGGACGCGCCCACGCGCGACCCTCGACGGTCGCGGTCAAGTCCACCGTCCACCGGCCGCCCTTCGCCGGGGACACCGAGATCGCGAGGGTTCCCTCGCCCAGCGGATGCTCGGCGATCGCGGTGAAGGCCGGATCCTCCCCGCCGGAGCCGCCGGTGCTCGCCCACCAGCGCTCGAGATTCCCCTCGCCCGCACAACTGAGCTGCTCGTAATGGTCGAACTCACCGGCAACGGCACCACGGACGACGATGGGTTTCTGCGCGCTGTCGAGTTCGGCCCATCCCGCCTGAACCTCGTCCGGGCTGGCGAACTCGATACGGCTGAGGCCGGCGACATCCCAGGCGGCGACGTTCACGTCCAGCGGCTCGACCTCGTCCTCCGCATAGGCGACGCGGTAGCGTGCGCCGACCTCAATGTGCTTGCCCTCGAGAAGGCGGATGTCGACGGCCTCACCGGAAAGCCGGCGCTTTTTGAAGCGCAGCCCCTCAACTCCCTGATGAAGGGACGCCACATACTTCTCGGCCCATTCGCGGGTGACGGCCTCGACCTCCACCTGATGCCGCAGGGTGACGCGCTCCCGCAGCCCGCGCTCAACCATTCCGGGCACTTCGGCATTCCACGCGGCCTCGGCTCTGCCGAAAGCATCGCGCAGCATGCGGCGGACGCGGCCGCGCATGATGAGAAGACCGACCGCAGCCAGCGGGCGCGCAATCCCGCGTCCACCGAACCGCAGGGTGCTCTCGCCGGTCCAACGCGTGCGCTTGTCCTTACCCCTGTCGATCACGATGGACCCGAAGGCAAGCGGGTGCCTGACACTCAGTGAAATAGGAGATGTGCGGCGGCCCAACACCGACCACCATTCCTCGAACAGCGCCTCACCTTTCCACTCCGCGCGCTGAAGCACACGAAGAAACCACCGCCCCGGCCCTTGATAGTCGCCTTCGATGCGAACGGTATGCAGCCGATCGCCGGCCATGCGCAGTTCCACCCGCGCGTTGACGACATGCCCCTCGATATCGCTTCTGACGTCGACGCGGCATTCACCGGCCCGGTCCCAGGACACCACCCGCGCCTCGATGTCGGGATATTCGTCCTCCATATCCGGAGGCACGAGCCGATAGAGGGCACCGGCGCTGAGGTGCTCACCCTCGACCAGCCGCACGTCGCCGACGATATCCGCTCCGGTTTCGAGGGGGCCGCCGGTGACGGGCACCTCCTCCAGAGCGGTCAACAGGGCGCCGGCGACCTCGTCCACCAACGGGCGGGGCAGCGCGGCAAGCTTGGCACGGTGACGAAAACGCGACATACCGATCATGTTCCCGCAGCCGCATGTCGATGGGCCATCGTTGACCCCGTCACTTTCACTGAGTTCACCCAGGCCGGAGAAGTGTCGAAGAAGGGGCGGCCCGCGCCCCGGCGGAGGGTGGGACGCGGGCCGCTGGGGGAGGGTCAGAAACCCGCGGTGATTCTGGTGAACTCCCACTGCTGCTGGTCGATTCCGCTGCAGTTGGAAGTGACGCCGCCGCCGGGGCAGGGGCGGTCACGGTTGACCGACCAGTACGCCAGCCGGGAGAGGCCGTGCGAGGCGGCCCAGTCGCGGATCCGTGTCCAGGTGGCCGGGGACGTGACCTCCCGCTGGTCCGACAGGCCGTTCATGCCGGAGATCCCCATGTGCGAGTAGGCGGTCGCGTCCGACCATCCGAACGCCGACTTCAGCGCGTTCTTCAGGCCCTCGGACGCGCTGACGGTGCTGCCGTACATGTCGGAACCGCCGCCGAAGTTGAACGGCATGATCGTGAAGATGTCCACGTCGGCCTGCAGTTCGGCGGCGCGGTCGATGAGGCGGGTGCCCCAGTAGTTCGGCCCGGCGGTGCCGGTCCCGAACGTCAGGATCGTCTGGATGCCGGGGTTGTTCCGCTTGACGATCTTGAGCGCGTTCAGGATGCGGTCCTGGACGGCGGCGTTCTCGAACTCGTCGCTGTTCTCGATGTCGATGTCGATGGCCTTGAGATCGTAGGCGTCGATGACCTGCTGGTACGCGCCGGCGAGGGCCTCGGGGGTGGCGCAGTTCGGGCCCAGTTTGTTGCCCGACCAGCCGCCGATGGACGGCAGGACGTCGCCGCCGGCCGCGCGGATCTGCGCGATGGCCTGCGCGTCGACGCCGCCCTGGAGGGGACGGCTGCTGTCCCACGCCGGGCTGCAGCCGCCGCCGGACAGGATGAACGCCATCGTGAACCATTTGATCCCGGTCGCGTTCATGACCGTGGACGGGCTCGGCGGGCTGCCCCATCCCATGTAGAGGTAGGGCGCGGCGTGCTTGGTGACGTCCGGTGCGGTGCAGCCGGTCGTGGTGGCGGTGACCGGGCCGCTCGCGGCGGACTCACCGGCGGAGTTGTACGCCTTGACCGTGTAGGTGTGGTCCGAGCAGGCGGCCAGCCCGGAGATGGTGGTGCTCGTCCCGGACACGGTGGCGCGGACGGCGGACCCTTCGTAGACGCGGTAGCCGTTGACCGCACCGGACGACGCGGACCACGAGAGCGTCAGGGAGTTGTCCGTCCGGGCGGTCACGGCGGGTGCGCCCGGTGCGGAGGGCGCCCCGGGTTCGCCGTCGCCGCCGCCGGTGCAGGACGCGCCGTTGATGGTGCAGTTCTGGGGTGACCCGGAGCCGTTGACGATGAACCCGAACGAGACCGTCGCGCCTGAAGCGACGGTCGCGTTGTACGAGCGGTTGGTGAAGGTGGCGTGCTGCCCTGACTCGGTGAGGAGGGCGTCCCAGTAGGTCCCGACCGAGGAGCCGGACGGGAGGTCGAACTCCACCGTCCACGACGAGATGGGGGAGCCGGTGTCGTTCTTGATCGTGTACTTGGCCTCGTAGCCCGATCCCCAGTCGGCGGACTTGGCGAACGTGGCCGTCACCGACGCGGCGTTCGCCGGGATCGGGGAGATCAGGGCGAGGACGAGGGAACAGAGGGCGGTGAGCAGGAGGGCGGGAAGATGTCTTCTCAAGGTCGCTCCCGGGACGGAGATGTGGACGGCGGGAATCCCCCGAGCCCCGAGTGGTGTCGTCGAGCGATGCGGATCTTCGGTGCGGGCGGTGAGCGGGCCACGCGATCGACCTCTATCTTATAGGAAACCTTCCTATTAATTGGATGAACTGTAACCATTCCCGGCGCCGCCCGGCAACCCCCTCACCGAACGCGGCGGCCGCATGGGAACACCCCGTTTAGGGGTGTCACAGGGGGTACGCCACCAGGGAGCGGCCGGAGTGGAGGAGGCATGCCTCAGAACGTGTTCGTGCTGGGCCTGGACGACCTGAACCTCCGGATGCTTCGAGAGCTTCCCCACCTCGCGGAGTACCGTTTCCACCCGCTGATGACGCTGGAGGAACTGCAGCACGGCGAGATCGACTTCGACCGGCTGGTGGCGAAGGCGGAGTCGAAGCTGGACGCCTTCGACGGGCGGATCGACGCGATCATCGGGTTCTGGGACTTCCCGGTCACGACGATGGTCCCCGTCCTGTGCGAGCGGTACGGGCTGCGCAGCCCCAGCCTCGAATCCATCGTGAAGTGCGAGCACAAGTACTGGAGCCGCATCGAGCAGCGCGCGGTGATCGACGAGCATCCCCCGTTCGGGCTGGTCGATCTCTACGACGACCCGCGGCCGCCGCCGGGGGTGCGGTACCCGATGTGGCTGAAACCGGTGAAGTCGACGTCGGCGGCGCTGGCGTTCCTGGTCAGGGACCCCGACGAGTTCAGCCGGGCCGTCGCCGAGATCCGCGAGGGCATCGACCACATCGGCAAGCCGTTCGAGGTCGTCATGGCCCGCCTCGACCTGCCGCCGGAGATCGGCGAGGTCGGCGGCGCGGCCTGCATGGCCGAAGAGTCGATCACCGGTGCCCAGGTGACGGTCGAGGGCTGCAGCTTCGGCGGCGAGGCGCACGTCTACGGCGTCGTCGACTCCATCGACTACCCCGACCGGCCGAGCTTCCTGCGCTACCAGTACCCGTCATCCCTGCCCGGCGAGGTCCTCGAACGCATGACGGGCATCACCAGGCGCGTGATCGAACGCATCGGGCTCGACTCCACGACGTTCAACGTCGAGTTCTTCTGGGACCGCGACAACGACGCGATCAACCTCCTGGAGATCAACCCCCGGCACTCCCAGTCGCACGCCCCGCTGTTCGAGTACGTGGACGGCGTCCCCAACCACCAGTACATGGTGCGGCTCGCGCTGGGACTCGACCCGGAACTCAGGGACTCCGGCGGAGGCGAGTACGACGTGGCCGCCAAATGGTTCGTCCGGCGGTTCACCGACGGTGTCGTCCGGCGCGTCCCCTCCGCCGACGAGATCGCGGCGATCGAGCGGGATATGCCGGGCACGATCGTGAAGATCGCCGCGAACGTGGGTGACCGGTTGTCCGAACTGCCCATGCAGGACAGCTACAGCTACGAGCTGGCCCGCGTCTTCATGGGCGCCGCGGACCAGGCGGAGCTGGAGGCCCGGTACGAGCAGTGCCTGGCGGCCCTGAAGTTCGAGTTCGACGAGTAGGGCGATCCGGCGTTGCCGAGCCACACGGGGGAGGAGCGAGATGCGTACGGTGACGGCGCTGCCCTATGCGGTGCGGGAGGACGAGCACGTCTGGATCCCCATGTCGGACGGTGTACGCCTCTCCGCGCGCATCTGGCGGCCGGTGGCCTCCGACGGAGAGCCCGTTCCGGTCATCCTGGAGTTCATCCCTTACCGGAAACGGGACCTGACGGCACGGCGCGATTCGATCCATCACCCGTACCTGGCCGGTCACGGCTATGCGGGCGTACGGGTCGACCTGCGCGGCACGGGCGACTCGGAGGGCGTCCTCACCGACGAGTATCTGGAACGCGAACTGCTCGACGCCGAAGAGATCCTCGCCTGGCTCGCCGACCAGTCGTGGTCCAGCGGGCGTGCTGGGATGATGGGCATCTCCTGGGGCGGGTTCAACGCGCTGCAGGTCGCGGCTCGCCGCCCGCCGAGCCTCGCCGCGATCGTGCCGTTGTGCTTCAGCGACGACCGGTACGCCGACGACGTCCACTACATGGGCGGCTGCCTGCTGAGCGACAACCTGTCCTGGGCGTCCACGATGTTCGCCTACACCTCGTGCCCGCCCGACCCGGCGGTCGTCGGCGAACGATGGCGCGACATGTGGCGGGAACGCCTGGAGCACAGCGGGCTGTGGCTGGAGGAGTGGCTCCGCCACCAGCACCGTGGCGACTACTGGCGGCACGGCTCGGTCTGCGAGGACTACTCCGACGTCCAGTGCCCGGTCCTCGCGGTGAGCGGCTGGGCCGACGGATACTCCAACGCCGTGTTCCGCGTCCTGGCCCATCTGGACGTGCCCACGCAGGGACTCATCGGCCCCTGGTCGCACAAGTACCCGCACCTCGGCGTGCCCGGCCCGGCGATCGGTTTCCTGCAGGAGCTGGTGCGGTGGTGGGACCACTGGCTCAAGGGCGCCGACAACGGCGTGATGGACGAGCCGAAACTGCGCATCTGGATGCAGGAGAGCGTGCCGCCCTCCACCGCGTACGAGGAACGCCCGGGCCGCTGGGTCGGTGAGACCTCCTGGCCGTCGCCCCGCATCGACGTTTGCAGCCGCCCGCTGGAACGCAACCGCATCGCCCACGAGGGCGAGAAGGTCGGACGGGAGGAACTGACCGTGGAGTCGCCGCTCTCCGTCGGGCAGTTCGCCGGGAAATGGTGCTCCTACAACGCGCCCCCGGACCTTCCCTACGACCAGCGAGAGGAGGACGGCGGGTCGCTCGTCTTCGACAGCGACGTCCTCGACGAGCGGTGCGAGGTCCTCGGCTCGCCCATCGTCCGCCTGGAGCTGGCGGCGAACCGGCCGCAGGCGATGGTGGCCGTCCGGCTGTCGGACGTGGCGCCGGACGGCCGGGCCACCCGCGTCACCTACGGCCTCCTCAACCTCACGCACCGGGACGGGCACGCCACCCCGCACGCACTGCAACCCGGGAAGCGGTACCGGATCGGCGTCACCCTGAACGCGATGGCGCACGCCTTCCCGGCCGGGCACCGCATCCGCGTGTCGATCTCCACGTCGTACTGGCCGCTGGCCTGGCCGCCGCCGCGCTCGGTCCGGCTGTCGATCTTCACCGGTGCCGTGGACCTGCCGGTCCGGCCCGTCGGCGCGCCGGGCGAACCGGACGTCACGGCCTTCGGGGAGCCGGAGGGGGCGCCACCCATCTCCGCCACGCAGCTCAAGGCCGGTGAGGAAGGGTGGACGGTGTCCCGCGATCTCGTGGAGTACGCGTCCGCGCTCAAGGTGGTCAAGGATATCGGTGTCGTCCGCATCGACGACATCGGCCTGGAGATATCCCGCCTGGCCAAGGAGACCTACGGCTGGACCGGCGACGACTTCACCTCCGTGTTCGGCGATGTCGAGTGGCGCATGGGGTTCGTCCGGGGCGACTGGGACGTCAGCACCGTCACCCGCACGAAGCTGACGTCCACCGCGACGGACTTCCACCTCCAGGCGGAACTCGACGCCTACGAGGCCGACCGCCGGGTCGACTCCCGCAACTGGGCGGTCACCATCCCCCGAGAACAGCTCTGACCGGGCGGGACGTGGCCGGACATGGGACCGGCCGTCCCCGTGGGGGCCGGCCGGTCCGGGAGAGGGAGCGCGCGGTCAGGACGCGACGGCGCATTGGCCGCGGTCGACGCGGTGAGGCCCGTCGGCGGTGGGACGGACGTCGAAGTCGAAGACGGCCGTGGGCAGGTACAGGGAGCAGCAGGCGTTGGGAATGTCGACGACGCCGCTGAGCCGTCCCTCGATCGGCGCGGCTCCGAGCAGCAGGTACGCCTGCTCGCCCGTGTAGCCGAACTTCTTCAGGTACTCGATGGCGTTCAGGCAGGCGTTCCGGTAGGCCAGCGTGGCATCGGTGAAATGGTTGGTGTCGCTTTCGTGGTCGACCGAGATGCCGATGAATGAGATGAACTCGTCGTGGCGGGGCTCGACGTTCCCCGGCATGAACAGGGGGTTCGTCGTCACCCCGTACTTCTCCATCCCGCCCTTGATCAGGTCGATGTGCAGGTCGATGAACCCGCCCATCTCGATCGCGCCGCAGAACGAGATCTCGCCGTCGCCCTGGCTGAAGTGCAGGTCGCCGCCCGACAGCAGGGCGCCGGGGACGTAGACCGGGAAGAACACGCGGGATCCGCGGCTGAAGTTCTTGATGTCCTGGTTGCCGCCGTTCTCCCGGGGCGGGACGGTCCGGGCGCCCTCCCGTCCGATCCGCTCCAGGTCGGCGCCGGTGAGGGAGCCCGCGAGGACGTCCTGCCGCTCCGGCGGCAGGGCGAGCGGCGGCACCCGGTCCGGGTCGGTGTCGATGAGGGTCTGCTCGCGCGCGTTCCAGCGGGACAGCATGTCCGCGGACGGTGCGGTGCCGAACAGGCCGGGGTGCGTGATGCCGGTGAAGCGGACGCCGGGGATATGGCGTGACGTGGCCATCTGGCCGTGGAAGTCCCAGATGGCCTTGCACGCGTCGGGGAACCAGTCGGTGAGGAACCCGCCGCCGTTGCCCTTGGCGAAGATGCCGGTGTAGCCCCAGCCCTGGCCGGCGACGTCGCCGGTCTCCTGCGGGACGGGCCCGATGTCGAGGATGTCGACGATGAGCAGGTCGCCGGGCTCGGCGCCCTCCACCGCGATCGGGCCGCTCAGCATGTGGTTGACGTTGAGGTTGAGGTCGCGGATGTCGTTGGCCGAGTCATTGTTGCCGACCTGGCCGTCCATCCACTCCCGCGACTCGACGCGGATCTCCGACCCGGGACGCACGGTGACCGCGGGCGGGATGTCGGGATGCCACCGGTTGTGGCCGGGAACCTGCTGGTCGCGCATCGACTTCGCCTGGTCGACGCTGAACACGACGTCGGGCATGTCTTCCTCCGGTACGTCTCATCTGGCTTACGGGCGAGGCAGCAGCGCGTGCCTCGGGTCCGCGGGCGTTGCCGCCGGCCTGCGCGGTGCCTCGGGGACCCGCTTGACCACGCGCGGCTCGTGGGCGCCGGCCTCCTGGGCCTGGAGCGCCCGGTCGATCGGGCGGGGTGTGCGGGCGAGGTGCGGCGCGGTGAAGACGCGGGACGCCTCACCGCCGCAGGCCGCGCAGGTCTCCGCGGATCCGGCCGTCCCGATGGGACGGGAGACGTCGAACGGTCCGCATTCGGCGCAGCGGTACTGGTAAACGGCCACGGGCAGCCCCCCAATGCTTCGTGGCGGACTATTCCGCCGAGAAGCACCGGTAAACGGATCGCCCAGGTCAGCCGTTCAGTGGGCGGCGGGTTCGAACAGTTCGACGAGGTTGCCGGCCGGGTCGGTGAGCAGGATCTGGCGTCCGCCGGGGCCGGCGACGACGTCGCCGGGGACGGTCAGTCCCGAGGCGCGCAGCCGGTCGATCTCGGCGTCGAGGTCGCCGACGATCAGGTGGATGCGGTTGCGGCCCGGCACGGCGGACTCATCCGGTGTGGCGCGGGCGCCGGAGCTCGCCGGGCCCGACAGCAGCAGCCGCAGCGGGCCGCGGACCACGTCGGCGAACGCGGGCGCGGGGTTGGAGCGCAGGGTGAAGCCGAGGTGGGTCGTGTAGAAGTGGACGGCGGCGGCGACGTCGTCGACGAGGTAGCGGACGTTGGCGAACTCATCCGGTGTCGTCATGGTTGACCTCCGGGTTCATGGCGAGGACGGGCAGCAGGTAGCGGATACGGGTGTCGATCTGCGCCGCCGTGCGCCTGAAGGCGGCGTGGCCCGGCCGACCGGAGCCGCCGGCGGCCGGGTCGGGAATGCTCCAGTGGATCTGCCGCGGCCGGTCGGTGAACTCGGGGCAGACCTCGCGGACCTTGTCGCACAGGCTGATCACGTAGTCGAACCCGAGGCGCGCGACGGTGTCCAGATGCCGCGGCCGCCGGCCGCCGACGTCGATGCCGTAGTCCTCACGCAGGATCCGCACGGCGTCGGGATGAAGACGCGGTCCGGGGTGGCTCCCGGCGCTGGTCACCTCCGCGTCGCCGTCGGTGCGGTGGCGCAGCAGCGCCTCGGCGATCGGTGAGCGGGCGCTGTTACCGGTGCACGTGAACAGCACGCGGGGGCGGGCCGGGCGTCCGGTGGCCGCGGGAGCCGGCGGGGCGGGATCGAGGCGCAGCGCCGGGTGCAGGCCGGTGCCGGCGGCGGCCAGTCCGTCCGCGCAGCGCTCCAGATCCAGGTGGTAGTAGCTGTCGCGGGAGTCGAAGCTGCTCCGGTGGGCGGTGACCAGCCCGCCTTCGCGTAGCAGCCGCAGATGGTAGGACACCAGGTTCTGCGGCTGGCCGAGCAGCCCGACGAGCTCACGGACGCGGAGGTCGCTCATGGCCAGCTCGGTCAGCAGCCGCCACCGCAGCGGGTGGGCGGCCAACCGCACGAACGCCGGGACGGCTTGAACCGTGGGCTCCATGCCCCGACTATACATCAAGCCACTTTGATGGATTGGGTTCGGCGGGACTCAGGGGCCCAGGAGGAAGCGGTTGAGGGTCCGCTCCACACGTGCCATGGCCATCGACGGGCCGGTGAACGCCTTGACCGCCTGGTGCAGCCGGTGCAGGCCGCCGGGGTAGTCGAGGCAGGTCCGGACGATGGCGTAGGTGTCGGAGCGGGCGTCGGGCCTGCGCGGGATGACCACGCCGATCTCGAACGGCAGGGCGTCGACGAGCTGGTCGCGTCCCCGCTCGTGGGCCAGCAGAGGGATGTCGAGGAGATGGTCGACCAGTTCGAACAGCGGCGGCGGGTCACCGGCGGGACGGACCGTCCCGGCCGGGGCGGGCGCCGGCGACTGCGCGGGGACCGGCGACGGCAGCCCCGGGACGTTCATCCAGGAGATCGTCGTCAGCTCTTTGACCCGGACTTCGACGCGCCGGTAGTCACCGGGGTCGAGCAGGTCCCAGCCGTGCCGGACGACGTCGTCGTAGACGCGGTCGGACACGATCACCCCCACGGCCGTCCCCGAGACGCGCAGGGCCTCCTTCAACGCGGGGGCGTCGAGGATGCGGAACGCGTCGTTCACCGCGGTCCCCACCAGGCCGCGGCCGTCCGAGCGCGCCATCCCCATGTGGACGGCCACCCGCAGCTGCATCTTCGCGGGATCGCCGGAGACGGCGTTGTGGTGGCGGATCTCGGCGCGGAGCCGGTCGGTCACCGTGGTGAGGAGCGTCGTGAGGTCGTACTCCGGAGGCACGGCGATCATCACGCCGTCGCCCCGGTCCTCCCAGTAGCAGGCGTCGAACGCGATGCCGTTCTCCCGGAAGGCCGTCCCGAGGCTCTCGTAGAGCACGCCGCGCACGTGGACGCGCACGCGGTCGGTGCGGGACGGGTCGCCGAACGAGGCGATGTCGCACAGGTACAGGGAGCACAGGCCCGCCGGATGCCAGTCGCCGCGTGCCGTGTCCACGGGTCGATTATGAGTGCGGGTCAGCGGGTTCGCCATGGGGCTACTCCAGCAGCAGGGGTTCGATGTGGAGTTCCAGGAGTTCCCCCGCTTCCGCCGCGGTGACGTCGGGGTGCCGGTCGCCCAGGGCCGCCCGCAGTTCGCCGGCCGGCCGCGGCCCGGGGCTTTGCGTGATCACCAGGTGGTTGTGGGCGGAGGCCACGCTGTGCGGGTGCGCCGGGCCCAGCCGCTTCCGGAGGCCCGCCGCGGTGCCGGCGGAGATCTCCGCGGCGGACTCCAGCTCACCTAGCAGGTAGAGGTCGGCGGCCACCCCCGCCGCGCAGCAGAGGGCATGGTGGTGATTCGGATGACCGCCGAGGCCGTCGCGGGCCGCCTCGTCGATCTCCAGAGCGGTCTGGGCGTCGCCGGCGGCCCGCAGCGCCGCGCCGTACCCGGCCGCGCAGACGTGCGTGAACGGGTGGCCGGCGCCCATCACGCGGCGGTAGGCGGCGTGGGCCTCGCGGAGCCTGTCGCACGCCTGGCGCAGGACGCCCACGGAGATCTCCGCGAGGGCGAGGCACACTTCGGCGGCGAGGGTGTGCGGGTGGGCGGCGCCGAACAGCTCCCGGACGTGCTCCAGCGTCTCCCGCGCGACGCCGTGCGCCTCCGCCGGTTCGCCGGACGCGCGGAGCGTCCCGGCGTGGCCGACGAGGAGCGGAAGGACGTGCTGCGGGGGCGGTGCGGAACGGGTGCCGGGAAGGCATTCGCGCTGCACCGCGAGGGCCTCGTCGTACCGGCCGAGCTCGTGCAGGTCACGGCCGAGGCAGTCGGCGACGCGGACCACGTCGCGGTGCCGCGGGCCGAGCCGGCGGCGCAGCCTGGCGTGGGCGTCGGAGTCCAGCGCGTGCGCGTGGTGGACGTCGCCGAGCAGCCGCAGGTCCGTGCCGACGTCGGCCGCGGCCAGCAGCGCGTGCGCGTCGTCGGCGCCGAAGCGCCGGAGCGCCCGCCGCCAGGTGTCGTCGTCGAGTTCGTGCGCCTCCTGGAACCTGCCGTGGAACCGCAGGCCGATCCCGGCCCCGCGCGCGGCGGACAGGGTGCCGGGGTGGTCGGGGCCGAACCGGCTCCGCATCCGCGGGAGCAGGTCCGCGCCGAGGCCGGCGGCGGCCCGGTGGTCGCCGAGCAGCCGCAGCGCCTCGGCCAGCCGCCGGCCGACCTCCAGGAGCAGCTCGTCGTCGGGGCCGTGCAGGTCCGCCCACGCACCGGCCGCCGACTCGGCGAGCCGCCTGCCGCCGTCCACGTCGCCGCGTGCGAGCAGGTACCGCACCTGGTCGAGCACCACGTGCCGCGCGCTGCCGAGGGCGGTCTCGGCGGGCACGACATGCGGGGTGATCTCGGCGCGTGCCTCCCAGGTGTCGCTGTTCTCGGGCTCCTCGGCCGGGGTCGCGGCGCTGAGGATCGCGTCCGCACAGGCGCGGACGGGGGAGTGGTCCGCCGGTGGGGCAGCTCTCAGCCGCAGCATGGCCCGCACCTGTGGATGCACGCGGAGGACTCCCGCGTCCGGATCGAAACGCCCGAGCGCGTAGCGGTCGATGTCGCGCATCGCGTCCCGCAGCGCACCGTCGTGTGCGAGCCCCGGCGCGAGGTCCGCGAGCGGACCGGACGACAGCAGGCGGGTGGAGACCGGATGGGAGCCGAGGTACGCCCACAGCTCCAGGAGCCGCCCGGCGACGGGCCGTTCCGCGCCGAGCCGTGTGAGGGCGAGGTCGGCGGCGGCGGCTACCTTGGGCGCCATCCGCGGTTCCTCCTCGCCGAGCGTCCGTGTCCGCCGGTCGAGGAGGCGCAGGTAGTCCTGGACGTCTTCGCCGGACGACCGCCGTGCCGCCTCCAGCCACGCCGCCGCGAGCGTCAGCGCCGACGGATGGTCGTCCAGGTCGCGGGCGAGCAGGCCGGCCTGCTCGGAGGTGAGCCCCGGCGCGCGCGTGCGCAGCAGCGCGACGCTGTCCGCCCGGTCGAGGCGGCCCACCCGGATGACGGTGTGCCCGGCGGCCCAGGCGGCGGCGTCGCCGCCGGTGACCAGCACATGTCCGGTGAACGCGCCGGACGCGGCGTGCGGCATCAGCGGTTCGATTTCGCGCGGATCCGCCGCGTCGTCATAGATGAGGAGCGGGCGCCCGGCCGCCGCGCCGGCGCCGAGCGCCCGGAGCGCCTGGGCGGCGGTGCCGTGCCGGGCGCCGCCCCCGGCGAGCCGTCCCGCCAGCGCCGCCAGGGAGGCCCACGCGACCGTGGCCTGGGCGGCGGGAATCCACCAGATCAGGTCGTACTCGTCCGCGTACCGGTGCGCGTACTCGGCGGCGAGCCGGGACGTGCCCTCGCCGCCGAGCCGGTGACCGGACTCGGGGACGAGCGCCACCGGGCCGTCGTCCAGCGCGTCCCGGGTGGCGGCCAGCAGCGCGTCCCGTCCGACGAAGCCGGTGCCGCGCGGCGGTACCCCGCCCCAGATAGGGGACCCCGCGGCGGGGCCGGCGCCCTGCCCCGGCCCCGTCCGCGGACGGGTTCCGCCGTCCGCCCCGGTTTCGGTGGACGTGCCGCCGAGCCGTTCCGCGGCCTCCCTGTAGCGGCCGCCGAGCCGGGCCAGCACCCGGACGGCCACCTGGGCGAACGGCTGGTCGGGCGGGAGCGCCTCCTCGCCCCGCCGGATCGCGCCGAGCAGGGCGGGGAAGTCGTGGGCGGAGCCGAGCTGGTGCCTGACCACGTGCCAGACCTCCGTGAGCACGCGCAGCGCTTCGCCGCGCAGCAGCCCGCTGAGCAGGACGTCGCGGACCCCCTCCCGGAAGTCGTAGGAGACGGTCCCGCCCTGCGACCCGGCCGTCCGCATCAGGTCGCCCAGGTAGACCTCGGCGAGGTGCGCCGGGGTGGACCGGGGCAGCATCGCCCGCTGCACCAGCCGCATGACCTCCAGGTTGAGCGGTGCCGCCGCCAGATGCCGCGCCAGCTGGAACGCCTCGGGGGAGGACGCCGCACGGAAGCGCATCACCCGCTCCACCGGGGACGGGTCGGCGCCGCCGGGGTCCTCGGCGAGCGGCGCCACGGCATGCCCGGTGAACAGCGCGACGCCCCGCATGTCCCGGCCGCCGGCGGCGACGAACCCGGCCCAGGTGCGCACCCACCGCGGTTCCAGCTCCATGACCGGTACGGCGATGCCCGGATCGGCGGCCGCGGACGGGACGCCGTTCTCGCCGAGGAGGGGCGCCGTGGTCGGCACCACCGTGAGCCGGTCGTTGGGAGCCGCGCGGATCGCGGCGCTGAACCGCACCGGTTCCAGCGCCGCCGCGCACCGCGACCAGAGCCGCTGCGGCAGCGGCTGGACGATCGCGACCGGTCCCGCGCGCCCCCACCGTTCCAGCAGGCCGGCGGCCCGGCCGTCCCGCCAGGCCCCGCCGAGGCAGTCGCTCACGACCAGGACGACCCGGCGGTGCGTCGGATCGATCAGCTCGTCGGGGCTGCGGCCCTGGCCCTCGCTCCCGCCCCCGGGAGTGATGTCGGTGCGGAGCCGCAGCCGCTCGGCGTCGGTGTCGAGCCGCCACACCCGGACGTCGCGGAAGGCCCCGAGCTGCTGGAGCAGCACCCGCAGCTCCTCGATCATGCGGTGCCAGATGACCATGGAGCGGCCGGTGTCCACCACCAGCGACATCTCCAGCCAGCGTTCCGGCGACGGACGCATGACCGGAAGCCAGACACCGGTGTCGGCCACGCTCTGCGCCGTGCGCGCCTCGTCCAGATACGTCCGGGCGGGGGACGGCGCGGACACCCGCAGCGGACGCATCGCGCGGACCAGCGGCAGGCTGTGCGAGATCGCGGCCACCCCCGGGCTGCGGACCGGGAACGACCGGGCCGGCTCGCGGCCCGTGACGTACAGCCCGGCCTGCGGGGCCGGGTCCGTGCCCGCGGCGGCCGCCCGGTGGCCTTGCGGATGCCCGGCGCCGCCCGCCGGCCGCGGCCCCGGAGCGGCGTCGGGAACGCGCGGCCGGGGCGCCTCCGGGGCGGGCGGGGCGGCATCCCCCTCGGCCGCCCGCATCCGCCCCGCGAGCCACAGCGCGTCCGCCAGCTCCTGCGCGGTGGGCGGCGGATCGAGCGCCCACAGCGCCTCGACCAACCGGCTGATCATTTCGAGCCCGGGATGCCCAGCGGACGCAGGATGGTGTCGACCAGGTCGGCGAGCCCGCTCTCGGGCGGGCGGGCTCCCGAGGTCGCCAGGAAGATCGCGTTGAGCAGCTGGTCGGTGGCGAGGTCGCCGTGGGCGCGGCGGGCCAGGAAGTCGCGGATGAGCTCCTCGGCGTCCCGCCTGGCCGGCTCGCCCAGGTGCGCCTCGACGATCTCGGCGAGTTGCTCGCCGTTCGGCGGCTCGATCGCCACCCGGACGCACCGGCGCAGGAACGCGGGCGGGAACTCGCGCTCCCCGTTGCTGGTGATGACGACGATGGGGAAGTCCGCGCAGGCGACCCTGCCGCGCTCGATGGACGCGCGGGCGCCGGCGGCCGTCATGACCTCCACGACCGGCTGGTCGTCGGGGAGCCGCTCCAGCTCGGGGATCAGGAACCAGCCCTCCTCGAAGATGTTGAGCAGGTCGTTCGGCAGGTCGATGTCGCTCTTGTCGAGCTCGTCGATGAGCAGGACGCGCGGCAGGTCCCCCGGAAGCAGCGCGGTGCCCAGCGGCCCCAGCCGGATGTACCGGCCGATGCCCGGGGCGCCCGGCCGGGCGTCGGGTGCGGCGCCGGCTCCATCGCCATCGGCCTGCGCGGCGGCCGGGCCCGCCCACGCCGACCCGGACCCGCGCAGGCTCGCCTCGTGGACCCGGCCGATCGCGTCGTAGTGGTAGAGGCCCTGCTGCAACGTGGACCGGCTCGTGATCGGCCAGTTCAGCACCGGCCCGAGGCCCAGCTCGTACGCGATGCTGTAGGCCAGCGTGGACTTCCCGGAGCCGGGCTTGCCGGTGACCAGCAGGGGCCGGCGCAGCTGCAGCGCCGCGTTGACCTTGTCGACCACGCTCTCGTCCGTCCGGTACGACCTCGCGCGCCGGACGTCGCCGGGCCGCCGGTCCCCGGTGGTCCCGGCCGCGCTGAAGTCCCGCCAGGGGGGAGGCGGCGGCAGGCTCCTGATGCGGTCGTGCGGCCGGTTGCCGCCCGTGAAGATGTGCCAGTCGCCCGGTGAAGGGGACCCGTCCGGCGGGGGCGATCCGTCCGACCCGGACACTGCATCAGACATGGGGACCTCTCTCGTGGCCGGTCGTTCAGGTGGGGGGTCTGAGCCGCTGGTACGGCTCGGGGATGCGGTCGGCGTCATCGAACAGCAGGGCCAGATCCAGACCGGGGTGCTCGCCGGAGCCGTTCAGCGCGGCCTGGCGCCGCAGGTCGAGCAGCCTGTACGGCAGCGTCATCGGGTCGGTGGCCAGCAGCGCCGTCACCTGCTTGACGAGGTGGTCGGACGGTTCCTCCCGGCGGCACCATGCGATGACGGGGGTTCCCGCCTGCAGGCCGACCCACAGCTCGTCCACCGGCTCGGGCGTGTCCCCCCACGGGGGGAAGGCCAGCGCCAGGACCGCCGCGGACGGCTGCAGCAGCCTGGCGTAGAGCCACTGGTTGTCGAACTCACGGGGCGTGCCGACCCAGCAGACCTCGCCGTCCTGCGACGCCTCCCGGAGCCGGCTCCACTTGCGGCGCCAGTGGTGGTGCAGGGCACCGCGCCGGAGCCGGTCGAGGCTGCGCAGGACCACCGGGTAGTCGACCCCGAGCCGCCGCTCCAGGCCGTCGACGGTGATGGCGAGCCGGTCGAAGGCGAACCCGAACAGCCCCCGGGGCAGCACGAACTCGATGACCAGGTCGGGGTCGTCCCGGTTCACCACCTCCGGGTCGTCGGCCAGCAGTTCCCCGAGCAGGACGGGGAGCAGCGCGCGCGGCAGCGGCTCGTCGTCGCTGCGCAGCGTGATCCCGGGGTCGGTGCCCTTCTGGAGCCATGCCGTGACCATCAGCCTGTCGGTTCCCGCGCCGTCATGGCGGCACTCGACGGTGAGGTAGGTGCCGGCCCGCGCGCGTCCGTCCGGTGCGGGGCCCCCGGGAAGGGCGGGCCGGCCCGGACCGGCCAGCCGGGTGGGGTCGACGCCCGAGCGCGCCGCGAAACGGCGGGCCCAGTCCCGGATGGCGGCGGCGGTGTCCCCCTCGGCGTGCTCGGCGAGCCCGTGGACGAGCACCAGCAGCGGCGGCACACCGTCCGCGCCCTGGAGGACCTGCTCCAGATGGGCGACGGCCTCCCGGAGGCTCCTGACGTCGTGGTCGGGGACCGGGCCCACCGGGCCGACGGCCCGCCGGTAGAGCGAGGGCAGTACCGAGGCGTACGGGGAGGCGGTGCCGTCGCGCTCCAGCGCGCCGACGAGACGGTGCAGGTCGCGGCTTTCGGCCGGGGTGAGCAGGGGCTCGGGGACCAGCTCGGCGACGACCGCGTTCAGCCCGGCCATCGGGGTGCTGCCGCGGTGGATCCGCTCCAGGACCCCGGCCAGCGCGTGGACCGCCCCGGTGGTGGTGAGGCAGGCCCGGACCAGCGACCACACGTCGTGCAGCTCCTCCTCGTGCCGGTCGAACGGGAGGTGCCGGCCCAGCTCGTCCTCCAGGAGCGTGACGTAGAGGTCGCGGGTACGCCGCCGGCGCATGCCGTCGATCCGCATGAAGGCCCTGACGAGCCGCTCCTGATCGGCCAGATCGAGCGACCCGTTCACAGTGCGGTGCCTCCGCGTCATCGCGCGCGTACGTACGGTCGGACAAATATACGATCACCCGGGTGGGAAGAATTGGGGCGTCTGCCACATTTTCCGCGTTTTCTGCCACGGTGACCGATGCCGGTCAGCCCGCCGTGCCAGGGTCCTTCGCCAGGGTGCGGGCGGAGGGCCGGATTCGCGGGAGATGATCGAAGGCCAGGAGGAGCGGGATGGCGAGGGCGACGACCGTGAACCCTCCGGCGGCCAGGATCGCCGCCCCGTCGGCGTCCATCGCCGCGACGATGTACCCGGCGCACAGCGCGCCCACCGAGGTCGCGCCGGTCGTCAGGAACCGGTTGAAGCCCGCCATGATGCCCTGCGTGTGCGGCGGGACCTCGGTCAGCTCGTAGAAGCTCAGGGTCACGTTGATCTGTGCGCCCAAGAAGCCGCACGCGCCCCAGGCCATCAGGCCGAAGACGGCGGACTGGCTGACGGCGACGACCAGGATGAGCACCAGCCACAGCACCCCGCAGATGATGACGATCTTCCGCGGGCTCGCGCGGGGCGGCCTCCGTCCGGCCAGCATGGAACCCAGGACGCCGCCGAGGCCGCTCGTCGCCAGCAGCAGCCCGATCGCGGAGCCCGGCAGACTCTGCTGCTGCGCACGGACGACGAGCAGGAGCATCACCGTCTGGAAGAGGAAGTTCGCCAGGGCGCAGGCACCGAGAGTGCCGCGCAGAAATCGGTCTTTAGCCAAGAACTTGAGCCCTGCGAGTATTCCAGACGATTGTTGCGGATCGTCCTGTGGTGTCTGCGGATGCTTCGGTGTCGCCTTGTCATGCTTCTCGTGCGCGTCATCCGCCATGGCACCGGATGCCGGGTTTTTAATGGCCCGGAAGTCGCGGGTGCGCATCCAGCGCAGTGAAAGGCACGAGACCAAGGCGGTCAGTACGCCGAAGACGAATGGGAACATGTGGCCGAAGGCGTACAGGGTGCCGCCGAGCGGCCGGCCGAGCAGCACCGCCATGTGCTGTCTGGCCTCGTTCTTGCCGACCGCCGGGTGCAGCGTGTCCCGCGGCACCACGTGCCGGAGGGCGACCGTCTCGGCGACGTGGTAGAACGCCACGGCGCAGCCGTCGGCGGCGATCGCGGTGATGAGCAGGATCTCCTTCCCGTCGTCGAGGAGCAGCAGCCCGGCCGCGAGCACGGACGCCACCACGATGCGGACCGCCTGGCAGACGGACATGATCTTGCGGCGGTCGACGCGGTCGGCGACCAGCCCGGCCGGGACGTGCAGCAACAGGCCCGGGATCGTGCCGACGGCCAGCACCCAGCCCGCGAAGACGGGCGACCGGGTGAGGGTCAGCGCCAGCAGCGGAGCCGCGGTGGACATGTTCAGGGCACCGATCTGCGAAACCGCCGAACCCGTCCACAGCAGGGTGAAGTCACGTGGCCGTTGCGGTCGCGGTCTCCGGCGCCACGGCTTGCGGCGATGCCGCCGCCGTTCGAGGCGCCCGGGCCCGGGGCTCTCGTCCGCCGCGGGGACGGGGCGCGTCCGCCGGGCCGCCTTCGGCTTCGCTGCCGGCGCGGTCACGGTCACTGGTCCGAACTCTCCCTTGAGCAGTAACACATGCCCGCAGGTCTCGAGGCGAACCAGGAATGTCAGGTGCGTCCTGATAAGTAGTGCGGCATGACGTCAGACTGTCGATCGTGGAATACCCGCGAAACAGCGGCATGCTACCGGTTTGCCGACCGGCCGGGCGGGCTTTTATCGTTGCTTGGCGGGAATATGAAGTGCCTCACGCCTAATGAGACGCTTTGCCTGGTCCCGAAGTTGGGGCGGCAGCGGGGGATGTTCCGCGGCCACCGCCCGCGCGGCCAGTGCGGCGGCGGCGCTCTCGTCGCCGTCCAGCCGCTCGACGCGGGCCAGCCGCAGCAGCACGGGGCCGTTGTCGGCGTCGGCCGGGTCCGGAGGCCCCAGCCGCGCCCCGGCGGGCTCGCCGTCCGGATGCGCTTCGGTCGCGCCCCAGGGCCCGCCGGACGCGTCGACGCACATGGCGTGGGCCAGCGCCCAAGCGGCGCGCGTGGAGAAGCGGGCGTTGTGGTCGATGCGGCGCAGATCGCGCAGCGACGGCTCGGCGTGACCCAGATCGGCGAGAATCTCGCCGCGGGTGCGCAGTGCCTCGGTGGTGTCGCCGTGGCGGCTCAGCACCGCGTCCAGGACGGCGAGCGAGGCGCGGATCTGCCCGTCCGCCCAGAGGGCCAGGCCCAGGCCGGTCTGGACGGCGGCGTCGTTGGGCAGCCTGCCGGCGGCGGCGCGCAGGTCCCGGACGGCCTCGGTGGCGTCGGCCGCGAGCTTCAGCCGGCCCAGCGTGACCAGCAGCCGGCCGACCGCGGGCGTGTCCCCGAGGGCCTCGTAGAGGCGGGCGGACTCACGGTAGTGCTCCGCCCCGTCGGGCGCGCCCCGCACGCAGGCGATGTCGCCGCGCAGGCACTCGGCCTCCGCCAGGAGCCTCAGGTCCTCCTTGCCGCAGCCCCTCACGGCGGCGGACACGTGATAGGAGGCCAGGTCGAAGTCGCCCTCGGCGATGGCGAGCTCGGCGAACCGCAGCCGGGCCGGCGGTGCGGGCCGCTGGGCCGGGGCCGGCCTGTCGCCGATCCGGTGGACGGCCTGGATCAGCCGGGGATGCAGGTGGTACCGGCGCTCACCGGAGTCGAGCCGGGCCCTCAGGACATGGCGGTCCTCCAGCGCCCACAGGACGGCGGCGGGCACCGCCTGCGCCGCACCCGAGTCCTCTGAGACGCCGGTGCCGCCCTGCTCGGGCGCGAACGCGGCGCGGAACCAGACGAGGATCTCCCGCACGGGCCGCCGGTGGTCGGCCGCCACGGTGGCCAGCGCCTGGGCGCAGAACTCGGCCAGCCCCCGGTCGACGTCGTCGGTGAGCCGTTCGGTGTCGGTGATCTCGCCCGCGGAGGGGCCCGGCGGGGCGCCGGGGCCGGACGGGGAGCCGGGGCCGGACGCGGGACCGGCGTCGGCGCGGGCGGCTGCGTCGGTGAGCGTCTCGCCCCACAGGCGGGCACAGGCCACCTGGAGCAGTGCCGGGTCGACGGCGGAGGTCGTCCGGGACCGCTGCGCCCAGGGCTCCCGGACGGTCCGGAGCTCGTCCACCAGCCGGGCCGCCGATCCGGCCGGGACGGAATGCCCGGAGCGCTGCAGCGGCCCGTCCACCGCCTCGACGGCGGCCGCCCGGTCGAAGGGGGCCAGCGCGTAGCCGTCCGGGTCGGCGGTGCCGTCGCGGAGGCGCGCGGCGAGCCGGTCGACGAGCGGCCGGATCTCCTCCAGCCGGTCGTCCCGCACCACGATCAGCAGGTGGGCGGGAAAGCACTCCAGCATGTTCCCCAGCTCGTCGAACAGCAGCTCGCGGTGCCGGAGCCACGGCCCGGCCGCGCGCAGCAGCAGCTCGGCCTGGTCGATCGCGAACAGCTGCCGGGGCAGCAGGCCGAAGCGGTCGGTCTGTGCGCGCCCGCGCAGGTAGTCGAGCAGCGAGAGCCCCCAGACGCGGCTCGGTGACTCGTCGGGGTACCAGGAGGACAGCAGCGCGAAGACGTACGGGTTCTGGTCGGGCAGGGCGCCGATGGGGCACGCCGGCCGGTGCACGGGATGGCCGACGGGCGCCGTGTGCAGCCCGCTCGCCCGCAGGTGGGGGACCACCCCGGCGTGCAGCAGGGACGTCTTGCCCACGCCGGCGGGCCCGTGCAGGAGCGTGACCCTGTGCCGCTGCCAGCGGTCGGCCACGTCGCGGATCTCGGTTGCGCGTCCGTGAAAGTGACCCTGCTCGCCGACCCGGAAAGGTCGCGCTCCCACGTACGGGGCGATGCCGGCGGCGGACGGATCGTGGGCGGTCATCGTGACCTCCCCAGGCCGCGTGCTCGTGCGCAGCCTGGGGAGGTCACCGCGATCGTGGACCTTTTGCTTTGACACTGCGGCCATCCAGTTCGACACGCTGGATTCGCGGTTCCGCCAAGCCACGACCCGCCTGCTGGTCATGACCTGACAGCCGACGGGCCTCCAGCGAAGAGGTCGGTCTGACAACCGTAGTACAGCGTCGGCCCGCCTTGGCCGAAACGGTTCCGGTCGAACCGGGAAATGGCCAAGTGTGGCTAACGGGTCAGGTCACGGACGGGCGGGCGACGAATCCGGTGACGACGGGTAGAGCTGGCCGAATCCGGCCGGACGGTGGCCTCCCGGCCGTGCCGGGTCGAGCATTTCGGCGAGTGCGGTCCGCAGTGCGGAGCTGGGCAGGCGGTGCAGCTGCGATGTCGAGACCTGGCTGAGATCGATGGGGCTGATCTTGGTGTCACTGTTTCTCATCTCGGCCTCTTTCTCCGCTCGGTGCGGGCGGGCGGCATGACGCACGACATTTCCGAGTCTGACAGAAAATCACGGGCCGGGCCAGATGGCGTGAACCGGAACCGTTACCTAGAATGTCTTCTCGATTTCAGCCGGACATCGCTCTGATTGGGTCGTTCATATATTGCTATGGACGCTGACCGAATCTCGGGCATCCGGGGATGTTGTGTCACCTGTTGCAGAGCCGGAACGGGGAACGATGTTCACTCGGGAGAGTTCGGCCCGAGTCCGGCCCCGTGTCCGGCCCCGATGGCCGGCACACCCCGCGGTGCGGCGGGCGCCGCGGCGACCGAGTGGGAGGCGGAAGGCGTGACGAGTCCACGCATGGGAGCCGATGCCGCACCGGGGCGGGTTCCCGACGTCTGGGGAAAGATTCCTCCTCGGAACAAGAACTTCACCGGCCGCGACGAACTGCTCAACCGGCTGCGCGCCGGCATCACCGGCAACGTCACCGCCGTGGTGCCGCACGCGCTGCACGGTCTCGGCGGCGTCGGCAAGACGCAGATGGCCGTCGAGTACGCCTACCGCTACCGCCCGGAGTACGACCTGGTGTGGTGGATCCCGGCCGACCAGCCGGTGCTGGTGCGCTCCTCGCTCGCGGGCCTGGCCGCCCACCTCGGGCTTCCGTCCGCGGCGGCGAGCGGCATCGAGGACGCCGCGAACGCCGTCCTGGACGCGCTGCGCCGCGGCGACCCGTACAGCAACTGGCTGCTGATCTTCGACAACGCCGACCAGCCCGAGGAGCTGATCGACAGCCTTCCCCACGGCCCGGGACACGTGCTGATCACCTCCCGGAACCACCGCTGGGACGGTGTCGTGGACACGGTCGCCGTGGACGTGTTCACGCGCGCGGAAAGCGCGGAGTTCCTCCGCAAGCGGGTTCCCCGCGGGGTGGACAAGGCCGAGGCCGAACGGCTCGCCGACGCGCTCGGCGACCTGCCGCTGGCGCTCGAGCAGGCCGGGGCCCTGCAGGCCGAGACCGGGATGTCGGTGGAGGAGTACCTGCGGCTGCTGAGGGAGCGGACCAGCCAGCTGCTCGCCGAGGGCAAGCCGACCGAGTACCCCGCGTCGATGACGGCGGCCTGGGGACTGTCGGTGTCGGCCCTGGACCGGACGCTGCCCGAGGCGATCGACCTGCTGCGCTGCTGCGCCTTCTTCGGCCCCGAGCCGATCCCCAGGGACCTGTTCAGCCAGCCGAAGGCCAGCCTCGGCCCCCGGCTCACCAGCCTGGTCGCCGACCCGATCCAGCTGAGCCGCGTGATCGCGGAACTCGGCCGCTACGCGCTCGCCCGGCTCGACAACCAGAGCCGGACCCTCCAGGTGCACCGGCTGATCCAGGCGCTGCTGCGCGACGAGCTGCCGCAGGACGTGAAGGAGCGGATCCGCCACGAGGTGCACAGGCTCATGGCCGGGTACGCGCCGGCCAACTCCGAGAACCGCCTCGGCTGGCCCCGGTACTTCAACCTGCTCGGGCACATCGGGCCGACGGAGCTGGCCGGCTGCCAGGCGCCCGAGGTGCGGACACTCGCCCTCAACATGGTGCGCTACCTGGTCGTGTCCGGTGACTACGTCTCCGCCCGCGCGCTCGCCGAGGACTTCGTCGAACGCTGGGCCAAGGACTCCGGCGAAGACCACTACGACGTCCTCAACGTCCACCTGGAGCTCGCCATCGTCCTGCGTGAGCTGGGCGAGTTCGGCGCCTCCGCGGAGCTGAGCCGCAGGACCAAGACGATCGCCCGGCGGACGCTGGGACCCGACGACGAGCTGACGCTCCGCTTCCTGCGCGGCGACGGCGCGGACATGCGGGCCGGCGGCGACTTCCAGGCCGCCAAGGCCAGCGACGAGGAGGCCCTGCGCCTCCACCGCGGCAAGTTCGGGGACACCGACTCCCGGACGCTGCTCGCCCTCAACAACCTCGCGCTGGACTACGCGCTCAGCGGCGACTACGTGAGCTCCCGGCGCCTCCACGAGGAGGCCTACCAGGCGCAGCTCGTCCTGGACCCGGAGGCGAGCAACCCGAACCGGCTGCTGATCGCCTGGAGCGGCCTGGCCCGCGCGGTGCGGCTCTGCGGCGACTACCTGGAGGCGTGCGACTTCGGTGAGGACGCCTACGCCTTCGGCGTCGAGCAGCTCGGCGCCGAGCACATCTGGACCCTCCGCACCCAGCGCGACCTCTCGATCGCGTCGCGGCGGTCCGCGGAGTTCGACCGGGCGCTGGAGCTGGCCTCGGACGTCCACGCACGGTGCCTGCGGCTGTTCGGGCTCGACAACCCCGACACCCTGGCCTCCGCGATGGCCCTGTCGAACATCCACCGCAGCATGGGGCACCTTGAGGAGGCGCACGAACTCGCCGCGGACACGGTGCGGCGGTACCCGTCCGTCTACGGCAAGGACCACCCGTACCATCACGGCTGCGTCGGCAACCTGGCGGTCCTGCGCCGGCTCATGGGCGACCCGGTGAACGCGCGGCAGCTCAACGAGGCGGCCATCAACGGCCTGGAGTCCAAACTCGGCCGCGACCACCACTACACGCTGACGGTGGCCCTCAACCTGGTCAGCGATCTGGCCGCCCTCGGGAAGGCGGAGGACGCCGCCCGCCTCGGCGAGGAGACGCTCCGGCGGCTGCGCACGTCGCTGGGCGAAGAGCATCCGCTGTCCTCGGCCTGCGCCGGCAACCTCGCACTCGACCTCGAGACGCTCGGACGGGCCGAGGACGCCGCCGCGCTCCACGAGCGGACCGAGGAGATCTACCGCACCACGCTGGGGCCGGAGCATCCCGACGCCAGGATCTTCCTCGAACGCAGGCGCATCGACACCGACTTCGACCCGGCGCCGGTGTGAGCCCCGGCCCGCGGGGCGGGTTCACAGCGTCGCGAGATCGTTCAGGACGGCCGAGCGGATGTGGGCGATCAGCCTGAGCAGGTCCATGCAGTAGACCGACGGGTTGAGGAACCCCGTCCCCGAGCGGTACCGGTGCGGGTACAGCCCGCCGCCGCAGACCTGCCGGACGTGGCAGGCCCCGCATTGCGGCGCGAGGGCGCGGTGGCGGATCTGCCGGGCGGCGATCTCGGGCAGCATCAGCGCGACGTTGAACGGGTCGCGTGACACGTGCAGCGCGGTGCCGGGCGCGCCGTCGTAGGACGACTTGAGCGTGTCCACCTGCTCGATCCGCCCGTTGGTCTCGACCACGACGACGGCGACGGGGGAGAGGCCGATGGCCTCGCTGTGCGAGCGCTGGCCGCACAGAAGCCGGATGATCTCGTGGAACAGCCGGACGCGGGTCCGCTGCTCCGGGGCTCGGTACCAGAGTTCGAAGACCTCGATCAGCCAGTCCCCGTACGGCGTCGACTCGTCGGGGAGCCGTCCCGGCGGCGGCGTGTCCCAGTTCCCGACCGGCAGCAGGAAGTCGATGCCCGGCGGATCCGATTGCAGCAGGGCCTCGTAGGTGGTCGCCGGATCGTTCCGGAGGTCGATGGTGCTGAGCAGGCCGCCGAACAGGTGCCGGTATTCGGGTGCCGTGACGGCGTCGAGGCCGGCGAGCACCTCATGGTGGCTGCCGCGTCCGTCGCCGTGCCGGCGGTGCCGGTCGTGGGCTTGCTCGTCGCCGTCGAGGCTGATTCCCAGGATCACGCCGAACTCGTCGAACAGGTCCAGGAAACGCGAGTCGAGCAGCACGGCGTTGGTCTGCATGTGGAACCTGACCGTGACGTCCGGTTCGGCCGCCGTCCGGATGGCGTCCAGCGTGTAGCGGAGGTGGTCGAGCCCGGCGAGGAGCGGTTCGCCGCCGTGGAGGATGACGTCGACGTCCGGGAGCAGGTTCTGGCGCGCGTGCTCGGCGATCCGGCGGGCCACGTGGTCCACGACCGGCCGGGCCATCCGCCGGGGCTGCGACCGCCAGCCCTGGTCGGCCATCTCGTACATGTAGCAGTAGTCGCAGGACAGGTTGCAGCGGCTGTGCACCTTGATCACGAACTCGTGGAACGGGGTCGGGCGCCAGCCCTGTTCGAGCAGTGCGCGGACGTCCAGGGTCTCCGGCCACTCCGGGGCGGTGCCGGAGGTCCCCGCTGCCTCGGCCTCGACGGCCACACTGACCTACCCTCTGACGGTGGGATCCGGGCGCTGGGATCTGGGCGCGGCTCCGCGCACCTCCCTTTCGTCACATATGTCGGGTTAAGAAGATCATTAAACCTGTGCGGCGCCGTGCGGTCGCCCCGCGGCGCCGTGCGTCTCCGCCGTGATGGCCCACCGCTCATGGTCCCGCCAGACGTCCTCGATGCGGATCAGGCCGAGCGCCAGTCCCTCCTTGCGGAACCCCAGCCGCCTGACCAGGTTGATCGACGGCTCGTTCGCGGGCTGGATCTCGGCCTCCAGCCGGTGCAGGCCGAGCCGGCCGAACGCGTCGCCCAGCACGAGGCCGAGCCCTTCGGACATGTGGCCCCGGCCCTGATGGGGGACGAACGCGCCGTACCCGAGCACGCCGCGCTGGTACCCGGCGCGCAGGATGTGGTTGATGGTGACGTGCCCGACCATCTCTCCGCCGCCGTCCCCGCCATCGAGGAGGCACACCGCGTACGCGACCGCCGACACCTCGTCGAAGCGCTCCAGATAGGGCCCGAACTGCTCGGCGGTGACGGGCAGCCACAACCAGGGACGGTGCATCCCGGCACTGGCGGCCGCCCGTTCGACGAACTCCGCCCGATCCGCATGTGAGAGCGGCCGCACCATCACCTGCGAGCCGACCGCGAGTACGCCACCCATCGGCAAGGAATCTACCGAAATCCTCCCGGCGCTCCGAGCCCGGCCGGTGACGCTCGCCACTCGCCTCCGTGCGGCACGGGCATGTGCGCCGATGTACCGATCACCTGACCGGCGGCACGACTCAGTCGACAATGCACGTATGAGGAATCGTGTGGGGGTGTGGGCCGGAATCGGGGCAGCCGTGGTGACCGCCGTGGTTCTGGTGGTCTTCTGGCTGGTGGAGGGACTGGAGCCGGCGGGCTGGCTGGCCGGTGTCCTGAGCTCTTTCGCCGCACTGGCCGCATTGGCGATCACACTGCTCGACCGCACCCGCTCCCAGCCGCATCCGCCGCCCCCCGAATCGGCGGAGGAGGAGACCGGTTCCGGCGCGGTCGCATCGAGCGGAACATCGACGGAGTCGGTGTCCAACAGGTTGACCGCCGGAGAGGTCCACGGACCCGTGGTGATGGGCCGCGACATCAGCGGCCCGATCACCTTCGGCCCGAGGTCACCCACCCCGCCACCGTCCGGCGAGGACGACCCTGACGAGGAGCCGGGCGGTTGAGCGAGGACGGCGACGGCATCAGCAACGAGCTGAACGCCGGTGTGGTGATCGGCCAGACGATACTGGGGCGTGACATCACCCTCGTGTTGCCCCCGCAGGTGAAGCCCGCGCTGTGGAGCCTTCCCGAGGCGTCACCGGCCTTCGTCGGGCGGCAGGACGCACTGGACGAACTGCTGGAAGCGCTGGAACCGGGCAACGCGGCGGACGACGGGAACGGACCGGCCGTGGTGGTGACCGCGGTGGGCGGGCTGGCCGGGGTGGGCAAGACCGAGTTGGCGGTGCAGGCCGCCCACACCGCACGCGCCCGGGGATGGTTCCCCGGCGGGGTGCTGTTCGCCGACCTGTTCGGCTACGACGACGACCGCCGCCGCGACGCCGGTGACGTCCTCGAAGGGATGCTGTCAGCGCTCGGCGTGCCAGGCGAGCACATTCCCGCCCACTGCGAGGACCGGTCGCGGATGTTCACCTCGGTCCTCGCGGAGTTCGCCGCGCAGGGACGGCCGGTGCTGGTGGTGGTGGACAACGTCGCCGGCGGCGACGAGGCCCGGCTGCTGCTGCCGACCGACGGGGTGTCGGCGGCGATCGTGACCTCGCGCCACACCCTGGCCATGCTGAACGCGCGGCTGCTGGATCTGGACGTGCTGGACCCCGGCGGTGCGGTCGCGATGCTGGACGGGACGGTCCGCATGCTGCGGCGCCGGGACCGCAGCGTGCGGGCCGACCCGGCCGGGGCCGCCCAGCTCGCCGAGGTCTGCGGGCGGCTGCCGCTGGCGCTGCGCATCGCGGCGGCGCTCCTGGCCTCGGACCCCGGCCAGACTCCGGCCGCGCTGGCGCGGGAGCTTCGTGAAGAGCAACCGCTGGAAGGGCTGGCCTTCGAACGCGACGGGGTGCGGCGTGCGTTCGACCTGTCGTATCGCGCCCTGACCGACGTCCAGAAGCGACTGTTCCGGCTGCTGACGGTCAACCCCGGCCCCGGGGTCAGCACGGAGGCCGCCGCGGCGCTGGCCGGTGTGAGTCCCGGGAACGTACGGACGGTCCTGAGGGAACTGGCCCGTGCACACCTGGTCGAACGTGGCACGGCTCCCGGCTGGTGGCGGATGCACGACCTCGTGCGCCAGTACGCCACCGACCTCGGCATCGCTCATGCGGCCGGTGACGAACGCAAACCGGCGCTGGTCAGGCTTCTGGACTACTACGTACGCACCACCTTGGCCGCCGGCTCGCACCTCCGCCCGAACGCGGCGGACCGGGACGCGGGTGCGTTCACCGACCGGGCGGACGCGCTGGCCTGGTTGGACGCCCATTTCGCCAATCTGATCGCGGTCACCCGTCTGGCGAGCACCGACCCGGTCCTGATGCCGATCGCTCTTCTGCCGGGCGTGATGACGGAATTCCTGCTGTTCCGGCGTCACTTCAACGACTGGATCGGCATGGCTCGCACCGCACTGTCGGCCGCCCGTAGCCTGGGCGACCGCGCCGGGCAGGCAGACGCACTACGCGGCCTGGGCATCGCGCTGTACGAGGTGCATCGATTCGACGAGGCCGTCACCGCCCTGCAGGACTCGGCGACCATCTACCGGGAGATCGGCGATCGCCGCAGAGAAGCCGGCGCGCTCAACAGTCTGGGCCCCGCGCTGCGGGGGGCGCAGCGGCTTGAGGAGTCCATCACCGCACTGCAGAACGCAGCCGACATCTTCGACGAATTCGGCGATCACCACGGAGAAGGCCCCGCACTCACCAACCTGGGTCTCACGCTCTGGGACATGAACGAACTGGAGAAGTCCATCACCGCCCTGAGGAAGGCGGCGGACGTCTTCCGTAAGACCGGCAACCGCCATGCCGAAGGCCAGGCGCTCACCAACCTGGGGGCCGTACTGCGAGATGGGCAGCGCTCCGGCGAAGCCATCACCACACTGCAGCACGCCATCGCCATCTGCAGGGAGAGCGGCGACCGCCACAGTGAAGCCGGGGCACGCGGCAACCTGGGCACCGCGCTGACACGCATTGGACGCTTCGAAGAAGCCGTCGCGGCACACCAGGACGCGATCGCCGCCTTCAACGAGACCGGCGACCGCCGCGGCGAAGGGGACGCGCACCACAACCTGGGTTCCACACTGGCGGCCATGGGACACCTGAAAGAGGCCATCACGGCACAGCGAGACGCGATCGCCATCTACAGCGCCGTAGGCGATCGGCGCAACATGGCCATGACGTTCCGCACTCTGGCGGTGATGCTGGCGAAAGCGGATTCCGCGGAGAGCGCGCTGACCGCCTGCCGGGAAGCGATCTCCTTGTTCGAGGAGACGGGCGATGCGCGCGGCCTGGACAAGGCGCGTGCCACTCTGGCGTCGCTGCAGGAGGAAAGCGGAGATCACCGATGAGCCACCCGCGGATCGACTTCGACCCGTTCGGCGAACCCCGCCCGGCCGGCACCACCCAGGCCATGCTGGACGAGCTCCGCGAGCGGTGCCCCGCCTTCCACCGAATCCGGTGATCACATGGCGCAGGGTCACCGAGGACGACTTCGCGTTGCTGAGGCGCTGGTTGCGGCGCCCGCACGTCGCCCGGTGGTGGAACCACGACACCTCCGTCGAGGGGGTCGCGCGCGGCTTCGGGCCCGCGGCCAGGGGAGAGGAGCCCTCCGAGGACTGGCTGGCCCTTCTGGACGGCCGGCCGTTCGGATTGGTCCCCACGTCGTCTACCGGATCGACAGGCGGCCCGGGGCGGGCGCCTGATCCGGAGGTCCGGGCGGTCGGGCCCGACCGACGGCCGTGGACGCCCTGGCCCCCCGACCCGTCAATGAATTTCACCTGCGGCGAGCCGGTAATATGCGGGGGCCGTTCTGACGCACGAAGGTCCGTATTGACGATTAGAGTGTGCGCCAGGGTGCGGCCCACCGGAGGTCCATCATGAGCGTCCGGTCGAGGGTGGAAAAGCTCAGAGGGACCGCCGGTGAACGAGACGCTTGCGGAGACCACGTCCGACTCCGCGGGCCCTCTGACCCCCTTCGGCCCCTGGCTAAAGGATTGTTGACCAGGGGCGATTCATATTAACTGAAGAGCGAGTCCGCTGCGGTCACGGTCGGAAACGGTGCCGCGAAGCTAGTAGAGAGGCATGGCGTATGGCGTCCGAACCGGAGCCGCGCGTTGGTGTGGTGGTACCCATTCACAACGTCGAGCCGTATCTGGAGGAGTGTCTGGCGTCGATCGCCCGGCAGTCGCTCCGGGAGCTCGACGTGGTGCTGGTGGACGACGGATCGACCGATGCCAGCGCGGAGATAGCTCGGACGTTCGCCGAAGGCGATCCCCGGTTCCGGCTGATCAGCCAACCCAACGGCGGGCTCGGCCAAGCGCGCAACGTGGGCGCGGCGGAGGCCCGCGGGGAATATTTGGCATTCGTCGACAGCGACGACGTGCTACCCGACCACGCGCTGGAATTGCTGGTGGGAACGCTGGAGCGAACCGGTTCGGACCTCGCCTCGGGCAATGTGCAACTGCTGAACGAGCGCGGACTCGTGCAGTCCCCGATGCATCGCCGTCCGATGAGCACGACACGGCTGCGCACGCACATCACACGTGATCGGTTGCTGATGTACGACCGGCTGGTGCCGAACAAAGTTTTTCGCCGCCGGTTCTGGGACGAACACGCGTTCCGATTTCCCGAGGGGGTGTTGTACGAGGACATCCCGGTGACCCTGCCGGCGCACTTTCTGGCTTCGACGGTCGACGTGCTCAGCGAACCCGTCTACTACTGGCGGCAGCGCACCGGAGAGTCACTGTCGATCACCCAGCGGCGCACCGAGATCAAGGCGGTCACCGACCGGTTCGCCGCGGTGGAATCGGTCAGCCGGTTCCTGGGGGCGCGGACGGAACCGCGGGTGCTCGCGTGCAAGCAGGAGTACGACGAGGTGGCGCTGCGCAGCGACCTGCGGATCTTCTTGAACGTGCTGAACGAGGCCGACGAGGAGTTCCGGACCCGGTTCGCGGAGCTGGCGCGGACGTTTCTCGAGCAGGCCGACCGTACGGCGCTGGAGTCGCTGCCGGCGATGATGCGCCTGAAATGGCACCTGGTGGGCCGCGGGCTGATGCCGGAGCTGCTGCAGGTGCTGGAGTACGAGCGCCTCAAGCAGCGGATCCCGGTGACCCGCCGGCTTTGGCGCCACTACGCGAAGTACCCGTTCTGGGGTGACCGCCGCCTGCGGATCCCCCGCCGCGTGTTCCGGCTCGGTGAAGAACTCGCGACCCGCTCCCGGCTGCACGAGGTGACGTGGCGGCGCGGCAAGCTGCACATCACCGGACACGCCTACATCGCCCACGTGGGGACGCGGTTCCCGTGGTCGTCCCTCAAGGTCATCGGCCTGCGGGAGACGGGCGGCGGCCGCACCCGGCTGGTCCCGGCGCGGACCCGGCTCTTCCGGCAGGCCGGCGCGGTGTCGGGCGATCCGCGCCGGAGCCACGTGTGGTCGGGGTTCTCGTGCACGATCGACCCGAAGAAGCTGCGCCGCGACGGCCGGTACGTCGATGGGACCTGGCTGATCGCGGCCGGGGTGTACGGCCGCGGGGTGCTGCGGCGCGGCGCGCTGGCGGCCGCCGCGTCGGGCAGCGGCGCGCACCCGCCCTGGCGTTATGTCGCCGACGACGTGCGCGTCGTTCCGCTGCTGACCCGCGGCGGCACGCTGCGGATCCGGGTGGAGACGGTGCGGGCGCGCCTCACCGGCCACCGGACGGTCGACGGCTCCCTGGAGATCCGCGGCGCCGTCCCCGGCGGCGTGCCCGATGGTGCCGCCCTGGTGGTGCGCCGGCGGGCGGGGACGGTGCTGGACCGGCATCCGGTGACACCCGACGACGCGGCCCCCGGCGGGTTCCGGGTCCGGGTCCCGCTGCGCGATCTGGTCGCCGACATGCCCGTCCCGGGCCAGGAGCCGGACTCGCCGGCCAAACCCGGGCAGGGCACGGAACCCGATGACGGGATCGGCTGGCGTCTCGACATGAGCCTGCCGGGCGATCCCGACGCGGATGACGAGCCGGTTCAGCTCGTGCTCGACGAGGACGTCGCCGAAGGGCTGTACCCCTTCGAGGACAAGGAGATCGCCGTCCACCGCTCCCAGGACGGCTACGCGTGGCTGAAGGCCCGCACGCCGCGGCCGGTGGTCACCGAGGCGAGCTGGGAACAGGAAGGGACGCTGGTGCTGGCCGGCGACTACCCGGGCGGCCCGGCCGAAGTGGTGCTGCGCAGCCGTGACCAGAGCGAGCAGCGCGCTTTCACGATGTCCACCCGGGATGGGCGGTTCCGCGCCGAGCTCCCGTTGAGCCGGCTGGTCACGCTCGGCGGCGTGCTGCCGCTGGCGGCGGGGAAATGGGACCTGCGGGTCCGGCCGTCCGGGGGCACCGCGAACCTGGCCATGACCCTGGATCACGCGGCGCTGGAGCGACTGCCGGTCGAGACGGCGGTGGACGGCCGGCGCTACGTGTTCCGGGAACAGGGCTACGACCTGCCGGTGGTCGAGGTCCATTCCAACCTGCGGCCCGGCGAGCGCGGCCCGTACCGCCAGCTGCGGACACGCGTCCGCCACTACCGGGTGCCCCGGCGGCTGAGGCCGCTGCGTCCCGCGGTCCTCTACGACAGCTACACCGGCAAGCAGTACTCCGACAGCCCGCGCGCCCTCCACGAGGAACTCGTGCGGCGCGGCGCCGACGTCGAGCATCTCTGGGTGGTGCGGGACGGGCAGGTCGAGCCGCCCGAAACGGCACGGCCGGTGCGGATGTGGGGGGCCGAGTGGTACGAGGCCATGGCCCGCAGCCGCTACATCATCACGAACGCGCACCTGCCCGAGTGGTTCGCCCGCCGGGACGGCCAGGTCGTGGTGCAGACCTGGCACGGTACCCCGCTCAAGCGCATCGGCTTCGACATCGAGGACGTGCAGTTCGCCAACATGCGGTACCTGGAGAAGGTGGCCAAGGAGGTCCCCAACTGGAGCTACCTGATCTCCCCGAACGCCTTCAGCACGCCGATCCTGCGCCGGGCGTTCCGCTACGAGGGGGAGATCATCGAGACCGGGTATCCCCGTAACGACGTGCTCGCCTCACCCGACCGCGACATGCTGGCCGAGCGGGTGCGCGAGCGGCTGGGCCTGCCCCCGGGCAAGCGCGCGGTGCTGTACGCCCCCACCTGGCGGGACGACAACTACTACGGCCCCGGTAAGTACCGGCTCGACCTGCGGCTGGATCTGGAACGGGCGGCGGAGGTGCTCGGTGAGGACTATGTACTGCTGATCCGCCGGCACCCCAACGTGGTCGACACCGTCCCGGAGGTCGCGGGCGGGTTCGTCCGCGACGTCTCCGGCTATCCCGACATCGCGGACCTGTTCCTGGCCGCGGACGTCCTGATGACCGACTATTCGTCGCTGATGTTCGACTACGCCAACACGGGCCGTCCCATGCTGTTCTTCACCTACGACCTGGAGCACTACCGGGACGAGCTGCGAGGCTTCTACTTCGACTTCGAGCACGAGGCGCCGGGGCCGCTGCTGAGAACCTCGGACGAGGTGATCGAGGCGCTCCGCTCCATCGACGAGGTCGCCGACGCCTACGCCGAGCCGTACGCACGGTTCACCGAGCGCTTCTGTGAGCTCGACGACGGCAAGGCCGCCAGCCGCGTCGCGGACCGGATGCTGGGGGACTGAGGTCCACGATCGGCCGGTGCTTCTCACCGGACCCGATCGCCGTGGTCACAGCCTCTCCCGGCCGAGGCACGGCCGCCTCAGTGCCGACCACGGAAACCACCACGGACCATGAGCCGGTGCCGGCTACGGGACGGCCATGGGTGCGAGGCCGAGGCCGGCGAGTGAGGCGGCGCCGGTGGCGGCGTGCTCGCCTCCGGCCAGCAGGAGTGTGCGCGCCGACTGGTAGGGGCAGCCGGCCGCGTCGAACGCCGCGGCGGCGGCGAGCAGCCGCGGCGGGTCGCCGTCGAGAAGCGCCATCGCCCGGTCCGTCTGGGCGGTGGCGACCGCGTTGCCGGCGACCATGGCCCGGACGGCGTCGACTCGATCCCGGGCGTCCGGGTGACCGGCGAGCACCGCCGCCTCCGCCCTGAGCGCCGCGTACCAGTGCAGCCAGATCCAGGAAACCCACTTCCACACCTGGTCCGGGCCTGGCGCGACCCGCTCCAGCGCCGCGTTCGCGTCCCCGTGATGGAGCAGGACCATGGCGTCGAAGACCGCGCCGTAGCCGCGTTGGTGCTCCGGTGCGGTGCCCGCCTGGTCGACGATCGCGAGCCAGCTCGTCCGGGTCTCGTGGTCGCCGCGCAGGCCGTGGATCATCGCGACCGACGCGGCGGCGGGGCCGAGGGAGAACGACCGTTGCCGGCCGCTCTGCTCCCACGCGTCGAGGAATCGCACGCTGCCCGTGAGGACCTCGTCGACATTGCCGGCGAACGCGTCCGCGACCAGAAGCCAGGACGTGGCGTGGTGGCCCACCTCGGCCAGCAGCGGATGGTCGGCGAGCTGCCCGCCCCACCGGCGGGCTTGCGGCAGCTCCCCCGCCCCGAGGGCGGTTCCGGCGGCCATGGCGAGTGCGTCCACCAGCTCGTGCGTACTGGCAGGGGTGCTCGGTGCCGAAGTGAGGATGTCGATCCGGCGCCGGGCGGCGGCTGCGGCGGCGAAGGGCTCGCCTGCCCAGCTCTGTGCGCCGGAGAGCGCGTCGAGGGCGGCCGACTCCGCCACCGGGTCGCCTGCGCACCGGGCGAGTTCGACGGCGTGTTCGGCGCGCACGACCGTCTCCTCGGCGGTGTTGTCCGTGTCTCCCTGGACCGCGCCGAACGCGTCCGCGACCACCGCCGCCTCGGCCAGCGCGACCGCCGCGCGGGCGGCCGGGGCATCGCCGGACAGCTCCTGCGCCGCCGCGAGCAGGGCGGTCACCTCCTCCCTGGGAGGAATCAGCGTGAACGCGCTGGAGAAGCGGTACGCGATGGTGGCGGCGGCCGCCAGGTCGCGGCCGGCGCCGGCGGTGTCCCCGGCCCGGCGGGCGGCCTCCCCGGCGGCACGGTGCAGGCGGAGCATGTCGTCGCCGAGAGCGCGGCACCCCGCCACCGCGGCGGCGTGCCGCAGCGCCGAGGCACCGGCGTCGTCGTCGGCGGCGAGCACGGCGGCCTGCTCGTAACGCTGCTGGGCCTCGCCGAGCAGGTTGCGGGTGAAGGCGAGCTCGGCCATGGACAGGGCGAGACGGTAGGCGTCCGCGCGCTGCTCCGGCTGGTCGGCGGTCCAGGAGAGGGCGACCCGCAGATCCTCTGCCATCGCGTCGAATCGGGCACGCCAGTCCCTGCCCGTGGCTTTCAGGAGGGCGGTCGCACCGGCCAAGCACCAGCCCGCATGGCGAGCTCGGACGTCCGTCAGTTCAGCGGCGTCGGCGAGCCGCTCCGTCCCGTACTGGCGGATGGTCTCCAACGCCTGGTACCGCGTCCCGGCCGCGGAGGCCGTCACGGCGAGGAGGCTCTGTTCGGCGAGCCTGCCGAGCCCATCGGCGACCGCGGCCCGGTCCAACGGGGCGAACCCGGTGACCTCGGCGGCCGCCCCGGCGGTGAACGGCGCGACGAACACCGACACCCGCCGCAGCAGCGCCCGATCATGCGGCTCCAGCAGGTCGTGGCTCCAGTCCAGCACCGTCCGCACCGACCGGTGCCGGTCGTCGGCGCGGGATCCGCCGGCGAGGGTCCGCAGCTGATCGGAGAGGCCGGCCGCGAGGCCGTCCAGCCCGAGGGTGGGCAACCGCGCCGCCGCCAGTTCGATCGCCAGCGCCATGCCGTCGAGCCGTTCGCAGAGGGCCGCGACCCGGTCGCGTACCGCCGGATCCGGCGGCAGGCCGACCGCCGCCACCCGGTCCATGAACAGGGCCACGGCATCCGAATCGCCGCCGCCGGCCCGCGACAGCGGCGGGACGGGGAAGACCCGCTCGAACGGCACCATCAGCCGGGCCCGGCTCGTCACGAGCACCCGCACCCGCGGACACGCCGCCAGCAGCCGTTCCACGAACGGCGCCACCCCGTCGCGCACCTGCTCGCAGTTGTCCAGGACCAGCAGCGCCTGCCGGTCCGCCAGCGCGGTCAGCACCGCCTCGTCGATGCCACGTCCGGGCTGCTCGCCCACACCCGCGGCCGCCGCGACCGCCGCGCCCACCCGGCCCGGGTCGGTGACCGGGACCAGGTCGACGAACCACACCCCGTCGGCGAAGTCGCCGGCCGCCTCCGCCGCCACCGCCAGCGCGAGCCGCGTCTTGCCCACCCCGCCCGGACCGACCGCGGTCACCTGCCGGTGCGCCTTCACCGCCCCGGCCAGTTCCCCGCGCTCCCGCACCCGGCCGACGAACGCCGTCAGCGGTGCCGGGAGGGCGGGGGCCGAGCGCGGCCGCTCGGCGCCGGCGAGTTCGGCCGCGCGCCGGGAGAGCGCCCGCCGATCCGGCACCTCCAGCTTGCGCAGCAGCGAGGAGACGTGCGACTCGACGGTGCGCACGGAGATGAACAGCCGCGCGGCGATCTCCGCGTTGCTGAGGTGCTCGCCGAGCAGCGCGAGCACGTCGGCTTCCCGTGGCGAGATCACTGGATCGGACACCGACTCATTATCCGTGGTGGTCTCCGTGGTCGGCACGGAGGTGGACCGGCCCCCGGCCGGGGAGGCTGTGACCACGGCGATCAAGCCCGGCGGGACGCACCGGGCCGATCGTGCCCCACGACCACAGGAGTGACCATGACCGGTTCGCCCGCCCGGGGAATCAAGACGGTTCCGCCTCCCGAGTCCGACCCGGCGATGGACGCGGTCCCCCGCCCCCGCGCTCAGCGCCGTCGCGACACCGAGCACCGGCTCGCCCGCGACGTCGACGTGTGGGTGGCCAGTGCCTCGGTGGACGGCGCGCCGTACCTGGTGCCGCTGTCCTTCGACTGGGACGGCGAGGCGCTCCTGGTGGCCACCCCGGCGGACAGCCCGACCGGCAGGAACCTGGCCACCACCCGGGTCGTCCGGCTGGGGCTCGGCCTCACCCGCGACGTGTCCATGATCGACGGCGAGGTCGAGGTCCTCGGGGCGGACGCGGTGGCGCGGCGGGCGGACCGGTTCGCGGCGCGCACCGGTTTCGACCCGCGTGCGTCGTCCACGCCGTACCGCTGGTTCCGTGTCACCCCGCGCCGCGTCCAGGCTTGGCGGGAGGTGAACGAGATGCCCGGCCGCGAGTTGATGCGCGACGGCCGCTGGCTGGTCTGACGACGCATTTCGCCGCCGAGGTCGCCGCCCGGACGGGACGCCGGCCGGCCCTGACCGGCGTCCCGGCCGCGTCCCCTGACGGGCCACCGGGAGGGAGCCGGTTGACCCACCGCGATCTTCGTCATACATTCATCCACAATCTGTATGAATGAAGGTGACGAGATGGGGCGAGGAACGGCCGTGGTGCTCGGCGGCAGCGTGGCGGGGCTGTGCGCCGCGGGAGCGCTCGCGAAGCACTTCGACGAGGTGATCGTCCTGGAGCGCGACCGGCTGCCGCCGGGCGCGGAGCACCGCCGGGGCGTGCCGCAGAGCAAGCACCCGCACTTCCTCCTCAACTCCGGCCGCCGCGCGATCGACGAGATCTTCCCCGGGTTCGAGGAGGCGCTGATCGCCGCGGGCGGGCTGCACCTGATGCCGTCGATGGACGCGGCCTATTGCGAGAACGACGGCTGGGCCCCGCGCAGGTCCGGATCGATGACGATGGTCTACAGCTCCCGTGTGCTGATCGAGCGGGTCCTGCGTGACAAGATCCGCGAGCTGCCGGCCATCGAGATCCGCGAGGGCGCCGCCGTCACCGGGCTCCGCTCCACCGAGGCCGGCACCACGCGCGGGCGCGTCGAGGGCGTCGAGTACCGCACCGCCGACGGCGAAGAGCACCACCTGGCCGCCGGCCTGGTCGTGGACGCGTTGGGCCGTGGCTCCTCGGTCGTCGACTGGCTCGGCGCGGCCGGCTGGTCCGCGCCACCGGAGAAGACCCTCGATGCCAAGGTCACCTACAGCTCGCGGTGGTACGACCTGCCTCCCGCCGACCGGCGCCCGGCATCGTGGTGGTGGAAGCATCTGGTCGTCACTCCGACCCAGGACACCGGCGACCACCCCGAAGAGCACGACTTCCTCAGCAACTTCTTCCCGATCGAGGGCGACCGCGCCATCGTGTGCATGGGGTCGTGGGGCATCGAGATGCCGCGCAAGGCCGACGCGTTCGAGGCCGGAGCCGACCGCGTGCGGGCCAGGACCTTCGGCCGCGCGACCCGTGCCTGCACTCCGACCTCCGACGTGCACCTGACCCGTGCGACCGGCAACAAGTGGCGCCGCTTCGACCTGGTCGACGTGCCCCCGATCGGGCTGGTCAGCGTCGGAGACTCGATCTGCGCCTTCAACCCGTTCTACGCCCAGGGAATGAGCTCGGCCGCTCGGTCCGCGCTCATCCTCGGCGAGATGCTGCGCACCCGCGACGCCGTCGACCTCGCCTTCTCCCGCGAGTTCCTCGACCGGCAGAAGAAGTCCCTCGACGTGCCCTGGATGCTCGCGATGGCCCGTGACCAGGCCTACGACTTCGCGACCGGGAGCGAGGTCGTCGCTCCCTGGCGCCGCAGGCTGGCGGCGCGCCTGAGCTGGCCGATCTTCAACGCCATCAACGCCGCGAGCCGCGAGGACGCCTACGTCGAGCAGACGTTCGCGCAGGTGTTCAACCTCGACAGGTCGCTCAGGCAGATGGCCGCCGATCCACGGTTCTGGTTCGGCATCGCGCGCTACAAGATCCGTCAGCGGCTCGGTCGCACGGTCGTGCCCGGCGGATTCGACGACCAGCGGGACCCGCCCGGCACCGACTTCACCGGCTACACCGGCCCCGCGAGCGCGTCGTCCGCCGGAAGCGGCCGCAGCGACGACCGCGTCGGCGCCTGACAGGGGGAGCGAGCGATGGACTACACCTGCGACTCGGCAGCCGAGCGCGTCGCCGAAGGACTCGGCTTCTCCTGCCACGACGCCAACCCGATCGTGAGCGTCCGCAACCCGTTCGGCCTCGAGAACGGCACCATGCTCGTCCTGGAGCTGCTCATCATCGGCGGCGCGGTGTTCGCCCTCGTCCACGCGTGGCGGCGGTGGAGGCGCGACGGCGACCCGGTCAACATCTCGCTGTGGTTCGCCTCGGTCGTCTACCTGGCCGTGATCGAGCCGCCGCTCTACTTCCCGGGCTGGTTCGGCCTGGAGGAGCACGTCGGGTTCATCTTCTCCCACAACGTGTTCACCGTGCAGTTCATGTACGACCGGCTGCCGCTCTACATCGCGGCCTTCTATCCCGCGCTGTCGCAGCTCGCCTACGAGCTGGTCCGGGCCCTGGGCGTCTTCGCGCGGCGCGGGCCGCTGATCGGCTCGGTCGCGGTCGCGTTCGCCTGCCAGGTCTTCTACGAGATCTTCGACCACCTCGGTCCCCAACTGAAGTGGTGGGCGTGGAACCCCGGCAACGAGATGATCAACCAGCCGGCGCTCGCGTCGGTGCCGATGAACAGCATGCTCCTGTTCGCCTCGGTCTCCTTCGGCGCGATGACCTACCTCGTGGTCCGCCTGGTCGGGCGGAAGGACGGCCGCGGCACGCTCCCCGGCCGGCACATCGCCTGGCGCACCGTCGTCGCCGGCGCGGTGACGCCGCTGGCGATGATCATCGTGAGCGCACCCAGCGGCGCCTTCCGCGGCGATGACCAGCTCGGGATCCAGCGGGCCGTCCTCGGCGCCGAGCTGGTCGCGGTCTGGGCCGTCGGCCTCTACCTGCTCGTGGACGCCTGGCGCGCGGTGCGCGCCGACGCGGTGGCCCCGGCGTCGTCGCCGCTGTTCGCGCGGACCTATCCGGCGGTGTACCTCGGCGTCCACGTCGTCCTGTGGCTGATCGCGCTGCCGGCGTACCTCGCGTCGACCGGCGGCATCACCGAGCAGGGAACACCGATCGGGAGCCTGTGGTACGCCGCGCTCTGCGCCGTCGCGGCGACCGGATCCATCCTGGTCGCACTCCGCGCGACGAGGTCGCGGCCGGCCGCCCGGCCTGTGCGATCCTAGGATCATGTCGCACCACGGCTGGGGAGGTCGACCTCCCGCGTCAAATGCCGAGGCCCGGCAGCGCATCATCGACGCAACCGCCCGTTGCCTCGACAGGCACGGCGTCGCGAAGACGACCCTGTCCGACGTCGCGAACGAGCTCGGCGTCACCCGCCAGACCGTCTACCGCCACTTCGACCGGATCAGCGACATCATCGGCGAGGTGGCGGCCCAGGGCGCGGAGTCGTTCGTCGATCAGCTGGTCGCCCACCTCCAGGGGATCACCGATCCGGCCGAGGCGGTGGTCGAGGGCATGGTCTTCTGCGTGCGGACCATCCCGGCCGAGCCGCGGCTGAGCCTGCTGCTGCAGGTCGGGGACTCCGGCGCGTTCGGACGCGGGGCCACCACCGGGGACACCATCGCATACGGCGCCCAGATGCTGCGGCGCTATCCCGTCGACTGGGAAGCCGCCGGCGTCGGCGAGGACGACCTCAACGGCCTCGCCGAGATCATCATGCGGCTCCTGGCGTCGTTGCTGCAGCATCCGAGCGACCCGCCCCAGGAAGACGCGCAGCTCCGTGCCCTCCTCAACCGATGGCTGGCCCCCGCGCTGTCCCGATCACCGGCATCCCTGCACGCTCATCACTGAGCGTGCGGGGTGCGGTCCGGCCAGAACGGGTCCCGGCCGATGAAACCCAGCATTTTGGTCTGGATGTCCGCATCGCCGGGTACCTCGACCCGGGCGCCGTACTGGCCGGAGGAGCGGAGGATCTCCTCCATCTGCTCCATTCCCCCGAGGAGTTGCGCACAGAAGTCGGGGTCCAGCCGGTCGTCCTGGCCGGTGGCCCTGGAGAGATCCCAGGTGTGCATGAACACGTCGGCGGTGTAGAACTGGTCGATCGCGGTGTCCAGGGGCAGGCTGCCGATGTGCGGGTTGGTGAGTTTCCGGTGCGCGGTCTCCGGATCGTCCAGCAGCGCCTGCACACCGTCGCAGTGGACCCGCCACGCGGCGACGGGGTCCTCGTCCACCGACGGTCCGCGGGGGAGTTCGACGCCGGCGCCGGAGGCCAGGAAGCCGGGGAACCAATCGGTCAGGTGACGCACGACGTCGCGCGCGGTCCAGTCGGCGACCGGGGACGGCGCGTCCCAGGACCGGGTACCGCGCACGCGGTCCGTGAACAGCCCGGCGACCTGCCGGTGCCGCTCGGCCGGGCGGTCAGACAGTCCCATCGGCGAGCATCCTCTCGAGCTTGGCGTAACCCTCGTCGACACCGACCTCCATACCGCTGCGCAGCCACGCGTCGCGGCCTTCGAAGCTATCGACCAGCGACTGCGTCCGCAGCCGCGTACGGCCCTCGCCCAGGTCCTCGAACCACAGCGTCTCCAGCGCGACTCCGTCGGGATCGCCCTCGAACGTGAAGGTCTGCACGATGCGGTCCGGCCGTACCTCGTGGAAGCAGCCGTGGAACCAGTACTCCGTGCCCTCGTGCACCGAGACGTACCGCCAGCTGCCGCCGGTGCGCGCGTCCCAGTGCTCGATCCGGGTGGCGGTGGCGTCCGGACCCGCCCACCGGGCGAACAACGCGGGATCGGTGTGGGCGCGGAGCAGCCGCTCGGGCGTCGCCGTGAAGTCACGGGTCGTCCGGATGACCGGCAGCCCCGGGTCGGCTTCGATGACCGTCTCCGTGATCTTGTTCATGTTCGTCTCCCTTCATCTCCGCCAGGACGGCGTCAAGGCGGCGGTAGCGCTGCTCGACGCGGCCCCGGTGGCGCTCGATCCAGGTGTCCATCAGGTCGAAGGCCTGGACCTCCAGGCGCACCGGCCGGGGCTGCGGCCCTGGTGGCCGGCTGACGAGCCCGGCGTCCTCGAGCACCCGCAGGTGCTTGTAGACGGCCTGCAGCGTCATCCGGTACGGCCCGGCGAGCTGGCTCACGGTCGCCTCGCCCTCCGAGAGCCGGGCCACCATGTCGCGCCGGGTCGGGTCCGCGAGGGCGGCGAAGACTCGGGACAGCGTGTCCGTGGTCATCGCCCCTCCAGTTTTCAACTCAATGGTTGAAAAAAGCGTAGTCCGCGGGTCGCACCCCTGTCAACCGATCGGTTGAAAGTGCTGCTTACATGCCGGTGCGTCTGGTCGAGCTCGTCCGGAGGTGACCACGAGGCCCACCAGAGCCACATCCGCGCCCGGCCCGTGCTGCCCGCGGGCCCATCGAGGGGCCGCCGTGCGGTCACGATGATCGGGTTGGCCGCGTTCGCGCTGGTAGAGCAAGAATGAGGTGTGGCTCTCTGGGTCCTGCATGTCGATCTGGACCAGTTCATCGCCGCCGTCGAGGTGCTGCGCCACCCCGAACTCCGCGGCCGGCCGGTCGTCGTCGGCGGTGACGGTGATCCGGCCAAGCGCGGCGTGGTCAGCACGGCGTCGTACGAGGCCCGCGCCTACGGCGTGCACTCCGGGCTGCCGCTGCGCACGGCGGTGCGACGATGCCCGGACGCGGTGTTCCTGCCCGTGGACCGGGAAGCCTACGAGGCCGCCTCGACCCAGGTCATGGCGACGTTGCGCGGCTTCGACGCCGTGGTCGAGGTGCTCGGCTGGGACGAGGCGTTCCTGGCCGTCGACGGCGACGACCCCGAGGCGGTGGCCCACGAGATCCGTGACCGGGTGTACGAGGCGACCGGACTCGAATGCACGGTGGGCATCGGGCAGAACAAGCTGCAGGCCAAACTGGCGACCGGTTTCGGTAAGCCGGCCGGGGTCTTCCGGCTCACCCGGCAGACCTGGCCGGAGGTGCTCGGCGACCGGCCGACCGATGCGCTGTGGGGCATCGGGGCCAAGACCGCGAAGCGGCTGAGGGGGCTGGGCATCGTCACCGTCGGCGACCTCGCGGCGGCCGATCCGGGCGCCCTGGCCGAGGACGTCGGCCCCACGATCGGCCCGTGGCTGGTGCGGCTGGCCCGGGGCGAGGACCACTCGCCGGTGAGCGACGCGCCGTACGTCCCGCGCTCGCTCGGCCGGGAGACCACGTTCCAGCGGGACCTGCGCGAGTGGCAGGACGTGCGCCGGGAGGTCGCCCGCCTGGCACGACGCGTCGCCGGCGACGTGACCGCCGACGGGAGGCACGTGACCCGCGTCATCGTCAAAGTCCGCTACGCGCCCTTCTTCACCCGCACCCACGGCCGGGCGCTGGAGGCGCCGGCGACCGATGCGGCCCGGATCGAGGAGGCCGCCCTCGCCGCGCTGGACGGATTCACCGATCGGCGGCCGGTACGGTTGCTGGGCGTCCGCGCCCTGTTCACACGCTGACCAGACGGCGGCCGGACTCGCCGCGTCCCGAGCCGGCGGCGGTGCTTCAGCCGTCGAACCGGCGGCGCCAGGCCTCGATGCGGCCGGGGTGCTGCTGCGTCCAGCCGCACATCAGGTCCACGATGGACAATTTGCGGACACTCACATTCGGTCCGCTGAGTGGACCGAGCCGCCCATTGTGGAGGCGACGCAGAAGGTGTACCGACAAATCACCGGCAGTGCCGCCTAGCGCGGCGGCATATCGGCGGCGCATACTCGCTGGATGGGCGACGACATCCATGTCGGCGACGCGATGGCCGCCGACGAAGAGCGATTGAGTTCCGGGCTGGCGGGGCTCGTCACCGCCAGGGGCCTGGACGAGTTGCAGGATCGCTACTTCGACTGGGTCGCCGGTCATGTCCCGTCGTTCGCCTACGGCCTCTACCTGTTCGATCCGCGGACGGGCAGGCCCCGGGCGTCGGCGGTACGCGGGCTCAGCCGGTTCTACGCGCATCGTTACGAGCAGTTCGGCCGGGCCGTCGACCCGGTGCTGCGCGGGGCGATGGCGGCGCGGCGTGCTTGGGACGATTCTCTCGTGAAGCCCGCCGACCAGTGGCGGCGGGCGCCGATAGTCCAGGATCTGTTCCGGCACTACGACATGGCGCACGTGATGTGCGCGCCCTTGATCAGTGGCGGGGAGGTCGTCGGCACCATCAATTTCGCCCGCAACGGCGGCGAGCCCTCCTTCGATGACGGCGATCGGCGCAGGGCGACCGTGGCGGCGATGATGTTCCAGGCCGCGGTCGCCGCGACGGATCTGGTGATGGCGATCGACGCCGAGCGGGCGGCGTGGTGGGGCGCGCTCGAGGCGAGCGGGCAGGCGATCGTCGTCACCGACCTGGAGCGGGCCGAGCGTTACGCGAACCGGCCCGCGCGTGCGCTGCTCGACGCCGCCGAGGACGCGTGGCCCTTCCTCGACGCGGCGATCGACGGCGGCGAAGCGACAAGGCGGCTGACGGCGCACCCCGCCGGGAAGGACGCGGCGACCGACATCACCGTGACGTCGGCGCCCCTGCCCGAGCGTCCCTCGGTGATCGTGTCGATCCTGTCGGCGGAATCTCCCGCACCGGCGCCCGCGCCCGCGCTGCGCCGTCTCCTCACCGACCGTGAGGCCGCCATCGCGGAGCTCGTCGCCGTCGGGCGGCGCGACCACGAGATAGCCGGACAGCTGCATATCAGTCCGAACACCGTCAAACACCATCTGAAATCGATCTATCTGAAGCTCGGCGTGCATTCCCGGGTGGAGCTGGCGGGTTTGCTGCTTCGGTGATCCCACTTTCGGGTGACCCCGCGCGTTCCCGTAAACGGGCGATGTGCACGGGATGAACGATTCATATCGTTCACGGCATGGGATCACACAACAGTGTCACTGAGCTCAACGATCTGTTCATCGAGGCGATGAACGCCGGAGACCTGGACACCGCGCTGTCGGTCTGGGACGAGAACACGGTCTTCCAGACCGGGCCGGGTACCGAGCCGGCTCGCGGCATGGTCCAGCTTCGCGCGGCCCTGGGGGAGTTCCTCGAACTCAAGCCGCACCTGAAGATCGAGGAGCTGCACCGGGTCGAGGCCGACGACATCGTCCTGGTCGCGCTCCGGTGGGAGCTGTCCGGGACCGGACCCGATGGTGAGCCGGTCGAGATGAGCGCGATCGACTCGAACGTCTTCCGGCGTCGGGCGGACGGCACGTGGCGCATCGTGATCGACAACCCGTTCCACTCCGTCCACATAGGACTCGACTCGTGACCACGGTCGGGACGGGCCGGCTGACCATCGACCGGCCCCTGCCGGCGATCGTCGGCGGCGAGGCGCGACCGGTGCCGGAGGTCCTCCCGGCGGTCGAACCGGCGACGGGGCGGACGTGGGCGCACGTCGCCGACTGCGACGCGGCGGTCGTGGCCGAGGCGGTCACGGCCGCGGCGGCGGCGTTCGAGACGTGGCGGGCGACCTCCCTGGCGCACCGGCAGGCCGTGCTGTGGGCGATAGCCGATCGGCTGGCGGCGACGGCGGGGGACTGGCCGGCGCTGCTCGCCACCGAGAACGGGCGGGCGATCCGTGAGGCGGAGCTGATCGACGTGCCGACCGCGGCGGAGATCTTCCGGTACTTCGCGGGGATGGCGAGGGGCGTCCACGGGGAGACGGTCCAGGGGGCGCCGGAAACCTCGCACGTCTACACCAGGCGGGAGCCGCTCGGTGTCATCGCCGCGATCGTTCCGTGGAACTCGCCGCTCATCTCGATCGCCCACAAACTGGCGCCGGCCCTCGCGGCGGGCAACACGATCGTGGTCAAACCGTCGGAACTGGCGTCGGTGAGCACCGTCCGCTTCGTCGAGGCGATCGCGGACCTGCTGCCGCCGGGGGTCGTCAACGTGGTCACGGGCCTGGGCGCCACCACGGGCGACGCGCTGGTCACCGACCCGCGCATCGCCAAGATCAGCTTTACCGGCGGCACGGCGAGCGCGCGGACGGTCCTGAGCCGGGCGGGTGCCCGGCTGACCCCCGCCCTCATGGAGCTGGGAGGCAAGGGCTCGCTCATCGTGGGCCCGGACGCCGATCTCGACACGCTGACCGACGACGTGCTGACCGGGATCTTCGCCGCCAACGGCGAGGTGTGCTTCGCCGCGTCCCGCCTCCTCGCCCACGCCGACGTGCACGACGAACTGGTGGACCGCATCGCGGCACGCGCCGACCGCGTCCGTGTCGGCGACCCGCTCGACGCGTCGACACAGGTCGGCCCGCTCATCAGCACCGCTCACCGTGATCGTGTCGTGCGGGCGGTCGACAAGGCCGTCGCCGAGGGCGCCACCGTGCGCGCGGGGCACCGTGTCCCCGATCTGGGCGGTGAGTTCGGCGACGGCGCCTTCTACCGGCCGACGGTCCTGACCGACCCGGACGGCGGGACGAGCGCCTCATGCGAGGAGTTCTTCGGGCCGGTCCTCACCGTCGAGCGCTGGTCGGACGAGGACGAGGCCGTCGCTCGCGCGAACTCGGTGGCCTACGGGCTCGCCTGCGGCGTGTGGACGACCGACCTGGCACGGGCCCACCGCATCGCCGGACGCCTCCAGGCGGGGATGGTCTGGGTCAACACCTGGTTCGCCACTCCCCTCGGTCAGCCGCAGGGCGGTGTCAAGGCCAGCGGCTTCGGCCGCGAGGGCGCCGCGGAGACGATCTCCGAGTACCAGGCCACGAAGGTCGTCAACGTCAGTCTCGACACCGCGCGTCCCCCGATGTGGGACTGACGCGCCACACCGAACGTGGAGGAACCATGGACTTCCAGCTAGACGAACAAAGCCGGCGGATGGCGGAGATCGGGAAAGAGCTCGCGGGCGTGCTGGCGCGGAGCGCGGCCGGCGCCGACGAACAGCGCCGGATCCCGGAGGAGAACTTCGCAGCACTGCGGTCGGCGGGGCTGTACGGAGCGGGACTTCCCGCCGACCTGGGCGGGCTCGGCGTGCGGTCGGCGGCGTGGCTGGCGACGGTCGAGCAGCTCGCGCAGGGCGATGCCTCGACGGCCCTGGGGTTCAACATGCACTACGTGGCCACGCGCCTTGTGGGGGAGCTGCCGTCGTTCGACGCCGCGGCGAGGAAGCATGTGGCCTCGCTGGTGATCGACGATGGTGCGCTGATCTCGGCGCCGCTGTCCGAGCCGTCCTCGTCCAGCCTCCTGCCGGGCTCGTTCCTGCCGACGATGACGGCCACCCGCACCGCCGACGGCGGCCTGCGGGTCAGCGGGACCAAGATGTACGCCTCGATCTGGGAGGCGAGCGACTACGCCTTCATGTTCGCCCGCCCGGACTGGATCGATGATCCGGCACTGGTCATCGCGTTCCTGCTCCCGGTGGCGCAGCCGGGGCACATCGAGGTCACCGACGTCTGGGACACGCTCGGGATGCGGGCGACGCGCAGCAACCAGGTGAGCATCGACAACGCGCACGTCCCCGCGGAGCTCGTACTGGGGCCGATCGACGACTTCGTCAACAACTGGATCGTCGCTCAGGCGGCCGTCAGCTGGGGCGGCTACACGGGCTGCTACCTCGGGCTCGTCGAGGCGATGGTGACCTGGCTGGTCGAGAACCTGGGCACGCGGAAGGCGAAGGGATACGCCCAGCCGATGGGGTACCACCCGACGATCAGCTCGGCGATCGGGCGCCTGTCGACGCACGTCGAAGCCGCACGGTTGATGATGTACCGCGCCGCGTGGAAGGCGGACACGGCCGGCCCGGGTCTCGGCACCTGCCACGCCTATCTGCAGGCGAAGCTGATGCTCGCGGACGCGATCGGACGGGTCATCGAGCTCGGCACGACCGCGGGCGGGCTGAACGCCCTGATGCGGCCCCGAGGGTACGAGCGCATGCTGCGCGACGTGACCACCGCGGCGATCATGCCGCCGAACGCCTACGCCAGCGCCGAGATGGCCGGCCTGATCACGATGGGGCTGGACCCGGCGCAGGCCCCCTCACTGGCCACGGCCTGACGAGCGGGTGGTCGAGTTGCAGGAGGTCACCGAGGACGTCGTCGCGCTCCGGCGGACCTTCGGGTGCTTCCCGTCGGGGGTGACGGCGGTGTGCGCCCTGGTCGACGGAACGCCGACCGGCATGGCGGCGAGTTCGTTCACCGCGGTGTCGCTGGCGCCGCCCCTGGTGTCGATATGCGTCCAGGACACCTCGGCGACGTGGCCGAAGCTGCGGCACGCGCCGCGGCTCGGGCTGAGCGTGCTCGCCGAGAGCCACAACGAGGCCTGCATGCGCCTGTCCCGCAAGGAGGGCGACCGCTTCGACGGGGTCGACTGGGAGCACCGTCCGGGCGGGGGAGTGTTCGTCCTCGACGCGACCGCATGGCTGGACTGCCGCCTCCATGACGAGATCCCGGCCGGCGATCACGTGATCGTTCTCCTGGAGGTCCGCGGCCTGCTCGCCAGGCCGGAAACCCCTCCGCTGGTGTTCCACACCAGCCGGTTCCGCAGGCTGGCGCCGGTTTGAGGAGGAAGACGCGGTGAGGTGACGGCGACGCGCCGAGAACCGCGTCCTGTCGACCATCGACGCGCATGGCACGGGCACCGGAATCTCCACCGGTGCCCGTGCCGCTCTCGTTTCACTGGCCACCACACCGCGCGACCCAGGGCCGGACTCCCATGTCAGCAGTCCGGGCTCACACGTCCTGGGCGCTGAGCAGCCTGGTCACCCTGCGGCCCGCCATGTTCAGCAAGCTCGCATAGCGCTCGGCCTTGGCGGGGGCGACCGGGCCGGTGACCGACAGGGCCGCGACCGTGGCGCCGGTCGCGCCGGCCAGCGGGATGGCGACGCTCATGTATCCGATGCGGGCCTGTTCGTACTCCACCGCGTACCCGAGTTCGCGGGCGCGCTGAAGCTCCTGGTCCAGGAGGCCGGGAGCGACCGTCGTGCGAGGGGTCGTCCGGGCGAGCGGTGCGGCCACGACCTCGTCGAAGAGGCGGCGCGGCCCGAAGGCCAGCAGGGCTTTGCCGGTCGCGGTGCAGTGGAGCGGCATCCGCCCGGCGACCCGGGACGGCCGGCCGACCTGCGCGTGCCCGGAGACCTTCTCCAGGTAGAGGACCTCCAGCCCATCGACGACGGCGAGATGGACGGTCTGGCCGGTGGCCTGCAGCAGATCCTCCATGAACGGCCGGGCGAGGTCCCGCAGGATGCGCTGCCGCGGGACCCGCTGGCCGATCTCGAACAACCGCATGCCCAGGCTGTACTTGCCGTGGCGCCGCTCCAGGAACCCCCAGTGCACCAGCTCCTGGCTGAGCCGGTGCACCGACGCCTTCGCCAGGCCGGTCCGGCGCGTCAGCTCCGACAGGCCGAGCGCTTCGTCGTCGAGGCCGAAGGCTTCGAGGATGAGCTGGACCTTGCCCAGCACGCTGCTGCCTTCGGCGGCCAGCTCCTGTGCGCCGTGCATGGAATCCGGTCGACCTCCGCCGGGGCCGTCGGGTTCGGGGACGCCACCTGCCGGGTGTCGTCCGAGCAGCTCGGACTGAATGATCAAATCTCTCGCGGCGTCCATGGACCGATGTTGACCTGGCAAAATAGCCATGTCAACGGACGGGTTCCATTTAGCGGACCAGCGGGGTGCGCCCGGCCGGCGTCGAACCGCGGGGCGCGCGTCAGCCCGAGGCCTTGGCGAGGAACTCCAGACTGAGCGGGTTGTAGCGGGCGGCCTGCTCGTGCTGGGGCCAGTGGCCGGTGTCGTCGAACAACTCCAGCTGCGAGCCGGGGATCGCCTCGTGCATGGCCTGCGCTTCCGGGACGTCGCCGAAGGGGTTCTTCCGGCCCCACACGATCAGTGTCGGTGCCGTGATCCGCGCCATCTGCCCGGGGGTGAGCAGGTTGCGCAGCCTGATCTCCATCTTCTGCAAGGACAGCAGGTTGTCGATGTTGGCGGCGAAGTCGGGCCGATGGTAGATCCGGTGCCGGACGTCGACGAGTTCCTCGGTGGCGTCGGCGGCGGAGGCCATGAGCAGCCGCAGCCGCTCGCGGGTCAGTTCGACGTCGTCCGTGGCCACGGCCTGCCGGGTACTGCCGTCGATCCGTTTCATCACCTCGGGGTTGGCGACGGTGCCGCCGGCGCAGAGGAGCTGGAGGCTGGCAACGCGGTCCGGGTGGTCGACGGCCGTCCGGGCACCGACCCAGCCGCCGAGCGACTCTCCGACGATGTGCGCGCGTTCGACGCCGACGGCGTCGAGGTACCCGATCAGGTGCTCGACGTAGTGCGGGATCTCATAGGGGTGGGCGGGCTTGCCGGTGTAGCCGTGCCCGAGCATGTCGATGGCGTGCACCCGGTACCGCTCGGCGTGGGAGGCGATGTTGCGGCCGAACGCCTCCAGGTGTCCGCTGGTGCCGTGCAGGAACACCACGGGTGCCCCGGAACCGGCCTGCAGGGCCCGGGTGCGGACGCCGGCGGCGTCGACGTAGGAGACGGCGAACGGAATCGGCGACAGTTCTGTCCAGATGGACATGGCATGACCAATCTTCAGCGGGGACGGTTCAGGGCTGGTTGATGCGGTGCACCTGGGTGTTGCTTCGGCGGGCCGCCCGCCGCGCCAGAACCGCGATCAGGCCGGCGGCGGCCACCGCGATCGACATCTTCTTCACGTTCACTCCTGCTCGGCGTTCTGACGGGCCACGTCCGCGAGGAAGGCGGCGACGACGGCGTGGTAGCGCTCGGGCTGCTCCTCCTGCAGGTGATGGGACACGTGGTCCATCACGTGCAGGTTCCCCCGGGGCACCATCCGGGCCAGCATCATCGGATAGTCGGGGGTGAGGAAGGCGTCCTCCCGGCCCCACATGAACAGCGTCGGCGCCCGGATCCGGCCGAGTTCGGCCGTGAGGTCCTGCCAGTCGCCGCGGGGGGAGTCCGACATCGCCGCGAGTTCCCGTTCCCGCGGGTCGAGGCTCTGCTCGTAGCGCAGGTCCAGGGTCTCCTCGGGCAGCCGCGACCCGTCGTACCACTCCAGGCGGGTGATCAGGTCACGCATCTTCTCCCTGGTGGGCCCCTCACCGCCGTAATAGCGGTCCCGGGCGTTGCGTCCGCGGCGGCCGTCTTCGGGAAGCGGGGCGAGCGGGCCATAGAAGACCGGCATGCTGCCGGTGATCACGAGCGACCGGGTCCGCTCGGGGTACCTGGCGGCGAGGTTCAACGCGATGGTCCCGCCCCATGAGTTGCACACGAAGTCGGCGCGGCCGATGCCCAGCGCGTCGAGAAGCGCGACGGTCTTGGCCGCGTGGAAGTCCCACATCGGACCGGTGATCCGGCACTTCTCCGATTTGCCGTACTGCAGGATGTCGGGGATCACGACCCGGCGGTCGGCGGCGAACAGCGGCGCGACCTGCCCGAAGTCGCTCCATCCGGTACAGCCGGGACCGCCCCCGTGCAGCAGGACGGTGTCCAGGCCGGATCCCATCTCCAGGCAGTGATACCGGACGCCGCCGGCCTTGATGAACGTCCCCTCCGGCATTCGGGTCATCGGGTCTCCTCGTCTCCCTCGCTACGCAGCGCGTTGGCCACCGCGACCCTGGCGAGCACCTCGCACAGGCGGCGCATCGCCGTCACGGCCACCGTGTTCATCCCCAGGGCGAAGTCGGCCGCGCCGTGCTCGGGCACGACCTTCGGCATCCCGACCCGGGCCGTGGGTATGCCGCGCGCCCGCAGGATGTTGGCGTCGGTGGCGCCGCTGTTGTCCGGAACCGCCCGGTGCGGGCGGCCGGAGGCCGCCTCCCAGGCCCGGATCGCCTCCTCGATCACCCACGATCCGGGGTCGGTGAAGGACGCGGGGACGTGGTTGACCAGTTCGCAGGCGAGCCTGATGCCCGTCTCGGCGCCGACCTCGGCCAGGAAGGCCGAAAGCTCCCGGCGGACGTCGAGGGGGCGCTGCCCCGGCGCGAGCCTGATGTCCAGCCGCAGCCGGCAGGCCGCCGGGGTGACGGCGGGCATGCGCTCCCATCCACCGGCGATCGACCCGATGACGCCCTGCGGCGCGGCCGTCGCCGTCCGGTGCCGTGCCGGGAACCCGGCGAGCCACCGTTCGAGCCGGGTGACCACTTCGGCCGCGGAGACGATCGGGTTGGAGTACGGCAACCGGTGCCGGCTGCCGACGTAGGTGTGGACGCCGTGGACGACGATCTCGAACCAGCACAGGCCGACCTCGTCATGGGCGACGAAGTCGCCGGGCTTGGCGATGATCGCGTGGTCGGTGTACCAGCCGCGTTCGAGCAGGAACGACGCGCCGGCCCCGTGCCCGGTGTTCGCCCGGCCGGCGCCGATCGCGTTCGTCGGCATGCCGCCGGCGCCGAAGGCCAGCACCAGGTCTCCGGCGGGCACGATCCCGAGCTCGGCGACCGCCTCCGCGTAGGCCTGCCCTACCACCAGGACGCACGCCGCGTGGCCCTTGGGGTTGCCCGCGCCCAAGCCCTGCACGAGGTCGCCGTCGGCGACCCCGTCCGGCAGCATGTCCGGGCGCAGGTGCGGACCGATCCATGGGACGTCCTCGGCCGGGTCGCCGGTCGTCAGGGAGTCGATCGGGGCGTAGAGCATCAGGTCGGTGCCCGTGCGGGAACCGCGGACCCGGCCGACCGCGTTGGCCTGCTCGGCGTCGATGGACTGCACCCGGCCGTCGATCCCGGACCCCCGCAGCTCCTCCGCCAGCCACCCGGCCAGCGCGCCCTCACGGCCGGTGGGGCTCGGGATCGAGGTGGCCCCGAGCGCCGCCGCCCGCAGCCGCTCCGGGGTGATTCGCCGCAGCACGGCGGTGAGTAGCTCAGTCACGGGTGGCCTCCGGCGGGATCACGGCCACGCCCATCCCGGTCAGCCATTCGGGCATCTCGGAGTACGCCAGCCCCCTCCCCGGCGCGAACCCCAGCGCGGCGGCCATCGTCATCCAGGCCCGCAGCTCCTGGCCGCCGTTGCCGGCCGCCGCCTCGATCTGCTCGGTGCTCCAGCCGCCGTACCTCGCGAGTTCTCCGCGCTCCAGCGCTCCGAGGAACTCCGCGTCGAACTCGGGGGAGATCACCGGCTGCGCCGACGTGATGATCTGCCTGCGCCGCTCGTCGTACTTCTCCCAGTCGCCCCGCCCGTTGCGCCACGCCTCGACCAGGAACTCCTCGTCGTCGTTCTCCGGGCTCCGCCAGCTGACCGGCCAGGGCAGCCGGTGGGACAGGCCGCCAGAGGCGATGACCACGACGCGGACGTCGCCGGGCATCGCCTCGATGGCGCGCGCGATGCCCCTGCCCAGCTCGACGCACCGGCTCATCCGCGGCAGCGGCGCGGCGAACACGTTGATCACCAGCGGGACGATCGGGATCTCCAGGTCGCGCAGCACGTACTGCACCGCCTGCGACTGGCCGTGGTCGATCTGCATCCTCGCCGAGATCGCGACCTCCGTCCCGTGGTCGACCAGGTCCTCGGCGAGGGCCTGCGCGAACTCGGGGTCGGTGCGCTGCGGGCCCTTGGGCGTTCCGGACTCGCCGGAGGCGATCACCTCGTCCACCCCGAGGGTGAACGACGGGATCAGGTCGAGCCAGAACCCGCGGAAATGGTTCGAGCCCACGATGACCGCGACATCGGGGCGGGCGCCGGCGACCGCGTCCCGGGCCTCGCCGAGGGCGTCGCGGAACCGCTCGGCACGATCGACGTGCTCGACCTCGTCCCAGTGGGTGTTCATGAGCGTCGAGTGCGAGGCACCGACGCCCAGGACGATGCGCGCCATTACGGTACGGCCTCCGGTTCTGGGTCCTCGCCGGTCAGGCCCTCGGCCCGCAGCTGGCCGGTCCGCGCCTTGGTCACGTCCTCGGCGAGCCTGCGCCATTGCAGCAGGGAGTCGTCGGGCCGGTAGAGGCGCTCCGGCGGAGCGTCGGTCACCTCGACCATCCACTTGTCCTGGCCGGAGAACTGGCCGTGGAACAGCCAGCGCACCGCGCCCAGGTACTTCGCGTAGAACGGCAGCGTCCGGATGCCCCGCCGGAAGCCGGCCATCACGCCGACGTACAGGTGCTCGCCGGCGTCGACGGGCACGTAGAACTCGTAGTGGATGAAGCGCGGGTAGGCGATCCGCAGCACGCCGGGCATCGAGACGGACGCGAACCCGGGGAAGTCCTGGGCGGCGATCGTCTCATCGACCTTCTGGGAGCCGCCGGTGTTGCCGATGTTGCTGTTCCCGGCGTTCTCCTTCGGCGGCCTCAGCTTGTACCACGCCTGACCGCTCCACTTGCCGAGACCGGGGAAGTCGGCCTCCCAGTACTGCCTGTCCTGGACCCGGTAGATCCAGCGGCCGCGCTTCACGATGCGCGTGTCGTTGTGCACCGGCATCGGCTTGAACAGCCGCCAGAGCGAGGTGCGGTGGAGGTACTTCGCGTGGCCCTCGTCGTAGCCGTTCTCCACCGCGAAGCGCCAGTCGCCGGCGCGGCGCTGGAGCCGCACGCCGACGACGGCGGGGTTGTCGACGAGCTCCTCGGGCAGCTGCTCGTCGATGGGATGCGCGTCCTCGCCGTCCCCCACGAAGATCCAGACCATGCCGAGGCGCTCGGCGGTCTCGAACGTCGGCTGGGTGACCTTGCCGCAGATCGGCGAGGACGGGCCGTCGGTGATCGCCGCGACCAGGTCACCGCTCCGCAGGTCGAACGTCCACCCGTGGTAGACGCAGGACACGGTCCCCGGGAACTGCTGGTCGCCGTGGCTCAGCGGAACGCCGCGGTGCGGGCAGCGGTCCTTGAGCGCGTAGACGGTGCCGCGGTCGCGCATGACCATGATGCGCTCCCCCAGGAGCGTCACGGCCGTGGGCCTGCCGGTGATCTTCGACGAGAACGCCACCGGGTACCAGTAGCCGCGGAAACCCCGCTCGGCCGCCTGGTAGTGCGGCCAGGTCGACCAGTCCTGGCGTCCCGGAAGCCGGCCGCGGCGGGAACGCCGGGGAGTCCCGGCGCCCGGCCTCCGCGCGGCGGGCGCCGGCTGGGCGGGGGGCTCTGCGACCATCGGCCTCTCCTCTGTCCGATCTCAGTCCGGCGCGGTGACGGGCCACCACGCGTCGGTGAGACGAGCAGAACACCTCGCCGGGGGCGGCCGGTAACGCCACAGTCCGCCCACCGGAACACGTCTTGCCTGACGGTCCACGGTCCGCCTGGCGGACCGCCCCCGGCCCTTCAACGGCGTCCGCGGCTCCACACAGTTCGTCGGCGGCGCCGGCCGGGATGGCTCAGGTTTTCGCGGCGGACAGTTCGCGTTCGGGGCGGGGCGGTGAAGAGACGCGGGTTTCCACGCCGAACACGACGACCACCACGATGGAGACGGCCAGCGGGACCGCCCCCATGAGCGCGGTGGCCGGAATGGACGGGACTGCGAGCCCCGCGGCCAAGGCCGTGGTGACGAGGACGCCGCCCAGCTTGCCGACCCCGGCGGAGAGGCCGGAACCACGGGAGCGAATGCGTGTCGGATAGACCTCGGAACTGTAGGCGGCCAGCACGGCGGCGATGGTGGCCGTACCGACGATCGGGGCGGCGAGCAGCACGTACAGCCACGTGCTGCTCTCGGAGAGGGAATCCCCCGCCACCGAGAACGCGACCAGGGCCGCGGTGACGACGACCACGAGGACGACGAGGGTCTTCTTCGCGCTCCACAGGGCGTACGACGCGGCGGCGAAGAGGATCAGCGGTAGTCCGAGGAACGCCGAGTCGCGAAGCGCGCGGTCGGCCGTCGCCTGGTCCAGGCCGAGTTTCTGCAGATTGGAGGGGATCCACAACTGAAAGCCATAGGTGACGAGCCCGATGCCGAGGCCCAGGACGACCACCGCCAGGCTCAGCCCGGCGAGCGGTCGTTGAAAGAGCGGCGCGTATCCACCGCCTTTCGGCGGAATTTCGCTGTGTTCGGCCGGGACCTCGACTTCGGCCGCGGCCCCGGCCTCGACCGCTTCGGCCAACCCGTACCTGGCCATGATCTGTCGAGCCTCGGCCTCATGCCCGTGTGCGAGGAGGAAGCGCGGGGATTCGGGGATCCAGCGATTGAGCAGGATGAGCAGGACGCCCGTTGGCAGGCCGACCAGCCAGAGCGAGCGCCATGAGTAGGTCGGTACCAGTTCTGACGAGAGCCAGCTCATGAGAGCGTAGGCGACGGCGAGGTTGCCGCCGATGAGCACCATCACCCACCCCCGGTGGCGTGCCGGGATCGTCTCGGCCAGCAGGGAGAACGCGATGGGCAGCATCCCGCCCGCGGCCAGCCCCATCAGGGCGCACATGGCCAGGTTCCAGGCGAACGACGGCATGGTGCCGCACACGGCGGTCGTGACGAACATGACCCCGGCGAGGAGGATGGACGAGCGGCGGCCGATGCGGTCGCCCATCCATCCCCACAGGAACGAACCGAGCACGGTCCCGGTGAGGCCGCAGAGGGGCAGCAGAGCCACCGGCAGGGTGCCGTCCGGGTTGATGGCGGATTTCAGGCCGTACTCTCTGGCCATTCCCGGTGCCACGAAGCCGAGCGTGATCGGTTTCATGGCGTCGATGGTCACCGCCGCGGTCATGACCGCCATCAATCCGAGATGCGCCGGGCGGAGCGGGGTGTCGTCCCTGACACGGACCCGGACGTGCCGGACGTCCCGGACGCGCCGCACCGGGGCCGGCCCGCGAGGGACCAGGCCGTAGACGGTGGCGGCCAGGCCGACGACGATCAAGGCCATGCCGGCCATCATCGGCGCGTCCATCGGCATGCCGGCCATGTGGTAGCCCATGTGCGAGGAATGGAGGTACATCGGGAAGTGCAATGCGACCCCCGCCACGCAGGCGAAGAAACCGCACCAGAAGGCGAGAGGGTGTGCGAAGCGGGGACGTTGCGCGCCCCCGGACGCCTTCACGGTGCTTCCGGCGGCGTCCACTCCCACTCCCACGCGTTCCAGGTGACGTATGAGCCGAAGACCCCGACCGGCCGGATGTTGCGTAGGCCGCGTTTCGCGGTAGAGACACCTACCGGGAAATAGAGGGGGAGCGACGGCAGTTCCTCGGCCCAGAGCCGCTGCTGCCGGCGCATCAGGTCATGTCGTTCGTCCTCGTCGTGCTCCGCGGCCATCCGGTCGAGAAGTCCGTCGTTCTCCGCATGGCGCCAGCCGGACACGTTGATGCCGTACCACTCGTTGTCGTCCGGGATCTTCGATGAATGCCACATGAGGTATCCGGTGGTCTCCAGCCCCATCGACCAGGCGAACATCGCCATATGCCGGAACTTGCGCCTCCGGAAGACCGGGAACGCCTCGTCCGCGGGGAGCAGCTCGACCTGGACGCCCACACCGACCCGACCCAGCTGCTCCCGGATGAGGTCGGCGGCCTCCGGCCGCTGGGCCGACGCGGTCCATCGGCCTCCCTCCGCAGGCCGGGTGGTGAGCAGTTCGAGCACGAGCGGGGAGCCGTCGGGGGCTCGCCGCATCCCGTCGGCGCCACGCCGGAACCCGGCCGCGTCCAGCAGCGCCCCGGCCCGATCCCGGTCATGGTCGTAGCGGCGAACGTCGTCGGCGGCGGCCGGATGGCGGGCGGGCAGCCAGGAGTGGGCGATCGGCTGCCGCCCCTGGTAGAGCCGCTGTGAAAGCTCGCGCCGGTCGATGGCGTGGGCCAGCGCTCGCCGCACCTCCCGCCGGGCCAGGACCGGATCGTCGAGGTTGAGGTCGATGTGCTCCCAGGTGAGCGCGGGCGTGTAGTGCACGTCGACCGCCGGCGCCGCGCTCTCGAGGACGGCGGCGTCCTCGATGTCGAATCCGGTCAGGTCGGTGACGTCGACTTCACCGGTCAGCACCGCCTCTCGGAGCTCGCGTGGTCCCGGGTAGAAGCGGAAGACGATCCGGCGCACCAGCGGCCCGCCCCGGGGATGGGGTTCGGCGGCGATGACCGTGATGTGCTCACCGGGCTTCCATTCCTCCAAGCGGTACGGGCCCTGGAAGACGGGCGAGCGGAGGAACGGATGCCGGTCCCGGATCTCGGGGATCTGCAGATCGGCGTTCTCGAGCAGATGACGGGGCAGGACCGTGCCCCACTCTTCGTGCGGGGCGAACGCCTTGTCCGCGCTCCATCGAATGATCAGCGTGTAGGGGTCGCCGGCCGGGACGATCATCTCGCTGATGCTCTCGATGATCGTGTGGTGAGGGTAGGGCGGAGGCGTCGCCTTGAGCAGCTCGTAGGTGAACAGGGCATCGTGTGCCGTCACCGGGACACCGTCCTGCCAGCGCAGACCGCGCCGCAGCCGCCAGGTGATCTCGGTTCGGCCGTCCTCCAGCGTCCGGTGACCGCCGTTCGCGACGGTGGGCAGCTCTTCGGCGAGCTCCGGCCAGGCGCGCCAAGAATCGTCGTAGCGGGTCAGCTTGAGCATGAGGGTGCTCAGGACCGCCCATGTCGCGTGCCGCAGGCTGAAGTCCTGGACGAGCATGTCGGGTTCCTCGCAGAGCCCCACCACCACGGTGTCGGAGTCCAGCGCGGGAAGCGGCGACGGCGACCTGGAGCCGTGCGTTCCGGTCATCGGGCGTCCCCGAAAACGACCTTGAGATCCGTGGCCGTCCCCTCCCCGCCCTGCAGGACCCTGAAGATCGCCGTGTCTCCGGGCTGGTAGCGGGCGAGCAGTGACCGGAAGCCGCGGAAGTCGGCGAACGGCTCTCCGTCGAGGGCGACGACGATGTCCCCGGAGGTGATGCCGGCGGTGGCCGCCGGACCTCCTTCGAGCGCCTCCAATACGCGTATTCCCTGCGTGCCGCCGTCCGAATGCGATATGTACTGCAGACCGATCTTCAGCCCGCGCCAGAGCTGCGGACGCAGGTCCTTGCCCCATTCGACGAAGGCCTTGAGGATCCGGAGATCGGTTTCCCACCCGAGGTCCATGCTCTCCAGGAGCCATTGCTCTTCGTCGTGGTCCCCATAACCTTCGACTTTGACCGTGAGCCGCGTGCCGTCCGGGACGGTCTCGAGGGTGTTGGTGTTGATGTAGTGGTAGCTGGCGTTGTGATGGAAAACGAGGTTGTCCTGCATCAGCCTGCCGGGCGGATCGACGACGAGAAAGGTTCCCGGCCTGGACGGACCGTAGGCGTACTCGTAGAGGAACCCGCCGTGCGGACGGAGGTCCAGGTGCGCGTCGGTCGTCTCCCACCGGTTCAGCTCGGCGGGGTCGGTGAGTGCCCACCACACGCGCTCCCGGGTGGCCGCGATGACGATGGAGTTCTCGAAGGACCTTCTCATCTGCAGGGTCTCCTCTCGGGCGAGGTGGTCACCGCCTCACCTTCACCCATTCGGCCGAGGACGGGCCTGGAGTTTCCTGCTGCACGATCTGGAGTTTGTTGCCACGTCGGTGAACGTGGTCGGTGGTGATGGCACCTCGATCGATGGTTGGCTGTCGGTACTGTGCGCCGCCGCGGCCGATCGGGCGAGGGCCGTGGCAGAAGCCGGAAACGGAGGGACGCCGTGAAGTTCGCGCTGCTGATCTACCAGGAGGAGGAGAAGTGGTCTGGGGCCACGGAACAGGAACGTCGCGCCGCCTATGACGCGCACGGCGCCTTCATCCGCAGGCTCGCCGAGCGCGACGTCGGTCGTGACGGGGGCGAGGAGCTGGCGCTCTCGGGGTCGGCGAAGACCATGCGTCGCCGCGATGGCGACTGGCTGGTCACCGACGGCCCCTACGCCGAGACGACGGAGCAGCTGGGGGGCTTCTACATCATCGACGCCGCCGACGTGGACGAGGCGCTCGAGCTGGCCGCGTACCTGCCCGGTACCACGGTGGAGGTCCGTCCGGTCGCCGAGCCGCCCGCGTGCTGACCCGGAGCCCGCTCGGTGAGCGCAACAAACGCCGACTCGCTCGGCTGCGGAGCGCAATTTATCAGTAGCCAATGCGTAGCGGCCTGCCGGAGGGTTGAAGCGTCAGAGCACGGCATCCGATTGGAAGGATGAGCGGTTCAATGAGTGCCGATGGCGCAGCGGCGTTCGAGAGCCTGGCCGCCGACCTGGAAGCGGACGGTTTCGCGACGGGGAAGATGTTCGGACTGCCCTGTCTGAAGTACGGCGGGAAGGCCGTGGTCGCCCTCAAGGACGACGGAGCCGCGTTCAAACTCGGTAAGGACACGGCCGAACACGAAGCCGCACTCAAGCAGGACGGTGCGGAACTTTTCGACCCGGCGGGGCGGGGTGTGCCGATGAAGGACTGGGTGTGGCTTCCGCCCACGCAGGCGGCGAGCTGGCCCGATCACGCGAAGACCGCAGGATCGCGCGTCGGCGGTTGATTCGCGATAGTTCCCCGCACAGCGAAGCGGGCAGGAGACGTACTCGTCCCTGCCCGCTTCGCTGTGCGGGCCGCGCGCGGCTCGTTTGCTATTCGAAGTGGTAGTTCAGCGTGTAGGTCACGTAGGGCCACGCTTCATGCGTGGATACATGGCCTCCCGACCCGCGCAGGCCCTTGAGTTCGCCGGTGCCCGAGCCGGGGATCACGAACCAGCGGCTGCGGGCGACTCCGTCGTAGCCGCCCTGCACCTGCAGGACGAACGTGCCGGAACGGTCGCCGAGCCGTCCGTTCACGCGCACCAGGCCGGTGAATCGAGAGGTCCCGTCCTCGCGGGTGAACTTCTGGGATTCGGACCCCCCGTCGCCCTCGATCCCTCCGCGGAAGATCTGGAGCGTGCTGACGGTGCTGAGTTCGCCGCCTTCGGGAAGCTCCATGTACGGAGTTTCGACCCATTTGGTGATTTCGAACTTTCCGGTGGCGTGGACCTTCTTGCGGTGGTCCGGCTTGCCGGCCTCTTCGGTCGTGGCCGATGCCGGAATGCTCGTGGGAACCGCGGCGAGGGCCACGGCGGCGGTCGCGGCGAGGACCGTGACACGCATCTTCGGTCGCATCGATACCTCCATGAAGGATCAGGCGGAATGGGGGAGCGGGTCAGGGGGTGCGCCACGCGGTGGGCGGCGGCCTTCGTGCCTTGGTGAACTGCTCGAAGGCGAATCCGAACGCGAGCAGCCGCGCGTCGCTCCAGCGCGGGCCGATCAGCGACAGCCCGACGGGGAGCCCGGCCGATTGCCCGGCGGGGACGGTCAGGTGGGGGTGCCCCGCGATGGCCGCCGGTGAGGCCGCGCTCTCGAAGGCGGGGTCACCGGTCGCCAGGTCGGCCTTCCAGGCGGGTCCCGTGGTCAGGGAGACGATGGCATCGAGACGGTGTCGCTCGAGGGTCGTCTGGAGGGCCTCGCGGGCGCTCCGGAGGGCCGCCGCCCGTGGTCCGGCGCACGCCGGGTCGTCCAGGTCCCCGCTGGTCTGCTCCGCGGCCTCGAAGTAGTCCTGCCCGAAGTACGGCATCTCGATGCCGGAGTGAGCCCGGTTGTAGGCGATGAGGCCGGCCAGGGTGCGTGGATGATCGCCGGGGGTCGCCGCCAGGTAGTGGTTCAGGTCGTGCTTGAACTCGCAGAGCAGGGCTTTGAACTCGGAGAGCCGGTCCACCGGCGGGAGATCGACCGGTTCCACGAGCGTCGCGCCCAGGGCGCCGAGCGCGGCGACCGAGCGATCGAGGATCTCGGGGCCGTCCGGACCGCCGGCCACCGCGCTGCGCCACACACCGATCCGGGCACCGCGCAGCGATCGTTTCCGCGGATCACCGGGGTCGATGGTGAATCCTCCGCCGGACACGGTCACCTGATCGCCCGGGCCGGGGCCTTGCAGCGTCGCCGGATCGCCCGGGTCGGGGCCTTGCAGCAGCGCCAGCAGCAGTGCGGTGTCGGTGGTGTTCCTGCCGATCGGCCCCGGCGTGTCCTGCTTCAGGGAGATCGGAACGAGCCCGCGGCGGCTGATCGCGCCGCGGGTGGGTTTCAGCCCGACGACCCCGTTCATACTGCTCGGGCAGGTGATCGAGCCGTCGGTTTCGGTTCCGAGGGCGACCGTCGCGAGCCGGGCGCTCACGGCGACCGCGGACCCAGAGCTGGATCCGCAGGGGCTTCGGTCGAGCGCGTACGGATTGGCGGTCAGTCCGCCGACCGAACTCCAGCCGCTCACCGCCTTCGAGGAGCGCATCGCCGCCCACTGCGAGAGGTTGGCCTTCCCGAGCAGGACGGCTCCCATGGTGCGCAGTTTCTTCACCAGGAACGCATCAGCGGGGCGAGCGCGCGTCATGGCCGTCGATCCGGCAGTTGTGGGTTGCTTGTCGCCCGTGCCGATATTGCCCTTGAGCAGTACCGGGATTCCGTCCATGGGCCCGCGCAGCCGGCCCCCGGCCCGTCGCCTGTCGCTTTCCCGTGCGTGGCGCAGTGCGTCGGGATTGGCGTTGAGGACCGCGTGAAGATGGCCGTCGACCTTGCGGATTCCCCGCAGATAATGCCTCGTGAGGCGCTCGGAGCTCAGCCGTCCGGAATCCATGGACCGCTGGATTTCGGGGATGGTCATGGTCTCCAGGTCGGCGCCTCCTCCCTGCGCGGCGGCGGGCGGGGGTGACGTCCAGATTCCAGAGACGGCGAGTGCCATGGCGGTTCCCGCGGCGGTCGTCCGGTATCCGATGTTCGGCATGATCCGTCCCCGTGACAGTGGGCTGGCAACTGTCAGGGAATCGCAGAACCTCGGTTCCGGAAAGGGAAAAGTTGCGCGACATGGTGCGGCCGGCCGTCTGCCCATCCGCACCGGATCGCGCAACAAATGCCGGGTTGCGGCGGTGTTCCGCGACCTATGGTCAGGTGGAATCGGCACCATCGCGAGCGGGAGTTCGGCATGACGCTTCGGCGAGTGACGATCGGCCGTACCTCTGATGTCACGGTTCTCAATCCGTTGCTGTACAGCGATCTGGGCACCGGCGAGGTGCTGAACCGGATCTTCGATCACCTTGTGCTGACCGATGAACGGTTGCGCTATGTACCGGGGCGGCTGACCCGGAACTGGAGCGTTTCGGAGTCGGGACTGGTCTGGGATTTCGAACTGCGCCCAGAGGCGCGCTGGCATGACGAGACGCCGGTCACCGCACAGGACGCGGCCTTCACCTTCACCGCGCTGCAGAACTCCGCGAGCGGAAGCCATCGCTGGATGGAGTTCATGGTGGACGGCGAGCCCATCGCCTTCGAGGCGTTGGACGCACACCGCCTGAGGGTGCGGCTACCGCGGCCCTATCCCGCGCTTCTCAACGCCCTCGCCTGGCGTCCCGTACTTCCCCGGCACCGATATGCCGATGCCCCCCTGGACGGGCATCCGCTGAACGGGTCGCCGGTCGGTTCCGGGGCGTTCGAGTTCGCCCGATGGCACCGTGGTGATCGTGTGGTGATGCGGGCGAGGACCGGATACCACCTGGGAAGGCCGCCCCTGGACGAGGTCGTCTGGCGTTGTCTCCCCTCGGCCGAGTCCGCCGTCGAGGCGCTGATCGCGGGTGAGGTCGACTACGTCCCGGGCGTGCGGCCCGCGCTGGCGGACGAACTCGCCCGGAGCGGAGACCTCCGGGTGAACGCCTCGGTCGACGCCGGTTTCACCTACCTCGGCTTTCATCTGGACAACCCGCTCTTCGCCGATGTCCGGCTACGCCGCGCCATCGCCCATGCCATCGACCGTGAGCGCCTCGTTCGCGATGTGCTGGACGGGCACGGTGAGGTCGCGCACAGCATGATCACTCCGCTCAGCCCGTGGCACAACGCCGACGTCCCCCGTTTCGCGCATGACCGCCGGGCGGCGGGCGAACTGCTGGACGCGGCCGGCTACCCGCCCGGCCCCGACGGGATGCGCATGTCAGAGGACGGTCGTCCGCTCGCCTTCACTTTGCTGACGGTGGCCGGCGATTCGGTGAAGGAGAATGCCGCGGCGGCGGTGGCCGGGGATCTGGCCGATGCCGGCGTCGACGTGACCGTCAGGAGCCATGCCATGGGCGAACTCCTGCGGGACCACGTTTACCCGCGCACCTACGACGCGGTTCTGATGGCGCTCGTACCCAATCCCGATCCCGCCTTCCTCCATGCGTTCTACCACTCTGCGATGCTCACGCCACAAGGCTGGAACCGGCTGGCGTATCGCAATCCACAGGTCGACCGCTTGTTGGATCAAAGCCAGACCCAGCCGGACCGGGCCTCCCGCATGGCGCTCCTGAACGAGGCCCAGGCTCTGATCGTGGGAGACGTGCCGCAGGTGTTCCTGTTCCACCCGATGGTGACCGACGTCGCCCGCCGGAGGATCAAGATTCCGCAGCCGCCCCGTACGCCGGGTAACCGGTTCATGTATCTGCACCGATGGGACGTCACATGCTGAGGCGCGGCCAGGGAAAGGGCGCTTCGGTGGCCCCGGGCGGCGGCAACATTCGGAAGGTCTACCTGTATCAGGGGTTCACGAACTTTTCCCTCTTCATGCCGGTCTGGATTCTCTTCCTCCGGGACGAGCGGCATCTGTCGTTGACCCAGATCACCGTGATGATGGGGCTCTCGTGGCTGCTGATGGCGGGTGCCGAGGTTCCGGCGGGCGCGTTGGCGGACGCGGTGGGACGCCGGATCACGCTCCTCATCGGAACCGCGACGGTGGCGACCGGAATCGCGGTCATGGCGCTCGTCCCGGCCTATTGGGGGGTCATGGCCGGCTATCTGGTCTGGTCGGCGGGGATGGCCCTGCAATCCGGCACCGATATGGCCATGCAGTACGACAGCCTGAAGGCGGATGGCAGGGAGCAGGAGTACAAGTCCGTCGCGGGCCGTTCCTACGCGATCATCCAGTTCTCACAGGGTGTCGCCAGCGTCGCCGGCGGGGTGGTCGCGGCATGGTCGCTCGCCCTGCCGCTCCTGCTGTCGAGCCTGATGACCGTCGTCGGGCTGGGCTTCGTGCTGGCCACGAGGGAACCGCCACGGGAAGCGGCGGATCGCAAGCCGTACGTGGCGACGCTGCGGGCGGCCGGTTCGTTCGTCCGCCGTGAACCCGATATCCGGTACCTGCTGGTGTTCTCGGCACTCATCTCTTCGAGCGCGTGGATCGTCGTCTTCCTCCTCTTCCAGCCGTACGTTTCCGAGCACAGGCTGTCGGTCGGCTGGATCGGCGTGCTGTTCCTGGTCCTGCGTCTCGCGGGCGTCGCCGGGTCGCGCTTCGGTTCGGTGCTGGCCTCCGGAAGAGCCTTGCCGGCTTCGCTTTATGCAGGGCCTGCGCTGTTCACCCTCGGCCTGGCCGTCCTCGCCATGGCCGAGCAGTGGTGGATCGGGTTCGGCAGCATGCTGCTCATCGGGTTCGTTCAGGGTTCGCTGAGGCCGGTGCTGTCGGACCAGTTGAACCAGAGGGTCTCATCGGCCACCCGCGCGACCCTGCTCTCGCTGCAGGGGTTGTTGCTGACGTTGATGACCGCGGCTCTTCAACCGCTCCTCGGTTCGTCCATCGACCGGTGGGGCATGACGGCGTCGTTCCTGCTGCTGGGCCTGGTGACTTTGTCCGCGATGCCCCTGCGCGTGCTTTGGCGACGGAGCGAACCGCGTCCCGCTTCGGATTCCGTGCCCGTTGTGACCCGCGCGGGCTGAGGCCGTTCCAGCCGTGCGCTGGTCGCCATGCCGTCCCACACGCCGCGCCGGTCCGGCGGTGAGGGCAGTGACGCTCCCCGTCTACGCCTTCGTGCGGGTGGACGTGCCGCGAGGCCGGCGCCGCCGTGCTGGCGGTGCCGGCCCCGCAGTGCCGTCGCCGGTTCACCTCAGATCTGCGGCCGTCTCTGTGGGGACATCCGCTTCCTCCACGGGGGCGCCGGCCGGCCGGCCCGCCCTCCGGAGCAGAACCAGGGTGAGTACGGCCGCGGCGACCGCGATGAACGCGCCGGTCAGGAACGCGGCCTGGTAGCCGTCCACGAGACCGGCGCGAGAACCCGCGGCGCCGGTGGTCGCGGCGGCCGAGACCGCCACCAGGACGGCGAGCCCCAGCGCGCCGCCGATCTGCTGGGTGGTGTTGATCAGTCCGGCGGCGAGTCCCGCCTCGTGCGGCCGGGCCGTCGCCGTGGCCGCCACGGTGACGGCGACGAATGTGCAGCCCGCACCGGTGCCGACCAGGATGCACGGACCGGCCACCTGCGCCCAGTAGCCGCCCACGACGGAGATGCCGGACATCCAGCCGAGGCCGGCCGCGATCAGCGCCAGCCCGCCCGCGAGAACGTTGGCGTAGCCGAACCGGTCGACGAGTTTGGACGCGAACCCGGCGGCGGCCACGCTCATCGCCAGCGCCACCGGCAGTTGCCCGAGTCCGGCCTCGAACGGGGAGTAGCCGAGCACCTGCTGGAGATGGAGCGTGAGGAAGAAGAAGAACGGGAAGACGGACATGGTCAGGAGCACCGCCAGGAAATTGGCGCTGCTGAGGGTCCGGTTCCTGAAGATCGACAGCGGGATGAGCGGATTCGCGCTCCGCGCCTCGATGAGGGTGAACGCCGCCAGCAGGACCAGAGCGACCCCGGTCACGGTGAGCGTCCGCGCGGAGCCCCAGCCGGCCTCGTTGGCGTCCAGGATCGCGTACACGAGCAGCGCGAGCCCGACGGTGACGGTGACGGCCCCGGCGACGTCGAAGGCCCTGCCGGTCCGGTCGCCGCGCACTTCGAGCAGAAGGCGCCGGGCCAGGACCACGGCCGACGCGGCGATCGGCACGTTGACGTAGAAGACGGCCTGCCAGCCCAGCCACTCGGTGAGCACGCCTCCGAAGAGGAAGCCACAGGCTCCGCCGAGTCCCGACATGCTCATGAACACGCCCAGCGCACGGTTGCGCTCCGGGCCGGCGGCGAAGGTCGTCATCACCAGCATGAGCGCCGCCGGCGAGATCAGCGCCGCGCCCAGCCCCTGGCCCGCGCGAGCCGCGATCAGCCAGCCGGACGACATGGCCAGGCCGCCGGCCAGCGAGGCGACGGTGAGGATCGCCATGCCGAACATGAACATCCTGCGGGGCCCCGCCAGGTCGGCGAACCGTCCGCCCAGCAGGAGCAGCCCTCCGAAGACCACCGTGTAGGCGTTGGAGACCCAAGCCAGGTTGCCGGGAGCGAAATCCAGTTCCCTGCCGAGCGAGGGCAACGCGACGTTGACGATTCCGGCATCAAGGATCAGCACGAACTGCGCCGTGGCCAGCAGGGCCAGGGCGAGTCCCTTCGACCGATCGTTCTTCTGAGTCGCTGTATCCACGTGGGTCAGCTCCTCCCTTGTCGTTGGTTCTGTCCGCCGGCCTCCCAACCGGCCTTCACAGCGATGACGGGGAAGCGGGCCCGGAATCGACAGCGCCGCCCAGATATTCACTCTGGGCGGCGTCATCGCAGGTGACGGGGAGGAAGATCGGACGTTCGCCCGCTCAGCAGCGGGTTCGCCGGGCCAGCAGGAACGTGCGTTCGGCGTCGGTACGGACCAGTTCGAGTGCGCGGTCGTACTCGGCGATGGCCTCGGTCCGCCTGCCGAGGCGGCGCAGGAGGTCGGCGCGCGTGGCCGGCAGGAGGTGATGCCGGGGGAGTTCCTCTTCGAGCCCTACGAGCAGGTCGAGTGCCGCCTGCGGGCCCGAGACGTGCGCGACCGCCACGGCCCTGTTCAGCCGGACCACGGCGGAGCCGGTGACCTGCTCCAGCCGGGCGTAGAGCTTGGCGATCGTCGGCCAGTCGGTGTCGGCGGCGTGCCGGGCGCGGGCGTGCGCGCCGGCGATCGCGGCCTGCAGCAGATAGGGGCCGGGCCGGTCGATGTCGGAGGCCGAGCCGGTCAGCAGGCTCAGCCCGACGTCGATCTCCGACCAGCGCCACAGTTCGCGATCCTGCTCGGCGAGGAGGACGATCTCGCCTTCGGAGTCCAGCCGGGCCGCGCGTCTGGCGTGATGCAGCACCATCAGGGCCAGCAACGCGGTCACCTCGGAGTCACCGGGCATCAACTCGGCCATGAGGCGTCCCAGCCGGATGGCCTCACCGGCCAGGTCCTCGCGGATGAGCCGGTCGCCGCTGGTGGCGGCGTACCCTTCGGTGAAGACGAGGTAGATCACCGCCAGCACGCCGGCCCGCCGTTCGCCGAGCTCGTGCCGTTCGGGTACTCCGAACGGGATGCCGGCGGCCGAGAGCCGCTTCTTGGCCCGGCCCAGGCGTGCGGCCATCGTCGGTTCCGAGACCAGGAACAGCCGGGCGATCTCCGCGGTGGTCAGGCCGCCGACGAACCTCAGGGTCAGGGCGATGCGAGACTCCATCGCCATCGCCGGGTGACAGCAGGTGAAGATCAGCTGGAGCCGCTCGTCCGGGATCTGCGAGGCATCGTCGCTCTGGTAAACGTCGAGCACCTCCTCCTCCTTCACCAGGAGCGGGAGATTGCGCGCGGCCGTCGCGTCCCGCCGCAGCCGGTCGACGGCCCGCCGCCTGGCGGTGGTGAGCAGCCAGGCGGCGGGATTGCGTGGAATTCCTTCCGCGGGCCAATGCGACACCGCCGCGGCGAACGCCTCCTGCAGTGTCTCCTCCGCGAGGTCGAGGTCCCGGAACTGGGCGGTGAGCAGGGCGACGAGCCGTGCCCAGTGCGCCCGGTACGCTTCCTCGACCGCATCTCCCATCTTCAGTTCCCGCTCTCCATGATCGGCCTGATCTCCACGGTGAACGATGGCAGGAGCCTGGCGAACCTCAATGCCTCGTCCAGATGGGGCACCTCGATCAGGTAGAAGCCGCCGAGCTGCTCCGGGCTGTCGGCGAACGGACCCTCGATGATTTCGGTTTCGGTTTCCGATGTTCGCACGGTGGTCGCCGTGTACGACTCCTTGAGCTGGGTGCTTCCCTCCAGTGCTCCGGCTTTCCGCAGTGCGGCGATCAGCTGGTGGTGCTCCCCGTAGAGGGAGGCGAGCTCGTCCTCGGAGACGTCCGAGTTCTGTTTCTCGTTCTGGTAGACCAGCAGGGCATACTTCACGATCGTCCTTCCAGCTCAGGGCGCCGGCTCTCGTTGCGACCGGTCCTCACTTCCATGACGCGCAGCCCGCCCCCGATTCGACAGCATGGACTGAATTTTCTCGACGGGCCGCTTCCGCGCGCCGCTCGCGCCCGGTGCGCGAGCACAGAGCAGGACGATCCTCCGAAGCGGAGCTGAGCAAGATTGGCCGAGCCCGGGTATCGGCGCGGCCGTACTCTCGCAGCGATCGAGGTTCCCGGAGAAAGGGCGCTGCGGAGGGTACCGATATGACGATGAAAGGCCGGGTGGCCGCCGCCCTGATACTGGAGCTCGCGGCCCTTTCTGTCATCCTGGGACTGAACGAGTTCCACTCGCTCGACTTCGATGTCTACCGCGCCGCCAGCGCGGAATGGTGGAACGGCGGCAGCGTCCACGACCTGCCGGAGATCCGGACGGCCACCGGTCCGCTCAAACTGGTCCTGATGAATCCGCCGGTCGCCGCCGCGACACTGGCTCCGGTGACGCTCCTGCCGCGCGGACTCGGAATCGCTCTCTGGTTCGCCGTGTCGCTGGCGGCCCTCGCCTGCGTGGTCCATCTCTTCGCACGCGTCATCGCGCCGCGCTTCAGCGGCCTGAACGCCTGGCACCTCACCCTGGCGGTGCTGCCGGTGCTCACGCTGCTGGGCCCCGTCCGCGACGAACTCACCTTCGGGCAGATGAACATCGTGCTGATGGCCATGGTCGCCGCCGACTGCCTGACGCCCCGGCCACGCTGGCCGCGCGGTCTGCTGCTGGGCTTGGCGATCAGTATCAAGGTGCTGCCCGGTGTCTTCCTGCTGTTCTTTCTGCTTCGGAAGGACACCCGTGCGCTGCTGGTCAGCGCCGCGGGCTTCGCCATCGGCACCGCGGCCGGGTTCGCGGTCGCCTTCGATGATTCCCTGGATTACTGGACCAAGCATCTTTTCGACAGCGACCGCGTGACGGACCTGGTCGGCTGGTGGTGGTCTCCCAACCAGTCTCTGGTGGGGCTGACGGAACGGTTCCACTGGGCTCCCGTTCCCGGTGCGCTGGTGGTGATGCTGTATGCGGCGGTGCTCGCCATGACCGTGCTCGCGATGCGCAACATGTTCCGGATGCCGGGGTACGGTGCGGCGGCGGCGCTGGTCGTCAATGCGATGCCGGCGCTGCTCTGGGCGCCGACCTCCTGGACGTATCACTGGGTCTGGGTCGTCCCTGGCCTCATGATCCTGGCGGCGCTGGCGGTCGAACGCCGGGATCTGATGCTCGGCACGGTCACGGCATTCGTTGCGGCCGTGTTCTACATCGGCCCGCCTTGGCTCATGCAGTTCTATGACGGCAGCGAGCGGCACTGGAGCGTCGTCGAGTTCGTGGCCGGTGACGCGTATCCGCTGATCGCGCTCGCGATGCTGGGCGCCCTCGCGGGCATGGGAGCGCGGTCTCCGGTCAGGCCTCGGGAGGTCGAGACCGCGGCCCCGGAGGCGACCGGCGGCACCGAAGCGATGCGGTCATGACTCAGGTCGGCGCGCGGCCCCATCATCCGGACCCACCCGCCTCCGAAGCCGCCCATCCGAATCTCGGCGGCGCCGCGTCCGGCCGGGGATGGGCAGTCTCACTGATCAGGGCCTGCCGTCCCAGGCAGTGGCTGAAGAACCTGCTGGTGTTCTCCGCCCTGGCGTCCTCCGGTTCGGCGGACGACCTGACGAGCGTGCTGCGCACGGTCGGCGCCTTCCTCGCCCTCTGCCTGGCGGCCAGCGGCACCTACCTGGTCAATGACGTTCGAGACGTCGCAGCGGACAGGCTGCACCCTCGGAAGGCTCGGCGTCCCGTGGCCGCCGGCAGGATCTCGGTCGGCGCGGCGCTCACGGCCGCCGCCCTCCTGATCGCGCTCTCACTGCCGGCGGCCGCGGTGGCCGGAGGGAGCCGGCTCGTGGCCGCGGTCGCCTGCTACCTCGCTCTCGCGACCGCGTACAGCATCGTGCTCAAGCACTGGCCCATCGTCGATCTGGCCGCCGTGGCGGGCTGCCATGTGATCAGGGCCGTCGCCGGCGCGGTCGTGATCGGCGTCCCGGCGTCGAGTTGGTTCCTGATCGTGGTGTCGCTGATGTCCCTGCTCCTCGTGGTGGGAAAACGCGAGGCCGAACTCGCCTTGGACAAGGAGGGCACGCGCGCGGCCCTGCGCGCCTACTCCCGCGGCTACCTGGCGCAGCTGCGGGCGACGTTGTCGGGGGCGGTGGTGGTGACCTACGCCCTGTGGGCGCTCGACGTGAGCAGCATGCCCGGGCTGAGCCTCCGGGCCCTCAGCGTCGTGCCCTTCATCCTGATGATCATGCGCCTCAACCTCGTGATGGAGCGGGGCGCCGCCGAGGAACCGGAGGAACTCGTGCTGCGGGACGTCTCGTTGCAGATCTTCCTCGGCCTGAACGTCCTGTGCGTCGTGGCCGGGATCTACTTCTGACGTCGGCGGGGCCGGTGTCGTCCACTTCGGCCGGTGCCGGCGAGGTTCACGACCGGGTCCGGAACAGGCGAAAGGACCGGTCCAGTCTTTCACCGATCTCGTGGATTCCGTGCTCGATGATGGTGAGCGGTGGGACGACGAACAGGCACCCCGAAGTCGTGCTGACCAGGAGGCCGTTCTCCTCGCAGGCGTCGCGGAGCATCGTCGCCTCCGGCCCCAGCCAGTGGTCACCGTCCGACGTCCGGAGCACCAGCCTCTGGAGCAGCCCGACACCCGCCACGTCCCCCGCGGGCAGGTGCGCGTCGCGAATCTGCACCAGCGTGTCGGTCAGCAGCCGAGCCTTGTCCGGCACGCCGCTGAGCACACCGCCCTGAAGCACGTCGAGGACGGCCAGGCCCGCGGCGGCCGCCAGCGGGTTGCCGTCCGTGGTGGAACCGTGCAGCAGCCCCAGTCCGTTCGGCGGTTCCGCCATGTCCTGGAAGATCTCCTCCGATACGGCCAGCGCGGCGGCCGGCAGGTAGCCGCCGGTCAGCGCCGGACCGAGCACCAGCATGTCGGGGAGGACTCCCAGCTGGTTCATCCGCGACAGTGCCCCCACCCTCCCGTGGCCGGTGGTCACCTCGTCGGCGATGAGATGGATCTCCCTGTCCCGGCACAGCTCGGCCAGCGTGAGCAGATCCGCGGTGGCGGGCATGTCACCGGTGGAGCTCATGATGGGCTCGATGAGGACGGCGGTCACGCGGTCGTCGCCCAGCCGGTCGGCCACCGCCAGCACCGCCGCCGTCCAGCTCCCGGCGCTCTGATCCGCGAAGTACACCTCGTTCGGCAGCGGGCCGTAGAAGCCGTGCTGGCTCGCCAGCGAACCGCTGAGCGCGAGCGCGGCGGTGTTCATTCCGTGGTAGCCGCCCGCCATGCTGATGACCGCGGTGCGGTCGGGCGTTCCGCTGATCGCGCGATGGAGACGGGAGAGCATGACCGCGCCCTCCAGCATCTGCGCGCCGCTGCCGCCCAGCCGGATCCGGCGCAGCCCCCCGGGCAGCGCCGAGGCCAGCCTTTCGGCGAAGGTCACGGTGACGTGCGGCGGCCGGTCATAGAAGACCGTGCCGCCCAGCATCAGCCTTTCCGCCTGTTCCCGGATCGCGGAGATCACCGCCGGATGACCGTGCCCCAGGATGCCGTGCCACATGGACGACCGGGCGTCCAGGTACCGTCTGCCGTCGTGGTCGTGGACCCAGGCGCCTTCCCCGTGAACCAGAAACCGACCGGGCCCGTTCAGGTTTCGAAGGTAGGAGCCCATCGGGTATGCGCCGTGCCACAGGGGATAGGCGTCGGAATGGAACAAGGGGCCTGCCCATCTACGGTTCCGTGTGCGTGTGGTGCGTGGACCTGGGGGCGCCTCGATGCGGATGGGCGTCCGCCGAGACGATCTTCTTGACGGATCTCGGCGGGGCGGCCCTGCTCAGCGCCGAGGGTGAGACGGCGGTCGCGGCGGTCGCGGCCGGCCGTCCTCGGGAGAACAGCCAGGTGTCGAACAACGGGCGCAGCGGCCGCCCGGACGTGTGTTCGGCCAGTTCGATGAACTGCTCGATGGTGCCCGTCCCGCCGCCTCGCCGTGCGGCCCAGGTACGCATGATCCGTTTGAACACCGCGAAACCGACCGTCGTGCGGAGCGCGTGCAGGGCCATGGCGCCCCGATCATAGACGGCTCGGTGGAACGCCAGGTCCGCCCCCGGATCGGCCGGAAGGACCTGCCAGAACGGGTCGTCGGCGGGACGCCGGGAGTACTCGTAATCGAAGATCTCCTGGGCGGTGCCCTCGCCGATGTGCTCGGACCACAGCCATTCGCCGTAGGTGGCGAAACCCTCGTTCAGCCACAGGTCGCGCCAGGTGTCGACGGAGACCGAGTCGCCGAACCACTGGTGGGCCGCCTCGTGGGCCACCACGTAGGTGTTGCTGCCGAGCGTGAAGTACTTCCGCGAGTAGCTCGGCCGGGTCTGGTTCTCGAGTGCGAAGGTGAGGCCCTCGGCCGTGACGACCCCGCCCTCGGCCTCGAAGGGGTAGTCGCCGTAGAGGCCGGCGAAGAAGCGCACGATCTCGGGTGTCCGTTCGATGCTGGCTTCGGCGGCGGGCCGGTCGGCGCCCAGCCCCTTTGCGTACGCCGTGACGAACGGGCGTCCGTGGGAGCCCTCTCCCACTTCCAGGTCGTAGTCCCCGATCACCAGAGACGCGAGGTAGGTCGCCATCGGGCTTGTGACGCGCCAGTTCCAACGCTTCCATCCCGGTCTCGGGAAGCGGTCACGGGTCCCGAGAAAGAGCCCGTTGGACACGGCCGTGACGCCCTCCGGAACGGCCACGGAAATGTCGAAGGTCGCCTTGTCCCGCGGGTGGTCGTTGCTGGGATACCAGTAGATCGCCGCCTCCGGTTCGCCGACCGCCATGCCCCCGTCGGATGTTCGGATCCATCGGGTGAAGCCGGGAGCGTCCACCTTCGACGGAACGCCGTCATAGGCGACGACGACGGTGAGGCGGGCATTCTTTCGCAACACGGTCGCCGGTGTGATCTGGAGCTCGGTGCCCTGCCGGACGAACCTGGCGGGCCTTCCGTTCACGTGGACGGAGCGCACTCCCAGCGCGAAGTCCAGATTGAAGCGGGTCAGAACCTGCGTGGCCCGCGCGAGAACCGTGGTGGTGCCCCACAACCGGTCGTCGCGAGGCTGGTACCGCAGCCGGATGTCGTAATGCGAGACGTTGTATCCGCCATTGCCGTAGCTCGGGAAATAAGGATCGCCGAGGCCCGCGGATCCGTGCCCGCCGGTGCCCGCCGCGGCGGTTCCCGCAAGCAGTCCGAGCGCGGTCGTCGCGGCCCCGCCGAGCTTGGCGGCTCTCCCGGCGAACATCGCGGCTCCCTCCCCCTTCATGCGGATTCGCTGATGGTTTCCGTCGCCATCTCTCGGCTGAGCAGCCTAGCTTCGAGGAAAAATGCCTTGCCCGGCTTTTGTTGCGCATGTGCCGAGATGGCGGCACGGCGAAAAATGCTGTTGTGGGCACGGCTTCTTGTGGCCGGTCATCCTGCGGAGTTACTTTCTGCGAGATCGTCGCCCGTTCTCGTTTAGCTCACCCCTGGGAGGATTTAACGATGTCCCGAGTCAGAAGCCTTCCGCAAGCCGTGACGGGCCGTCGGAGGGGAACATCTCGGCGCGCCTTGCTGGGCGGTGGTCTGCTGGGGGCCGGTACGTTGCTGGCCTCGGGCACCGGCTATCTGAACGGCGCGGCCAATGCCGCCACCGGTCCCGGTGAAGAGGCCGGCGCGCCCGGCCGTTTCGACCCGCGGGACTGGTCCTCGGTCCGGGACCAGTTCGCCGTGACTCGCCGCTACGCCCAGTTCACGGCGTTCGTGCTCTCGTCACCACCGGCCCAGGTTCGCGCGGCCGTCGCCAGGTATCGGCGGCTCATGGACTTCGATCCCCACAAGTACGGGATGGAGGCCAACGACATGCGCACCAGTGACGCCGTGCGCCGGGCCCTGGCCGCGTACGCCGGCGGAGACAAGAGCGAGTACATGCTGACCGACAGCACCACGATGGGGCTGGGGTTGCTCTACCGGGGACTCAAGCTGCGGCCCGGCCAGGAGGTTCTCACCACGGATCACGAGTTCTACGCCACACACGAGGCGCTGCGCCTTCACTCGGACGTGGCCGGCTTCTCGGTGCGACGTGTGCCCCTGTACACCGACCCGGCCCGCGCGTCGGTGGCGGAGATCGTCGCGCGGATCCGGCGGGAGATACGTCCCGGCACCCGTGTGCTCGCACTCACGTCGGTCCATTCGAGTACCGGCGTCCGCCTGCCGATGGCCGACATCTGCGAGGCCGTGAAGCAGGTGAACGCGCGCCGGGACGCCGCCGACCGGGTGCTGGTGTGCGTGGACGGCGCGCACGAGTTCGCCGCGACGCTGGTTCGCATTCCCGAGACGGGATGCGACTTCTACGTGACGTCCGGACACAAATGGTTGTTCGGCCCGCGCGGGACCGGGTTCGTGTGGGGACGTACTGACGCGTGGGCGGCCGTCCAGCCGATCATCCCGAGCTTCTCCGAGGCCGCGATCGTCGCCTGGATCGAGGGACGTCCTCCGGTGGGCGAGCCCGGTGAGCTCAACACGCCCGGCGGCTACCACACCTTCGAGAACCGGTGGGCGCTGCCCGAGGCGCTGGATTTCCACCGGCGCATCGGCGCCGAGCGGATCAGGGACCGGATCCAGGAACTGTCCACGCAGCTCAAGGACGGCCTGTCAGAGCTCGGGCATGTCCGGCTCCACACTCCCAGAGATCCCGCGCTGTCGGCCGGCATCGTGTGCTTCTCGGTCGAGGGCATGGAGACGGGCGCGGCCCAGGAGGAGCTGATCCACAAGCACCGGGTGTACGCGGGCGCCACTCCCTACAAGCAGTCCTACGTGCGGCTCGGTCCGAGCCTCGTCACGGGGGAGGCGGATGTGCGTCGGGCCGTCCGGGCGGTCGCGGCTCTGCGCTGACGTCACGGAACCAGAACTCGTGACCCGCAGTGAGCCCCGCCGGGTCCGGCTACACCGGAGGCCCAGGCGGGCCCGAAGCCCCGCTAGCCCCGGAGGCCCCGGCCGACCGGCCGGGGCCTCCGGGGCGTCCTCCGTCAGCGTCGCCAGGAGCCGGTCGTGTCGGCATAGGCGTCTATCGCCGCCAGCAGCCCGCTCGGAACCCGATGCGGGACCAGGCGTTCGCCGTCGCGCCGCATCCACGCGAGCTGCTGCTCACCACGCGCCACCAGTTGCTCCTGTTCCACCTGCGTGAGGCGCACGTAGTCGAACAGCAGGGTGAGCCGGTTCTGGGTGACGTCCCCGGCCCGCATCCGCACCGCGACCCGGTCGAAGGCGGTCAGCTCCGCCAGGTACTCGCAGGAGCAGCGGGTGGTCACCATGGCGACGCCCTCAGCGAGCTCGTCGAGCACCATGGGCGCCTGCTCGTGCACGAACTGCTCGCGGCAGCGTCCCTGCCATCGCAGGTAGTGGGTGAAATAGACGTTGCCGATCGCATTGGTCTCCTCGAACGACACTGTGTGCACGTACTCGTAGCTCTTCACGGTGCCTCCTCCGGCCGTGGCTCCGCATTGATTGTGCGCAGATCGGCTGCAGAATAAAAGTGGCTCCGCGGCGCAATTAAAACGGCGCAAGAAGTGCCGAGTCGAGGCGGCGCCGACTTGTCACGATTTCTTGGTATGTGCGGCGCCGGCACGGTAAAGGTGGAGTGCGGATGTCGACTTACCATCAATACGACTGTCTGATCGTCGGGGGCCGGGTCGCGGGAGCGGCGACCGCCGTCCTGCTCGCACGGAGCGGTCACCGTGTTCTGCTGGCCGACCGGGCCTCCCGCCTCGGTCCGACATTGTCCACACATGTGTTCGGCGACTGGGAGGCATTCGAACCACTGGGAGTCGCCGCAGATCTCGCCGCGGCGGGCGCCCCGCCGATGCGCCGTTTCCGGACCGACGTCGCGGGCTGCGTCACCGAAGCCGACCTCATGGTCACGCCCTATGTGCTGGGGCTTCGCCGGGAACGGCTCGACCCGCTGCTGGTCGCGCGGGCGCGGTCGTTTCCCGAGGTGGAATGGCTCCCGGGGCATCCGGTGACGCAGTTGTGCCGGGACGAGACCGGACGGGTCACGGGCGCCGTGCTGCGGACGCCGGAGGGCGGGCGCCGGGTGACCGCCAAGGTCGTGATCGGTGCGGACGGGCGTGACTCCCTGGTGGCCGGGCAGGCCGCCGCCGAAACCTACCTGTCGCGGCCCGCGGTGCGTTGTGCCTACTACGGCTACTATCGCGACCTGGCCGCCGCCCCCGTTCCCGCGTTCGAGTACTACTGGGCAGGCGAGAACCTGGTCTTGCTGGCCGCGTGCGACGACGACCTGCACTGTGTGTGCGTGATGCCGCCCGAGGAAGAGTTCGGGCGATGGCGCCGGGACCGCGAACGGCTCTTCACCGAGGTGCTGGCCGGAATCCCGACCCTGGCGCCCCGGCTGGCCGGAGCCACCAGAGCCGGGAGGCTGCGCGGCACCCGCCGGCTGGAGAGCTACCTCCGCACTCCTCACGGGCCGGGCTGGGCCCTCGTGGGGGACGCGGGCGCCGCGGTCCATCCCTGCATCGGCGCCGGCATCGATCACGCGGTGGCCAGTGCGCGGATGCTGGCCTCGGCACTGCACGATCACCTCTCCGGCGACCTGGACTGGGATTCGGCGATGAGCCGGTACCACCGGGAACGGGACGCCCGGGTGCGCCCGACGCTGGAGGCCGCGCTGCGCCTCGCCGGCAGGCGGCCCGTCCAGGCCGCCGACACGCGGTGGCTGCGCCTGCTGATGACGCTTCCCGGCATGAGCCATGACCTGGGTGAAAAGGTTCCCGAGGTGATTCGGGCCATTGCCGGAGAGGGCATGGTCGAGCGCCTTCACCCCCTTCTCGATGGCGCTGAGCCACCGATTGAACATCCATTCCCAACGGCCGTGCCCGCCCATGCCGCCGTCGAGCCCGAACCCACACCCGCAGGGGGACCCGCCAGTGATGTCAGTGCCTCAGCGCCGCCCGCCGCGGCGGCCGCTCCAGCTACTCACTCCGATCTTCGGCCGATCACCGCAGCGGCTCGTCCGGGTCGCGGACGACTTTCCGCTGGAAACGGTTTCCCGGAGCCGCGTCAGGGACATCGTTCGAACGTTCCTCCTCGGCTATAACGCGGTCGCGCGCAGCCGCCACCCGCAGCATGTCCAGCCCGAGTTGGATCGCGTCGAGCCCTATCACCGACCTTTCGCTTATGAGGGAGCCTGCATGGGGTTCGGGCCCTGGGCGGTGATGGCGCTGAAGGGCTATGGCTCCTTCGAACCCCTGATGGTGAAGGGACTGGCCCCGCGAACCGTTTACCAGAACTACGTCGGCCTCGGCTGGTGGCTGGGCATGTGGTACTCCCGCCGGCCGGCCAGGCTCGCGCAGGTCGCCGGCCAGTTCGACTACCGCTACCGGTTGCTGGTCTACGAGGGCCTGGGCTTCCGGAGCGGGTTTCTCCGCGGTGGTGCTCCGGACGCGACCGCCCCGTTCCTCCGTCACGGCCCGGTCGCCCGGCACGTGTGCTACCAGGGCTACGGGCGCAGCCTGTGGTTCGTCTTCATGGACGATCTCGACGGGGCGCACGCGGCGATCACCCGGCTGCCGGAGAACGTCCGTGGAGACTGCTACAGCGGACTCGGTCTCGGTTGCGCCTTCAGCCGGCTCGACCGGCCGGGACTGGCCGTCGAAACCGCGGCGCGGATCCCCGATGCGTACCGCCCGGACTTTCTCCAGGGCGCGGCCTTCGGCTGGGAGGCGCGCCGGCTCGCGGACCCCGTGTACTTCCTCGAACTGACCGGCACGCAGCCCGAGGAACTGCGGGCGTACATCCGCGGAGCCGTCGAGACGGTTCATTCGGTCCGCGACCGGCTCATCGACGACGGCTGGCGCCAGTACTTCTACCAGATGTGGCGGCGGGAGACCCGGAGCGCGACGTGCCCTCCTCCCGAGCCCGCCGCCACGAGTTCGACCCAGCACCCACGACACCCGGATGTGGAGCAGAGATGACAGACCCGGCGACGACTCCGACGGCCGCGGTCGACGACCGCTGGCAAAGCTTCTTCACCCACCCCGACTACCTGTGGTTCGCCCGCACCACCCTCCCGGAGGAGCGGACCGCGACCGAGGTCGCCGCCGTGAGGCGGATGCTCAACCTGCGGCGGGGCACCCGTGTGCTCGACCTCGGCTGCGGCTACGGGCGGATCGGCGTGCCGCTGGCCCGGCAGGGCAGCGTCGTCACCGGGCTGGACGCGGTGCCCGGCCTGCTGGAGCAGGCCCGCCGCGCGGCCCGGGAGGCCGGCGTCCACCTCGAACTGATCCTTTCCGAGATGCGGAACCTGGACGCCGTCGAACGCTTCGACGCCGTCGTCAACCTCAGCACCGCGCTGGGCTACGTCGCCGACGAGAACGAGGACGCCGAGGCCATCGCCGCCGCGTACCGCGCCCTGGTGCCCGGCGGCCGGCTCCTCATCGACACCGAGAACCGGGAGGCGATGCTCCGGACGGCCCGCCGCGTCTGGTTCGACATGGGCGGCATGACCGTGTGGTGCCGACGGTCCTTCGACCCTATGAACGGCCGGTGGAGCGAGACGGTCAGCTGGCTGCGGGACGGCGTCCAGGACAGCGCGACCTACTCGCTCCGCCTGTACTCGCTCACCGAACTGCGGGCTCTGCTGGAGCGGGCGGGCTTCGTGGTCGAGGAGGTGTGGGGGGACTTCACCCAGGCGGCGTACGGCTGTGACAGCCCCCGGATGATCGTCCGCGCCCGGAGGCCGGAATGAGGGTGCACCTGACGAAGTTCGCCGCGGTGGCCGGCATCGTCGTCACAGGACTCGCCACCCGCTTCCCGGGCGTTGAGGCGCTGGACGCCGCCGAGATCAGGGAACGGTTCGCGTTCGAGCGCCGGCCGATCGCCTCGGTCGCCGTGGACGGGTTCCGCACCCGGCGTCCCGTCCAGCCGGCCCTGGAGAAGATCGCGACCTGGATCTCCGGTGTGGGGGCCGGACTGGCGCTGACCGACGTCGACCGCAACGGACGCTCGGACGACGTGTGCCTCAGTGATCCGCGCACCGACACCATCACCGTTTCCCCCGCGAGCGGCACCGGCAACCGGTACGCGCCGTTCATCCTGGAACCGGGCGCGCTGGGCCACGACCGCGCGACCACAGCGCCCATGGGGTGCCTGCCGGGCGACTTCAACGAGGACGGCCGGACCGATCTCCTGACCTACTACTGGGGACGCACTCCCGTCATCTTCTTCCGGTCCGATGAGGGAGCGTCGCCGAGCGCGCGGTCCTACAACGCCGTCGAACTGGTCGGCGGGCAGCGCGGCGAGGCCCGGCAACGCTGGTACACCGACACGATCGCCTCGGCCGACGTGGACGGGGACGGCCACCTCGACCTGATCGTCGGCAACTACTTTCCCGATGGGGCGAGGCTTCTCGACCGCAAGGCCCGGAGCGATCCCGCGATGGCGATGAACGATTCGATGTCGCGGGCCTACAACGGGGGAGTCAACCGGATCTACCGCTGGACGGGGCGGGAATCCGGCGGCGGTCCCGGCGTCCCTCCGGCGGCGCCCTTCGCCGAGGAGCAACGCGTGTTCTCCCGCGACGCGGCCCGCGCCTGGACGTTGGCGATCGGGGCGCAGGACTTCAACGGCGACCTGCTGCCCGAGCTCTACTTCGCGAACGATTTCGGGCCGGACCGGATGTTCGTCAACCGGTCCACCCCCGGCCGGATCCGGCTGGAGGAGGTGCGCGGCGAGAACGGATTCCGGACCCCGAAATCCAAGGTTCTGGGCAAGGACTCGTTCAAGGGCATGGGGATCGACTTCGCCGACATGAACGGCGACGGCCGTACCGACATGTTCGTCAGCAACATCTCCACCCAGTTCGGCCTGATGGAGAGCAACTACGCGTGGATCAACACGGGCGAGGCCATCGGGCGCGGGCACGCTCCGTTCCGCGACGAGAGCGACCGGCTCGGCATGGCCCGCACCGGCTGGGGATGGGACGTCAAGTTCGGCGACTTCGACAACGACTCGGTCCCGGAACTCGTCCAGGCCACGGGCTTCGCCAAGGGCGACAAGAACCTCTGGCCTCAGATCGCCGAGCTGGCGATGTCCAACGACACGCTTCTCAAGCACATCGGGGCGTGGCCGCGGCACAGCGAGGGATGGGATCTCGCCGGGCAGCAGCACGATGTCTTCTTCACCCGCACCCGCGATGGACGGTGGACCGATCTCGCGGCGGCCGCCGGGATCGCCGATCGCGGCGTCACCCGGGGAGTCGCGACCGCCGACGTGGACGCCGACGGCCGCCTGGACTTCGCCCTGGCGCGCCAATGGGAGCCGTCGTACCTCTACCGGAACCGCGCTTCGCGGCACGGCGGGTCCCTGTCGCTGCGGCTGCTCCTGCCGGCCGGACCCGGGGGGTCAACGCGCGCCGCGCCGGGCACCGCCGGAGAACGGATGACCGGCTCGCCGGCGGTCGGTGCCCGTGCGACCGTCCGCCTGCCGGACGGGCGGCGCCTCACCGCACAGGTGGACGGCGGCAACGGGCACGCGAGCGCGCGCAGTGTCGAACTGCACTTCGGCCTCGGAGAGCTGCCGCCCGGCACGTCGCTCCCGGTCCGGGTCGACTGGCGCGACCGCGCCGGGCGGGTGCGGCACACCGATCTGACACTCACCCCAGGGCGATGGTCCGCCCGACTAGCAGGAGGCGCGTCATGAGCTCCGTCGTCACCCCGTCGGACACCTCGTCACCTTCCGGACGGCCCGAAGGCGGTTCCGGAGGCACGCCCGCCGGGACGCGGAAGAAGGACCTGCGGGTGATGGCGCTGCGCCGGTTCGCCCTCTCCATCTCCGTGTTCACGGTGGTGGGACACCTGTGGCTCGGCATGGAGACCCCGTGGGCCGCTCCGGTGGTGGCCGTACTGGCGTCGTACACCACGGAGATCGTCCTGGAGTGCGTCCAGGCGTGGTCCGAGGCTCGGCGCCCGCGTTTTCTGGGCGGCTGGAACGCCTTTGTGACGTTCCTGCTCCCCGCCCACATCTCGGGTCTGGCCATCGCGATGCTCATCTATCCGGGCGCCCGCCTGTGGCCGTTCGCCTTCGCCGCCGTGGTCGCCGGATCGGCCAAGTACCTCTTCCGGGCGCCCGTCGGCGGCCGTTCACGGCACTTCATGAACCCCTCGAACCTGGGGATCGCGGCCACGCTCACCCTCTTCCCGTGGGTGGGGATCGCCATGCCGTACCACTTCACCGAGCCGTTCGGGGGAATCCTCGACTGGATCGTGCCGCTCGCCCTGCTGGCGTCGGGACTGATGCTCAACCTGCAGCTCACCGGCAAGTGGGGGATCATCGTCGGCTGGGTCGGTGGATTCGTCGCCCAGGCGGTGATCCGCGCGCTCGTCACCGACACCGAGCTGGGTGCGGCGCTCGCGCCCATGACCGGCGTGGCCTTCCTGCTCTTCACCACGTACATGATCACGGATCCCGGTACGTCCCCGGTGCGGCCGCGCGGGCAGATCGCCTTCTCGCTGGTCGCCGCCGCGCTGTACGGCGTGCTCATGAGCGCTCACATCGTCTTCGGGATCTTCTACTGCCTGGTTCTGACCTGCCTGATGCGCGGTGCCCTTCTCTGGGGACTCGACCTGCGCGCGCGGGCCGGCTCCTCCCGTTCCGCCGGCGAGCCCGGCGTCACCGCGACGGCCGCCGCGCAGAGCGGCTGACGCGAGCACGGCCGAGAGAGGAAGGACGTCATGCACGAACCGATCGCCGTCATCGGGCTCGCCTGCCGCTACCCCGGTGCGGACGACGCTGATCAACTGTGGGACCTGATCCTGAGCCAGCGCCGGATGTTCCGGCGTATCCCACCGGAACGCCTGCGGCTGGACGACTACTACTCCCCGGACCCCTCGACCCCGGACGCGATCTACGCGACCCATGCGGCGCTGCTCGAAGACTACGAGTTCGACAGGGTCGGGTATCGCGTCTCCGGGGCCACCTACCGCAGTACCGACCTCGTCCACTGGCTGGCGCTGGACATCGCCGGGCAGGCCGTCGAGGACGCGGGACTCGAGCGGCTGCCCGGGCTGGACCGCGACCGCGCGGGGATCGTCGTGGGCAACACCCTGACCGGCGAGTTCTCCCGTTCGACGATGATGCGCCTGCGCTGGCCCTACGTTCGGCGCACCGTCGGGAAGGCCTTGGCCGATACGGGCATGGACGGTGCGGCCCGCGAGGAGTTCCTGGCCGCGCTCGAACGCGACTACAAGGCGCCGTTCCCCGCGTTCGGAGAGGACTCACTGGCCGGGGGGCTGTCGAACACCATCGCCGGTCGCATCTGCAACACCTTCGACTACCACGGCGGCGGCTACACCGTCGACGGTGCTTGCGCCTCCTCTCTGCTGGCGGTGACCGACGCCGTGGGGCGCCTGGTCGCCGGGGATCTGGACGTCGCCCTGGCCGGAGGAGTCGATCTCAGCATCGACCCGTTCGAGTTGATCGGCTTCGCCAAGACCGGTGCGCTCGCGCCGACGTTGATGCGCGTGTACGACAGGCGGTCGGAGGGATTCTGGCCGGGCGAAGGGTGCGGGTTCGTCGTTCTGGCCCGTCACTCGGACGCCGTGGAATGGGGGGCCCGGATCCGGGCGGTGATACATGGTTGGGGAGTTTCCTCCGACGGCCGGGGAGGCATCACGCGTCCCGAGGCGTCCGGGCAGATGCTCGCTCTGCGCCGCGCCTACGCCAGGGCCGGGTACGGACCGAACGAGGTGGAGCTCTTCGAAGGCCACGGCACCGGCACCGCGGTGGGGGACGCGACCGAGCTTCGCGCGCTCGCCGCGGCCGGCCGGGAATCCGGGGATCGGGAACGGCCGGCCGCGCTGGGCACGATCAAGGCGAACATCGGCCACACCAAGGCCGCCGCGGGCGTGGCAGGGCTGATCAAGGCGATCCTGAGCGTGGACCACGGGATCCTGCCGCCGACCACCGGGAACGAACAGCCCCATGCGGAACTGACCGGTCCCGACGCGCGCCTGCGCGTCCTGAAGGAGCCGGAGCCCTGGCCCGAGGGGACCACCCCGCGCGCGGGTGTCAGCGCGATGGGCTTCGGCGGCATCAACACGCACATCACCCTGGCGGGCGCGCGGGCGGCGCGCCGCCGCCGGCTGACGGTGAGGGAACGGCTGCTCGGCGGCACAGCACAGGATCACGAACTGTTCCTCCTCGACGCGAAGAACCTGCGTGAGCTCGGTGCCGGCGCCCGGACGCTCGCCGAGCGCGCCGACGTCCTCAGCTTCGGAGGCATGCGCGACCTCGCCATCGACATGGCGCTCAAGGCTCCGGCACGGCCGGGCTCCGCGCGCGCGGCCGTGCTGGCCGCGACGCCCGCCGAGTTCGCCGCGCGGATGGACTCGCTGGCGGACGGCATCGACCATGGCCGGACCGAGCGGCTCGATGCCGCGGATGGCGTCCTTCTTGGGGAACGGGCCGGTGAGCCGCGGATCGGCTTCCTCTTTCCCGGTCAGGCGTCACCGACCCACCGCGACGGCGGCGCGTTGGCGAGGAGGTTCGCCGGGGTCGCCGGCCTGTTCCAGGACGTCCGCGCGATGGAGGGGGACGCGACGGACACGGCCATCGCACAACCCGCCATAGTGGCGTGTTCCGTCGCGGCCGCACAGGTCCTGGCGGACCTCGCCATCACCGGGGACAAGGCACTCGGACACAGCCTGGGCGAACTGACCGCGCTGCAGTGGGCAGGCGCCTTGACACCGAACGAACTGCTCCGTCTGGCCGGGATCAGGGGCCGTGCGATGGCCGACTGCACGGAACGCAGCGGGGCCATGGCGGCGGTCATGGCGCCTGAGCCGGTGGTGGAGGAACTGATCGACGGCCTCGACCTCTGCGTGGCCGCCTACAACGCTCCCGGGCACCTGGTCGTGTCCGGTGCCGCCGAAGACGTCCCGTCCCTGCTTGAGCGATCCCGGTCTCGCGGCGTCCGCACGATTCCACTCCCGGTGTCGCACGCCTTCCACTCGCCGCTCATGGCACAGGCCGACAAGGAACTGCGCGCGGAACTGGAAAGGCTGGGTCCTGTCCACGGCGACGCGGCCGTGGTGTCGACCGTGACGGGCCGGGCTCTGGACCCCGGGACGGACGTGCGGGATCTGCTGCTCGACCAGCTCGTCGCTCCCGTCCGGTTCACGGACGCGCTCGAAGAACTGACCGACGACATCGACCTGCTCATCGAGGTAGGGCCGGGCACCGTCCTCACCGGACTGGCCGACCGCGTCGTCTCTGTGCCCGTGGTCGCGACGGATGCCGGTTCGGCGAGCCTGCGACCGCTGCTCACGGCGGTCGGCACCGCCTACGTGCTCGGCGCGCGGATGGATGTGGCGGGACTCGCGCACGGCCGCCACCGCTGGAACGGTGCGGACCCCCGGCGCCGCCCGGCGTTCCTCGCGAATCCCTGCGAGTCCGCGCCGGACGATGACGGCGCGCCGCCGATGTTCGTGGAACCCACGCCCGATCAGGCCGGAGCCGCGGAGCCCGGCGGCGCCGGCGAGCCGGGCCGTGCCTCCGGAGAAGAGCCGGAGGGCGATCCGACCGAGGTCGTGCGCCGGCTGATCGCCCGGCAGGCCGAACTGCCCCTGGAAGCGGTGCCCGCGGACTCTTCCATGCTGACCGACCTCAACCTCAGCTCGATCACGGTCGGTCAGATCGTCGCCGACGCGGCGGCCGAACTGGGCGTGCGCCCGCCGCTCGCGGCACCCGAGTTCGCCACCGGGACGATCGCGGAGCTGGCCGGGGTGCTGGCCAACGCCGAACCGGATGACGGGACCGACCGGGACCGCCTGCCCGCCGGAGTGGCCGGTTGGCTGCGGCCGTTCGAGATCGCCTGGGTTCCCGCCCCGCTGCTCGGCGAGGCCGTCCCGCACCGCTGGGAAGTGATCAGCGTCGGCGGCTCCGGTGACGCCGGGGCCGTCCGAGCCGCGTTCGAGGGGGGAGCCGGCGACCCGGCACTCGCGATCTATGTGTCGCCCGAACGGGACATCGACCAGGCGAAGGCACTCCTGGAGGCGATCCGGCGGGCGACCGACCCCGCCATCCGGCGGCTGGCCGTGCTCCACCATGGCACCGCGGGCGGCATCACCCGCACCCTCGCCCTGGAGCGGCCCGACCTTCCGGTCAGGTTGATCGACGTCAGTCTCGCGGACGGGCTCGCATCACTGGCGCGGATACGACGCGAAGCCGAGACCGGGACGGATTTCGAGGAGGCCCGGCTGATCGGCGAGGAGAAGCGGCTGGTCTCACGGCTGCGTCCGTCGACGGCGGCCGGGAACGCCGGTCAGGACCGGCTCGGCCCCGACGACGTCCTGCTCGTGAGCGGCGGTGGAAAGGGAATCGGGGCCGAGAGCGCGATCGGGCTCGCCGCGGCGACCGGTGCGCGTGTCGCCGTGCTCGGCAGGTCCAGTCCCGAAGACGACGAGGAACTGTCGGGCACGCTGCGCCGTCTGCGCGAGGCCGGGGTCGAGGCGCGATACGTCCGGGCCGACGTCTGTGACGCCGCGCAGGTCCGCGACGCGGTCGACGAGGTGCGTCGGACGCTCGGCCCCGTGACCGCGCTGGTGCACTCGGCCGGTTTCAACCGGCCCCGGCTCATCGGCGATCTCGACGGGGAGGACCTCGCCGCGACCCTCCGGCCCAAGGTCCCCGGGCTGCGCAACCTGCTGGACGCTCTCGACCGTGATCGCCTCCGGGTGCTGGTGGCGTTCGGGTCGGTCATCGCCCGCTCCGGGTTGCGCGGCGAGGCCGACTACGCACTGGCCAACGACTGGATGCGAGCGGAGGTGGACGCCGTTTCCGAGCTGCTGCCGAACTGCCGCTGCGTGACGGTCGAGTGGTCGGTGTGGTCGGGCGCGGGAATGGGCGATCGGCTGAACCTCGTCGAGTCGCTGACGCGCATGGGCATCATGCCGATCAGCCCGGACGACGGTGTCGATCTGCTCCGCCGGCTGGTCAACGGCGCCGGACCGGCTACTTCCGTCGTGGCCTCCGGAAGGCTGGGCGACCCGCCGACCCTGCGGTACGACTCCCGAGAGCTGCCCCTCCTGCGGTTCCTCGATCGCGTTCCGGTCCATTACCCCGATGTCGAGATGGTCGCGGAGGCCACCCTGTCGACCGGCACCGACATGTACCTGGCGGACCATGCGCTGGACGGGGTGCCCCTGGTGCCCGCCGTGGTGGGGCTGGAAGCCATGGCGCAGGTTTGCGCGGCTCTCACCGGAAGCCGGCCGGAACGCTTCGAACAGGTGGAGCTGCCCAGGCCGATCACGGTTCCGGAAGACGGACAGCGCAGAATCAGGATCGCCGCACTTCTCCACGACGAGTCGCGTGTGGAAGTGGTGGTACGGAGCGAAGAGACGGGGTTCGAGGCCGATCACTTCCGGGCCGTCTGCCGCCTCGACCGGTGCCCGGAGGGACGGCAGGCCCCCGGCAGCGGTTCCCCCGCCGTCACGGGTGGCGGGGCGGCATCGGGCGCGGAAAGGGAGCTGTACGAGCGGCTGCTCTTCCACGGCCCGGCGTTTCAGCGCGTGCGCGAGTATCGGGGACTGCACGCTCGTAGCTGCTCGGCCACCGTGGAAACGCGGGTGGAAGCACGCTGGTTCAGTGACTATCTGCCGCATGATCTCGTCCTCGGTGACTTCGGTGCGCGGGACGCCTTCATCCACGCGGCGCAAGCCTGCATCCCGCACAAGCGGGTGCTGCCGGTCTCGGTCCACCGGATCCACCTGGGGGAGATCCCGACTGGAGAGGTGACCATTTCCGCCGTCGAGCGCGAGTCGAATGAGGACGGCCTCGTGTACGACCTGCTGGTCCTGGATGCCGAAGGGCGGGTTTGCGAGTCGTGGGAGGGGCTGGTGCTCCATGTGGTGGCGGCATTGCCCGAACCGGGGAGCTGGAGCGCGGCACTGCTCGTCCCCTACTTGGAGCGGCGTGCGGCGGAACTGATCCAGGGCCGCATCCTTGCCGGCCTGGCCGGCGAGAACGACGGAGACCGCGCTGCTCGGACGCAAGCCGCGATTCAGCGGGCGCTCGGACGCGAGGTCCGGGTCGAGCACCGGCCCGATGGGCGAACGCACATCGCCTCGGGAGAGCCGGTCTCGGCCTCCCACTCCCGCCCGTACACGCTGGGAGTGGCGGGGGAGGGCACGGTGGCCTGTGACGTGGAGGCCGTCGAGCCCCGGATGCCGGAGCAGTGGAGAGGAATGCTCGGGGAGCCGGGGATGAAGCTCGCCGAACTCCTCGCCGCGGAACACGGCGAGGAACTGTCGCCGGCCGCCACCAGGGTCTGGTCGGCCGCGGAGTGCGTGAGGAAGGCGGGGGGTCCCACGGGAGACCCGCTGGTGCTCGACCGGGCGCATCGAACGGGTTGGACCGCGCTGCGGAGCGGGAGGCTGCGCGTGGCCGTCTCGGTCCTCTCGGTCGACGGAGCGGCGGATCCGATCGCCGTGGCCGCGCTGACGGAGGAGGTCACGTGACGACCGCAACGTTCGACCCGGAGGAACCGCCGCAGACCGGACTCTCGCGTGTGGTCCTGCTCGGAGGCAGCGCCGCACAACCGTCCCACACGCAGGTGCTCCTGGAAGCCGCGGTCTCCGCGCTCGTGCACGCGGGCGCCGAACCGATCCACTGGGACATCGGCCGCACTCCGTTTCCGCCCGCCGGGCCCGGTCACGAGTCGGGTCAGCGGCTGCGCGACAGCGTGGACGCCGCACACGCGGTCATCCTGGTGACGCCGCTCTATCACAACTCGTATTCGGGACTGATCAAGAACGCGCTCGACCACCTGGGCGAGGCGCATCTGCGCGGCAAGCCCGTGGGGCTCATGTCCTCCAGCGGGAGGGTGGCCAGCCCGCAGGCACTGGATCATCTGCGCGTCGTCGTGCGAGCGCTGGACGGGGTCGCGATCCCGGACCAGGTGATCGCGACGAGGCACGACTTCACCCGGATGGGGTCCGGCCTGGAGCTCACCAACCCGCGGCTCAACGACCGGATCAGCGACTTCATACGGGAACTGCTGTGGTACGCGGAGCGGCTGGGAGAGGGCGGCCGGTCGGCCGGACCGCCCAGCCGCACCGGCGACCCGGAGGGACGCGGCGAAGACGCCAGCTCGGTCGCGCACCCGGTCGACGGTGAGCTGAGCGAGGCCATGAACCAGGCGATCGCCTACATCCGTGCGCACTACCGGGAGGGCACGCTCGCGCTGGAAGAGGTCGCCCGGCACGTCTGCATGAGCCGCTACCACTTCTCGCGGACCTTCAGGGTCCAGACCGGCCGCCGGTTCATGGACTTCGTCGCGATGCTCAGGCTCAGTGACGCCCGGGTGATGCTGACCGAGACCGACAAACAGGTCTCGGAGATCTGTCACGCCGTCGGCTACAACGATCTGAGCCACTTCGAGCGCACTTTCAAACGCTGGTTCAAGGTCTCGCCCTCGCAGTACCGCCTACGGCATCCGCGCGGCCGTGCGTCCGACCGTGCCCCCGTCCTGCAGCGGTAGCCGAAAAGGATGCTGATCCGTCCGTCCACTGACAAGTCGGTGGACGGGCGGTTTCGGCATGCCGAGCCTGAAATCGCACACTCCGTGACGCCATCGGCACCGCACGATTTTCTCTCGCGGGCTGTCGAATCGCCGCCTACGTCCGCGTCAAAGGAGTAGGAGGAGATCATCGGCCTCCGTGCACACCCCGCTTCATCATCCGTCGCGCATCCCGGGAGACAGAAGTGACGATGCACGTTGTCAATGATCGCCGACGCAGACATCGGATCGTGCTGCTGGGCGGCGACCACCCTCGTTCGCCGCACACCCGAACGCTCGTGGAGGAGACCGCCCAGGCACTGGAGTCGGCGGGGGCGGAACCGCTGGACTGGTCCGCCGAGACCGCCCCGGGAGGTGATCTCGTGGAAGCGCTCCGCGTGGCCAGTGCGGTGGTGCTCGCGACGCCTCTGATCCACAACTCCTATTCGGGCGAGTTGAAGTCCATGCTCGATGGACTGGAGCCCAGGCAACTGCAGGGGCTGCCCGTGGGGCTGATGGCGACGAGTTCCAACGGGGAGGACCGTCAGGCGCTCGACCATCTGAGGACCGTCGTGCGGTCGCTCGACGGGCAGGCCGTCCCGGGGCAGGTGGTCGCCACGATCGCCGACTTCGCCCTGGCGGGATCTGAACGCGCGTGCGGCGGCGCGGCCCTGCGCACGCAGATCTCGGAATTCATCAGGGAGCTCCTGTGGTTCACCGAGCGTTTCCGCGAGCGGCGGCAGGCGTCGGCCGCCGCGTCAGGCGCCAGAGCAACCCGGGTCGTACCGTTTCCGGCCGGCGGTGGCGGTGCGGGCTCGTCCGGGACGGACACGGCCGCCTCTGACGTCCAGCCGGGGTCTCCCGGAGCGGCTCTCGCGGACACGACGTCAAAGGGCATCGCCCTCGCCATCGCGCATATCCGGGCGAACTACGCAGATTCCGATCTGTCCCTGAACGATGCGGCGGATGTGGCCTGCATGAGCCGTTACCATTTCTCGCGGACGTTCAAGGCGCAGACGGGGGAACGTTACATCGACCTTGTCACACGGCTGCGGCTTGCGCGGGCGCGTCATCTTCTCGAGGACACCGAGCGACCCGTCTCAGAGATTTGCCACGCGGCGGGCTTTAACGACCTGAGCCATTTTGAACGGACCTTCAAGAAGTGGTACGAGGTGTCTCCGTCCCGCTACCGGATGAGGTGCGCGGGAGAGCGGGCCGCCCGGTGAGCCGGAAATGACCGAGGGGACCGGCGGTGCCGGTCCCCTCGGTGCGATGGCCATCCGGTGGCGGCGCCGTACGGCACCGCCACCGGATGTCGCCGATCAGGCCTCGTTGGCGCAGGCCCACACGTCGAGCCGCCGCTCGCCCTGGGCGTCCAGGAGCGGGACGTCGCCCTGGGACTCGAACCGCGAGCCCAGCGGCGGGATCTGGTAGATGTCACCGACCATCCGGATCGGGGTCTCGTTGTGCAGGCTGCCGAGAGGCGTCTCGACGGTCAGGTAGAGAACCTGCTCGCTGCGCAGACCCTGCTCCAGCGTCCGGCCGGCGGGGATGTCGACGGTGCCGATGATCGGACGGGCGTCGGGGGCGCTCAGCGCGCCGCCGAAGACCTTGATCGTCTCGCCCGGCCAGAGCTCGGTGCTGACACCGACCAGCTCGAACCGGATGATCTCCAGGTCCATCTTGAGCCCGTCGCCGTGCGCGACCGGCTCGTGCACGATGAACTCGGTCGGGCACGCCGTCTCCATCATCACGCGCTCGGTGCTGCCGTCGGGCAGCCGCAGCCCGACCTCCGACTTCGCGTAGTCGAGCTGCATCAGAGTGTCGAACGAGGTTTCCACCTGGCGGCGGGTCGTCGGCATTACCCTCACCCCTTTTCGTGTTGTGGACTTTCCGACGTAAATCAAGATTAGGAAAGTTCACCGATCAGGGCTCGGCGCAATTTGTGCACTTGTCGGGGTGGGGGAGCCGGCCCGGGATCCGGATGTCCTCCCTGGCCGGCTCCGGGAAGGCGCCCCCGGGCGGACGCTCCCTCCCCGTGCGGCCGCTCGGACGATCGCGATCCTTTGCGCCCCGGGTGTTCCGGACGCCCTGATCCCCGGACCGGCCGCCCGGGCGGAATCCTCGACGAGCACGGACATGCAGCCCGGGGTCGTCGGCCGCGGTCAGCTCTTGTGCGGGATCTGGTTGACCGTTCCACCGTCCATGACGAACTCGGATCCGGTGGCGTAGGAGGACTCGTCGCTGGCGAGGAAGAGCACGAAGGAGGCGACCTCCTCGGGCCGGCCGGGGCGGCCGAGCGGGATCGGGATCAGGTCATCGGGAAAGCCCTCGGTGATCGGGGTCCGGATCAGGCCCGGGTGCAGCGAGTTGACCCGGATGCCGTGCGGCGCGAGCTCGATGGCGACCGACTTCGTCAGGCCGCGCAGACCCCACTTCGAGGCCACATAGCCGTGCGCCCAGGAGGTGCCGCGAAGGCCCTCGATGGACGAGTTGTTGATGATCGAGCCGCCCCCGGCGGCGATCAGCGCGTCGGTGGCCGCGCGGATGCCGAGGAACGGGCCGGTGAGATTGACGTCGATGATCTGCTGCCACTTCTCCTGCTTGAAGCGGTTGATGGCCGCGCCGTTGGCGATCCCCGCGTTGTTGAAGAGCACGTTCAGGCGGCCGAACTCGCCGACGGCGGTCTCGACGGCCGCCGTCCAGTCCTCGGCGCGCGTCACGTCCAGGTGCACGTAGCGGCCGGCGTCGCCCAGTTCGTCTGCGACGGCCTCGCCCTCGTCGTCGAGGATGTCGCCGATGACGACCTTGGCGCCTTCGGCGGCCAGCGCCCGCGCGCTGGCCGCCCCGATGCCGCGCGCGCCGCCGCTGATCAGGGCGACCTTCCCGTCCACACGTCCCATCGTTGGTGTCCTCTCTGGCAGGGCTCAGCTGGGCAGCGCCGTGGCGAAGACGCCGCGCGCGGTGTTGAAGGGCAGGTCGAGCGGGGTCCGGAGTCCCGGCGCCGCCGCCACGACGTCGGGGATGGAGTTGACGATGCGCCCGGCGCCCGCCGCGATCGCGGCGTAGTTGTGGTCTCCCTTGGCGCTGGTCGGGCAGACGTCGACGCGGTAGGACGGTTCGCCGACGATCTCGAGCCGGTAGGAGCCGCCGTCCTGCGCGGGCTGCGGCCAGTCGGGACGCAGGTCGCCGCGCAGCCGGGTCGTGTGGTCGATGACGAGCACCTCCTTGCCGCCGACGAGGCCGCTGACCTGGAAGCGCATGGCCGCCACTCCGCCCGCGGGGATGTGCCCGGCGGCCATGTCGAACGCCTCCGGCGCCGGCTCCCGTTCGAACCGTTCGGTGATCTCGTCGAGCTCGAAACCGAACCCGCGAGCCAGCATCCGGAGGCTGACGCCCCACGAGGCCGCCAGCATTCCCGGCTTGAACATCTTCGGCAGGTCCTCGAGAGGCCGGCCGAAGCCCATGAAGTCGAGGATGACCGGGCCGCCGTCATAGGTCGCGTAGTCGGCGATCTCCGAGCAGCGAACCTGGTCCACCCGTTGGCAGGTGCTGGCGATCGCGAAGGGCAGCAGGTCGTTGACCCAGCCGGGATCGACCCCGGTGGCGAAGAGGCTCACCCCGCCCGTCCGGCAGGCGTCCTCGATCGGGCCGATCATGCGGTCGGGCAGCACGCCCCAGGGGTAGATCAGGGGCACCGGCGAGGAGGCCACGACGTTGCTTCCCGAAGCGAGGATCTTCTGGACGTCGTCGAGCGCCTCGAACAACCGGGTCTCGCTGAGCGCGCAATAGACCGTGCACTCCGGTTGCGCCTCCAGTGCCGCGTCCAGGTCGTCGGTGGCCGCCACACCGGTGACCACGTCGAGTCCGGCGAGTTCGCCGGCGTCCCGCCCGACCTTCTCTGGGCTCGAGACGACCAGCCCGGCCAGAACGAAGCGGGGATCCTCGATCAGCTGCGACAGGGCGATGCGGCCGACGTTGCCGGTCGCGACGTGAAGGACGCGGATGGCCATGGTGCTCCTCTGGGGGCGGGACGATGCCGGTTGTCCGGTGGGGCCGACGACCGTCGCTCTCCACGGCCGGCCGGCCGCCGGGTCTCGGCCGCCGCGGCGCCTCGTGCCCGGCGGCCATCAGGTTCGCCGCCGTTCCGGCCTGCCGGGCATGAGATCCCGGCGCGGCGCCGTACTGGTCACCTGACTGGACACCTGTCCACCGTAATCGCGGCCGATCGTCGCCGCAACAGCCGTGATCAAACCGATTCGGGCGATTCCGCGTCAGCGGGGCACCTTCGGGCCGCGCGCCTCCGCCCCGACAAGGTCACCGGCGGTGTCCGGCGTGGCCGACCCGAGCGTCGCGAAATGGCCGGGGATGTTCATGCGCCGGGCATAGGGGGCTTTCTGCAGGGTATTACGTACAAGGCCGGGGTTTTTGGTCGGGGGCATTAATGTAATAACGGCCATTGCTCTCCGGATCGACGACGGGTTCTGATGACTTCGAATCAGCAGGCAGGACGGAACGGCGCCCACGTCGCCCTCGTCTCGCTGGGAAGCGAGGTGGTCCGGTGCGGGCTGGGCACCATGCTGCGCGAGCTGGACGCGCTGGACGACGTGCTCGCCAGCGGCAGTTTCGACCACAGCATGGAGCTGCTGCACTCCGGCCGTCCCACGCTGCTGGTCCTGAACTACGGCGACGAGCCCCAGCAGGCGGAGAAGCTCGCGAGCACGGCCGTCGGCTTCGGCGTGCGAGTGCTGCTGATGCTGCCGGCCGCCACCGGGGAGATGCTCGCGCGAGTGGCGGCCGTGCCCGCCGACGGCTACCTGCTGGAGCCGACGCTGACCCGCGACGTGCTGATGAGCGCGCTGAGCGACCTGGACAGCGGGCTGGTGCCGATACCCCACCCGGTCGCGCGCAAGCTGATGGCCGAGGTCGGCCCGGCCGACCCTCCCGAGCCCGAGCCGATCGCGGCGCCTCCCGTGCACGAGAGCGTGGAGCAGGCCGCGCTGACGGACCGTGAGATGGAAGCGCTGACGCTGATGGTGGAGGGACTGAGCAACAAGCAGATCGCCCGTCGCCTCGGCATCTCCGAGCATGGCGCCAAACGGCATGTCGCCAACATCCTGGCCAAGCTCAACTGCTCCAACCGGACGCTGGCCGCCGCCGTCGCGCTCAGTCGCGGACTGGTTCGGGACCCCGGACCCTCGCGGCGGGCCCGCCGCCGCTGAGCACGGCCCCGCCCCCCACGGCGCCGTGATCGAGGGCGGCCAGACCGCGCAGCGGCGCCCTGGCCTTGAGGAGCATCTCCTCGTACTCCGCCTCGGGATCGGAGTCCAGCACGATGGCGCCGCCCGCGCCCACCGACAGGCGGCCCGGCTGCGCCACCACGGTGCGGATGACGATGTTGAGATCGGCGGTGCCGTCCAGGCCGAAGAAGCCGATCGCGCCGGAGTACGGTCCGCGCGCCCGCCCTTCCAGCCGGTCGATGATCTCCATCGTGCGCAGCTTCGGTGCTCCGGTCATCGATCCGCCCGGGAAGCACGTCCTCGCCGCCCGCACGGCGGTCACCCCCTCGTGCAGACGGCCGCGCACGGTGGACACGAGCTGGTGCACGGTCTCGTAGGATTCCACCGCCATGAAGCGCGGCACGCTCACCGTGCCGATGTCGCTGATGCGGCCCAGGTCGTTGCGGAGAAGGTCGACGATCATGAGGTTCTCCGCCCTGGTCTTGTCGGACGTGGCCAGCTCATCGCGCAGGGCGGCGTCCACGCGCGGTTCGGGGGCGCGCGGCGCGGTGCCCTTGATCGGCTTGGACTCGACCACCCCGTCCCGGTCGACTTTCAGAAAGCGCTCGGGGGACGAACACAGAACGTGCATCTCGCCCAGGCGCAGATAAGCGGCATAGGGCGCGGGGTTGAGCCGCCGCTGAGCCAGGTAGAGCTCGTAGGGGGAGCCGTCGAAGGCGATCTCCGCGGTGTTGGTCAGGCAGATCTCGTAGCTCTCCCCGGCGTGCAGCAGCCGCAGGCACTCCTCGACGTCGGCCAGGTAGCGCTCGCGCGGCCGGACGAGCCACGGTTCGGGATCGAACTCCACGCTCGGCCGCGGCGCCGGCCGCGCCGCCCTCCGCCGCTTCCGGCAGACGCCGGCCGCCCCGTCCACCCAGGCCCGGGCCGCGGCCCGGCTCCCGGGCCCGCCGTCGGTCAGCGCGAGCGCCCAGGTCTCTCCGGCCTCATGGTCGATCGCCACGAACCTGCTCGCCGACATCCAGGTGGCGTCCGGAGACGACGAGACGTGCGCCGCGGGGGCACCGCAGTCCCGCTTCATCTCGTAGCCGAAGTAGCCGACGTAGCCGCCGTTCAGATCGAACGGCAGCGCCGGATCGCTCGGGACGGCCCGCGCCGCGACATGGGCGTCGAGCACGTCGAAGATCGAGGAGCGGACCGTGGACGCGCTGCCGCCGGCGCGCACCAGCACGCTGCCGGATCCCGGCCGGCAGCACAGGATCTCGCCGTGCGGCCCCCCTGCGTCGCCGAGGAAGGAGAAGCGGGACAGGGCAGGCTCGACGCAGCTGCTGTCCAGCCAGAAGGAGTACGGCTCGTCCCCGAACAGCTCGGCGAAGACGCTGTCGGCGTCGGGGACCCCGTGGATCCGCTCGGCCTCCAGCGACCAGCGCGGCGTGTCCGGCCGCCTCGGAGCGAAGGCGGCGCCGCCTCCGGCACCGCCCTCCGCGCCGCCTCCGGACCCGGCCGTCTCGTTGTACTCCGCGGCGAGGTCGCGGAAGTTGGACATCAGCGTCGGCCCGTACTCGGTGGAAATCGACTCGGGATGGAACTGCACGCCCCACCAGGGCATCCTGCGATGCCGCAGGCCCATCACGACCGAGTCGGCCGCCCACGCGGTGATCTCCAGGTCGTCGGGCGCGGGTGTGGCCACGCACAGCGAGTGGTAGCGGACGGCGTGGAAACGCTGGGGCAGACCGCGGAACAGGTCGCGTCCGCAGTGCCCGATCTCTTCCACGTAACCGTGGACGGGCGCGGGAGCGGGCACCACATCGGCGTCCGACAGCCAGGCCAGCGCCTGGTGGCCGAGGCAGACGCCCAGGGTGGGCAGCCCGGAGTCGCGGATCAGGTCGAGCGTGACGCCGACGTCGCGCCGCTGCTGCGGGCGTCCCGGGCCGGGAGAGATGATGAGCGCGTCGAAGCGGGCCGGATCCAGCTCGGCCCAGCCGGGGTCGTCGTTGGTGATCACCACCGGCTCCACTCCGTAGGCCTGGGCGGCGAGCTGGAACAGGTTGTAGGTGTAGGAGTCGTAGTTGTCGACGATCAGTGTGCGCACGGCGGTTCCCAGAGGTTGCAGGCGGGCAGGACGGCCCGGTGCCGTACGGCCCGCCGCCAGTCCGCGGCCCGGGGCGAGACCCTGGCGGCCCTGGAGCGGCCGTCGGCGCCGACCCAGGCGCGCACGGGACGAAGACCATGCAGGGCGTTCAGGGTCCAGGTCTCCAGCCCCGGCAGTTCGGCCAGGTCGACTCTCTCGCTCCGGACGGGGCACCGCCAGCACCCGGCCAGCCGTTCGAGATGAGCCCTGGTCACCGACGGGAGCACGGGCAGACCGGCTTCGGGCACGCACAGCTCGTCGCCGCGCCACCACACCAGCGCGCTGTGGGCGGTCTCCAGTATCGTGCCGCCGCCGTCGTAGAGGAGGGCGTCATCGGCGCCGGCCGCCTCGGCCCGCTTTCGCAGCCCGGCCAGGACGCGTAGATCGGGGCCCTTGACCGTGGGCCACAGGCGCGGGTCCGGATCCGGCGGGATCCATAGCGTCACCTCACCGGCGCCCGGCTCGGGCGCCGGTCTGGGCCACAGAGCCAGCCGGGGCTCGGGCCCGCGGTAGGCCTCGATCCGGGGGAACCAGCGGCCGTGCGCGGGCAGCCAGCGCCGCACCGCGTCCAGGAAGCACTGGACGGTGGCGGGCGGCAGTTCGGGCACCGTCTCGGCGCAGGCGCGCAGGAAACGCCGGCCGTGCATGGGCAGGCCGCGGACCCGCCCCTCGGCGACGAGCCAGGAGTCGACGACCGCCGGCTCATCCGGGCGCCACTCCGGCGCGGACGTCAGACCGGACCGCTCGCTCCATGCCAGGCGGGGGATCGATCGCTCGTCCAGGGAAGGAACCGCCATGAGGTCACCACCTCCCCTCGCGCACCGCGAAGCGGCGTAGCTTGCCGGTCGGGGTGCGCGGCAGCCTCGGGCGGAACTCCACGCTGCGCGGCACCTTGTACGGGGCGAGCCGGAGCCTGGCCAGGGCGATCAAGTCGTCGTCCAGCCCGGCACGGTCCGCGTCCGGGGAGGGAACGACGAAGGCGCGCAGCTTGCGCGCACCGTACTCGTCGGCGATGACCGCCACCGCGACCTCGGACACCGCCGGGTGCTCGGCCAGCACACGCTCGATCTCCAGGGGAGAGACGGTGATGCCGCCCACCATCTCCATGTCGTCGTTGCGGCCGCAGTGCTTCAGCGCACCGCCGTCCACGTACTCCGCCAGGTCCCCGGTACGCAGCCAGCCGCCGCGTAGCGCCCGGACGGTCTGCTCCGGGCGTTCCAGATATTCGACCATGACCGATGCGCCTCGCACCCAGATCTCTCCCTGGCCCTGCGTGACGAGCGCGCCGTTCTCGTCGCGCAGCACGACCTCGTATCCGGGCAGCGGACGGCCGATGGTGCCGGGTTCGTCCCGCCAGGCGGTGTTGGAGCAGTAGGCGTGGCCGACCTCGGTGGAGCCGAGCTGGTCCAGGACCGGGACGCCGAGCACCTCGCGCGCCCTGGCGCCCAGGGTGGTGGACAGGGACTCGCCGGCCGAGACGGCCAGCCGTACCGAGGAGAACGCCTCAGGCGGGCAGCCGGCCACCAGGCTGGCGTACGCGGACGGCACGCCGTACAGCAGCGTCACACCGTGCCGCACGACGGCCTCCGCGATCTCCGCCGGCGACGGGCGGTGCGGCATCAGCACCGCCGAGGAGCCGGAGAAGAGCGGAAAGACCAGCGCGTTGCCCAGGCCGTAGGCGAAGAACAGCTTCGAGACCGACAGCGTCACGTCATCGTGCCGCACGCCCACCACGCCGTCGCCGGCGGCCCGCTGGTAGCGCTCCGGGTCGGCGTGGCGGTGCAGCGCCGCCTTGGGCGCACCGGTCGTGCCGGAGGTGTACTGCGCGTACAACGGCGCGTCGCCGGTCACATCCGCGGCCGGTCCCGGCGGGGCGGTCGCGGCCAGCCGCATCAGGCGCTCGCCCGTCAGGACGGCGGGACCGTCGAAGCGGCCGGTGAGGTGGTCTTCCGCCACTGCGAGACGGGCCCGGCAGTCGCCGGCCATGAAAGCGTGCTCGTCGGGGACCAGGTCGGGGTTGACCGGGATCGCCACCGCGCCGAGCCTGGCGGCGGCGAGGAACGCCGCCACCCACGCGATGCCGTCGCCCATCGCGATGAGAACCCTGTCGCCCGGGCGGACGCCATGGTCGATGAGGACCGAAGCGGCGGAGGCGGCGAGGGTGTGCACCTCGCCATGCGTCCAGGCGCGCTCCGGGGTGTGGAAGGCGGGCCGCTGCCACCAGCCCTCCCGCTGGGCCTTGGCGGCCAGGTGCACCGCGAGGTTCGCGGAGGGGCCCTCCCCGGCTCGCCCCGAACCCCGCTGCGGGGCGGTGGGCGTCTCGACAGTGACGGCCCCGGGTGAAATCTCGGGCATGACGGACCCTTCTGGCAGGCGGCCGCGGGGACGGCTCGGGAGGTCGAGGGGGGCGATGCGGAAGGCGCCGTCCACGGGACCCACCGGCCACCAGCCGCACGTGATCAGCTCGGCGAGCGCGTCGTCACGGTCGTCGGTCAGCGCGGTGGCGACGAGGGTGCCGACCAGCCAGAGGATCGCGCCGGAGATCGCCAGCGCGTCGGCGTCCCCGGGGTCGGCGGGCCGCAGCCGCGGGGTGGCGACCAGCATCGCCACGTGCTCGGCCAGCTCCAGCCGATCCCCGCGGCCGGTGTCGGTGAGCCGTTGCCGGGCGTCGTGACGGCGACCCTCCAGCCGGGCCAGCCAGCCGGGGTCCACACGGTCGAGGAGCGCCGCGGGAACGTCCCGCATCAGCCGCACCGGCGCGCCGGCCACCGACTCCGGCACGTGAGCTTCACCCCGCCGCGGGACGTGCGCGCCGTCCGCCGGGAGGTGCGCGGACATGCCGTGGAGCAGGGCGGCGACGCGGTCGCCGCCGGGACCGAGGTCGCGGGCGAGTTCCTCGGGCGGTGCGCTCAGCTCGTAGTACCGGGCCATCGCGTCGCCACCTCCGGGTAGTCCAGTCCGAGGTCGTCGCACAGCAGCGCCCGGGTGCGGCGGATGAACTCCGCTCGCGCCTCGTCGTTGGTCAGCCGTTTGATGCCCCACCTGCGGAAGATCTCGTTGTTCCTGGAGCCGCTGCGGCCGAAGAAGGGCAGCGTCAGCGCGATGAGGTGGTGCGCCGAGGAGCGGGCCTCTTCACGGGTGCCCGGATCGGCGCCCAGCCGTCTGGCGCGCGCGGTCCCGAACCCGACGTGGAAGCGCTCCTCCGGCATCAGCGACCGGCACAGCCTGCGCAGCGGCAGGTACGAGCACTCGCACAGATCTTCCATCAGCACGACCTCGGCCAGATCCACGATCGCCTTGGTCATCACGTATCCGGTCCACGACTCCACCTGATAGTCGAAGACCGAAAGCGGCGGACGGTCATGGGCGTTCTCCAACCCGAGATCGTCCGCGAGCTTGTTGAACTTTAAATGGTGACCGTACTCCTCCATGGCCATTCTGCAGGCGAGCCATTTGTCGCGCGGAGTGGGGGCGAGCGAAATCGACGGCTCGTCGAACACCGCCGCCCCCGCCGCCTCATTGCGCACATGACTGTTGATGATCTTGCCGAGTGCGGTGACGTACTCGTCGCCGAGTGCGTGCGCCTCGGCGGCGTCGCTGGGTTCCCGAGTGAGTGCCGGCGGCATGCCACCTCCTTCCGGACGTCATCGACGGAAGCTATGGACGGGCCGGGGAGGAGGCAAGTGCCCGGATGGGCACCTCGAAAGAGCGGGCCCCGACCCGGCACGCCCCGTCGACCGGGCACCCTTGGCACGTTCCCGCTGATCAACCTCTCCCGGTTGGGCAGTTAGGTTAGGCAAGCCTAATGATCGAATGGCTACTCGGGGCGCCCGCAATAAAATTGGAGATTCGTCAGGCGCTTTGGGATATGTCAGTGTTATGTGCCATGACGGAAACGGCTATGCGTTCGCACTGCATGTCCGTGCAAGGCCGGCTGCTTTCAGTAGATGATCTTGAAGCGGCCGTGAGCGAACTGACCGGGTCGCCCTGCCGTGCCTTTCAGACCGTGCAAGGTGGAGGCCCGACCATAGTGGTGGAGTCCGCGCCGGGAGCCGGTCCTTCGGCCCGCGAGGTGCGGAGCGCCGTCATCGACGCCTGCGGCGTGGTGGTGGAGACGGTGGCGACCGTCGACCCGGGATCGCTGGTCGGCGACCGGGCGCAACTCGTGACCCGTTACCGGCGTGAACTGCTGCCGGTCCGCGCCGCCGACACTCTGGCCACCCCGCCCGTCACACTGGACGCCGCACCGGACCTCCGCTCCCGGGCCACGGCAAGTGCGCCGGCCCGTCCCGCCGCCACCTCGCCGCGTCCTCCCACGGCGGACGAGATCGCCCGCGCCGCGGCCGAGCTGCTCGGCGTCCGCCCGGAGGATCTCGGGCACGGCGAGGACCTCATCGCCCAGGGCCTCGACTCGATCCGCATCATGCAGCTCGCGAACGACTGGCAGCGCCAGGGGGTGAACGTCGGGTTCGCCGACCTCGTGGAGTCCCCGACGGTCGCCTCATGGCATGCCCTGCTCCAGTCGGACGGCGCCGCCGCCCCGTCGCGACCCGCGGCCGGACCGGTCGACCGCGACGCCCCCTTCGGTCTCACCCCGCTCCAGCACGCCTACTGGTTCGGCCGCCGCGACCGTCAGGTGCTCGGCGGCGTCGGCTGCCACTTCTACATGGAGTTCGACGGCCGGGCCATCGACCGCGACGCCCTGGAGCGCGCCACCCGCGCCCTGTTCGAGCGGCACGACCTGCTCCGAGCCCGCTTCCTCGACGACGGCACCCAGCAGATCCTGCCGCAGAGCCCATGGCCGGGCCTGACCGTCCACGACCTGCGCGCGGCGGATGACGCCGAAGAGGCCCTGCTCACATTGCGCGAACGGCTGTCGCACCGGCGCCTGGAAGCCGAACGCGGCGAGGTGCTCGACCTGACGCTCTCCCTGCTGCCGGACGGCGCCCACCGCCTGCACATCAACATCGACCTGCTCGTCGCCGACGTGCGCAGCATCCAGATCGTCCTGGAAGACCTCGCCGCGCTCTACCGCGGCGAGGACGCGGACCTGCCGCCGCTGACCTGCTCCTTCCCCGAATACCTCGCCCAGCGGGAACGGCTGCGGGCCGAGGACCACGAGGCGGACCGCCGCTACTGGGCCGCCCGCCTGCCCGAGTTGCCGCCCGGCCCGCCCCTGCCGCTGGCCGTCAGCCCGGAGAAGGTGAAGCAGGTCCGGGTGGTGCGCCGAGACCGCCGGCTCACCACCGCGGAGAGGGAACGGCTGACCGAACACGCTCGCGCGCACGGCGTGACGCTGCCGATGGTCATGGCCGCCGCGCTGGCCGAGGTCGTCGGCGCGTGGAGCGGCGCGCCGCACTTCCTGCTCAACGTTCCGCTCTTCGACCGGCAGGCGGTCCACCCGGACGTGGAGCGCATGGTCGCCGACTTCTCCAACCTCATCCTGCTGGAGGTGGACCTGTCGCGGCCGCAGACGTTCGCCGAACGGGTGGCGACGCTACAGGCCCGCTTCCAGCGCGACGCGGCGCACTCGGCCTACTCCGGCGTCGAGGTCCTGCGCGACCTCAACCGGGGCGGCCGGCACGACCGGGTGACCGCGCCGGTGGTGTTCACCAGCGCACTCGGAATGGGCGACCTCGTGGGCGCGGACGTCCAGCGGAGCCTGGGCCGCCTGGGCTCGATGCTGTCCCAGACGCCGCAGGTGTGGATTGATCATCAGGTGGTCGAGGTGGATGGTGGTCTGCTGGTCAATTGGGATGCGGTGGAGGAGTTGTTCCCGGCGGGTGTGCTGGATGGTATGGCCGATGGGTATGGGCGTTTGCTGGAGTGGTTGCTGGAGGGTGAGTGGGATGGGGTGGCGCCGTCGTTGGTGCCGGCGTCGCAGTTGGCGGTGCGGGCGGCGGTGAACGACACCGCGGCGCCGGTTCCGGAGGGGACGCTGCACGGTCGTTTCTTTGAGTGGGCGCGTTGTGATCCTGCTCGGGTGGCGGTGTGTCCGGGGGTGTCTTACGGGGAGCTGGCCGGGCGGGCGTTGCGGGTGGCGGGTTTCCTGCGTGAGCGGGGGGTGCGGCGGGGTGAGGCGGTGGCGGTGTCGCTGCCCAAGGGGCCCGATCAGGTCGCGGTGGTGCTGGGTGTGCTGGCGGCGGGGGCGTTGTATGTGCCGATCGGTGTGGATCAGCCGCAGGCGCGGCGTGAGTCGATCATGCGGCGTAGTGGTGCGCGGGTGCTGGTGACCGAGTTGGTGCAGGGGGAGCCGCTGGAGGGTCCGGTGGAGGTGGATCCGGGGGCGAGCGCGTATGTGATCTTCACGTCGGGGTCGACGGGTGAGCCGAAGGGGGTGGAGGTCTGTCATCGGGCGGCGTTGAACACGGTGCTGGATGTCAATGCCCGTTTCGGTGTCGGGGAACGGGATCGGGTGCTGGCGGTGTCGGCGTTGGATTTCGATCTGTCGGTGTGGGATGTGTTCGGGTTGTTGTCGGCGGGTGGGTCGCTGGTGATGGTGGCCGAGGACGAGCGGCGTGATGCGTCCCGGTGGGCGGGGCTGGTGGCCGAGCATCGGGTGACGGTGTGGAACACGGTTCCGGCGTTGCTGGACATGTTGCTGGTGGCCGAGCGGGGGCAGTTGGAGTCGTTGCGGCTGGCGATGGTGTCGGGTGATTGGGTGGCGCTGGATGTTTCGGCGCGGCTGGCGCGGGCGGCGCCCGAGTGCCGGCTGGTGGCGTTGGGTGGTGCGACGGAGGCGGCGATCTGGTCCAACTACTGCCCGGTTCCGGCCGAGGTGCCGCCGGAGTGGGTGTCGGTGCCTTATGGGCGGCCGTTGGCCAATCAGTGTTTCCGGGTGGTGGACCAGTTGGGGCGGGACTGCCCGGACTGGGGGCCGGGGGAGTTGTGGATCGGCGGCGCGGGGGTGGCCGAGGGTTACCGGGGCGATCCGGACACCACCAGCGCCAAGTTCGTCGAGCGTGACGGGGTGCGCTGGTATCGCACCGGTGACATGGGCCGCTATTGGCCGGACGGGACGCTGGAGTTCCTGGGCCGGGTGGATCATCAGGTCAAGGTCCGCGGTCACCGCATCGAGCTGGGGGAGATCGAGGCGGCGCTGCTGGCGCACCCGAAGGTGGAGCGGGCGGTGGCCACCACGGTCGGCGGCGCGGCCCGCAGGCTGGCCGCACTGGTCGTCCCGGCAGGCGATCTGGACCCCGGCGACCTGCACGACCACCTGGCCGGGCAGCTCCCGCCCTACATGATCCCCGAACAGACCGTCCAGGTCCCCGACCTCCCCCTCACCACCAACGGCAAAATCGACCGCACCGCCGTCCAGAACACCCTGACCGAGCAGCTCGCCGAGCGTGCGGAGCACTTCGATCCGCCCCGCCCCGGTGTGGAGAGCATCGTGGCCGCGATCTGGGCCGAGCTGCTGAAACTGGACGCGGTCGGCCGCGATCAGAACTTCTTCGCCCTCGGCGGCGACAGCCTCCTGGCCACACGCCTCGTCACCGGCCTCCAAGCGGCCGGCGTCGCGGGTGCCGAGCTGACCAATCTCTTCGATCACCCCGAACTCGCCGACTTCTCCCGGACCGTGCGGCTGGGGGAGCAGGACGAGTCTCCCGAGCAGTCCGCCTTGCGAGCCGACCCGGAACGACGGCACGAGCCGTTCCCGCCCACCGACGTGCAGCGCGCCTACTGGTTCGGCCGCACCGACGACTTCACGCTCGGCGGCGTCGGCTGCCACTTCTACAACGAGTACGACTTCGACGGGCTCGACCTGCCCCGCCTCAACGCCGCATGGAACCGGCTCATCGAACGGCACGAGATGCTGCGCGCGGTGTTCCTGCCGGACGGCACCCAGCACATCCTGCCGGCGGTGCCGCCCCTGACCATTCCCGTGACCGAGGCCGGCGAGGGCGACGGCGACCGGGCCCTCGCCGAGCTGCGCGAGTCCATGTCGCACCAGCTCATCGACGCCACCCGGTGGCCGTTGTTCGACGTGCGAGCCGTCCGGTACGGCGAGGGCCGCACACGCCTCGGCGTCAGCTTCGACAACATCGCCCTGGATGCGCTCAGCATCATGACCCTGCTGGGCGAGCTGGACGTCCTCTACCGCGACCCAGAGGCCGAGTTGCCGGACATCGGGCTGTCCTTCCGGGACTACGTGCTCACGGTCGAGCCCGAGGTCCAGGCACGACGGCGCGCTGAGGAGTACTGGTCCGCCAGGGTCGCCGAGCTGCCGCCCGCGCCGCAACTCCCGCTGGCCGCGGACCCGGCCCGCCTGGGCCGCCCGCGCTTCACCCGCCGCCAGATCCGCGTCCCCGCCGAGCAGTGGCGGGCCGTCAAGGACACGGCCCGCCGGTACGGCCTCACCCTCTCGACGGTTCTCGCCACGGCGTTCGCCGAGGCGCTCGGCGCGTGGAGCGCCCGCCGCGACATGACGATCAACCTCACGCTCTTCGACCGGCGCCCGGTGCACCCGGACATCGACGCCGTCCTGGGCGACTTCACCTCGCTGCTGCTGGTCGCATACGAGCCGGGCGAAACCTGGCTGGACAGCGCCCGCCGCCTGCAGCGCCGGGTGGCGCACGACCTCGAGCACAGCGAGGTGTCCGCGCTTTGGGTGATGCGCGAGCTCGCCAAGAGCACCGGCTCGGCCGACGTCACCATGCCCGTCGTCTTCACCAGCACGCTCGGCGTGACGGGTGACGACGGCGCGCTCGCCGACACGCTCTTCGACGATCCGGTCTGGGGCGTCTCGCAGACGCCGCAGGTGTGGATTGATCATCAGGTGGTCGAGGTGGATGGTGGTCTGCTGGTCAATTGGGATGCGGTGGAGGAGTTGTTCCCGGCGGGTGTGCTGGATGGTATGGCCGATGGGTATGGGCGTTTGCTGGAGTGGTTGCTGGAGGGTGAGTGGGATGGGGTGGCGCCGTCGTTGGTGCCGGCGTCGCAGTTGGCGGTGCGGGCGGCGGTGAACGACACCGCGGCGCCGGTTCCGGAGGGGACGCTGCACGGTCGTTTCTTTGAGTGGGCGCGTTGTGATCCTGCTCGGGTGGCGGTGTGTCCGGGGGTGTCTTACGGGGAGCTGGCCGGGCGGGCGTTGCGGGTGGCGGGTTTCCTGCGTGAGCGGGGGGTGCGGCGGGGTGAGGCGGTGGCGGTGTCGCTGCCCAAGGGGCCCGATCAGGTCGCGGTGGTGCTGGGTGTGCTGGCGGCGGGGGCGTTGTATGTGCCGATCGGTGTGGATCAGCCGCAGGCGCGGCGTGAGTCGATCATGCGGCGTAGTGGTGCGCGGGTGCTGGTGACCGAGTTGGTGCAGGGGGAGCCGCTGGAGGGTCCGGTGGAGGTGGATCCGGGGGCGAGCGCGTATGTGATCTTCACGTCGGGGTCGACGGGTGAGCCGAAGGGGGTGGAGGTCTGTCATCGGGCGGCGTTGAACACGGTGCTGGATGTCAATGCCCGTTTCGGTGTCGGGGAACGGGATCGGGTGCTGGCGGTGTCGGCGTTGGATTTCGATCTGTCGGTGTGGGATGTGTTCGGGTTGTTGTCGGCGGGTGGGTCGCTGGTGATGGTGGCCGAGGACGAGCGGCGTGATGCGTCCCGGTGGGCGGGGCTGGTGGCCGAGCATCGGGTGACGGTGTGGAACACGGTTCCGGCGTTGCTGGACATGTTGCTGGTGGCCGAGCGGGGGCAGTTGGAGTCGTTGCGGCTGGCGATGGTGTCGGGTGATTGGGTGGCGCTGGATGTTTCGGCGCGGCTGGCGCGGGCGGCGCCCGAGTGCCGGCTGGTGGCGTTGGGTGGTGCGACGGAGGCGGCGATCTGGTCCAACTACTGCCCGGTTCCGGCCGAGGTGCCGCCGGAGTGGGTGTCGGTGCCTTATGGGCGGCCGTTGGCCAATCAGTGTTTCCGGGTGGTGGACCAGTTGGGGCGGGACTGCCCGGACTGGGGGCCGGGGGAGTTGTGGATCGGCGGCGCGGGGGTGGCCGAGGGTTACCGGGGCGATCCGGACACCACCAGCGCCAAGTTCGTCGAGCGTGACGGGGTGCGCTGGTATCGCACCGGTGACATGGGCCGCTATTGGCCGGACGGGACGCTGGAGTTCCTGGGCCGGGTGGATCATCAGGTCAAGGTCCGCGGTCACCGCATCGAGCTGGGGGAGATCGAGGCGGCGCTGCTGGCGCACCCGAAGGTGGAGCGGGCGGTGGCCACCACGGTCGGCGGCGCGGCCCGCAGGCTGGCCGCACTGGTCGTCCCGGCAGGCGATCTGGACCCCGGCGACCTGCACGACCACCTGGCCGGGCAGCTCCCGCCCTACATGATCCCCGAACAGACCGTCCAGGTCCCCGACCTCCCCCTCACCACCAACGGCAAAATCGACCGGAGCGCGCTCACCCGTCTGGCCGAGGACCACGGCAGCGGCCAGGTCCAGGACGTCCCGCCCGCCGGCCCCGTCGAGGAGGCCCTCGCCCGGGTCTGGCAGGCGTTGCTCGACGTCCCCGAGGTGGGCAGGCATCAGAACTTCGTGATTCTCGGCGGCGACAGCGTCCTGGCCACCCGCCTGGCCGAGGAGATCAGGATCGAGTTCGGCGTCGAGCTCCCCCTGCGGACGCTGTTCGCCGGGCCGACCATCGCCGAGCACGCGGCCCTGATCGAACAGCATCGCGACGACGGAGCCTTCGAGGAGGGCACGATATGACGGCTGGTCAGCTCATCGCCGAACTGGCCCGCGAGGGCGTGCACCTGTGGGAAGAGGCGGGCCGGCTGCGGTTCCGCGCCCCCCAGGGCGTCCTCACCGACGAGAGGCGCGCGCTGCTGGCCGCCCGCAAGGACGAGCTGCTGGAGTATCTGAGCCGCCCGGCCGCGCCGGAGCTGACGCCCGACCCCGGCAACCGCCACGAGCCGTTCCCCCTCACCGACGTGCAGGCCGCCTACCTGCTCGGCAGGGGCGACGCCTTCGACTACGGCGGAACCGCCTGCCAGGTCTACGCGGAACTGGCCTTCGCGGACCTGGACCCGCAGCGGATGGAGGACGCCTGGAACCGGCTCATCGAGCGCCATGACATGCTGCGCTGCACCTTCCACGTGGAGGGCTACCAGGTCACCGCCCCGGTGGCGCCCCGGTACCACATCGAGGCCGCCGACCTCGGCGGCCGCTCCGCCGACGAGGTCGAGGCGCATGTGGCGGCCACCAGGGCCGCCATGGACGCCCGCGTCCACGACCCGGCGTCATGGCCGCTGTTCGAGCTGCGGATCACGCGGACCGACGATCGCGACCTGCTGCACGTCTCCATCGACTTCCTCATCGCCGACTACCTGAGCATCCAGCTCCTGCTCACCGAACTGAAGCGCCTCTATCTCGACCCGGGCGCCGACCTCCCGCCGATGGAGATCACCTTCCGTGACTACGTGGCCGCCGCCCGCGGCCTGCGCGACGGTGCCGACTACGAGCGCGACCGGCGCTACTGGGAGGACCGGCTGGACGATCTGCCCGGCGCTCCCGAACTGCCGCTGCGCGAGGACCGCGAGGTCCAGGCGGCCGGCTCCTTCACCCGCCACGAGGTCCGCTTCACCCCCGCGCAGTGGCGGGGGCTGCGCGAACGGGCGGCGGCGCACGGGGTCACCCCCTCCACCGCCGTGCTCGCCGCCTTCGCCGAGGTCGTCGGCCGCTGGAGCCGCCAGCCGGCCTTCTGCCTCAACCTCACGCTCCTCAACCGGCACCCTCTCCACCCGCAGGTCGGCTCCCTCGTCGGCGACTTCACCACCGTCAGCCTGCTGGAGGTGGACGGCGCGGCCGGCGACGGCTTCGCCGCCCGCGCCGACGCTCTCCAGCGGCGGCTGTGGGACGACTTCGACCACCGGCTCTACTCCGGCGTGGAGTTGATGCGCGAGATCGCCCGCCGCCAGGGCAGGCAGGCCGCCCTCGTACCGGTCGTCTTCACCAGCACCGTCGGCCTCAGCGACGAGAACGAGGGCATGCGCGGCCTGGCCGAGGTGGTGTACGGCAGGAGCCAGACCCCCCAGGTGTGGATCGACTGCCAGGCCCTGGTCGAGGGCGGCGTCCTGGAGGTCAGGGCCGACGTACGCGACGGCGTCTTCCCCGACGGGCTGATCGACGACCTGTTCGGAGCACTGCGCACGCTGCTGCTCGACCTGGCCGCCTCCGACTCCGCGTGGACGTCGGCCTCACCGGTCGGACTGCCCGCCGCGCAGGCCGGGCGGCGCGACCGTGCCAACGCGACCACGGCGCCCCGTCCCGCCGGTCTGCTCCACGAGCCCGTCGCGGCACAGGCGGCGGCCACACCGGACGCGCCCGCCGTCATCACCGAGGAGCGCACGCTGACCTACGGTGAGCTGCTCGCGCGGGCCGCGGCCGTGGCCGACGGCCTGGCGGCGGGAGCGGGAGACGCGCCCGTCGCGGTCCTCATGCAGAAGGGCTGGGAGCAGGTCGTCGCCGTCCTCGGCACCCTGCTGGCCGGTGCCGCCTATCTGCCGGTGGACGTCGGGCAGCCGCCCGCCCGGCGCGAGCGCATCCTCGCCGACGCCGGGGTGACCACCGTGCTGACCCAGTCCTGGATCACGGAGCGCCCGCCGGGGGTGCGCTGCGTGGACGTCGACACGCTGCCGCCCTCCACCGCCCCGGCGCCCTCCGGCCGCGCCCGCCCCGGCGACCTGGCCTACGTCATCTATACGTCCGGCTCCACCGGCGAGCCCAAGGGCGTGATGATCTCCCACGAGGCGGCGCTCAACACGGTGGCCGACATCAATCGCCGCTTCTCGGTCACCGCGGACGACCGCGTGCTCGGGCTGGCGAGCCTCGGCTTCGACCTGTCGGTCTACGACGTCTTCGGTCCCCTCGCCGTGGGCGGCGCGCTGGTGCTGCCCGGCCCGGAGGGGCGCGGCGACCCCGCCCGCTGGGCCCGGCTGATCGCCGAGCACGGGGTCACGCTGTGGAACTCCGTCCCCGCGCAGCTCCAGATGCTGGAGCACTACCTGGCCGCCAACCCCGGGACCGGCCTGCCCACGCTCAGGCTGGCCCTGCTCAGCGGCGACTGGATTCCGATCACGCTGCCCCCGGCCGTCCGCGCCCGCCTGCCCGGACTCGAACTGGTCAGCCTCGGCGGAGCGACGGAGGCGTCGATCTGGTCGATCCACCACCCGATCGGGGACCTCTCGCCGGACTGGACGAGCGTCCCGTACGGCAGGCCACTGGCCAACCAGACCTTCCACGTCCTGGACGAGGCGATGCGGCCGTGTCCGGACTGGGTGGCGGGCGAACTCTACATCGGCGGCGCCGGGGTGGCGCTGGGCTACCTGGGTGACGCGGAGAAGACGGACCGGCGGTTCGTCCGGCATCCGGAGACCGGCGAGCGCCTCTATCGCACCGGAGATCTGGGACGCTACCGCGAGGACGGGTTGATCGAGTTCCTCGGCCGCGAGGACCGGCAGGTCAAGATCCGGGGGCACCGCATAGAGCTCGCGGAGGTCGAGGCCGCAGTCCAGGAGCATCCCGCGGTCGCCGCCGCCCACGTGCTGGTCGACGGCGACGGGATGGAGCGCCGCCTGGCCGCCTTCGCCGAGCCGGCGCGCACCGCCTCGCGGGAGACACCGGCGGCGGCTCTGACGGAGGAGCTGGGCACGGCGGGATCCGGCGCCGGAGACCTGCAGACCGCGCACATCGATCGCGAAGAACTCATGGAGTTCATGGCCCGTCTGGACAGGGCGGCGGTCATCGGCATCATGCGCGCCCTCGCCCGTCACGGCCTGTTCGGGGAACCCGGCGCTACCGCCGCCACCGAGGAGGTCATCGAGGTCATCGGGGCGGCCCCCCGGCACCATCGGCTCGTGCGCCGCTGGTTGCGCGTGCTCGAGAACGAAGGGTTCCTGGAGCGGGACGGGGAGGTCCGCCGCGCCGTGCGCACCGTCGGCGAGCACGACCTCGACGCCGCCTGGCGGGCGGTCGCCGAGCTGCAGCGCGAGGACAGCTACCCCGCCGCCCTGATCTCCTACTTCAAGACCAGCACCGACCACCTGCCGGAGCTGGTCCGCGACGAGATGGACCCGCTGCCACTGCTCTTCCCGGAGGGGCGCCTGGAGATCTCCGAGGCCGCCTACCGGGAGAACATCATCAGCCGCTATGTCAACCACGCCGCCGTCGAGATGATGCACCGCATCGCCGGGCGGCACGACGGCGGCCTGCGGGTGCTGGAGGTCGGCGCGGGCGTCGGCGGCATCAGCGCCCAGATGATCCCGGCGCTGGCGGAGTACGACGTCGACTATCTGTTCACCGACGTCTCGCCCTTCTTCCTCAACGAGGCCCGCAAGCGCTTCGGCGACCGGCCCTGGGTGCGCTACGGGCTGTTCGACATCAACGAGGACTTCCGCGAGCAGGGGTACAAGCCCAACGACTTCGAAGTCGTCCTCTGTGTCAACGTCCTGCACAACGCCCGCCATGCGGGCCGGGTGCTCGACAGGCTGGTGCAGATGCTGCGGCCGGGCGGCTGGCTGGTCTTCGTCGAGACCACCAGGGACAGCTACCAGATCATGACCTCGATGGAGTTCATGATGCCGGAGAAGGACCCGCGCAAATGGGACTACGAGGACTCGCGCAAGGGCCTCGACCAGACCTTCCTCGGCCGCGAGCAGTGGCTGGAACTGCTGTGCGGGGCGGGTGCCGACGCGACCGTCTGCCTACCCGGCACGGGCGACGTGACCGGCCCGCTCGGGCAGCACGTCTTCGCCGCCCGCTTCAAGGCGGACCGGCGGCCGCTGGACGTCGCCGCGCTGGCCGGGCATCTGGCCGGGCGGCTGCCCGAGTACATGATCCCGGCGCATCTCCAGATCGTCGACGCGCTGCCGCTGACCCGCAACGGCAAGGTGGACACGGGCACGCTGCGCTCCTGGCTGCCGCGCGCCGCCGCGAGCCGCGCCTCGGCGGGCGGGCCGCCCCGCGACGACCTCGAACGGGAGCTGGCCGCGACCTGGGCCGAGGTGCTCAACGTGGCCGGCCTCAACCGCGACGACGACTTCTTCGACCTCGGCGGCGACTCCCTCGTGGTCGCCAAGCTGGCCGCCACGCTGCGTGAGCGGGTGCCGGCCGCGGCGGAGGTGCACTGGGACGACCTGGTCCGCCAGATCCTGCACCGGCCGACGGTGGCCGCGCTCGCCGAGGAGCTGCGCAGGGGCGGCGCCGCCGACGAGGACGGCGGCCGCGCCGACAGCTCACCGCTCGTCCCGCTCGGCGGCGAGTCCGAGGGCGACGGGCCGCTGCGCGTGCTCGTCCACGAGGGCAGCGGCACGCTGGCTCCCTACCGTGCGCTCTCGCGGCTGCTGGCGGGCAAGGGCAGCCCGCTTGCCGGGCTCGCGGTCACCGACGTGGAGTCCTACCTGGCCGAGGATCCGCGCGGCCTGATCGAACGCCGGGCCGCCCTGTACAGCCGCGCGCTGCTCGACACCGGCGCCGGCGCCTTCCACGTGGTCGGCTACTGCATGGGCGGCCTGCTGGCCACCGAGATCGCCAGGCAGCTCACCGAGGCGGGCGCCGACGTCGCGAGCCTCACCGTGATCAGCAGCTACACGCTGCCCCGGATCATCGAGGACGACCTGGTCGTGGAGTACGTCTTCGCCAAGGTCATGGGCGCCGACCCGGCCGAAGCGGGCTATCCCGGTGACGAGAGGGTCATGTCCGAGGTCTTCGAGCTGCTGCTCCGCGAGGACACGGACCGGGTGCCGGCCGGGCGCGTCACCGCGCTCACCGGCGAGCTGGCGCCCGCCGCGGAGATCTTCCGCGCCCAGGCGGGTCGCCCGCGGGACGAGCGGCTGGCCGCCATCGGCCGCGCCGCCGGCCGCCATGCCGGCTCGGACGCCGACGTCGAACGGCACGTCGCCACCTTCTACCAGGTGGTGCGGCACAGCCTGCTCGCGGTCGGCTCCCACGTGCCGGAACCGTACGCGGGTGACATCACGTTCCTGCGCCAGCTCGGTGACACGCGGTTCCTGCCGTGGCTGCGCGACGACATGACCGGCTTCTGGCGCGAGCTGTGCCTGGGCGAGCTGAAAGTGGCCGATGTCCCCGGCGACCACTTCAGCTGCCTGCGGCCGCCTCACGTGGACGAGGTCGCCGCCTTGCTGACCCAGGGGTGGGAGCGGCCATGACCGTCGGCGTGATCGGATGCTACGGAACGGTGGGCCGCGCGCTCGTGCGCCGCCTGCGGGAGCCGCTGCGCCTGGGCGGCAGGGACCTGACCCGGATACGGAAGCTCGCCCGGCCCGGCGATGAGGCCGTCGAGGTGGACATCGACGACGCCGCCGGGACGGCGAAGTTCTGCGCCGGCTGCGACGTGGTGGTGAACTGCGCGGGCCCCTCGGCCCGCATCGGCGACACGGTGGCACGGGCCGCGCTGAAGGCCGGGGCCCACTACGTGGACGTGGCCGGGGACCAGCTCGACCATTCCCGCCTGACGGCACTCGCCGGCGGGCGCGCGGCGGTGCTGGCCGCGGGGATGATGCCCGGCCTGTCCGCGCTGCTGCCGCGCGCACTGGCCGGGGGCGTCGACCGGCCGTCCAGGCTGGTCGCCCACGTCGGCGGCCTGGACCGCTTCACCAGGGCCGCCTCGCTCGACTACATCGCCTCCCTGCACGGCGAGCACGCGACTCCACTGGCCGCCTGGCGCGGCCACCAGCCGATCCGCGGCGCTCTGCATCCCGCCGAGCGCGTCGCCCTGCCGCGTTTTCCCGGCCGTGTCAGCGCCTACCCCTACCTGAGCCGGGAGACCGAACGGCTGGCCCGCGCGCTGGAACTGGCGGAGATCGAATGGTGGGGCGTGTTCGACGGTGAGCGAACCCTTCGCGCGCTGTCGGGAGCCCGGGGCGAGGAACCCGGGCGGGCCGCCGAGGCCCTCGAGCTGGCGGCACGCCTCGACGCCCTCGGCCGCCGGCCGTACTTCCAGCTCGTCTTCGACCTGGACGGCAGAGTCCTTTTCGTCCGCGCCGACGACAGCTACGAGCTGACGGCCGTGCTCGCGGCCACGGCCACGCGGGCGGTGGCCGCGGGCCGGGTGCCCGCGGGCGCCCACGACGCGTCCGACGTGCTGGCCCCGGCCGGCGTGCTCCGGGATCTGCGCGACGACCCGGCCGTGGAAGTCGCGGAACCGTCACGCGCGCCCGTGGAGGAGGGGGTTCTGTGAGCGGCGGCGCGCATGGCGGGCGTGTGGACGGGCCCGTCGCGACCGGTCGCGGTGCACCGGGGAACCGGCGTCCACGTGTGCTGGTGTGCGGTACCGGTTTCGGCCGTGTGCACCTGGCGGCTCTCGCCGCACCGGACTCGGCCTTCGAACTCGCCGGCATCCTGGCCAAGGGCGGTGAGCGCTCCCAGGCGTGCGCGAAGGAGGCCGGCGTGCCGCTCCACACCCGCGTCGAGGAGGTGCCCGGCGACGTCGACCTCGCCTGCGTCGTGCTGCTCGGCGAGGTCAACGGGGGACCCGGCAGCGCCGTGGCGGCCGAGCTGATGGCCCGCGGCGTGCACGTCCTGCAGGAGGGGCCGCTGCTCCGCGACGAGCTGGTCGCCTCATTGCGCGCCGCCCGCCGGAACCGGGTGATGTACTCCGTGAACAGCCACTACGTGCACCTGCCTCCGGTGCGGCGCTTCCTCGCCGCCGCCCGCGTTCTGCGGCCGGTGTACGTCGAGGCGGCCTGCGGCGTGCAGGTCTCCTACCACCTGTTCGACATCCTGGGCCGGGCGCTGGGCGGCCTTCGTCCCTTCGACCTGCCCGTCCCCACCGGCCGCGGCCCCTTCCGCACGATCGACGGCACGCTGGCCGGCGTCCCGTTCACGCTGCGCGTGCAGAACCAGCTGCACCCCGCGGACCCCGACAACCACGCCCACCTGCTGCACCGCATCACCATCGGCACCGAGGGCGGCACGCTCACACTGGCCGAGACCCACGGTCCCGTGTTGTGGTCGCCCCGCCCGCACCTGCCCGCCGAGGCGAGGACGACGACCCGGCTCGACGCCACCGCCGACCCCGGACTCGACCTGCCGGCCACCTGCGCGATCGGCCCCGCCGACGCCCCGGCATACCGGGAGATCCTCGCGTCCATGTGGCCGGAGGGCGCCCACCGCGCGATCACGCAGGCATGGAGGGCCGTGACTGACGGGGTCGATCCACTGCGTGAGGGACAGTACTCCCTGGCCGTCAGCTCGGTGTGGCAGGCGATGGCCGCCGCACTCGGCTACCCCGAGCGCCTGTCCGGCTCGCCGCACCGCCCGATGCCCGCCGACGAGCTGATCGCCACCGCGAGAACGGAGCTGGAGGAATCACCGGCATGACCATCACGACCGTCCGGCAGCGCGAGCGGTGGCTGCGTCCCCTGCGCATCCAGGACGTGCCCAGGCTCCGTCTGGTGTGCTTCCCGCACGCGGGCGGCGCCGCCGGATTCTTCAAGACATGGGGGGCGCGCCTGCCCGCCGGCGTCGAGTTGTACGGCGTGCAGTACCCGGGCCGCCAGGACCGGCTGCGCGAACCGCACGCACAGACGATGGACGAACTCGCCGAGCCGGTCGCCGCCGTCCTGGCGGCGATGGGCGAGGTGCCGCTGGCCCTGTTCGGCCACAGCATGGGCGCCGCCGTGGCGCACGAGACGGCCAGGCGCCTGGAGAGGGCGCTCGGGCGCCCGCCGGCCGGGCTGATCGTCTCCGGCCGCCCGGCTCCCGACCGGCTCCGTCATACCGACGTGCACCTGGGAGGCGAGCAGGCGCTGCTGGAGGACCTGCGCAGGCTGGGCGGCACCAGCCAGGAGGTCCTGGACGACCCCGCGCTGCGCGAGCTGATCCTGCCGACGCTGGCCGCCGACTACCGGCTGACCGAGACCTACCGCCCCCCGGACATGACGCCGATCCGCACCCCGGTCTGTGCGTGCGTCTCCGACGCGGACCCCGAGGCGGACCGCGACGAGGCCGCCGGCTGGGAACGCCACACCACGGGTGCGTTCCGGCTGCGGGTCTTCCCCGGCGACCACTTCTACCTGATACCGCAGGAGGACGAACTGGTCGAGCAGGTGCTGCAGTTCTGCGGCATGCCCGGCCGCTGGCCCTCCACCCCCTGAGTCCCCATCGCGATCACCCACGGAAAGGAGCCCGCGATGAGCATCGAGAACGAACTGCACGAGCTGGAGGAGAAGGGCTGGGCGGCCATCTCGGTCGGCAACGGCGCCTTCTACCGCGGCCTCGTCACCGGCCGCACGATCTGCGTCGAGCCCGACGGACTGCAGACCGGCCACGAGCTGGCCGACGACATCGACGCCAACAAGTCGCCGTTCGACGACTACACGCTCGAAGACGTCAAGGTGCTGTCCCTGGGCGGCGAGTCGGCGCTGATCACCTACAGGGCGACCGTCCGGCTCAGCGAGGCGGACTTCTCCTTCCAGCTCTACATGACCAGCGTCTACGAGCGCGGCGAAGGCGACTGGAAGCTCGTCTTCCATCAGCAGACGCCGGTGAAACAGGACGGCTGACGGGCACAGGCGGCACAAGGACTACCCACATCAGGAGGTAGCGCTCATGCGCGAAGGGGAAGTCGAGGTCGAACGCCTCCATAAGGTCTTCGGTAAGAAGACCGCCCTGGAGGAGGTGTCGTTCACGGTGCGGCCGGGTGCCGTGGTCGGGCTGCTCGGTCCCAACGGCGCCGGCAAGACCACGGTGGTCAACTGCCTGAGCACGCTTCTGCCGCTGGACGGCGGCCGGGCCTCGGTGGCGGGGCACGACGTGGCAGAGGACCCGGCCGGGGTCCGCGCCTCCATCGCCCTGACCGGCCAGTTCGCCGCCGTCGACGACGTGCTGACCGGGCGGCAGAACCTCGTCCTGTTCGGCAGGCTGCTCAAGCTGGACCGCCGGGCGGCCGCCGCACGGGCCGAGGAGCTGCTGACGGGCTTCCGGCTGAGCGATGCCGCCGACCAGCCCGTCAAGTCCTACTCCGGCGGCATGCGGCGGCGCCTGGACCTGGCGGCCAGCCTGGTGGTCAAGCGGCCCGTGATCTTCCTCGACGAGCCGACCACCGGGCTCGACCCGGCCGGCCGCCAGGAGATGTGGGACATGGTCGCCGGGCTGCGCGCGGAGGGCGTCACGCTGCTGCTGACCACTCAGTACCTGGAGGAGGCGGATCGCCTGGCCGACCGGATCGTGGTCATCGACCACGGCAGGGTGATCGCGGAAGGCACGCCGGGCGAGCTGAAGAACCAGGTCGGCGGGCAGGTCTGCGAGGTGCGCGCCGAGCCGCGCGAGCAGGTGTCGCGGGTGCTGCGGGAGCGGTTCGGCGACGTGGTGGAGTCCGGCGGTGTCGCCACCGTCCGCGGAGCCGACTCCGACACGCTGACGGAAGTCGTCGCCGTGCTGCGCGAGGCCGGGATCAGGGCCGACGACCTGAGGCTGCGGCGCCCCACGCTGGACGAGGTCTTCTTCGCGCTGACCGGAAGGGAAACCGAGCGGGAGCCCGAGGAGGTCGGCTGATGACGGCCGGAACCGAGGCGGGCCTGGGCAACCTCTTCGGGCAGGGTCTGCTGCTGGCCGGGCGCAACCTCCGGCTCAACTCGACGGCCGACACCGTCAGCACGATGCTGGTGTTCCCGATCATCTTCGTCTTCGGGTTCCTGGCCCTCTTCCAGAACCTGCTGCGGACGCACGGCATCGACTACGCCCAGTTCCTGCCCCCGGCGATCGTGGTGCAGTGGATGTTCTCCGTGGCCATCACCGCCGCGTTCTTCTTCGCCTCCGACCGCCGGACCGGCATGCTGGCCCGCCACCGGTCGCTGGCCATCAACCGCGGCGCCGTGGTGGTGGGCCGGATGGCGGCCGACAGCGTGCGGGCGCTCCTGGCCATCGTGGTGATCATCGCCGCCGGTCACGTGGCGGGCTTCCGGTTCGAGGCCGGCCCGGTGGCGTCACTGGGCTTCGTCGTGCTGTCGGTGGGCTTCGCGCTCACGGTCTCGGCCGGCACCAGCGCGCTCGGGCTCGTCTCTAGCGACCCCGAGGCGGTCTCTTCGACGCTGCACGTCATCTATCTGCCGCTACTGATGATCTCCTCGGCCTTCGTGCCCGCCGACGCCTTCCCCGCCTGGATCGAGCCGTTCGTGCGCAACCAGCCGGTGACCGCCGTCCTCGACGCGCTGCGGGCGCTCGCGGACGGCGGCCCGACCGCGGCGCCGGTGCTGAAGGCGGTGGCGTGGCTGGCGGGGCTGCTGGCGGTCTTCTCGGCCGCGGCCGTCCAGGCGTTCAGGAGGGCGACATGACCGTCATCACCGAAACGGGTCTGCTGGCCGGCCGCAACCTGCGGCGCTTCGCCAAGAGCACGCAACTGGTCGCCGACTCGGTCATGTTCCCGCTGATCCTGCTCTTCCTCATGCTGCTGGTCTTCGGGGAACTGGTCGGCGAGGCCACCGGCGGCCGCTACATCGACCGGCTCGCCCCGGCCATCGTCCTGTTCAGCGCCGCCTACGGCGCCGTCGGCACCGGCCTGGGGTTCTTCACCGACCTGCGCAGCGGCATCGTCGACCGGTTCAGGGCCATGAACATCAGCCGGTTGTCCGTGCTGGCCGGCCGGATCACCGGCGACCTGGTACGGGTGCTGCTGGTGGCCGCGATCACCACGGCCGTCGCGCACACGGTCGGATTCCGCTTCACGCAGGGGGCGCCGGCCGTGCTCGCGTTCTTCGCGGTCGTCGTGCTCTTCGCCTGGATCTTCCTGTGGCTGGCGGTCGTGGTGGCCCTGTCGGCCGAGAGCGAGCAGGCGGTCAGCGGAACGCTCAGCTCGCCGGTCACGCTGCTGCTGTTCCTCTCGTCGGGCTTCGTACCGGTCGACCAGTTCTTCGAATGGCTGCGGCCCGTGGTGCGCGTCAATCCGCTGTCGCTGGCGAGCGACGCGCTGGTCGGGCTCTCCAGTGGCGGCCCGATATTGCAGCCCGTGCTTTTCACCGTCGCCTGGGCGGTGGGTGCCACGGTGATATTGGTACCGCTCGCCGTCCGCCTCTACAAGTGAATACGCCGGGCCTTCGGCAAGGCCCGGCGAGAATGGTCAGCCGCTCCGCGTGAATTCGAGGAGCCGGTATTCGATGTGCCCTTCTTCGGCGGCGCATTTCGCGGCGCGCAGCAGTGCGGGACGCCAGCCGTGCCCGGCCGCCAGCGCGTGCACGCGTTGCTCGTCGCCCAGGTCGGTGAAGCCCAGCAGCAGCCTGCCGCCGGGCTCCAGGTGCGCGGCGGCGTCCCGGAAGAAGGCCGCGTGCGCCGCGTAGCCGGAGTCGAAGAAGGCCCGCTCCAGGACGTCGGCGGGCTCGCCCTCGACGAAGTTGGAGTTCCAGTAGATGACGTCGAACCTGTCCTCGCTGGTCAGCGGCTCGAACATGTCGCCGCAGGACACGCGGACCGCCGACCCGACGCCGTGCCGCTCGGCGTTGAGCCGTGTGTTCTCGGCGGCGGCCTCGCTGACGTCCAGCGCGGTCACCGGCGCGCAACCGCGCAGCGCCGCCAGCACGGAGATGTAGCCGGTGCCGCTGCCGACCTCACAGAACGAACCGTGCAGGGGGTAGGGCAGCCATTCGGCGTACAGCGCCGACGACTGCGACAGATGGGGGGCGTAGACGCCGGGCAGGAGATCCCATTCCATGCCGAGCAGATGGAAAGTGCGTTGATCGATGATTTCTCGGTGGCGGGTGATGAGAGTGCGTGCGACTTGTTGCATGCCGCCGATTATAGGCAATAGTGTCAGGAAGACCACCGGATGACGGGATAAGGAGAATGCCGACTCAGTTGCCGACCGATCCGCTGCGGCAGTTCCTGCGCTGGCAGGACGAGTGGCGGGCGGCGAATGCGCAGATGCCCGACTCCGCCGTTCTGGCCACGGCCGACCACCACGGCCGTCCCTCGGCCCGCTGGGTGGACGTGGCCTACGTCGACCACGGCTTCGTCTACTTCACCAACCACGCGAGCCGCAAGGCCTCCGACGTCGCGGTCAACCCGGTGGCCGCGCTCTGCTTCGGCTGGCTCGACAAGGGGCGCCAGGTCAGGGCCGAGGGCCCGGTCAGCCGGCTGGACGAGGTGGAGTCCGACGCCCACTTCGCCACCCTGCCCCGCTCGATCCAACTGCTGGCCTGGAGCAGCGACCAGTGCGCCGAGATCGGCGACCGGCGGGTCGTGCGCGAGCGCTTCGATGCCGAGCGCGACCGCTTCGCCGGCCAGGAGGTCCCGCGCCCCGGCCACTGGGGCGGCTACCGGCTCACGCCGGAGGAGATGGAGTTCTGGCAGCGCAGGGCCGACGAGATCCAGGACCGGTTGCGCTACCGCCGCCGGGAGGACGGCTGGCGCGTGGTGCGGGTGGCGCCGTGAGGGGGACCCGATGATCGCCGGATGCGTACCCTGGCCCGCGGAAACCGCCGGGCGCTACCGCGAGCTCGGTCTGTGGACCGGCCAGACCCTCGACGTCCTGCTGCGCGCCCACGACGAGCGCACCGCCCTGGTCTCGGGCGCCACCCGCCGCACCCACCGCGAACTCGCCGAGCGCGCCGCCCGCCTGGCCGCGGGGTTCCACGGCCTGGGCCTGCGGCGCGGCGACAGGGTGATCGTGCAGCTGCCGAACACGCCCGAGCTGATCGACACGTTCTTCGCGCTGCTGACGCTCGGCGCCGCCCCGGTGCTCGCGCTGCCCCCTCACCGGCACGACGAGATCGGCCACCTGGCCGCGCACACCGAGGCCGCCGCCTATGTCGTTCCCGCCGTCCACCAGGGCTTCGACCACCGGGAGCTGGCCCGGCGGATCCGCGGCCCCCGGCACGTGGTCGTCGCCGGCGAGCCGGAGGAGTTCACTCCGCTGTCGTCGCTCTACGCCGAACCGACCGAGCTGCGGCCGCCCGAACCGGGGGACGTGGCCTTCTTCCTGCTGTCGGGCGGCACCACCGGACGCTCCAAGCTGATCCCGCGCACCCATGACGACTACCTGTGCAACGTCAGGCTCAGCGCCGCCAACGCCCGTCTCGGCCCGGACGACGTCTACCTGGCCGCGCTGCCCATCGCGCACAACTACGCGCTCGGCTGCCCCGGCGTGCTCGGCACCCTGTACGCGGGCGGCAGCGTCGTGCTCACCCCGACGCCGAGCCCCGGCGACGCGTTCCCGCTCATCGAAAGCGAGCGCGTCACCGTCACCGGCCTCGTGCCGTCGCTGGCGCTGCTGTGGCTGGACGCCGCCTCCTGGAGCCCGCACGAGCTCTCGAGCCTGCGCCTGGTGCAACTCGGCGGTGCCGGCGTCAGCCCCGAACTGGCCCGCGACGTCCGTGCGCGGCTCGGCCCGGTGCAGCAGTCGTTCGGCATGGCCGAGGGGCTGCTCAGCCAGAGTCCCCCGGACGACCCGCCCGAGCTGCTGACCACCGTCCAGGGCAGGCCGCTCTCGGAGCACGACGAGGTCCGCATCGTGGACGAAGCGGGCGGCGAGGTGCCGGCCGGGGGAACCGGGGAGCTGCTCGTCCGCGGGCCGTACACGATCAGGGGGTACTTCCGCGCCGAGGAGCACAACGGACGGGCCTTCACCCCCGACGGCTTCTTCCGCACCGGCGACCTGGCCCGCCTTGCCGAGACCGGCCATCTGGTCATCTGCGGCCGGGTCAAGGACGTGATCCACCGCGGCGGCGACAAGGTGCCCGCCGACGAGGTCGAAGAGCACCTGCTGGCCCATCCGGACGTGCGGGCCGTCGCCGTGGCCCCGGTACCCGACCCCTACCTCGGCGAACGCACCTGCGCCTACATCGTCGCCCGGGACGAACCGCCCACCCTCCAGGCGGTCGCCGCGTTCATGCGCGAACGCGGCGTGGCCGCCTACAAGATCCCCGACCGCGTGGTCGTCGTTCCCGGCCTGCCGCTCACGCCTGTCGGCAAGGTCGACAAGGCCCGGCTCCAGGACGCGCCGCCGTGATCGCCGCCGTGGGTCAGCAACCCGACTGGGGCGACGTGGCGCTGCTCGACCACGTCACCAGCACCCTGCAGACGATGCCGCCGCTGGTCACCAGGGCCGAGTGCGACCGGCTCGGTCAGGCCGTGGCCCGTGTCGCCCAAGGCGGGGGCTTCCTGCTGCAGGGCGGCGACTGCGCCGAGCGCTTCTGCGAGTCCGGCGCCACCGAGGTGCGCGCCAAACTCGCACAGCTGTACGGCCTGGCAGAGGTGATCCACTCGGCCACCGGGGGCGTGGTCGTCCCGCTGGGCCGCCTGGCCGGCCAGTACGGCAAGCCCCGCTCGGCCCCCTACGAGCGCATCGCCGACGGCACCGTCGTTCCGTCATACCGGGGCGACGCGGTCAACAGCCCCGCCACCGACCGCCGGGCCCGCCACCCCGACCCCACCCGGCTCCTGCGCGCCCACGAGTGCGCCGAGCGGGTGCTGCGGGTGGTCCGCGACTCCTGGGCGGGGCGATCGCCGCTGGAGCGGGCCTACGTCTCCCACGAGGCACTGCTGCTCGACTACGAGCGTCCGCTGGTGCGCGGCGACTACGCCGCCTCGGCCCACTCGGTGTGGATCGGGGACCGCACCCGCCAGCCCGACGGCCAGCACGTCGCCTTCGCGCGCTCCGTCGCCAACACCATCGGCGTCAAGATCGGTCCCGTCATCAGCCCCGCACAGGCCGTACGGCTCAGCCGCCTGCTCAATCCCGACGGCGCGGACGGCCGGCTGTTCTTCATCGTCCGTCTCGGCAGCACCCGCGTGCGCAGCCTCCTGCCCGAAATGGTGGAAGAGGTCAGCAGACGGGGTAGGCCGGTCGTGTGGCTGTGCGACCCCATGCACGGCAACACGATGCGCATCGGCGCAGGGCCCAAGACCCGGCTCATGGAGGCGATCCTGGACGAGATCGTGGCGTTCGTCCGCATCATGCGGGCCCATCGGAGGCACCCGGCCGGACTGCATCTGGAGATGACACCCGAGGACGTCACCGAGTGCACCACCACGCCCAAGCCGTTCCGGCCGCCGCCCGAGCTGCCGCACTACCGCACGGCCTGCGATCCCCGCCTGAACGCCGCCCAGGCCGCGGAGGTGGTCGAGCGCTTCGTCGCCCTGCTGTGAAGAAGGGAGGAATCGATGGCCTTCGACGGCATACCGCGCAAGGCCTTCGACTTCTACAAGGAGTTGGAGGCCGACAACACGCGCGAGCACTGGCACGCGCACAAGGCCGACTATGACAGCGCGGTGCGCCGACCGCTGCAGGCGCTGCTGGAGGAGCTGGAGGACGAGTTCGGACCGGCCAAGCTGTTCAGGCCGCAGCGCGACACCCGGTTCAGCAAAGACAAATCGCCCTACAAGACCAGCCAAGGCGCCACCGTGGGCGGCGACGGCCACGCCGGCTACTACCTGGAGCTCGGCGCCGACGGCCTGTTCGTGGGCGGAGGCTTTCACGCCTTCACCCCCGACGGCACCGCCCGCTACCGGTCCGCCGTCGACGACGACAAGTCGGGCGCCGAGGCGCAGGCGATCGTGGACCGGCTGCTCGACAAGGGGTTCTCCCTGGTCGGCGAACGGGTCAAGACCCAGCCTCGTGGCTACCGGGCCGATCACCCGCGTATCGAGCTGATCCGGTACAAGTCGCTGGGCGTCGAGAAACGGATACCCAAGACGAAGGCCACCGGGAAGCAGGCGCTGCCCGCGGTCCGCGACACCTGGCGCGATCTCCGTCCTCTGGTCGAGTGGCTCGCCTCGCACACCGCTACATGATGTCCAGGCCACCCCGCATCCGCTACCGCGTCCGCCGCTGAGCCGCGCTCATCTCCCTGTGTAGACCGGGTCGCGGCCCTCCTGGAGGGCGGTGAGTCGCTCGGCGAAGTCGGTCCTGGTGGTGGGTGCCGGGTCTCACGGCGCTGGGCGCGGCAGCGGCGGCAGCGCGCTCGATCGCCTCGCCGATGGCCAGCAGCCGGGCGTCGGACGAGTCGGGGCCGACGAGTTCGAGGCCGATCGGCAGGCTTCGCGGGACAGCCCCGAGGGGATCGACAGGCAGGGGAGGCCCGCGTTGCTCGGAGGGTCGGTGTTGCGGATGTAGGTGCGGAAGGTGTCGGCGTCGTCGCCGTTCAGCTCGACCGTGCGGTCTTCCCCGGCGGGCCGGTGCGGACGCGCGGGCAGCGGTGTCGTCGGGACGAGGACGGCGCTCACGTCGTGGTCGGCGAAGTAGCCGGCGTAGGCCGTGCGGAGCGCCGGGCGGTGGACGGCGAGGGCCTCGCGGTAGTCGGCCGCCGGAACCTGGTCCTCGTCCAGGATGGATTCGAGCGTCTCCCGGACCTGGGCGGTGGCGACCCGGCCGACCAGCTCGCGCAGCGCCACGGGCGCCGCGTGCTGGTAGAGGTAGGCCGAGAGTTCCCGGCCCACCTCGTACAGCACCACGGTGAAGCTGACCAGCTCGTTGAGCCGCCGCACGTCCGGGATGTCGCGCTCGACCAGCACGGCGCCGCGTGCCGCGAGTTCGGACAGGGCGTGTTCGGTCACGGTGGCGACGTCCGGGTCGAGATCGTCGTAGAAGTGCGCGGCCGGCACTCCCAGCCGCAGCCCCGCCAGGTCGGCGGTCATGTCCCGGTCCGCGCCGGAGGGCGCGCAGACGCCGTCGGCCAAGCGCACGTCCGCGACGGAGCGGGCGATCGGGCCGGCGGCGACGACCGCGGCGGTACCGCCGCTGCTTCCGCCCGGGATGTGGTCCTCGCGGTGGGCGTTGCGGACGGTCCTTGAGCGACTGCCGGATGAGCGCGGGCTCGTGCGAGACGTAGGTGCCGTCGTAGTCGACGGTGAGCCCGGACGCGGCAGGCGATCGGGCGGCCGCCCCGACGCGGTGTGAGCCGACAGCCTGCCCTTAGGCCCGGCAGCCCGAGCCGTGCGCCGGCGAGGACCGGGACGGCGTCGCCGCCATCCCGGCTGCTCAGGCGGGGACGGGCTTCCGGCCGGCCTCGTCGAAGGGGGGATAGCCTTCGCCGGCCGTTCGCTCGGCCGCATCAATGTAGTCGGCGAGAGCGCCGCGGGCTTGAGCGAGCCTGTCCATCTGATCGTCCAGCCGCTGCAGCCGTGACCGCATCGCGGCCAGCAATTCGGGACATCCGAGCAGCTCCGGGGCCTCTCCGGCCGCACAGGGCAGCAGGTACGCGATGTCCTCAGAGGACAGACCGGCACCCAGCAGGTGCCGGATCTGCTTCACCCGCAGCACGGCGTCCTCGCCGTACTCGCGGTAACCGTTCGCGCCGCGGTCCGCCTCCAGCAGGCCCTGTGCCTCGTAGTAGCGCAACTGATGGGTGTTGACGCCCGTCCGACCGCTCAGTTCCCCGATCCGCATCCGAACCTCACTTGACCTTCATACCGGTATCAACGTTGACGATGGTGCCATGAGCAACAGAACGGAAACACCCGTGACGGTCATCGGACTCGGACTGATGGGCCGGGCACTCGCCGCCGCGTTCCTGAAGGCCGGGCATCCCACGACCGTGTGGAACCGGACGACCTCCAAGGCCGACCCGCTGGTGGCCGAGGGCGCACGGTCGGCGCCGACGGTCGGCGACGCCCTCAAGGCGGGTGCCCTGACGATCATCTGCGTCACCGACTACCGAGCCGTGCACGAGCTGCTCGGCACGAGCGACATCGAGCTGGACGGCACGATGTTGATCAACCTGACCTCGGGCGACTCCGCCCAGGCCCGGGAAGCCGCCCACTGGGCCGAGCGGCACGGCGCCCGTTACCTGGACGGTGCCATCATGGCCGTTCCGCCGGCGATCGGGACCGCCGAGGCGGTGATCCTGCAAAGCGGGCCGCAGCCGGACTTCGAGGCGCACAGGTCGACACTCGAGGTGCTCGGCACCGTCACCTACCTCGGTGCGGACCATGGGCTGGCGTCCCTGTACGACGTGTCCGGCCTGGCCATGATGTGGAGCGTCCTGAACGCCTGGCTCCAGGGCACCGCCATTCTCAGGACGGCCGGAGTCGACGCCGCGACATACGCGCCGTTCGCGCAGCAGATCGCCACCGTCGTGGCCGAATGGCTGCCCGGATACGCCGAGCAGATCGACGGCGGTTCCTTCCCGGCCGAGGTGTCGGCCCTGGAGACCGACGCGCGGGCGATGGCACACCTGATCGACGAGAGCGAGGCGGTGGGCGTCAACGCCGAACTGCCGAAGTTGTTCAAGGCGATGGCCGACCGCTCGATCGCTGCCGGACACGGTGGAGAGCAGTATCCCGTGCTGATCGAAGAGTTCGGCAGACCCCGCGGCGACTGACCGATCCGGCGCGGCGCTCCGCGGAGGTGGCGGCCATGGTCCTGGCCTGGTGGCGGTGACGCCGCCGGGCCGTGCCGACCGGCTGAGTCCGGCGGGGAGGTTCATGGGGGCTGCCGGTGGCCGAGATAGGTCAGGACCGCCTGGACCCGGCGGTGGCCGGCATCGGCAGGGGACAGGTTCAGCTTGGCGAAGATGTTGCCGATGTGCTTGTGGACGGCGTTGTGGGTGATGGCCAGCCGCCCGGCGATGGTGGTGTTGTCGTGTCCCTCGGCCATGAGGGCGAGCACTTCGTGTTCGCGAGGTGTGAGGCGCGACAGGGAGTCGTTGCCGCGGCGGAGGAGGAGCTGGGAGATGACCTCGGGGTCCATCGCGGTGCCACCGGCGGCGACACGGCGCAGCCCGTCGGTGAACTCCCCCACCCGGCTCACCCTGTCCTTGAGCAGGTAGCCGATGCCCCCGAGGCCGTCCGAGAGCAGTTCCCTGGCGTACTCTCGCTCGACGTACTGCGACAGCACCAGCACCGGCAGGCCCTTGTGCAGGCGGCGTGCCCGCAGGGCGGCGTGTATGCCCTCGTCTCTGAAGGAGGGCGGCAGCCGTACGTCGACGATCGCCACGTCCGGAAGGTGCGCGCCGACGGCGGCCAGGAAGGCGGGGCCGTCGCGGGTGACCGCGGCGACCTCGAAGCCCTTGGCGGCCAGCAGGAGCTCCAGGCCGCTGGACAGCAGGACGTTGTCCTCGGCGATCACGACGCGCACGGCACCTCCACGGCCATGATGGTCGGTCCGCCCGTGGGGCTGGTGACCTGGACGGTGCCGTCCAGGGCCGCCACGCGGCGGCGTATCCCGGCGATGCCGGTGCCCAGCGCCTCGTCCGCGCCGCCGACCCCGTCGTCGCTGACCCGGATCGACAGGCAGGCGCCCACGCGCTGGACGTGTACCTCGGCCCGTGTGGCCCGTCCGTGTTTGGCCGCGTTGGTGAGCGCCTCGGTGACCACGAAGTAGGCCACCGTCTCGACCGCGGCCGGGACCGCGTCCAGCCGGCCGACCTGGAGCCGGGCCGGCACAGCGGAATCGGCGGCCAGCGCCGCCAGCGCGCCGGCCAGGCCACGGTCGGCCAGGATCGGCGGGTAGACGGTGCGTACCACATTGCGCAACTCGGTCATGGCCTCCTCGACGCCCTCATGCGCCTCCTTCACGAGGTTCGTCACACCCTCGGGCGCGCTGGTGAGCGACTCGCGGGCCACACCGAGCCGCACTGCGATCGCCACCAGGCGAGCCTGTACGCCGTCGTGCAGGTCACGCTCGATCCTTCGCAGTTCCGCGGCGTGGGCGTCCAGAGCTCCCGCCCGTGTCAGGGTCAGGACCTCCACTCGCCGGGTCAGCCGTTCGGTGGCGGACGGCGACAGCAGCGCCAGGCAGATCCGGGCGTGAGTGCGCGCCAGCAGCGGGCCACCCCACCAGGCCACCGCGGTGAGGACGATGGCCTGGGAAGGCGCCGCGGTCAACGCGACCGCCCAGCCGCTGACCGGTACGTCCCCCAGCAGGCGCGGTGCCGCGTCTGCCGGATGCACCCACCACAGCGTCATGGCCCAGACCGCCATGAGGACGTTTCCCAGACACACCACCATGGCCAGGCCGAAGGGCAACGCCATACCCGCGTGCACCATCGGCCACAGCAAACCTCCGCGTGCCACGCGAACGATGCGGATCCGGAGCCCACCGTCCTCCGCCGGACGAGCGGGGACCGGGACGCCGAGCAGCCGTCCAGCTCGGCGCCGGTGCCAGTCCGCCCAGGCGCGTCCCTGACCCGGCAGCAGAAGCAGCGGCAAGGCGACGGCGGCGGCGATCGCGGTCAGCAGGCTGCCGAGCAGATAGGCCACACTGCGCAACGGCCGTGCCCATCGTTTTCGCACGCACGTCCCTTTCGGCCCCAGGTGAAGTCCTGAATATCAGGCGCGGCGCCGGACGGACAGTACAGCCGGCTGTAGTTCCGGGCGGCAGCAGACTGCATTCTCGCCCCGGCGGCCCGGACTTAGCGTCGCGGTCATGATGACGAAGAGACACCCCCGTCGCCTGGCGCGATGGGTGGGCACGTCCGGGGCGGCGCTCGTCCTGGCGGCCTCGGGCACGGCGTCGTTCGCCATGGCCGACCCCGCCCCGGGGCTCGACGACTACTACGACCAGCAGGTCACTTGGACGGACTGCAGGCAGATATCGGATGACGAGGTGGGCGCACTGCTGGACCAGGCCAATGCCCGGTGCGCCCAGGTCACCGTGCCACTGGACTACACGCGGCCCGGCGGCCCGACGATCAGGATCGCCCTATCCCGGCTGGCGGCGGCCGACCCGGCCCGCCGGATCGGCACCCTGATGCTCAACCACGGCGGTCCCGCCGAGCCGACACTCGGCATGCCCCTGGAGACCCGCACGTACATGGGCGAGGTCAGCGCCCGGTACGACCTGATCGGGATGGATCCGCGCTTCGTCGGACGCAGCACCCCGCTGGACTGTCAATGGCCCGCCGGCATCTGGATACGCTCGGCCGGCACCGACCGGGCGGGCTACGACCGTCAGGTCGCCTTCCAAAGGGACCTGGCCGAGCGGTGCGCGCGCCGGCACGGCGATGTGCTGCCGTACGTCACCACCCGCAACACCGCCAGGGACATGGACGTCGTCCGCGCCGTGCTGGGCAAGCGCCGGATCTCCTACCTCGGCTATTCCTACGGCGCCTACCTCGGTGCCGTTTACGCGCAGATGTTCCCTGGACGGACCGACCGGATGGTGCTCGACAGCGCCGGTGATCCACGCCAGTGGGGCCCCAGGCTGATCGGCAGGGAACCCGCCTCGGAACGGGCCCTGCGCGCCTGGGCGTCCTGGACCGCGGCACGGCACCACGAATACGGCCTGGGCCGTACCCAACACGCGGTGCTCGCCACCGTACGGCGGATCGTTCAGGCGTCCTCGGTGCAGCCGCTGCGTGTCGGCTCGCACATGGTCGACGAGCACGTTGTCCCGTACCTGGTCTACGGCGGTGTCGGCGACGACCGGGACAGGGCGCGCGCCACCTTCGCCTCCACCGTGAAAGTTCTGGACAGAGCGGCGGATGGAGCGGCGGTCGCCCCGACCCCGGAACTGGAGGGGTCCCTGCGGTTCATCCTGAGCGGCACGTTCTCGCACCTCGTCAGCCCCGCAGCCGCGATCATCTGTGGTGACAGCGCCGCTCCACGTGACCCCGAGATCTACTGGGAGGACGTCCGGCGCAGCCGACACCGCCATCCGCTCTTCGGGCCGATCATGAACAACATCTCCCCTTGCGCCTTCTGGCCCGAACCGCCGCGCGAGCAACCGACCAGGATCACCACCAGGGCCGCGGCGCTGATCGTCTCCGCCACCGGCGACACCGCCACGACCTACCGAGGCGCCCGGTCCATGCACCGGCTGATGACCGGCTCCGGCCTGCTCACCCTGCGCGGAACCATCGCCCACGGCATCTACGGCGAGTACGGCAACGCCTGCATCGACGCGAAGGTGAACGCCTACCTGGAGTCCGGAACACTCCCTACCGGGCACCTGACATGCCGGAAGCCGCCACTCGCAGAGACTTCCCCGAATCCGGCCCACCCGTCGTGAACCGTTGCGGGCGCGCCGGCGCGACTGGCCGCCCACCGATCACACCGCAGTGAAGGCGGCGGAGGCACCGGGTACACCACCGCGTGCCTCCGCGGCCGTTCTGGCCCATCGCGGGCCGGTCGGTGCGTCGGCGCTGCGCCAGCGGATCGCGGTGACGGCACCGTCCTTCCCGACGACGGCGGCTGAGGTGGCCGACGTGAGGCCAGACGTCCGGGTGCGGCTCGTCGGTTCATCGGCTGCCGAGCCCCGGGCGGCTCGGCGGTGTCGTGCCTTTCGGTCGGTTCTGCTGGGAGCGTGGTCGCTCAACGGCTGACCGGTGGGAAGCGGATGATGCGGTCGTCGGTCGAAGTGGGGGTACCGCGGCCGTCGCGGTTGCTGGTCATGACCCAGAGCCAGCCGTCCGGGCCGACGGCGACCGTGCGCAGCCGTCCATAGGTGCCTTGCAGGACCGCCGAGGGAGGGCCGGACGTTCCGCCGTTGCCGTCGAGCGGAACCGTCCAGAGCCGCCGGCCGGCCAGCGCGGCGGCGTACAGCGTGTCGCCCGCGACGGTCGCGCCGCTCGGCGATGCCGCCGATGTGGGCCACGTGACGATGGGATCGCGGTATGCCGGCTCACCGCCCTCGCCCTCGGCCTCCGGCCAGCCGTAGTTCTCGCCGGCCGTGATGTGGTTGATCTCGTCCCACGTGTTCTGGCCGAACTCGCTTGCGTACATGTGGCCGCCGCCCCAGGCCAGTCCTTGCACGTTGCGGTGCCCGAGGGTGTAGACGACCGAGTCCGGGTCGGGATTGCCGGGGGCAGGGGATCCGTCCGGCCGCATCCGCAGGATCTTCCCGGCCGGGGTGTCCGGATTCTGCGCGTTGGAACGCTGCCCGGCGTCGCCGGTACCGGCGTAGAGCATCCCGTCGGGGCCGAAGTGGATGCGGCCCCCGTCGTGGAAGGACGCCTTGGGAATGCCGGAAAGAACCACTTCCTGTTGAGGTGACGCCGCGAGCTCGAATCGGACGATCCTGTTGTCGGAGGCGGCGGTGTAGTAGGCGTAGACGTAACCGTCCTGCGGGTAGGACGGGGAGACCGCCAGCCCCAGCAGCCCGCCTTCGCCCGCGGGCTGCACTCCGGAGAGCCGGGCCACTTCGGCCGGCGGCGAGCCCGGACTCAGCCGCAGGATGCGGGCGGTCGCCCGTTCCGACACCAGCGCACTGCCGTCGGGCAGGAAGGCGAGTCCCCAAGGGATGCTCAGGTTGGTCGCCAGGACATCGGGCGCGGAGAAGTCGAACGCCGGATCGGCGACCGCCGGCGCCGCCGTCCGGGTGACCGCGGCCTGGGGCGCCGGAGAAACGGGAACGGCGAGCACGGATGCGATGGCGACGGCCGCGGCCGGGGCCAACGTGCGCATTCTACGGGGCATTTTTCTCTCCCATGTCACCCCGAACCAGTAAGAGCCCCCGGGTTCTGCCTCACGTAGAGAGCGGATCCATGGCCTTCGCCGAACGCGTGATCGACAATGAGAAAGGGACGGCACGGCATCTCTAGCGCGTGCCTTTTCGACGGACGGGCAGGTCAGTGAGGCCGCTGGACCCGGGGAGCGTTCCGTATCGCCTCACAAGGTACCCGCGCCATCGATTCCTGTGAAGATCTAGTTTTTCATCTTTCACAGTAATCATGGCCGCAATAATAGAAGGCGCCGATCCGCACCACGGTGATCATCTGTCGCACATCCCGCTGCCGGAGGACCGCAAGGCCGATCCGAAAGCACATCGACGCCTCGCATAGGCCGAGGAAGGGCGGCCCTTCCTCACTAACGGCGCCCGGTCTCGCGCGTCACTGCACGATGCCGTCCCCCGCCTGATCATCTGGTGAGGAACTCGGTCAGGACCGGTGCGAGGATCTCGGGCGGCACGATGTGCTCCTGGCCGTGCAGCATCTGGAGGCGTCCCTTCGGCAGCGCGTCCGCGATCCGCCGGGCGGCGTCGATCATCCACTCGGGGCTCGCCCCACCGGCCAGGACGAGAGCGGCCGTGGTGACGCCCGCGGCCTGCTCGGCCGGAGTCCGTCCGCCCCGGCTGTGCTCGCTCATGACCTCGAAGGGGTCGTGGGGGAGCGTGGGCGCGTGAGCCTGCATGGCGGCGTCGCGGCTGAGGTCGTCGAGCACCTGCGGCGGCAGCCCCATCGGCTCCAGGAACGTCCGCACCGCGTCGCCACGGCGGTCCTGCGCCAGCAGCGCCGAGATCTGCTCCGCCTCCTGGAGTTCGGCTCGCCGCTCCTCCTCGGTGCCGGACCCGAAGGGCGGCTCGTGCAGCACGATCCCGTCGATCGGCAGGCCGTACGCCGCCGCGTGCAGGACGAGGGCCGCGCCGGAGGAGTGGCCGTACACCGAGGCCGTCTCTCCGGCCTCGGCGATGACCGCGCCGAGGTCCTCGATCTCGCGTTCGACCGCGTACGGCGCGGTGTCGCCGCTGTCGCCGCGGCCCCGCCGGTCGTAGTTGAACACGGTGAAGTGCCCGGAGAGTTCTTCGGCGAGCGGCCGGTAGCTCGTCCGGCCCTGCAGCGCCCCGGCGACCAGCACCAGCGGCGCGCCCTCGCCGAGCCGCTCGAAGGCGATCTGTGTACCGTCCTGTGACTTCGTTCGGTGTTCGGTCGTCATCGGTTCTCCCTCGTGGCCGGCACGTACCAGAACTGGACGGTACAGTACTGCGTTGGGTACTGAGCCGTCCAGTACTATGGCTTCACATTCATCAGAGGAGGCAGTCATCGAAGAGCCGGCTCACGGCGCGGCAGCGGCCGACAGGGGTTCCGGGGACGGCGGGCTCGCCGAGGCAGGCCGATCCGCCAGGAAGCACCGGGCGATCATCGAGGCCGCCCGCACGGTGTTCCTGCGCAAGGGGTACGGCGGCGCCAGCATGGACGAGGTGGCCGCGCTCGCCGCGGTGTCCAAGCAGACCATCTACAAGCACTTCGCCGACAAGAAGCGGCTGTTCACCGCGATCGTCACAGGTGACATCAGCGACACCGAGATGCTGACCCATCAGATGGTCGCTGCGCTGGGCGACAGCGAGGACCTGGAGAAGGACCTCCGGGAGTTCGCACGCAGGCACATCGTCGAGGTCACCCAACCGCACCTGGTCCGGCTGCGGCGCACCGTCATCGCCGAAGCCGAGCGTTTCCCCGAGCTGGCCCGCACGTGGTACGCCAACGGACCCGAGCGCGGGCACGCCGCCTTCGCCGAGCAGTTCCGCGCGCTCGCCCGGCGCGGGCTCCTGAGCATGGACGACCCGATGCTGGCCGCCCAGCACTTCAACTGGCTGATCCTGTCCATCCCGCTGAACAAAGCGATGTTCCATGGCGACGCCGGCGAGTTCACCCCAGAAGAGCTCGAAAGCTACGCCGACGAGGCTGTCCGCGTCTTCCTCGCCGCCTACGGCACCCCGCAGACCCGCCAGAAAACCCGCTGACAACCGACAAGACCGCGTAACTCAATAATCGAGCGGCACACGCCATCGGTCCGACGACTGAGGCCGACTTGCTCACCGCCCTGGACCTTCCCGCCTGACCAGTGATGACGGGCGTGTCGCGGCCTTCGGCCGGGCCCCGGCAGGTGAATGAGTCGTCAAGGTCACCCGGTCGGCGCCGGCGGGTCGTGCCGCTGCCCCGGATTCGGCCTGTCCTGGGACGCCGGGGCACTGGCCTCGGCCACGCCGGCGGGGTCCCAGTAGAAGGGACGGCATTCGAGCATGCGCCCGTCTCTGACAGTGACCACCTGCAGGATCCACGTCTCGATCTCCCGGCCCGTGGCGCGGGCCCGGAACCGGACCCGATTACGCACCACCACGGTGTCGTCGTCCCCCCAGTGCTCCTGGTCCAGGAACTCCATCGACTCCCAGAGCTCGCTGAAGATGGCCAGGAACCGTTCCATACCGTCCCGGCCCCGCCACGCGCCGGTCCCGGTGAACGGCAGTCCCGGAGCCTGATGCAGCACCACCTCGGGATCCAGATACGCGGCGACCCGGTCATAGCCGGCCTTCCCGTATCCGCCCGCGGCCACATACGCCGCCTCGGCCTTGTAGAACCGCTGCATCACCGACCAGGCATTGTCCGGCCGGTCTGCGGGTGCGACGCCCGACTCGTGCGCGGTGGAAGTCTCCACGGTCATCACCATTCCCCTCTTCGGCTACGCCTGGAGAACCCCGCCTCAACGACACTGGTTGCACTTTGGTCGTCGCCTTCTGAGCTGAGAGGTCATCGCCTGCCGAGGAGGTGATCGCGATGAGCGATGCGGCGGATGGCGCAGCACACGGGGTGGTGGTGCCCGCGCGGGCGCGGCGCCGGGTCGCCGTGGTGGCCGCCACCGTCTCGGCGTTTCAACTCGGCATCAGGCTCGGTAGGTCCCTCTCCCGATCGCGGCTCGGCGGCCGAAGATACAACTGACGGTTGGCGATCTTGTCGGTGGTCGTCATTGGACTGATGGGCGAAGGCGACCAAGATGGGTTGTCATGACGGACAACTCTCCCCATGCCCTGCTGGGCTCGCTGGCCGCGAAGGGCCTGCGGTGCGAGACGCCCACCCGCGAGGAGGCGCTGGCGGTTCTGCGCACCGCGGACGAGGACATCCTCGACGTGGTGGCGGCGGCCTCGAGGGTGCGGCGACGCCACTTCGGCACGCGGGTCAAGCTCAACCACCTGGTCAACATGAAGAGCGGTCTATGCCCCGAGGACTGCACGTACTGTTCCCAACGGCTCGGCTCGACGTCGGAGATCCTCAAGTACACCTGGATCAGCTCCGGCGAGGCGGCGGGCAACGCCGAACGTGCCATCGCGGCCGGCGCCAAGCGGGTGTGCCTGGTCGCCAGCGGCCGTGGTCCGGCCGACCGTGACATCGGCCGGGTCGCCGACACGATCGGCACGATCAAGGAAGCCGCTCCCGACGTGGAGGTGTGCGTCTGCCTGGGGCTGCTCAAGCCGGGCCAGGCCGACCGGCTGCGCGAGGCGGGCGCGGACGCCTACAACCACAACCTCAACACGAGCGAGGACAACTACCGGGAGATCTGCTCGACCCACACGTTCAAGGACCGGGTGCAGACGGTCGACGACGCCAAGCGGGCGGGCCTCTCACCCTGTTCGGGAGCCATTTTCGGGATGGGCGAGGTCGACGACGACATCGTGGACGTAGCCTTCGCGCTACGCGACCTTGACCCCGACTCGGTGCCGGTCAACTTCCTGATCCCCTTCGAGGGCACCCCGCTCGGCGGCCGCTGGGACCTGACCCCGCATCGCTGCCTGCGCATCCTGGCGATGTTCCGGTTCGTGTTCCCCGACGTGGAGGTGCGGCTGGCCGGCGGCCGGGAGATCCACCTGCGCGGCCTGCAGCCGCTGGCCCTGCACGTGGTCAACTCGATCTTCCTGGGCGACTACCTGACCAGCGAGGGCCAGCCCGGCGCCGACGATCTGAAGATGATCGCCGACGCCGGGTTCGTCGTCGAGGGCGCCGGCGAGCAGACCCTGCCCGACGCCCGCCACGACCTGGTCGCGCTGCGCCGCCGGGGTGCCGGAACCGACCTGCCCGCCAACACCTGAAACCGCCCCGTACCCGGGGGTGGCACGAGAGTTGGCAGGCCGGGCCATTGCCTGAATGCTCCGCGCCCAGGACCCCAGATCTTCATGAATCTTCTAGTGCCGGACTTCGACGATGACCTTGCCGATGTGGGCGTTGGACTCCAGACGGCGGTGGGCGTCGACGATTTCGGTGAGGTCGAAGGTCGTGGTCGGCGATGCGGATGGCGGCGATTCCGACCGCACCGGCGGCGGCGCCTGCCCGCAGGCCGCCAAGCTCTGCTCGTCCTGGCCCATCTGCGCATTGGACACACCTACGCCCAGCTCGCGGCCGGGTTCGGTGTCGGGATCAGCACCGCCTACCGGTACGTGACCGAGGCGATCGAGGTCCTGGCCGCCCTGGCACTGACGCTCACCCAGGCGGCCCGGGCGGCGTCGACGAAGGCGTTCGTCTTGCTCGACGGAACACTGTGCCGATCGACCGGGTCGCCGCCGACCGCCCCTTCTACTCGGGAAGCACAAGAAACACGGGATGAACGTGCAGGTCCTCGCCCATCCGGCCGGACGGCTGCTGTGGGCTTCGCCGGCCCGGCCCGGCGCCGTCCACGACGTCCGCGCGGCCCGCGAGGACCCGGACAACGGGCCTCGTCCAGGCCGTCCTCTGCCTCCATCCGGCCAGCTCAGACTGAGGATGGAAAAGGCTCAGTAATCAGCCAGCGGTCATGCTCTGCGGAAGGAGGTGTTGCCACCTGCCGCGACATGAACTGAGCGTCCCTTGAGATGTGAACCCCTCCCCCGCGTGGGGGAACCGCCTGCGACTCGCGGGGGAAGCCCGAGGGGATCTTTCTCGCGATCCTGAACGTGTCAGGCGTCCCAACGCTTTTGGTGGCCGGAAATGAGGAAGTGACTCCGTGGACATCATTCGGCGTGTCTGGGTGTTTCGCTGGGCTCGCTCATGGTGATCGTATGAACGCAGCGTTCCAGCCCGAACTCGTCCCGACGTGGGCCAAACTGGCCACTTGGGCAGCCCCCTTGACCGTGCTTCCTTCTGCCATCTGGCGGCTGGTCACGGCGATCAGCGCCCATGCCGGCGGAGAGAACCCCTGCTTTCCGCCGACTGCGTCGCTGGCAGAGAAGATCTACGTGCCGTCGCTGTCGTTCATCGAACTCGGTTCCGCGCTAATGACGTTCGGCCTGATCAGACGGTGGGGGGAGGTCTTTCCCCGCTGGGTGCCCTTCATCGGCGCTCGCCGGATACCGGTGACCGCGGTCGCGGCAGTCGCGATCATGGGGGCCATCCTGGCCACCCTTGCAGTATGGGGGATGACGGCGACCTTCGTGATGGGCACCGAACCGCTGAACCGGGTACCACCCGGGTGTACTCGCCCGGGATGGGACGTCGCCGTCTTGTACCTTCCGTCGGTGTTGTGGCCGCCGCTGCTCTTGGCAGTGACCTGGCACTACATCCAACGCCGCCGTATCTCAAAAATGGCCGACGTCAAAGCCCCGTAAGACCCAGACAGGAATCAAGAAATCCGCAAGAGCGCCCGCCACAACCGGGTGGCGAATGCTCCGGCTCGCGGAGGTCCAGGCTGAGAAACCCCGATTCAGGCGCGTGTCCGGCCGATCGGTCGGCTCGGTGCGGCGGGGCCGTAGAAGTCTTCACCACCTCCGGAGTGGACGCCGCTCCACAGCCGCACCCGCCGGGCGATGTTACGCGGACACCGGAAACCGACGAAACCTGGAGACGGCCCGGCGGACCGGCCACGCCGGCGAGGTCACCGTAGTGGCGTTCAGTCCTGAGGGCGGCGCTGGACATATCGATGCCGGACGGGCAGACAAGCATGCGAAGCCTCTGGTGGAGCCGGTCTTCTTGGTCGAAAACCCATCTACCAGGGGCTTCGCTCGTCTGTCAGCCCAACTCCCAGATCACCGCAGCAGGTTGGAAAGGGCTCAATCTTGCGCCCGGTCTATACCACCGGACCGTCAGGCGCCGGTGGTCGTGGGAAACTGGGTCACCCGGTGGAGACCGGTCCGCGACATCGCGAACCGTTCGATGGATCCCCCATTTACGAACATCCACCAACGCCGTCCTGAACGCCGCACACCCGGCTTGGAACGGCGATATCTACTGTTGCGACGCATTCGGTGTGGGCGGAGCGGTGAACGTTCGGTCCAGCTGGAGAACGATTCGTTGGAGGAGATCGCCACAGTGGGTGCGGTGGTAAGAGCACGTCGGGCGAGCGTGTCGCAAGACCGCCCGGAGCTGCGGAGTAAGCGCCGGTGGGGTAGTGCCGCCTCCCTCTTCGCGTTCCTCCACGCGCTGGCCTTCGAGGCCGTCCTCCTGGTCTTCGGTTCGACCGATACCTCGGTTGAGCTCCTGCTTTGGCTCGGCGCCATTACTTTGCAGTTCGTCGTGGTCGGGCATACCGCCGCCGCCTGGTGGAGCACGCGTGGGCACCCCGGGACCCGGGCGGTCACCGCCGACGGGTGGGACGGTGGAATCGACGTTTTCGTGACCGTGTGCGGGGAGCCGCTCGACGTCGTGCTTCCGGTGATTCGGGCGGCCCGGGACATGGACGTGTCCCACCGGACGTGGGTACTCGACGACGGCGCAAGCCTGGAACTGCGGGAACTGTGTCACCGCGCAGGCGTCGGATACCTTCGCCGTTCTGACCGGAGACATGGGAAGGCGGGCAACGTCAACCACGCGCTCGCCCATACCCGCGGTGAGCTGGTGGCGGTCTTCGACGCGGACCACCGACCGGATCGCGAGTTCCTTCGCCGGACCATTGGGCATTTCGCGGACGAGCGCCTGGCATTCGTCCAGACGCCGCAAAGCTACGGCGCTGGCCGATCGCTGGCCGCGCGTGGTGCCCGGCAGGCGCAGGGCGCCTTTTACCGCCATGTCATGCCGGGAAAGGCCGCGCAGACAGCGGCGCTCTGTGTGGGCACCAACGTGGTCTTCCGGCGCGCGGCACTCGACCAGGTCGGTGGGCTCTACCCCGGGAGCCAGTCCGAGGACGTGCACACCTCGCTCCGGCTGCACGCCCTCGGCTGGGGGACGCTCTATCTTCCGGAGATCCTCGCCCAGGGGCTACCCCCCGAGGACTGGCCGATGTTCCTACGCCAGCAGCGGCGCTGGGCTCGTGGGGCGTTCGAGATCCTTCTGAGCCGTCAGCTCTGGAGACGCAGTCGGCTGAGCCATCGGCAGCGTCTCCAGTACTGCCTGCTGGGGACGCACTACCTCGCCTCGATCATCGTCCTGCTCATGGCGTTCTTCCCGAGCGCGCATCTGCTGGGGCGTGTGTCACCGGTGTCGGCGCCACCGGAAATCCTGCTCACGCTCGTCTCCAGCGCGTTCGTGACGGTGGCGCTCGCGAACAGGGCGCAGAACGGGACCTACGGCATGGCCGGAGCGGTCGCGCACGCGGTCTCGAGCCCGGCATACGTCCTTGGTCTCCTGGAGGCGCTCGCGGGCCGGCGCGGCGGGTGGGCACCCACGCACGGGCCGGCGACGCCCGGGCTGTCCGCGGCCTCCGACGCCGCGGTCCGCGGGGCGATCGTGGCCGTCAACCTCGTGGCCGTGATCGTCGGTGCCGCCGCCGTCGCGGCCCGGCTCGGGTATGCGGGCGCCGCCGCCGCGTTCGGCCTGCCGGCCGCCGAAGACACGTGGGTCGTCCTGCCGGTGGCGTGGTGCCTGGCGATGGCGCTGACGTTCGTGCTGCCGCCGGACCGGGTGTTCGGATTCGCGCCGCCGGCCTTGCCGCTGCGCTGGTCAGGCGTGGTGATCTCGTGTGCGGGAGTGGTGCTGGCGGCGGCGGCCGCGGAACAGGTCTCCGCGCCGCCGATGCCACCGGTCCCGCGGCCCACGGCGGCAACGGTCTGGCGCGACGACTTCACCGGTCCGGCCGGCGCGCCGCCGGACGAACGGCGCTGGCTCTTCACCACCGGGCACAGCTACCCCGGGGGACCGCCGAACTGGGGAACCGGCGAGATCCAGGAGTACGTACGGTCACCGCGGCACGCCCGGCTGGACGGGAACGGACGGCTCGTGATCACGGCCACGGCCGACCGGGACGGGACCTACCGGTCCGCGCGGTTGGAGACGCGGCGCAGCGACCACCTTCCGCCGGAAGGCGGCACGCTGCGGATCCAGGCCAGAGTGAAGCTCCCCGCAGCGCGCGGGTCATGGGCGACGTTCTGGGCGCTGGGGCGTTCGTTCCGGAAGGATCTGAGGTGGCCGGACGCCGGCGAGATCGACGTGATCGAATACAGAGGGTCGCGGCCCAGCGAGGTGTACGGCGTCGCGCACTGCCCGGGCTGCGGGGAACCGATCGGGAAACGGGCGGGCCACCGCGACCGCTCGAGCCTGGCGAACGGATTCCACACCTACACGGTGGACTGGCACAGCGATCCGGACCGGATCGACTGGTACGCCGACGGGCATCGGTACCACTCGGTCACTCGCGCTGAGCTGGGCGAGCAAAGCTGGGTGTTCGACCAACCGGTCTTCGTGCTGCTGAACCTCGCGGTCGGCGGGTACTGGCCGGGTGCGCCGGAGCCGGCCGACTTCCCGTCCAGCATGACCGTCGACTACGTCGACATCAGAACCTGCCCGCACGGATGCCGGCGACCGGGTCCACCAGGCGAGGCTTCACCGAAACCGCATCCGCACCGGCCGATCGCCCGCGGCGGTGCGTCCGTCACGGCCGGCCGAGCCTGAGGTGGGCACGGTGACCCGGGTGCCCTCGCCTGGGCGGGGAAGGGCGTGTGCGCGACGACACCCGCCCTTCCCCTCATGTCACTGAAGGTTCTCGTCGCCCGGGGGTGCCACCGGCTCGGCGCGTTCCTGGGAGTCGGACAGGACGACGCGGCCGATGATCGCGTACTTGTCCGGGCGGGTCGCGCGCAGGAACGCGGCCAGCAGCAGCCCGAACAGGAACACGCCCAGCACCAGCCAGGGGATCAGCGGGAACAGCGGGCTGCCCGCGGCCGTGCCGGCGGCCGTCTCCAGGTTCATGAACAGCAGCACGATGAGGGCGATGAAGGCGATCCCGCCGAGCAGGGGCGCGGTGAGCGTCCGGAACCAGTGCCGGGACTCGCGATGGTTCCGCCGGAAGTACCCGATGACGGCGAACGAGCACAGACCCTGCACGATCAGGATCGCCATGGTGCCCGTCAGCGCCAGGAGCACGAACAGCACCTGGTACGGATCCTGGCCGGTGAACCAGAACAGCAGCACGATCGCGGTCGCGATGATCGACTGCACCGCGGAGGCCGTGTGCGGCGAGCCATGGCGGGCGTGGGCGCGGCCGAGCCCGCGATGCAGGATGCCCTCCCGGCCGATGGCGTACAGATAACGGCTCGCGCAGTTGTGGAAGGCCAGGGCGCAGGCGAAGGACCCGGTGATCAGCAACCACTGGAACGCGTCCACCGCCCAGGGGCCGAGGTAGGTCTCCGTCGGCTGGAGCATGATCGCGAACGGGTCGTTCCGGGCGAGGGCCACCGCCTCGGCGAGGCCGAGCCCCGAGACGGCCATCCAGGAGACGAACACGTAGAACAGGCCGATGCCCACCACGGTGATCATGGTGGCGATCGGGATGACGCGCCGGGGGTCGCGGGACTCCTCGCCGTACATGGCCGTCGACTCGAAACCGACCCAGGACCAGAAGGCGAAGAACAGGCCGAGCCCCGGGTTGACCCCGTCGAAGGCGTTGACCGGGTTGATCGGTTCGAGCGGCAGCCCGTCCGGGCCGCCGCCCTGGACGAGGACGCCCACGGCCATGGCGGTGAGCACCGCCAGCTCCCCGATCAGCAGCACGCCCAGCACCCGCGCGGCCAGGTTGAGGTCGAAGTGGGCCAGCACGGCGTTGACGGCGAGCGCCACCAGGGCGATCGCGATCCAGGGCACGTCGACGCCGAACTGCGCCTTGAGCGTCGCGTGCCCGAACGAGGAGAGCAGGCCGATCAGGCACGGCTCGAAGAGCATGTAGGCGATGACGGCGAGCAGGCCGGAGGCCATGCCGGGGCCGCGGCCGAGCCCGTGGGAGATGTAGCCGTAGAACGCGCCGGTCGTGGTGATGTGGCGGGCCATCGCGGTGTATCCGAGTGCGAACACGCTCAGCACCACGGTGGCGACCAGGTAGCCGGCGGGGGCGCCGGTCTCGTTGCCGAAGCCGAGCGCCACGGGCAGGTTGCCGGTCATCGCGGAGATCGGCGCCGCCGTGGCGACCACCATGAAGACGACGCCCACCAGCCCGACGCTGTTGGGCCGCAGCGCCTGGATCCGGGGCTGCCGCTGGGACGGAGTCGCTCGATCGGTCGATGAGTTCTCGATCATGAGAGTTCCTCGGGGGACTGGCCTGGTGGCTGCGACCGACGCATCCACGGCCGGCGCACTCGGTGGGGGCGCCTTACGTCGGACGAATCGGTGCTGGACGACCGCGATCGGCGGTACCGGCATGGTGGCATACCGATTCTGACCAAACAAGATATCGGTAGAGCCGAATAGTGGACGAGTTGGGCCGCGTGGTGCTGCAGGCCTGAGCGCGGAGCCAACGGTCTATGCTGACCGGTAGCGGTCGGACCGTAACGCGCGAGCGATGAGGGGAGCATGGGGTGGCGGGCGAAGCGGACACGGACCCGGACCTCGACAACCGGGACAGCGCCGTCGAAGAGGTCCGGCGCCGCCTGCTGGATGAGATCAACGGCGGCCGCCGGCGGCCGGGCGAGCGGCTCGGCGCCGAACGCGCGCTGGCCGAGCGGTACGGCGTGAGCCGGAACACGCTGCGGCAGGCGCTCGACAGCCTGGCCAGGGCCGGTCTGGTGCGGCGCACCGCCGGGCGCAACGGCGGCACCTTCGTCAGCCACCGCCCGGTCGAGCGAGACCTGTCGCACGTCGCCGGCGTTCCCGCCTACCTGCGGCGGCAGGGCTACAGCGCGGGCACCAAGATCCTGCGCACCGGCCTGGTCGAGGCGGACGAGACGGTCCGGCGGGCCCTGCGCCTCCCCGAGGGGACGTTCGTCGTCGAGCTCATCCGCATCCGCCTGGCCGACGGCATCCCGATCTCCCTCGAACACGCCCGGCTGCCCGAGAGCCTGTTCCCCGGCCTGCTGGAACGGCCGCTCGGCGGGTCGATCTACCAGCTGCTGGAAGAGTGCTACGGCGTGCGGCCGGTGACGGTCACCGAGCACATCGAGGTGGTGTCGGCCAAGGCCGCCGAAGGGGGGCTGCTCGGCGTGGACGCCGGCGCCCCGCTCCTGTCGATCGACCGGGTCGCCCGCTCGGCCGACGACGTGCCGTTCGAGCACTCCCGCGATCTGTTCCGGGCCGACCGCACCCGCATCACCGTGCAGAGCAAGAACGCCGGAACCGGGCACCAGGAGGACGCGGCGGCCGTCCGCATCACCCGCACCGACGTCGAGGGCACCTGACCTCCGTTCTTCCTCGAACCTTCCGGTTCGTCCGCGAACGGCGGGTGTCCTCCGCGCCCCTTCGGTTCATCCGCGAACGCCGCCGGTTCGTCCGCGAACGCCGCGGACGTCGAACCGTTCCCCCGCCGACGCTCCCGCGCGCCATCCCTGCGTCCCGCCGGGTGTCGTCGCCCTGACCCGGCCACCGGGATTCCGCAGGTTCTGCCGCCGCCCCTTGACAACCATAATTGAACCAGATCATGCTTACGGTTCACTAAATGGTTCGATCCGCCGTCAGGTGGCCGACATCGAGGCAGGTCCTGAGCATCGTGTTCGACTACGGATACTTCGCCTACACGTCCAAGGAAGATCTGCTGGACAGATCCGCGAGAACGTGGAACCCCGGCAAGACGGGCGCCTGGCTGGCCGATGGCATCGACCTGGTCATCGACCGCCGCGAGGGCTACTTCATCTGGGACATGTCGGGCAGGCGACTGATCGACGTCCACCTCAACGGAGGGACCTACAGCCTGGGACACCTCCACCCGGAACTGGTGGGCGCGCTGCGCGACGCCGTGCAGCGCTTCGACGTGGGCAACCACCACTTTCCGGCGCTGGCCCGGACCGCCCTCGCCGAGGCGCTGCTGGCCACCTGTGCCCCGCACATGAGCAAGGTGGTCTTCAGCAGCGGAGGCGGCGAGGCGATCGACATCGCCATCAAGTCGGCCCGCCACGCGACCGGGCGGTCCCGGATCGTGTCGGCGGTCAAGGCCTTCCACGGGCACACGGGCCTGGCGGTGGCGGCGGGCGACCGGCGTTTCTCCGAGCCGTTCCGCGCGTCCCGGCCCGAGGAGTTCACCCAGGTGCCGTTCAACGACCCGGCCGCGATGGAACAGGTGCTGGCCCGCGGTGACGTGGCCGGCGTGCTGCTCGAGACGATCCCGGCCACTTTCGGCTTTCCCATGCCGGCGCCCGGGTACCTCGAGACGGTCAAACGGCTGTGCGAGACCCACGGCGCCCTCTTCATCATCGACGAGGTCCAGACGGGGCTCATGCGCACCGGCGAGATGTGGGCCATCGACAAGCGCGGGGTCGTCCCGGACATCCTCGTCACCGGTAAGGGCCTGGGCGGCGGGCTGTACCCGATCGGGGCGGCACTGCTGAACGAGCGGGCGTCCCGCTGGCTGCACGAGGACGGCTGGGGCCACGTCTCGACCTTCGGCGGCGCCGAGCTCGGCTGCGTCATGGCGCTGACCGTGCTGGACATCTGCGGGCGCCCGGAGCTGCGCTCCACCGTCGGCCACATCGCCGGCTCGCTGGAACGGGGCCTGGCGGAGATCAGCGCGCGGCACGGCGACTTCTTCCACGGGATCCGGCAGGACGGTCTGGTCATCGGCCTGGAATTCGCCCATCCGCAGGGCGGCAAGCTGGTGAGCAGGGCGCTGTACGAACGCGGCGTATGGGCCATCCACGCGACCCTCGATCCGGCCGTCCTGCAGTTCAAGCCCGGGTTGCAGATGAGCCCGGATCTGGTGGACGAGCTGCTGGAACGCCTGGACGCGGCCGTCGGCGCCGCGCGCCGCGAAGCCACCGCGAGCCCGTACCGGAAGGCCGTGGCATGAACGGGCGGAGCATCGAGGAACAGCGGCGGACCGAGCGCGCCCGGCTGATGCTGGGCCGGGCGCGGTGGGCGGCCCGGGAGTTCGCGCGCTTCGACGCGGACCACGTGCGGCGCATCGTCGCCCAGGTCGCGGACGCCGCCGCGGCGTCGGCGCAGGAGTACGCCGAACGGGCGGTGCGCGAGACCGGGTTCGGCGTCGTCGAGCACAAGCGGATCAAGAACGAGCTGTGCTCGCGCGGCCTGGTCGAGCACTATGCGGGCGCGGATTTCACCAGCGCGCGCGTCGACGCCGCCGCCAAGATCGTGGAGATACCCCGCCCGGCCGGGGTGATCTTCGCTCTGACGCCGTCCACCAACCCGGTCTCCACCGTCTACTTCACGGTGCTGCTCACCCTGATGACCCGGAACGCGGTGATCATCAGCCCGCATCCGGCCGCCCGCGGCAGTTCGGCGGACGCGGTCCGGACGCTGGAACGCGCGGCGGTCGCGGCCGGGGCCCCCGACGGGGCGATCCAGGTGGTGGACGAGCCGTCCATCGCCCTGGTGGAGGCGCTCATGACGGACGAGCGCACCGACCTGATCCTGGCCACCGGAGGCCAGGCGGTGGTCAGGGCCGCCTACGGGTCCGGCAACCCGGCGCTCGGGGTCGGCCCGGGCAACGCGCCGGTGTTCGTGACCGCAACGGCCGATCTTCCCGCAGCGGCCGAGCACATCGTCACCAGCAAGGCGTTCGACAACTCGGTGATGTGCACGGCCGAGTCGGTGGTCATCGCCGACGAGCGGATCGCCGTCCCGCTCGTCGAGCATCTCCGGCACGCGGGCGCCCACCCCTGCACGCCCGAAGACCGCGACCGGCTCCGCTCGTACCTGTTCCCCGGTGGGGCGCTGAACACCTCCGCCATCGGCAAGGACGCCACCTGGATCGCCGGCGAGGCGGGCATCACGGTGCCCCCCGGTACCCGGGTACTGCTGGCCCCGTTCGAGTCCGCGGTGCCCGAGGAGCCGTTCACCCACGAGAAGCTCTCCCCGGTGCTGGGCCTGCAGACGGTGGCGGGGGCGCGGGAGGGCACGGCCGCGGCGCGCGCGATCCTGCGCATCGCCGGTGCCGGGCACTCGGCCGCGATCCACTCGTCCGTGCCGAGGGAGATCATGCACTACGCGGCGGGCGTGGGCGCCCTCCGGGTGATCGTGAACACCGGGAGCAGCACCGGCGCGGGCGGCTTCAGCACCGCCCTGGCCCCCACCATGACGGTCGGGACCGGCTACCTGGGGCGCAGTTCGCTGGGCGAGAACCTGGGACCGCAGCACCTGGTCGACTGGCAGCGCGTGGCCTACGACAGTGCCGCGGGCTTCGGCGACTTCACCGGCCTGCAGCCCTGGGACGCCGACGAGATCGAACACACCGGCCGCGAGGCCGTGCGCGCCGCGGCGCCGCCGAACGGGCATCGCCCCGGCGATCGACCCGCGTCACCGGACCGGCCGGATCTCGCCGCGCTCCGCGAGGAGATCCGGCGCCTGGTCATCCAGGAACTCCACGACGTGATCGGGACCGACCATGGCTGAACTCCGCTCGTTCATCTTCATCGACCAGCTCCAACCCCAGACGATGTGCTACCTGGGCACCTGGATCCGGGGCAGCCTGCCCCGCACCAACATGGCCGCCCAGATCATCGAGATCGCGCCGGGACTCGACATCGAGCCGCTGACCGACGTCGCGCTCAAGCACTCCGACGTGCACGCCGGGATCCTGGTCGTCGAGCGGCAGTTCGGCTACCTGGAACTGCACTCCCGCTCCACCTCGGCGGTGCGCGGCGCCGGCGCCGCGGTCCTCGACGCGCTCGGGGCGGACACATCTGCCACGGCCGCCCCCACCGTCCTCGCCTCGAAGATCATCACCAGCGTGGATCCCATGCACGCCTACCTGATCAACCGGAACAAGGCGGGCTCCATGACGCTTCCCGGCGAATCGCTGTTCGTGCTGGAGATGCAGCCGGCCTCCTACGCGATCCTGGCCGCCAACGAGGCCGAGAAGGCCGCCGATATCAAGGTCATCGACTATCGGATGATCGGCGCCACCGGACGCGTCTACCTCAGCGGCCGCGAGACCGACGTGCGCATGGCCGCCGAGGCGGCCGAGCGGGCCCTGCGGAGGGCCCGATGACCACGCTCGCCGGCCCGGCCGAACTACGGGAGGTCGTGCGCGACGTCGTGCGGGAGGTCGTGGCCGCGTTGGAACGCCCGGCGTCCTCCCCGCCCACGGTCGTCCAGCGGACCGTGTCGATCACCACGGATGCGGAGCTGGCGGCGTTCGTGGGCGATCTCCTGCGGCTGTTCGACGTCCCCGGCGATCGGCGGGCACTGCGCGAGGGACGCCTGAGATACCGCCTGGCGCCGCCCCCGGCGTCCGCCTCCCCCTCGGCGAATCCGCCTCCGGCGGATCCGCCTTCCGGAGAACCGGTTCCCCGGGAACCGGCGGTACGCAGGGTCGAGCGCGGGGCGGTCACCGAACGGCAGGTCGCCGATGCCGCCGGGCGCAACCTCACGCTGCTCCTCGGACGCCGCGCCGTCCTGACGCCGCTGGCGCGCGAGAAGGCACGCGAACTCGGCGTCGTGATCGAGAAGGAACCGCCGTGTTGAGGGCGACCGTGATCCGGGCCGTCTGGGCCAGCCGGAAGCTGCCCGATCTTCCCAGTGGCGCCTTCCTCGAAGTCGAGGTGGCCGACACCGGGTCCCGCATCGTCGCCTTCGACACCCTCGGCTGCGGCGTGGGCGAGCAGGTCCTGGTCGTCCAGGGCGCGGTGGCCGCGGCCCAGTTCCCCGCGCCGCCGCCCCCGATCGACGCCCTGCTCATCGGGTCCATCGACCCGCCGGCCGCGGAGAACGCGACCGGCTGACCGCGCATCGCGCGTCCAGTAAGGCACCATCACCGAAAGGAACATCGAAATGTCGAGCAATGCGATCGGAATGATCGAGACACGAGGCTACGTCGCGGCCCTCGCCGCCTCCGACGCCATGGTCAAGGCCGCCAACGTGACCATCGTCGGACGGGAGGAGGTCGGTGACGGCCTGATCGCGGTCGTCGTCAACGGGGACGTCGGCGCGGTCAAGGCCGCGACCGAGGCGGCCGCCGAGACGGCCTCGACCGTCGGCGAGCTGGTCTCCGTCCACGTCATCCCCAGGCCCCACGCCGAACTCGCCAAGCACTTCAACGTCGCCGCCGAGTGACCGCGATGCCCCCGAAACGCATCGGCGACCGGGAACGACCGGAAGGCACGGCCCCGCCCCAGGCGTCCCAGCGGGCGAAGTCCCCCGCGAAGCCGGGCCGCGCCACCGCGCCCGCGGCACCGGCCGCCAAGGCCGGCACCGCGGCGGCCGGGCGGACCGCCGAACTGCGGGTCTACCTGCTGCTGGAAAGCCTGCGCCGGCAGTTCGCCGCATATCTGGGAACCCCCACCAGAGGGCGCGGCTACCCGCCGCTGGAGGGCGACCACGCCCTGATCGTGGAGGTGGCGCCCGGCCTGGCGATCGAGCGTGTCACCGACCTGGCGGTCAAGTCGGTCCCCGAGATCGAGGTGGGCCTGCTGTTCGTGGAACGCCAGTTCGGCATCCTCGAGGTGCACGCCGGCAGCCTCGCCAAGGTCATGGAGTCCGGGGAGGCGATCCTCGCCGGGATCGGGGCGAGCGGCAGCGCCCAGCTGCGGCCGAGGATCCTGTACTCCGACATCATCGAGAACATCACCGACCAGCACGCGGTCATCGCCAACCGGAACCGGCAGGCGTCGATGGTCATGCCCGGCCAGCACCTGCTGGTCTTCGAGATGGCGCCGGCGCTGTTCGCCGCCGTCGCGGCCAACGCGGCCGAGGCGGTCGCGCCGGACAACACGCTGGTCGACGTCCAGATGATCGGGGCGGCGGGACGCGTCTACATCGCCGGGGCGGCCGAGGGTGTCGCCCGGGCTCGCGACGAGATCGAAAGGGTGCTCCTGTCCATCGAGGGCCGCGACTGACATCCGGCCGCACACCTGTGGAGGACACATGAGCGAGCAGGGAAACGCTCATCACCCCGACCGCCTGCGAGCGATCGCCGAGGCCGCGCTGCCGCACTACGGCTGGGACCCGGCGACGGCCGAGGTCACCTTGCTGAACCTGTCGGAGAACGCGACCTACCTTCTCCGGGACGGGGAACTCGAAGCGGTGCTGCGCGTGCACCGCCCCGATTACCACGACCTCGAAGCCATCCGTTCCGAACTCGCCTGGACGGCCTCGCTGCGCCAGGAGGCGCAGGTCGCCGCCCCCGTCGCGCTCCCCACCACCGGTGGGCGGCTGGTTGCCGACGTCGCCCATCCGGACGGCATCGAACGGCGTCACTGCGTGCTCTTCGAACGCCTGCCCGGAGAGGCGCCGTCCGAAGACGAGGAACTGGTCCCCTGGTTCGAAAGGCTCGGCCAGATCACCGCCGGGCTGCACCGGCACGCGCGCGGATGGCGTCCCCCGCCGTGGTTCCGCAGGTTCAGCTGGGACTGCGACGACGCCTTCGGAGAACTTCCCCGCTGGGGCCACTGGCGCGACGGGCCCGGCGTCGGGCTCGCGGAGACCGCGCTGCTGGAACGCGTGGAGCGGCTGGTCCGTGCGCGCCTGGACCGATTCGGCCGGACCCCGGACCGCTTCGGGCTCGTGCACGCGGACATGCGGCTGGCGAACCTGCTGCACCATGAGAGCACCACCCACGTCATCGACTTCGACGACTGCGGATACAGCTGGCACCTCTACGACCTGGCAACCGCTCTGACGTTCATCGAGGATCATCCGCGGGCCGGGCAGATGATCGACGCCTGGCTGCGCGGATACGGCACGGTCCGCGCACTGTCCAGCGCGGAACTGGCGGAGATCCCCACGCTGATCATGCTCCGCCGGCTGCTGATGATCGCATGGCTGGGATCCCACGGCGAGGTGCCCGAAGCCAAGACGCTCGCCGCCACGTACACACCCGCCGCATGCGCCATGGCGGAGCAATACCTGGCCAAGCCGGACGTGCTCCACTAGACAAGGAGAACAGGCAATGTTCACCCCCATAACAGGGCGCTCGGTCGTGGTGACCGGCGGCAGCAAGGGCATCGGCAAGGGCATCGCGGCCGTCTTCGCGCGCGCCGGCGCCCATGTCCTCATCACCGCACGCGACGAAGCCGCCGCGCGACGGACGGCCGCGGAGATCGCGGCGGACGAGGCGGTCACCGGCCGGATCTCCGCCATCGCCGCGGACGTGTCGAACGAGGAGGACTGCGAGCGCGTGGCGCTCACCGCGCGGGAACGCCACGGCGGGATCGACGTCGTCTGCGCCAACGCCGGAATCTTCCCCTCGACCCCGCTCGTCGAGATGACCGCTGCGGACCTGGACGCCGTTCTCGGGGTCAACCTCAAGGGCGCCATCCTCTCCGTCCGGGCCTGCCTGGACGCGCTGACCAGGTCGGGCAACGGCCGGGTCATCATCACCTCCTCCATCACCGGACCGCTCACCGGGTTCGCCGGCTGGTCCCACTACGGGGCGAGCAAGGCGGGCCAGCTCGGTTTCGCCCGCAGCGCCGCCCTCGAACTGGCCGAGGCCGGCATCACGGTCAACGCCATCCTGCCCGGCAACGTCCTCACCGAAGGTGTCGCCGAACTCGGCGACGGATACCTGAAGTCGATGGCCGCGTCCATCCCGCTGGGACGCCTGGGCACGGTCGAGGACGTCGGCAATCTGGCCCTCTTCCTGGCGACCGACGAAGCGGCCTTCATCACCGGCCAGACCTTCGTGGTCGACGGTGGCCAAGTGCTCCCCGAATCCCTGGACGCCGTGGCAGGTTGAGCGACCGCGCTCCGGGAGGTCGTCGGCGGCCACCAGAAGACGACCAGGTCCTGATCGCCGCCGCGCAGGACGCTCAGCCCGCCCGGCCGGCTACTCGGCCGTGCGACTGGACGTGAGACGGGACAGGCCGACCATGACCCGAATTCGTGCCGGAGTGCCGCGACGGCACAGGCCCCAGGAGGTGAGTCGTCGAGCCGGACATCGGTGCGGTCGCAGCGATGTCACCTCGTTCCGCGACCTGCGGTCCGGCTCGCCGACCGGCCGTACGTCGTCTCCCGCCGCGTGTTTGGGGGTGCGCTCCTGGACCGACGACGTCGGACCGAACGTCGGCGAGCCGCGTCACACCCGGTTAGGCGGCGCACATTCGTGGTACGGCGGTCAGCGCCGACGTTCGCAGGATGCGGGCGTGACCCAGGTCGTCGCCCAGCGGACCCGTCCGCCCGGTCGGATTTCGCCACAGATCGACGGCCAGCACGCTCAATGACGACCCGGTGTCCAGACCCAGGTCGGTAAGAGCACTGGTGACGTCCCTCGGACGGGAATGGCGCGATCGCGTGCTGTATCCGGTGGTCGGAGTAGCGCCGGTCGTTATCGGTAACGTCCACCCTGGCCAGCGCCCGCGCTAAAAGCACGTTGCGGCACCCGGCCGACGTTCAGCTGGGTCACCTGCGCGTAGAACTGCTCGACCGCACATTGATCTGGATCAAGCGGCACCCGCTCTGCGCCCAACGCGAGTTCGAGACCTCACCAGGGCATCGCGAACCTCGCCCATAGCATCCGCTGCCCACACCGGTCACCGATCCGGACCAGATCGCCAGCCTGGATGTACGAAGACGCCGAGGTCTGGGCGGGTCCCCAACGAGTATCGGCATGCTGCTTGACCTACGTGGATGAGTTTTCGGCAAGCGCACGATCATCGACGGCAGTCGCAGAGCATCGTGGGCTGCGTGCCGGGGTGGCGGTGAACAGGCGATATGCGATGCTGGCTCGTGTGGACATGACTCGGGGCGAGATCAGCGAGTCGGCGCGCCTCGCCGAGGTCGGTGAGGGTCTCAGCGAACATGAACTGGCGCTGGCCGCACGCAATCACGGGATGCCGCTGGAGGCCCTGCGCTACGAGGTGACTCCCGTGGGCCTGCATTATCTGCTCATTCATTACGACATCCCCGCGATCGACGTCGGTACGTGGCGGCTGGATGTCGGGGGATGCGTGGGTCGGCCGCTGGCGTTGGACATCAACGCGCTGCGCGGGATGCCGAGCCGCACGGTGCGGGTGACCATGGAATGCGCTGGGAACGGGCGGGCTCGCCTCACGCCGCGGCCGGTCAGCCAGCCCTGGATCGTCGAGGCGGTGGGTACCGCCGACTGGACCGGCGTCCCCCTTCGCGAGGTGCTCACGTTGGCCGGTCTGGACGAGTCGGCCGTGGAGCTGGTCTTCACCGGCGCGGATCACGGTGTCGAACGCGGCGTGGAGCAGGATTATCAGCGCAGTCTCCCCGTCTCCGAGGCCATGCGCGAGGAGACGATCCTCGCCTACGAAATGAACGGCGCGCCCCTGCCTGCTCAGCACGGTCACCCGCTGCGCCTGGTCATACCGGGCTGGTACGGCATGGCGCACGTCAAGTGGCTCACGCGAATCACGGCCGTGGACGAGCCGTTCACCGGTTTCCAGCAGACTGTCGCCTACCGCCTCCGCCAGGACGCCGGCGAAGAGGGAGAGGCGGTGACGCGGATCGAACCGCGCGCATTGCTGATCCCGCCGGGTTTCCCCGACTTCATGTCCCGGAGACGGATCGTCCGGCCCGCGCCGATCACGCTGGAAGGCAAAGCCTGGTCCGGTCGCGCACCGGTGCGCGGGGTCGAGGTGAGCACCGATGGCGGCGGATCATGGGCACCGGCCACCCTCGACGAGGACGACGGCGCACCGTGGACCTGGCGCTCCTGGACAATCGACTGGTCCCCGACCCCCGGCCGCCACCTGCTGTCGGCACGAGCCTCGGACGAGGCGGGCAACGTGCAGCCGGACGGCCAGGCCTGGAATCGCGGCGGCTTCGCCAACAACGCCCCCCAAGAGGTCGAGGTCGTCTGCCTCCCGGACGAATGACGCCGCCCTTGCCCGCGGCCCAGCCGACGACCTGCGGCCGCACCTGGGCGGGTGACGGTGCGGGGCGGGACGCCGGTGGCCCGCGCATCTGATTGGGGTCGGTCCCGCAACTCACCGCGGGCTGTCACCACCGTTCCTCGGTCTCGGGTGTGACGGGCTGGTGCGGGACCGTTGGGCCGGGCCGTCCCCGCCTCTTTGGCGGAACTCGACACGGCGAATGAGCAGGCATCTGCCGTAGGTCAGCCGGGCGTTGCGTCGCCTATCGAAGACCGCCTTGTGGTTGGTGAAGTCCGGCGAAACCTCACGTCAGGAGGTCTTCTTGCTCTTTCACAGACCTACCGGTCAGGTGTCACCAAGATCACGGCCGAGTACGGCGAGCGCTGGGTTCTTTTCGCTCCTGCTTGCCCGGCATGGTCGAGGTGAGGCGTTCGCCCTGCTACGCCCGCTTGTCAAGGACTGATATTTTGCCGCTGCCCTGGTCAACGCCGTCGAGGGCGCAGGCCGAGACAACAACGACGCCGCGCCGCCGGCCGCCCGTATCGGGGCGAGACACCGCTGCGACCCCGTCGTGCCACGGCCACCACGTCGGACCGTCCAATGCCAACGGCCTTCTCAGCACCGATGGCCGGCGGTTCGGACGCGCGCTATTTCTTGGAGGAGACATGTCCAGCAATCGCCACCGGGAGGATGAGCAGCACGTGCCGCCGCGGCGCGGAGGAGAGCCGACGGGGATCGCCCGCCGCGGCGACGCACGTTTGGACGCGTGGCGCAGCCGGACGGTCGTGCCCATGGTGTTCGCGGGTGTGGTCTTCCTGGCGGCCTACGCCTGGCCGATCATCGACCCCGGGCTGCCCGGCATGGTGCGGGAAGCCTGCGACGCCGTGGTGACGGTGGTGTGGGTCCTGTTCGGTGCCGACTACGTGGTGCGGTTGTGGCTGGCACCGCGCCGCTGGGAGTTCGTCCGGCGCAATTGGTTCGACCTGGTGGTGCTGCTGGCGCCGATGCTGCGGTCGTTGCGGCTGGTGCGGGTCATCATGGTGCTGGGCCTGGTCAACAAGCACACGTCGACGACTCTGCGCGCCAGCGTGTCCCGCTATGCGGCCGTGGCCGCGGTGCTCATCGTGTTCTGCGCGGCTCTGGCGGTCCTCGACGCCGAACGCGGGGCGCCCGATGCCGTCATCACGACCTTCCCCGAGGCGTTGTGGTGGGCGGCCACCACGGTAACGACGGTGGGCTACGGGGACACGTATCCGGTCACGATGGGCGGCCGGCTGGTCGCGAGCGTGCTGTTCACCGCGGGGATCGCTCTCCTGGGTGTGGTGACCGCGACGCTGGCCTCGTGGTTCGTGGAGAAGTTCAACGAGGGGCAGGAGAGCGCCGGGGCCACGCGGCAGCAGGTGGCCGAGCTGGCGGCGGAGGTGAGGTCGTTGCGAGCCGAACTGGCCGCCGGGCGGACGGAGACTCCGGTCGCCGCTTCCGGGGAGGCCGGAAAGGCCGACTGATCGCCGGGCCGCGATCGCGGCGGCCCGGACGTCCCCAGCGGCCCGACCGCGGTGGCTCACCTAGCCGTCCGTACCGCGTCCGGGTCCGGGTCCGGGTCCGGGTCCGTCTAGCCTGCTGCAATGGTCATCGACACGAGCGGCGAGGCGTGGCGTGGCGACAGTGCCGCTGACCTCGCTGATTACCTGGAACAGTATGCGGCTGGCGGCTACCACGTCGACCAGACGGTCTCAGCGTCCTGTGCCGCCTGCGCCGGTCGAAACTTCCGCCTCCGCGCGGATCCGTTAGAAGGCGGCGTGGAGCGGACATGCGTCGGCTGCGGTGAGACCCACCTCATGCTTGACAGCGCAGACGCCTGGGAAGATGCCGAGCCTCACGAGATCGCCTGTTCCTGCACGGGGGAAGTCTTTGAGGTCGCCGTCGGCTTTTCGTTGCTGGCCAGTCGTGAGGTGCGCTGGATCAGTGTGGGTGTGCGATGCGTCGCTGATGGGGTGCTCGGGTGCTGCGCTGATTGGAAGATCGATTATTCGCCGAGCCGTCACTTGCTCGAACTGGCATAGCGACCGGCCATTGCGCCTGAGCCGGCGGCGATCCTTTGGGAACCCCTCGACACCTGTGGGGCGCCCGAGGATGGGCGCCTCTTCTTATGCCGGGTGTCGGCGCCTGCCGCTCCGTCCCATTATCGGGAAATGACAGCGGCCCGCGATGGCGCATATTGCCTACTGCTGACGCCTTCGTGACATATGAGCAAATAACGAGCGAACATACCGCCGCCACGCGGTCTGTGCCCGCTGTGCGCACCATCGTCTCGGCCGATGCGGTTCGAGCCGCCGAACGTCGCGGTCGTTATCATGCACCAGCGGGCGGTACACCGCTCCTGAGGTGGTGCTCCCTGAGGCGACCGCCCGGATATCGGTCTACTCCTGATGCTGAACATCATCCCGAGGAACAACCGGAAAGGGCCGGGGCGTTAATACCGATCATGAAGCTCGGTGTCAACATACTCAACTTCGGTGCCCATGCGACCCCGGAGGCGTTCGCGGGCTGGGCCCGGTTCGCCGAGGAGGCGGGATTCGACTTTGTGATGGTTTCCGACCATCTCGCGGTCACGCCCGATGTCGCCGAGCAGTATCCGGCGCCGTTCTACGACCCGTTCACTGTGCTGGCCTGGCTGGCCGGGACGACCGAACGGATCGGACTGGGCACGACGGTCACCGTCCTGCCGTACCGGCACCCGTTGCAGCTCGCGCGGGTCACCGCGAACCTGGACCGGCTCAGCCGTGGGCGACTGATATTCGGGGTGGGTGTCGGCTGGGCAAGGCGAGAGTACGCGGCGCTGGACGTGCCCTTCGAACGGCGCGGGGCACTTGCCGACCGATACCTGGAGGTGATCCTGGAATCCTGGACCCAGGACTCGGTCACCTACGGCGGCGAGACGATCGATCCGAAGCCGCACCCCACCCAGAAACCGCACCCGCCCGTCTGGGTCGGCGGGCAGGCACCCGGGGCGTTGCGCCGGGTCGTGCGGTTCGGCGACGCCTGGCACCCGATCAACATCGCGCCGGACCGGCTCCGTACCGAGGGGCTCCCGGCCCTGCGCAGGGCTGCCGAGGAGGCCGGACGGCCGGTGCCGGCACTGGCACCCCGCATCCGGCTGGACGATGTGGACCAGGCTCTGCGACAGGCCGAGGAGTTCGCCGCGTTGGGAGCGACCCATCTGCTCTTCGACACCTATCCGGGCAGCCCGGAGCGAGCCGGTACACCCGAGGAGGATCAGCAGAGGCTCGCGGCCTTCCGCGATTCCTTCTGAGCCCGAAGCGCGCGGCCACGGCGCGGTCCAGCGCGATCACGCGGGCGCTGCGTGCGATATCGGGCGACCGGCGGTCAGGGAGGACGGTGTCGACCTGCGGAAAGTCACACGCCAGCAAGCCGGAGACCTGGATCATCCGCTGCCGTGTCGGCAGGGGGCCTCGAACGTCCAGTCTTGAGAGCTGAACGGATGGGGAGTATCTCTCAAGACCGTACCGTCCCGGACGGAATCCTCAACATGTACCGGGATGCTCCTTGACCTGCATGGACGGGGTTTTCGGCAAGCACACCGCTGTCGGCCCGTGGGCGCACCGCACCTACGGATGCTCGTCCTGTCAGCACGTCCGGCCCCACTGAAAGCGGTTGTCCGGCACCGCCGAAAGAATGGGGCCATGAATCAACCCTGGGAGAACCCCTCGCAGCAACCTTCGCCGGGCGGATACGGGCAGCCGGGCCAGCACCAGTGGGCGGGCCAGACCGCTGCGGGTCAAGGCCAACTGGTGGTCGACATCAAGGCCCATCCGCTGGCGTTCATCTATCGCTTCTGGTCACCTGTGATCACGCTGAACGGGCAGCGCTTCCCCGGCAGGTGGGGCCCAAATGCGCTGGCGCTTCCGCCGGGCCACCATCAGCTGGGGATACACATCCCCTACTTCCTGCCGCCCGAGATCGGGCGTGCCGGCGCGACCGTACCGGTGGAGGCGGACCGGCAGGTGCATCTCGAATACCGTGCGCCCTTGGTCGCCTTCATGCAGGGTGCGCTCGGCGCCGCGCCGCAGAAGTGGCCCGGCCTCGTCCTGTCGTACGTGTTCGTCGGCCTGGCGATTCTCCTAGTACCGGTGATGACGATCGTGGTCATCCTGGCCGACATGAGCGCACGGTGACCGGCTCTCCACGTCCTGCCGGCCGGGGACCGATACCGCCGACATGCCCCCTGGAAAGCGGGACACCAGGAAGCCGGCGACCATCGAGAAGATGCCGCCGCTAGTGCCGCGTCAAAAACGTTGACGCTTTAGCTGTGTCATGTGGAGTTCTGGCTGGTGATCGTCGAGGCTTGCTGCTGGAGGCGAGTCGGATCGCGCAAGCCTGTTGATCTGACGGCGAGAAGCTTCCCTCGGGCCTGGGGAGGAAATGGACTCGAGGGCGTAGCGTGACGGCTGTGATAGTTGGACGCTCCGCGGAACAGTTACGGATCAATCGCCTCGTGGCCGATGCGAAGGACGGCCGCAGCCGATCGCTGGTGCTGCGCGGGGAGGCCGGGATCGGCAAGACGGTGCTTCTCGATTATGCGGAGAGTGTCGCCCACGGGATGCGTGTGCTGCGGGTGGTGGGGATCGAGTCCGAGGCCGAGGTGGCGTACGCCGCTCTCCAGCTGATGTTCGTGCGCGACCTCGACCGGCTGGGTGCGCTGCCCGGCGCGCAGGCGGAGGCCCTGAGGGCCGCGTTCGGAGCGAGCAGTGTCCCGGTCGAGCGGGGGCTGCCGGGCGCGGCGACGCTGTCGCTGCTCTCCGAGATCGCCGGCGACCGGCCGCTCCTGTGCCTGCTCGATGACGCCCAGTGGTTCGACCAGTCGTCGATCGACGCCCTGCTCTTCGCCGTACGCCGCCTGCACGCCGACTCGGTCGCGACCATCTTCGCTGCCCGGGACGGTGGGCCTGCGTTCCCCGCGCCCGGGGTGGAGAGCGTCACGCTCCCGCGGCTGGGCGCCGCCGACGCCGCTCGTATCGCCGCGGCCTCGGCGGTACTGCCGAGCTATGTCACCCACCGTATCGTCGGGGAGTCCGAGGGTAATCCGCTCGCCATCGTCGAGTTGGCGGCCCATGCGACCGAGGCGCCCGCGGTCCCGGCGCCGATCACTCCGCTGTCGGCCGCGGGACGGCTCGAGGAGCACTTCCGCCGGCAGGTACAGGGTCTCGGGGAGCCGACCAGGACTGTCCTGCTGCTCGCCGCGGCCGACCACGGCTCCGCCCTGCCGACCCTCATCACCGCGGCCGCGGAGCTCGGCGGCGACGTCGTCGACTTCGAGCCGGCCGAGCGGAGCCGGCTCGTCCACGTGACCTCCGATGGTGTGGTCTTCCGCCATCCGCTGATCAGGGCGGCCGTCTATCAGGAGGCCCCTTTCGCCCATCGGGTCGCGGCGCACCGGGCGCTTGCCCGGGTGCTGACCGATCCGCGCGACGCCGACCGGCGCGCCTGGCACGTCGCGGCCGCGGCCGGCGGGCCGGACGACGCGGCTGCGGATGGTCTGGAGCAGGTCGCCCAGCGGGCGACGGGGCGTGGCGCGGCGGCGGCCGCAGCGAGGGCTCTCGACCGGGCGGCCCAGCTAACCGCCGCACCGGCCATCCGCGGTAGGCGGCTGGTGACCGCCGCGCGGGCGGCGTACGACGCCGGGCAGCTCGACCGGGCCGTCGAGCTCGCGGGAGCGGGCGCCGAGCTGACCGGCGCGCCCGGTGAGGTGGCGGAGGCCGGCTGGATCCGCGCACAGGTGGCGTACGAGCGTACGTCGCCGGCCGAGGCGTCCCGGATCGCGCTGGAGGCGGCCGGGCCGGTGCTGGCGATCGAGCCGGACCTTGCCGTCTCCATCCTGACCGAGGCCACCTGGTGCGCCCGTGACACAGCGGATCCCATCCTGCTGCGTCGCTGCGCGGAGCGGCTCCGATCGATCCCTGCGGGTCCCACCCTTCTGATCGACGGGCTGGTGGGCTTCGCCGACTTGTTATGCGGCGACATCGCGTCCGCGGTCGAGCCGATGCGCAGGGCGTTCCTCGCTGCGCGGGACATCGGGAGCGGGGTCACCCTGGAGCGATTGAACGCCGCGTTCATGGGTTTGCTGATCGGCGAGGACGAGCCGGCCGTGGCGATGCTCGACGCCCAAGTCGCGGAGCTGCGCAGCCGCGGAGAGTTAGGCTGGCTGCCATACGCCCAGGAGCCCTTGGTGCTCGCGCAGCTGGTGACGGGGAGGATCCGTGACGCGGACGGCAACGTCGCGGAGGCGATGGCACTGGCCGAGGAGTTGGGTCAGGATCTCGAGGTCGTCGTCCTCTCCGCCATGTCGGCCTGGCTTGCCGCCGTCCGTGGCGACAGCGCAGGCGCCGAGCGGCTCGCGGTGCGCGTCCTGGACGACCCGCGGCAGCACGGCATGGCGGCCGCACAGGCGACCTGGGCACTCGGGTTGGTCGACCTCATGGGCGGCGACCCACGGCGCGCGCTCGAGCGGTTTGAGGGTGTCTGCGAAGGTTCGCCCGGTCGCGACATCATGGTGCGCGCAGTCCCCGACCACATAGAGGCGGCGGTGCGGGTCGGCGACACCGCTCGGGCCCAGCGGTTCATGCCAGGACTCGCCGACTGGGCGACGTACACCAAGAGCCCGGCGGCGTTCGCCCTCCTGCTGCGTTGCCAGGGGCTCCTCGACGACGGCGAGGCAGCGGACCGGCGGTTCGAGGAGTCCTTGGCGGCCGAGCGCTGCGGTCCGTACGACCATGCGCGGACCCGGCTGCTGTTCGGTGAATGGCTCCGCCGGCACCGCCGCCGAACCGCGGCCAAGGAGCAGCTCCTGAAGGCGTACGAGACGTTCGACCGGATCGGCGCCCATGGCTGGCTGCCGCGCGTCCGCGCCGAGCTGACCGCGCTCGGCGAGACCGCTCCGGGAGAGGTCGCCGCCGGGAGCGCCGCCGGGCTCACCCCCCAGGAGCTGCAGGTGGTGCGTCGCGCGGCCCTCGGCATGAGCAACCGGGAGATCGCCGCCGAGCTCTTCCTCAGCCCGCGCACGGTCGGCCATCACCTCTACAAGGCGTATCCGAAACTGGGGGTCAGACGACGGGCCGAGCTGGGACAGCTCGACTTATGACGGCATCCGAGCTCGCGGTGTCCGGCGGCTCAGCAGCAGTCGTTCGACCGATGCGGACGCAGCGGACCGGCTCCTAGCCTCGCCGGCATGGGAAAGGTCATCATCCACAACCAAGTCACCGTCAACGGCTCCTTCGAGGCGCCGACACCCGAGGAGTGGCTGGAGCTCGACGCCGACAGCGGCGACGCCGGCCTCGAGCAGCTGATCCTGGCCGACGCGCTGCTCCTCGGCCGCAAGACGTACGAGGGGCTGGCGGCCGTCTGGCCGCACCTCGGCGAGGATCCGACGATGGGTCACTACGCGGAGCGGATCAACGGCATGCCGAAGTACGTCGCCTCGCGGACGCTCGCCGGACCTCTGGACTGGAACGCCGCCCTCATCGAGGGCGAGGTCGTCCAGGCCGTCCCCGCGCTGAAGGAGAAGCACACAGGCAACCTGATCGTCTCCGGATGCGGGGAACTGGCGCACACTCTCTCTCAGCAGGGTCTGGTCGACGAGTTCTGGTTCTGGGTGAATCCGCACCTTTGGCCGAGTGGGCCGCGGATCCTCGATGGTGTCGGCCCTATCCGCCTGCAGCTGGTCGCGGCCACGCCCTATCGATCCGGAGTCGTCTGGCTGCGCTACCGGCCGGCCGGGTTCTGAGGGGAAAGCATCATGGGAAAGACGATCACGTACGCCGCCGTACCGGCGGCGGCGTAGCGTCCGTGGCATGACGCATGTTCGAGAAGATATCGACGGAGCACCTGGAGGTGCAGCAATGGACACGTCCGCGTACTTGAAGGCTGTTGTCGAGCAGACGAGCACGCTCGCCGATTGGGTAGACGGCCAAGACGTGGCGGCCCCGGTGCCGACATGTCCGAGGTGGACCCTGGCCGATCTCGTCGACCATGTCGGCGCGACACAGCGTATGGTGACCATGCTCGTGGGTGAGCGGATGACCGAGCCGAGCAGGGCGTTCGCCGGCTACGTCCCGTGTCCGACCGATTCGGCCGAGTGGCGCGCCTGGCTGACCGACGGTGCGACCGAGGCGAAGCAGGCGTTCGAATCGGTCGCCGATGACACGCCGGTGTGGGATCCGTCCGGCGCCGCCGCAGGCGTGCCGTTCTGGTCACGCCGGCTGTTCGGCGAGGCTTGCGTGCATCGCGCGGACGCGGCTGCGGCGCTCGACATGCGATACGAGCTGGAGCCGGAGCATGCCGTTGCGGCCATCGAGGACTGGCTGGACACGATGACGTCCCGCGGCTACTGGGAGAACAGGCCGGACTTCGCCGATGGAATGCGCGGCAGCGGGCAGACCCTGCATTTCCACGCAACCGACGCGCCCGGAGAGTGGCTGGCACGCCGGGAACCGGACAAGGTCGTCCTGGAACACACGCACACGAAGGCAGACGTCGCGGTACGCGGCCCAGCCACCGAACTACTGCTCGTGCTCAGCAGGCGCCGTCCGCTGGATGCGGCTCGCACGCTGGAAGTGCATGGGGATCAGGCACTGCTCGACCAGTGGATCGACCACATGGACTGGGTCACCGACAGCTGACCCGCGCATGGACGCAGTGCGTCAAGCGCAGCCCGGTAGTCCTTTGGCCGAACTCACCTCACAGCACAAGACCACGTAGTCAACCCGATCGGTGAGGCCGACGGCGCGGAGGAGCGGACCGTATTCTGCGAACAATTGCTCACAGAAGCGGTCCGCATCCCCGGCCGGCGGACGTCCTCGAGGAAAGGCACCACGTCGGGGTAGAGCATGGCATGCTCCTGGAGCAACTCCATATCGCGGCGAACCAGCGTCGGCACGTCGTGAGATCGCTGGCCGACTAGGACGCGGCCACCAACGTTGGCCCTGTTTGGCGGCGCGCCCATGACCGGCCAAGGTTGGCCGTCGGCGAAGCCGATTGGGCGAAAATGTCAGCCGGTGAGGCCACGCTCCAGCAGCCGGCGTAGTTCGTCGGCGGGTTGGACACCCGAGACCGGCGGCCTGCCGCCGATCACCAGCGAGGGGACGCCTGTGACACCGTGCTCGGCCGCGCGGCGCCGGTCGGACCGCACCTGTTCGACGTAGTCGTCACCGGCGAGGACGGCGCGCACCCGGGCGGCGTGCAGGCCGGCCTCCTCACCCAGGCCCTGCAGGATCTGCGGGTCGGCCACGTTGAGTCCCTCGGAGTGATAGGCGCCAAGCAGGCGCTCCATCATCTGGTCGACCCGGCCACGGTCGGCGGCCAGCCGGCACAGCCGGTGGGGGTGTTCACAGGCCGGGCCAGATGCAGGTTGAGCTCCAACCCTTCTGCGGCGCCCAGGGCCCGGATCCGGGCGATCCGGTCCGCCGCCTGATCACCCGACCATCCGGCCATGGCCTCGGCGGGCGTGGGGCCGGGAACCCGACCCTCTTCCGGGGCCAGTTCGTAGCCGCGCCAGACGATCTCCACACCGGCGCGGTCGGCGAGACCCTCCAGCGCCGCGGTCAGGCGTCTCTTGCCGATGTAGCACCACGGGCACAGCACACCCACCGCTCCTGGATCTCGGCGAAGGCCGCCACGAGCTCCCTTGGGTGTCAACGCCATCGACGGAGTAGTCGATGATCGAGTAGAAGCCTGCATCCGTGCTCACGGACATCCTCCTCAAGATCAGCAGCCAGGGCAGCGCCCCGGTCTCCTGCTCGACCCCGCCGGGGGTGTGCGAGCGCGGCACCCGCCCGTCCAGCAGGTTCGGTGTCCTTCTTGCGAGGGGCGCACAGCGCTAACTCCCGTCCTCCATAATGGATCAGTGCCCCGGCTTTGGAACGGCTCATCCAGAGGGGACGCTCGTGAGTGCCTCGCCGCCCGCCGATCGTCCGGCAGGGGATGAGCTCGCACCGCCCGCGCGAGCCCTGGCGCTTCGCCCATCGCGGAAGCCTCTGATCTGGCTGCTGCCGCTCTTCGCGGTGCTCGCCTGGTTGTGCACGAGGGCCTACGGGGATGCGGGCATCCCGTCCGTCTTCGGTTTCCTCGTGGCCGTGCTGGTCGTCCAGGCGGCGCTCATCCTCAAGCTGCTGCGCGGCTTCACCAGGGCCGACGAATCCGGTTTCCGGAACCGCCTGGTCTTCACGACCAGGACGGTGCCGTGGAGCGACGCCGGCCTGTTCTCGGTGATACCCACGCTGTTCGGCCGGGTCGTCCAGGTGGAGGTCGGGGAAGGCAAGAGATTCTTCCTGGCGGCGCCTCGCGACGGTCTGTTCGGCCGCGATCCCGGCATGCACGCCACCCTGGAGACGATGCGGGCGCTGGCAGGTCCCGGACAGGTGCAGATCGTCCCTAGGCCGGTGAGGACGGTTCGCACCGTGCTGTGGGGGGCGGTCGCGTTCGCGGTGTGCGTCGCCGTGACCGTCGGGCAGCCCTGGCTGGAGCCCTGGTGGCCGGGACGGGCCGAGGCCGAGACGATCCCCGCGCGCCTGCTCCGCCATCGATCCCGCGACCCAGCAGCGCATGCTGCCGGGCCCCGCCGATTACGAGCGGGAGGGCGATTCCTTCAAAGAGTTCACCCATTCGGTGATGTCCGGCTGCTTCCGCCGTGACAAGGACGGGGCCTCACTGGCGCTGGACCTGGAGTTGTCGCGCAGGGTCGCCTTCGGGAGCGCCACTGACGAGGCACGCGAGGACATGGCCCTGGAACGGAGGAGATCGCCGTACATCTCCACCGAAGAGCCCCGCTCGGTGCCCGTGCACGGTCTTGGGGACGAGGCATGGCGGTTGCCCCGGCGGGAGGAGGCGGCCACCGACTTCGATCTCGTGGTGCGGCACGCCAACGTGCTGGTCAAGGTGTACTACTACAACGGCGAGCGTCCTGCCGCCCAGGGAGAGGCCGACGCGATCGCGCTGGTCCGGGCGACGATCGCGCGGATCAGGACCTGACCGTCCCGCCGAGTCTCGAGGTTCACCATGGCTCCGGGAGAGTGGGTGGGTGGTCGTCGACCTCGGCGTACAGTGCGGTGGGTCCGTAGTGGATCAGCACGGGAGGACGGCGATGGGTGAATCGCCGCCCGTTGGCCGGGACGATCTCGTGGCGCCCATGGTGGTCGCCCGCCGGCTCGGCTGGAAGCCCGTGCGCGGCCTGGTGCTCGTGGCGGGGCGCCTGACCACGTTCCCTTTACCCTGAACCAATCCGGCGACATGTGGGGGCATGTCCATGGTGTGAATCGAGTTCTCTGGAGAGAGATGTTCTACCTTGTCGGCACGACAGGCTTCCCGAATTACGGGGACGAGCTCATCGCGGCCATGTGGTTGCGTCACCTGGCGGAGACGGCACCGGAGGCGGAGGTCTGGCTGGACTGCCCGAGCCCGGGACCGGCGCAGGTCCTGCTGGGCGGCATACACCCCAAGAGCCGGTTCACCGACACTTTCTGGCGGTTGTGCTGGGAGGCACCCGGGGACGAGCCGTGGGAGGTTGCGCGCTGGGTTCGCCAGGCGATGCACAACCCGTCGATGGCGTGCCGGTGGGCGGCCGGCATCGAACTCGCCGCACAGGCGCAGGTGGTGCACATCATCGGCGGTGGCTACATCAATTGCATCTGGCCCAAGCACTACGGCCTTCTGGCCGCTGCAGTGGGCGCTGTTCAACGGTCCGGCGGACGGGCGGTGATGACAGGGCAAGGGCTGTGGCCGGCGGCCGAGCACGCGACGACCTTGGTGCGCGAATTGGCCGCGCACTTCGACCTGGTCGATGTGCGTGATGAGCCGTCCGCGCACCTGGTCGAGGACGTGTCGGCCTTGAGTCACACCGGCGACGACATGTTCTTCGGTATCGGCTCCCACCTGTATCGGCGACCCGGGGAGCCGTTGCGCGAGGTGATGTTGTGTCTGCAGTCCGATCTGCTGGAAATGCCGCGTCCTGCCCTTGCGTCGTTCGTGGCCGAGACCCTGCGCGCCTGGGATGTGACCCCTGACCGGCTCGGGGTTGTGGAGGGCATCCCGGGCGTGGACCGGTCGGTCTTCGACCTCATCGAGCCCGAGTTGCCCGGTGCGCGGTTCTACCCCTTTGCGGGTGTGTGGGGGCACGGCCTTCCGGCCGGTCCTGGACAGGTCTGGATTTCCACGCGGTTCCACATGCACATGCTTGCCGCGGCGGCGGGGGCGGATGGTGTGGCGGTGGCGGTCAACGCCGACTACTACTCGACCAAGCACCGGTCGCTGATCGAACGGGGCAGCGGCTGGACGCTGGCCAAGGACCTGCGTGCGGTGGAACGGCCGGGCGGGGGCGGGTTCGGGGGGCCGGTGCTGCAGTCCCTACGGGAGGCCAAGGCCGCGGTGGCAGCGAAGATCTACTCGTAAGCGGTAAGTAGGCCCCGCCAGCCCGCCGAAGACGCCCGCCGCAGTCATCCTCAACGCCCGCACCGAACCGGACGAAACGACGTCACCCGGACGTGTCGTCCACCTAGCGGGGACGTCGAGACGGTGACCTGCAAGGGTTGACCATCGGATTCACCGCGCCGGTGTCCGCAACCCGACCCTTGGTCTGGGCGTGGACACCGGCGCTTGTGCCGTGGCCAACCAGGGGTTGTGGCCGTAGGAGCGGCTGGGTCGGCGATCGCGGCGATTCGCGGGGGTGGCGGCGACAGGTTCGCGACATCCGAGCGAACATCGAGCGAACACGGGGACATACCGGACAGAATTTTAGATCTTGGCAGTGGTTAAGACTGCAGGTCAGGCGGGGGCGCGCCCGGCAGGATTCGAACCCGCGACCGTCGGATTAGAAGTCCGAAGCTCTACGGCGGCTCCGCACCCTCGTTCACCTGCGCATACTCTCCGGCGGGACTGCGCTCCACACAAGATCATTCCGTACATACTCCGGATCATGCTCGGAGGCCGCTGCTTGCTCCGCGGGAGGCTCCGCGCGGCGTGCGGCCCACAGGTAGATTGGACACCATGACCGCCCAGCCCGAGGAACCGACTGCGCCGCGCGATCCCGGCGAGGATCCGGCTGCGATCTTCGATGCGCTCCCGCAGGCGCATCGTGACCAGTTCCGGGCCGAGTATGACGAGGCGCTCGACGCCGCTCACGACCTGGCGCGCTTCAAGCAGGTCCAAACCCTCCTTCGGCAGTGGCGCCTGCGGGCCATCGCCTACGACCGTCCCGGATACGACGAGGCGGTGCAGGACGCCCTACGGGGCAGGGAAGACACCTTCGTTCGCTACACCCCGCCGGGCTGGGAAGGCCGGGTGTGACGTACCGCTGGGACGGCTTCCACGGACGCGCGCTGTACGAGCTGAATGGGCTCCCTGACGAAGTCCGCGACGGCCCACTACTTGAGCGACTCCTCGACCTATTGGAAACACCGTGGGACGCGGTACCTGAACGGCCAGGTCAGACAGCCATCCGCCACGCCTTCTTCGGCGCCAACAGTGAGGGCATGCTCACGCTGCTGATCGACGACGAGGCTGAGACGCTGCGCATCATCGACATCCTGTGGATGGGGTAGCGGCGTAGCCGCTGTTCATCCCCCACCTTCCTCCCCCCGGCCCGACGAGACCTGTACCTAGCGGCGGACGGGTTCTGTCAAGGGTGGCGAAGCCATCACAGCGTGACGCCCGTAGGGCGCCCTTGACGGGTTCCGTCCGCCGCCATCCTGAACACATCGGGTCGGGGGGAGCCCCGCACCTTTCCAGGCCAGTCGGCAACATCCCTGCATCCGTGATCGGTGCGGACTCCGGACGATCGGATCTGCTAGCTCTGGGCGGTGGCGCGACCCCGTGGCGGCCGTTGGCCGGCGGACTGGGCGGGGCGTCGCGATGCGCGGCCCGGCGCGGCCGTCCGGTGACCGGCGCCCACGCCGCACGCTCCGGGCGGCCTGGCGCGGGGCCGCGCAGCGGCCTGAGCGCCGCCGCCCCTTGATCCAAAACAGCCCAATTCGGCAGAGCATCCAGTCCACAAACGAGATCAAGATTGTCCGGTGCATGTCGTGTGTTTGCCTTAATGACAGATTCCTGGCTCGCGGTAGGCGACACACTGGCAAGCTGGTGCCGAGACTACATAGCGGGAGCGGATCATGGACGCTGACACTGGCGCACTCGTCGTTGCGATCATCGGAGCTGCGATAGCGGCAGCCGCAGCCTTTTTCTCATATCGACAGGCGGCTGCCTCGAAAGATTCTGCGACATCTGCCGGTACATCAGCCAGGGCGGCAAGCGACCAAGCCGTTTCAGCAAAGGAGCAGGCCGAAATAGCTTCCAAGCAATACGACCTTGCAGCGAAGATCCGCAAGGAGCAGAACGACCCCTATGTCATCGTTGACATACGAGAGTCACCGTTTGCAAGGAACTTTCTCTATCTTGTGATTGAGAATATCGGCACGACCATTGCTCGGAATGTGCGTATAGAATTCGAGCCTCCCCTTGCAAGTTCTCGCGAGGAGGCGCTTGGTGATGCAATTCACGGAAAAATACGAGATGCAAAGATATTCACGAATGGCATTCCGATGCTGCCACCTCATCGCCGAATGGAATTTCTTTTGGATTTCGGCCCCGATCGCCTGGATCAAGGATTGGACACCTTCTACAGGGTTCGAGTTGAAGCCGACGGACCCGAAGGGCCAGCGGAAACCATGCAATATGAGATAGATTTGGGCACTCTATATGGGCCGAGATTTCATAGGCCCAAAACGCTTCACGAAGCAGTCGAGTCGTTGCAGTCAATGCAGAAGACTCTTCTCAATATCGAGAAGTCCCTTAAGAAGTCTAGGGAGCCGTAGATCGGAAAGGGGTCGTTGGTTGACTGGTTGGGGTGCCTGGGCATTATGTTTTCGGTGATGGATGCATTTCGACGCTGGTCAAGCTCCGGGCTGACGCGCGCCCAATTTAACTCAGCCGTGGTGAGTCATGCGCCCTCATCGGCAGCACTGAGGGCCAGGGGCCAGGGGAAAGCATCTAGCCGGTCTCCGCCGCTGCCAGGTGCGTGAGGTTCGAACTTTCCGGGCCCTAGTAGTGCTTTGACGCCTTCGCTTTCGAGGGTCGCAAGGCTGCGCTTGAATGCGTGCCGGTTGGCTAGAGCATTGTTTACGAAGGGTAGAGCCACTACGGGGATGTCTAGGGCGGGGGCTTCGGCGAGGATGCCTAGGGCGTAGGTGTCGCTGATTCCGTTGGCCCATTTGTTAATGGTGTTGTAGGTGGCGGGGGCCACGATGATGGCGTCTGCTTTGGGGGAGCGGGGTTCGCCTGGTTTGCGGTATTGGCTGCGGACGGGGTGGCCGGTTTGGGCTTCTAGGGCTTGGGTGTCGATGAAGTCCAGGGCGGAGGGGGTGGCGATGATTTGGACGTCCCAGCGTCGTTGGTGGGCGAGTGTGACGAGTTTTCCGACGTCGCCGGCGGGGCCTGCTGCGCACACGATGACGTAGAGGACTTTGCGGCGGTCGGGCTCGTCGGTCACAGGTGCACCCCGATGTCTGTGGTGAAGTCCCGGAGTTGGCGTTTGGTGCTGGGTGGGGCGGTGGCCATGAGGTCGCGCAGCATGCGGTGTACGGCGGGGCGGGCCGAGATCTCTTCGGGGGCCAACTGATGGGCGACGCGTAGGACGTCGTATGCCTTGTCGTGCTTGCCCCATTGGGTGAGCGCGCGTGAGGTGTCGATGAGAAGTGTTGCCTTGCGCTCGGTGAGGGGGATGCGGTCCAGGTCGACGGTTCGGGCTTCCTGGATGGCGGCTCCGGCGTCGCCGAGTTGGAGGGCGATGTTGACGCGGTGGAGTTGGACGTTGGTGGGGCCGAATGCCGTCCAGCGGTGGTTGAAGTCTCCGCCGAGTTCGCGGCCTGCGTCCTGGGCCTCGTCCAGGAGGGTGGCGGCGGTGTGGCGGTCGGTGCGGTGTCCGGCGGCTACGGCTCCGCGTAGCAAGAGGGCGCCGTAGACCGACAGGAAATCGGGGGTGCGCTCGTCGGTGTCGTGGCCGATGCGTTCGGCGTAGGTGCTGGCGGTGTGGGTTGCTGCACCGTGGTGGCCGTCGTTCATCAGGGCGTGCGTGATGATGCGGGCGCTTGACCCGATGATCGTGAGGTCCTGGCTGTTGCGGGCGGCCTGCATGCTGCGGTCAGCGGCAACCCATGCCAAGCCTTCCTCGTCGAGCTTGAGCAGGATGCTTGCGGCGACGTGGTGGGCCTCGGCCGAGAGCGCTTCGGCCTGGAGTCGGATGTCTCCCTCGTGGGTGGCGCAAGCGGTGCGCAGGTCTGCCAGGAGTTGGGGCAGGGAGCTGATGACGGTGGAGTATTGGCAGTCTTGGTACGTGCGTTTGGCTGCGGCTACGGCCTTGGTCAGGCGGGGCATGCTGAGCGCGGCCGGGCTGGGGTCGCCGGTGAAGGCGGGGTAGCCGGCTAGGGCGGCGGCGAATGCCTCGACGCCTTCGAGGGGCGCGCCGTCGTCGGGTAGGTCGGCCAGGATGGCGCTGAACAGGCTTGCCCCCGCCAGCTTGGTGAAGGTCCTGCGGCGCACGGGGTCCCCTTCCTCGACGTCGGGATCTACGTCCAGGGAACCCAGGAATGAGGGCGGAACCAACCCCACGGAATCATCCCGCGGTGTGATGACCGTCGCGTTCGTGGTGGTCGACGGAGTGAGGTTGCGGGGTGCCAGGCCGAGTGTCATGCGGGCGGCGTCGGGCATCTGGAGGCCGTCGGCGATGCGCTCGAAGACTTCCAGCGTGAGGATCTGGCGGCCGCCCTTCTTCATGGTCTCGCTGACCTTGGCTTGGGTCATGCCGCATGCGATCGCTATTTGAGTCTGGCTGGCACCTGCGTACTGGCGCAACAGGTGGAAGACGGTTCGGATGTCTCGGGAGGCCAGGGCCTCGGTCATCTGCGGGCGTGTCCACAGTGAGGCGGGGATGACGATCGGGTCTGACGCCCGTCCCGACATCGGGTCTCCCTCCGCGTGACTCGTCATTGCTGAGCGTATATCCCGCCGCGGGATACCGCCTGGGAATGGGCACCGGACCGAAATTCTTCGATCGTGGTCGCCATGACGCAGCAGCAAGGAACAGGCAACGCGGACTGCTCCCAGTGCAACGGACGGGGATGGAAGTTCGTCCACCCTCGTCGGGCGGTGCTGGTGGGGATGCCGAGTGACTCCGGCCCTGAGGTGGAGCGGGTGCCGTGCCGTTGGTGCGTGCCGGTGCGTGGGGTGCGCGCGGCGTAGCGGGCTGCGGGGCCGGTGGGGTGTTGCGGCGGCCGGGGCGCGGTTGGGTTGGCGTCCGGTGTTGACCGCGCCTCCGGGGTGGTGGGTCTCCCCGCGGGTCGTCGCCCTGCCGGTCCCGCTTTCTCTTCTTTCCGGGAGTGGTGGTCGTGGGTGAAGTGGTGAATCGGATGGCGCTGGGTGTGTCCTGGCGGGCGTCGGCTTTGGCGCTGGTGGATGCGCTGGAGGCGCGGGGCCTGGTGGCGGAGGTGTGGGGTCATGGCGCGGTGCGGGTGCGTAACCCGGCCGGGGAACCGGACACCGATGACCCGCAGGGGCAGGCGTTCGCTCCTGGGCTGCGGCAAGAGGTGCTGTGCCGTCACCATCAGGGCGTGTTGTGGTGGCTGTGGGTGTGGTCGGGGCCGACCCGCGACGCTGTGCCGGAGTTGGAGCCGTTGTGCCCGGTGGAGGACACGGTGACGGCGGCCGAGGCGCTCGCGCGGGTCCTGGCGGTTCCGTTCGCCGGCGCGCCGGGCTCGTCGGGTGGGTGCGGGTGATGGGCGTTTCGTGGGTGTCGGCGTCGGAGGAGACGAGTCGGCGGCCGGTGGCGGCTCAGATTGAGCGGGAGTTCTCCGGGGTGGTGGCCTGGTACGGGCAGGCCACCGGGGCGTGGTGGGCGATGGTGCGGGTTCGCCGTGATGTGCGGCTGGTGGAGGCGGTCAACCCGCGTGAGCTACGGGACGCGATCACACACGCGCGGGGGTGGCCGTGGCCGAGGTGATCAGCGCGGCACACCGCATGCATGCGGCGGGGCATGAGGGGATCGGGCTGGAATGCCCGGTGTCGTGTATGGGAGTGCGGACGGTCGGTGACCTGCTGCGGCTGCTGGTCACGGCGGGACGGATGTCGGGGTTGCATGCGGCGTTCGCGGCGACGGTGGCCGAGGTCCCGCATGAGCATGACAGGGTGATGGCGGCGTGTCCGGTGGAGTGCCTGGGGTTGTCGGCGCATGTGCTGAACGCGCTGCGCAACGATCGGGGCAGGACGGCGACGGTGGGGGATGTGCTGGCGTTGCTGCGGTCGCATGAGCTGGCCGAGGTGCGCAACATCGGGTCTCGGCGGGTCGGTGAGGTCCGCACGGCGCTGGTTGCGGCTGGCTTCCCGGTCCCGCACTACGGGCCCTGACATTTCCGGGCCGCTGCATCCTCGTCGCCGGAGGGGCTGTGGCGGTGCCGGTGCTGCCCGCGGCTGGTCGGGGGCGTGACGTCTGCGCACGTGGGCGCTACAGTGCCGTGAGATGCGCTTATGCGGTCAAGCGTCCTAGTAGTCAGGTGGTCGTCATGTCGAGCTTGGAGTTCGAGCCTCCCAAGTACGCGCGCGTGGTGCTGGAGGTGCGGCGCCGGATCGAGAACGGGGACTACCCGCCCGGCTCGCTGCTGCCCTCGGAATCACAGCTCGTCCGCGAGTTCGCCGTTGGGCGTACCACGGTGGTGCGGGCGTTGCAGATGCTCCAGCAGGACGGGTGGATCATCCGGGAACACGGGCGCGGCTCGTTCGTCAAGGGACGCCCCTCCTCGGCCGCGCGGCCTTCACGCCCCGGCCTGGCCGTGCTCGATCAGCCTGAGACATCCCCGGGTGTGACGCCGATCGACGTCGGGACGGTGGAGGCGCCTGCGGCGGTGGCTGGGCTGCTGGGCCTGGACGGCGGCCGGGTGCTGGCGCGCCGCTGGATGACCGAGCGGGACGGCATCGCCTCGGAGGTGGTGACGTGCTGGTTCCCGCCTGAGCTGACCTTCGGCACCGACCTGGACAAGGACTCGGCGCTTCCGGTGGGGCTGCGGGATCACCTGCGCACGGTCAAGGGCCTGCGCATCGACCACATTGTGGAGCGGCTGACCGCGCGGCTTCCGGCCGGCGACGAGACCCGGCTGTTGAAGATCAAAAAGAGTGAGCCGGTGTTGTCGACGCTGGCGAGTCTGCATGACGCCTCCGATGTGGTGCGGTTCGTGGCCGAGGTTGTGATGCCGGGGTCGCTGCATGAGCTGGAGGACGTCTACAGCGTCCCGGATTGACCCCCGGCTGAACCGGCTCGTCCGGCTGACCGGCCCGTCTATCAAGTGTGACGTACATCACTCGCTTAACCGGTTGTTCGGTCGAGTGTGCGAGGTATCTTCAAGGCATGTACTCGTCCGGACAAGCGGACGGGTGAATGTCTGGAGGTGGCCGCGATGGCGGTGCAGGGTCCGTTCAAGGTCGCGTTCGGGGACGTGTTCCCGTTCGGGGCGTTCATCAAGGGCGGTGTCGAACCGGTGCGCGACTTCGACCGCTCGACCAAGGAGAACTTCGTCCAGGCGCGGGACAAGGACACCGGCGAACTGGTCTGGGCCGTCGAGGTCCTGGACGCCGACCCGCAGTCCAAGGGCACGTTCAAGGTCAAGCTGATGGCACCGGTGCAGCCGATCATGCCGGAAGCTCCGGCGGGGTTCCCGTTCGTGCCGGTGGAGTTCGATGGGCTGGCGGTGACGCCGTACGTCAACTCCGGTACCGGGCGGCTGGCCTACTCGCTGAAGGCGGCGGCGGCGCGTCCGGCCAACTCCCGGGGCGGCTCGTCCCGTACCTCGGGCAAGGACGGCGCGGCGGCCAAGGACGCTGCCTGATGGCGGGCGGGCGCATGTCGGCGCTGTCGCTGCCGATCGACGGCGCGGCCTCGACCGAGTTCCGGTCCTTCCGGGCGCGTACCCCGCTGTTCACCGTGTCGGCGGGTCGGGTGCTGGTCACCCTCACCCTTCCTGAGCGGCTGGGCGCCTCGGATGTGGAGTTCGCGCGGGGGCTGGCTGAGCAGGCGGCGGCGTACGCGGTGGAGGTGGAGCGGCTCTACCGCTCCGGCCGGTCCTCGCGCAAGGGGAGGGCGGCATGAAGGAGTCCTACGGCTCGCTCGGGGTCAGCCTCGGTGAGGACGCCTTCTTCCTGTGCCACACCTACCCGCACAAGCCCGAAGCGGGGCCGATTGTGTCGATCAACACGCCGGGCTTGTCGGTCTCGTTGTCCAACGGTGCGCGCGGCGCGGTGGAGGCCAGCGACGTGGAGAACGCGCGGCGGCTGCTGGAGGTCGTCTCGAAGTTCACGGCCGAGGTGGAGCGCCTCTACGCCGTGAACAACCCTCCGGCCGAGAACACGGCGGCCTGATCAAGGTGGGGCGGCTGGAGCTGGTACCTCCGGCCGCCCCGCTTCTCTCCCCTCAAGCAACGCAAGTGAAGAGGTGAAACCCATCATGGCATGGGAGTTCCGCAAGCTCGGCCCCGGTGAGAACGTCGCCGTTGAAGCGCAGCGTGACCCGTTCGCCGCCCCGAAGTGGGCGCCCCCGGTGTGGCACATGCCCGAAGGGCTCGTGCTCCTGGTCAACGCCGTCCGCGCGCTGGTCCGCACGGTCGTCTTCCTGGTCCGCAACATCGTCCCGGTCTCGGCTGCGGCCGGGCTCGGCTGGCTGGGGTACCGGTTCGGGTGGACGGTCCTCGTCCTCGTCCTCGCGCTCGCCCTCGTTGTCCTGGGCGTGTGGGCGGGGGTGGACCGTCCGTCCTTCGTCCGCTGGGCGGTCCGTCCGGCGCGTGCCCGGTGGCGGCTGGTGTGGGTGTACCGGCGGGACTGGCAACCGGTCCTGGTCACGGCCGGACTGACCAAGGTGCACAAGGGCCGTGAGTACCTGCCCTCGCTGGTCCGGGTCCGCTGCGGTCCGACATCGGATCGGGTCCTGGTCCGCATGCTCAAGGGGCAGGCTCCGGATGCGTGGGAGCGGGTGGCGGTCAACCTGGCGCACGGCTTCGGCGCAACCCTGGCCCGCGTCCGGGACGGCGACCGTCCAGGCCGGATCTGGCTGGAGTTCGTCCGCCGCGATGCCCTCGCCGAACCGATACCGGCACTGCCCGTCCCGGACGCCTCCGACGTCGACCTACGGGCGCTGCCGGTCGGACGGGCCGAGGACGGCTCCCCGTGGCGGCTGCGGCTCCTCGGCACCCATGTCCTCATCGCGGGGGCGACAGGGGCCGGCAAGGGCTCGGTCATCTGGTCGACCATTCGGGCGCTGCTGCCGCTGCTGCTGGGCGGGCTGGTGGAGGTGTGGGCCATCGACCCCAAACGCATGGAACTGTCCTTTGGGCGGGCGCTGTTCGAACGGTACGGCCGGTACTCCTCCGACCCGTCCGGCGGCATGGTCGCCCTCCTGGAGACCGCGGCCGAGGACATGAACGCACGCGCCGAACGCTTCGCCGGTGTGACCCGGTCGTTCACGCCCAGCCATGAGTTCCCGTTCCGGGTGATCGTGGTGGATGAGCTGGCGTTCCTGACCGCCTACTGCCCCGAACGCGACCTACGCAAGCGGGCCGAGTCCGCGCTTGCCGTGCTCACCACACAGGGCCGGTCGGTGGGGTACTGCGTGATCGGCGCGCAGCAGGACGCGCGCAAAGAGGTCAACAACCTGCGCAACCTGTTCCCGGACCGGATCGCGCTGCGGCTGGACGAAGACGAACAGGTCGACATGGTGCTCGGCGACGGTGCCCGCGACCGTGGCGCCCTGGCCGATCAAATCTCCTCCGTTCCCGAGATCGGCGCGGGGGTCGGGTTCGTCCGGCTGGAGACCTCGCCAGATCCGGTGCGGGTGCGGGCCGCGTTCGTCTCCGATGCCGATATCCGGGCAATGGTCGCGCTCGCCCTGCCCGACCTCGACATCGAGGGGGCAGCGTGAGGCAACCCACCCTCGACGGCTCCGAGGTCGACGCCTCCCCGTCCGAACCCGCACCGGAACCGGTCGTCAAGACGCTGGCTCCGCTGGCACGCGGCGTGCTGGAAGCGGTCGCGGTCGAACACGGCGTCTGCATCCGGCCGGTGCCCATGCGGCGCGTCGACCTGAACACCGGCGCGGCCGAGGTCGTCTACGTCCCGTGCGGGCACACCCTGGCCTCGGTCTGCCCCTCGTGCGCCGAACGCAAGCGCAAGCTACGGGCGGTGCAGTGCCGTCAAGGCTGGCACCTGACCGAGGAACCGGTGATCACGCGCGCTGATCCCGATAACGAGCAACGCGCGTGGATGCAACTGCGGGCACAAGCCCAAGCGGCCCGCGACCGTGCGGCCGAGGACGGTACGGCGGACGGGGAAGGGCCGGGGTTCTGGGACGCGGTCGTGCGGGATCTCGACCATGAACTTGAACGCTCCGGGGTCCGCGGTGCCCTTAAGACGGGAGAGGACAGCAAAGGCCGGCGCACCCGGTCGACCCGGCGGCGGCAGGACGCCCCAGATTTGCCTCGCCGTCCAGTCGACTCCCGCACGGTCGGCAAGGTGTTCCGAGGCCATGACGGGAAGACGTTCCGGCCCTCGCTGTTCCTCACGCTCACCCTGGACTCCTACGGGCGGGTCCGCACGGACGGAACACCCGTCGACCTGGACACCTACGACTACACGCGGGCCGCGCGGGACGCATTGCACTTCTCCAAGCTCATAGACCGCTTCGTGCAGAACCTGCGCCGCTTCGTCGGCCACGACGTGCAGTACTTCGCGGCCGTCGAACCACAACGCCGTCTGGCTCCGCACCTGCACATGGCCATCCGCGGAACCATCTCCCGCACCGAACTGCGCCAGGTCGTGGCGGCCACGTATCACCAGGTGTGGTGGCCCTCCACCGACCGTGTCGTCTTCGAGGGGGAGCGGCTCCCGGTCTGGGACGAAGCGGCCGGACCAGAGGGCGGATACCTCGACCCGGCAACCGGTGAAGTGCTCCCCACCTGGGATGAGGCACTGGATGCCCTCGGCCAGGCCGAGGACGCCGAACCCTTGCACGTGGTCAAGTTCGGGCGGCAGATCGACGCACAAGGCGTCCTGGCCGACTCCCCCGATTCGCGGCGCTGCATCGGCTACCTGACCAAGTACCTCGTCAAAGGCGTCGCCGAATGCCACAACGCCGAGACAAGCGCACAACGTGAACATGTCGACCGGATGGCCGAGACCCTCCGCTACGAGCCGTGCTCGCCCACGTGCGCGAACTGGCTGCGCTACGGCGTCCAGCCCAAAAACCCCCGCAAAGGCCTCACGCCGGGCTACTGCAAGGGCAAAGCACACCGACGCGAACACCTCGGCTACGGCGGCCGCCGGGTCCTGGTGTCCCGCAAATGGTCCGGCAAGACCCTCGCCGACCACAAAGCCGACCGAAAGGCGTGGGTCCTGGCCCGGCTGGCTGAGGCCGGTGTCCCGGTGAGCAACCCGACCGACCCGAACGCCGTGCACGTCTGGGAACGGGCTGGGCCTGGTGACCCGGACGTGAAACCGGCAGAGCAACGGCTCCTGCTGCTGATCAACGAACGCATCCAACGACGTCGGCAACTCGACCAAGCGACCTCGTCCGAACTTTCGGCAACACGGGAGGCAGCGTGAGCGGCAAGCGGGACGAACTTCTCACTGTCGACCAGGTGCTCGAAGAACTCGGCGGGATTTCTCGGCGGACCTTCTACCGGTGGCGAGAGATCGGCCGGGCTCCGTCTGGTTTCAAGCTCCCGAACGGCGAGATTCGCATCTATCGCAGCGATCTCGACGCCTGGCTCTGGTCGCTGCGGGAGGCGGCGTGAACACGTCCTACAAGGTCAAAGTTCTGGGCGACCCGACCGAACAAGGCGGGGCCGAGGTCGAGCAAGCTCGGCAAGGTCATCTCCTACACGGCGCGTTGGACGGTCGGCAGCCGTGAGAAGTCCCGGACATTCGAACGCTCCTCACAAGCAAAGAGCTTCCTGTCTGACCTGCGGCAGGCTGCGAAGAACGGTGAGGCATTCGACACGGACACTGGCCTCCCGCTGTCCATGCTCAAGGCGGCGACGGCTCGGACGTGGCTGGAGTTCGCCCGTGCCTACGTCAAGGCGCGTTGGCCACATGCGGCGGCCAAGTCCCGTGAGGGCCTCACCGACACAATGACGGCCGTGACGCTCGTGTTCGTCAAGAACATGCCGGGACGTCCGGACGCGTCGCTCCTGCGGGTCCTTCTGCGCCAACACGTCTTCGTCCCGGACGATCGCGCCCCGGAGATCTCGTCTGACCTCGGCGCGGCGCTGCGCTGGCTGGAGGCGGCCTCCATGCCGATCACGGATTTGGACGAACCACGGTTGGCGCGGGCGGCTCTGGAGACTCTCGCGCTCCAACTCGACGGACAATCGGCGGCGGCCTCGACGTTCCGGCGCAAGCGGGCGGTGTTCAAGCATGCGCTCGGCTACGCCGTCGAACTGGGCGACTTGGCGGCCAATCCTCTCGACCGTGTGAAGTGGCGTCCGCCCAAGCAGAACGGGGCGGTTGATCGGCGCGTCGTCGTGAACCCGTCTCAGGCCCGGGAGCTGCTGACGGCGGTCTCCTATGTCGGCCGGTCGCGTGGGCCTCGGCTGCGGGCGATGTTCGCGTGCATGTATTTCGCCGGCCTTCGTCCGGCTGAGGCGGCGGGCCTGCGTCGGCAGGACTGCGAACTTCCGGCAACCGGCTGGGGGCTGATCACGCTCAAGAAGACCCGGCCTCAGACGAACAAGCGGTACACCGATTCGGGGGAGACCTTCGATGATCGGGGCCTCAAGCATCGGGAGGACGACATCGTGCGGCCGGTCCCGATACCGCCTGAGCTGGTGGCGATCCTCCGGGAACACCTCGACGCCTTCGGGACGGCCGAGGACGGGCGGCTCTTCGTCACCAGTGGCGGCCGGTCGTTCTCCGGCTCGGCGTACGCGCAAGTCTGGAAGCGGGCTCGCCCCCTGGCGCTGACTCCCGATCAAGTCGAGTCGCCGTTGGCGGCCCGGCCGTACGACCTGCGGCACGCGGCGGTGTCGCTCTGGCTGAACGCGGGCGTCCATGCTCCCGAAGCGGCTGAGCGCGCGGGGCACGGGGTCGATGTGATGTTGCGTGTTTACGCTAAGTGCATAGACGGGCAACGGGATGTCGCCAACCAGCGCATAGAGGACGCGTTGGCATGATCGTCATCCACCGTGGAGAGGCTCCGGAGCGTTCCGGGGCCTCTCTTCTCTTGTGTGCTGACCTGGGCAAACGTGGGCCGCGTCATTCCGCGTATATTCCGGGAACGGTGCTTCGCGGCTGCGTTTTGTGGCACATGGCTGCATCTGGGGCACTGAGATCAACAAGCGTCTCCGCAGGTCAAAGCCTGGTTGTGCTGGTGGGGGTGGCGCGCCCGGCAGGATTCGAACCCGCGACCGTCGGATTAGAAGTCCGATGCTCTGTCCAGCTGAGCTACGGGCGCCCGGCGCCCGGCGGGACGCCGGGACACAGTGTAAGGGTGAGGGTCTTCCGGCTCCACATCTATATCGGCCTTACCGTGCGGAAGCGGGCGGTCGGGGTCTTATCTTTGGGTGCTGTGGCGGTGAACTTTGAGGTACCGCTCTCCGGTGGGGACGTGTCGGAGGGCGTGGTGCGGGTCGGGGACACGGTGCGGAGGCCGCTCGGGGCGCACAGTCCGGCCGTGCACGGGTTGCTGCGGCATCTGGAGGCGGTGGCGTTCGACGGGGCGCCGCGGGTGCTGGGCGTGGACGGGCGGGGCCGGGAGGTTCTGAGTTGGGTGCCGGGGGAGGTGCCGCGGCGGCCGCTGGCGGGTTTCGTGGTCTCCGATGAGGCGTTGCGGGGCGTTGGGCGGTTGCTGCGGCGGTATCACGAGGCGGCGGCGTCCTATGAGGCGCCGGAGGGGGCGCCGTGGGACGGGGAGACGTCGAACCTGGACGGGGAGCCGGAGGTCATCGGGCATTGTGATGTGACGCCGGAGAACGTGGTCTTCCGGGGCGGGACGCCGGTGGCGTTGATCGATTTCGATTTGGCCCGGCCCACGACGCGGTTGTTCGATGTGGTGACGGCGTTGCGGCATTGGGGGCCGATCGCCGATCCGGCGGATCGGGACGCGTTGCTGTACCGGGTCGATGTGGGGCGGCGGCTGCGGGTCTTCTGTGATGCGTACGGGCTGGACGCCCGGGAGCGGCGGGAGGTGCTGCCGGCGGCTCGGGTGAGGTTCGAGCGGTCGTATCGGGCGATGCAGGTTCGGGCGGAAGGCGGCGGGGTTTGGGCACGGATGTGGCGTGGCGGCGCCGGGCAGCGGATACGGCGGGCGCAGGACTGGCTGGAGCGGTACTGGGATGAACTTGATGCGCGTCTCTGGTGAGGGCCTGGTTCTCGGGGTGGCGTTGGACGCGTTTCTCGGGGATCCGAAGAAATGGCATCCGGTGGCCGGGTTCGGGCGTGTCGCTTCGGTGGTGGAGCGGTCTTTGTACGGGGATTCGCGGTGGCGCGGGGTTGTCCACACCGGGGTTCTTGTCGGGGGTGCGGGGGCGCTCGGAGTTGGGCTTGAGGCGGTTGCCCGGGGACGGGTGGCGCATGCCTTGGTGACGGCCGGAGTCACGTGGGTCGTGCTTGGGGGGACGTCGCTGGGGCGTGAAGGGCTTGTCATGGCCCGGGTGTTGGAGCGGGGGGATTTGGAAGCGGCGAGGGGGCGCCTCTCGCATTTGTGTGCGCGGGATCCGAGTGAGCTCGATGCGGACGGGTTGGCGCGGGCCGTTGTCGAGTCGGTGGCGGAGAATACGTCGGATGCGTCGGTTGCTCCGCTGGTGTGGGGGGCCGCGGCGGGTATTCCGGGGTTGCTGATGTATCGGGCCGTCAACACGCTTGATGCGATGGTCGGGTACCGGAACCCGAGGTATGAGCGGTTCGGGTGGGCCGCGGCGAGGCTGGATGATGTCGTGAATTGGGTTCCGGCTCGGGTGACCGGTGGTTTGGTCGCGGTTTGTTCCGGGCGTACTGCGTGGCGGGTGTTTCTGCGGGACGGGAAGAAGCATCCGAGTCCCAATGCGGGACGGTGTGAGGCCGCGTTCGCCGGGGCGCTCGGAGTGCGGCTCGGGGGCGTCAACGAGTATGGGGGACGGGTCGAGCGGCGTCCCGAGATGGGGGACGGCAGGGCCCCGGAGGTGCGGGACATCGGGCGGGCCGTGCGGCTTTCGGCGGTGGTGACGTTCGCGGCGGCGGCCGTGATCTGGGGTGTGCGGTGAGCGGGCTTCTTGTCGCGGGGACGACGTCGGACGCGGGGAAGAGCGTGGTCACGGCGGGGTTGTGCCGGTGGCTCGCGAGAAAGGGCGTGAAGGTCGCGCCGTTCAAGGCCCAGAACATGTCGCTGAATTCGATGGTGACCGGTGACGGGGCGGAGATCGGGCGGGCGCAGTACATGCAGGCGCAGGCGGCGGGGGTCGAGCCGAGGGCCGTGATGAATCCGGTTCTGCTCAAGCCGGGCAGTGATCGGCGTAGTCAGGTCGTGGTGCTGGGACGGCCTGTGGCGGAGGTCGACGCGCTGCAGTACGGGGAGCACAAGGAGTGGCTCAGGGGCGTCGTGCGGGAGAGTCTCGAGGAGTTGCGGGACGAGTACGACGTGGTGGTCTGTGAGGGGGCAGGGAGCCCCGCCGAGATCAACCTGCGGGCCGGCGACATCGTGAACATGGGGCTCGCCCGGGCCGCGGAATTGCCGGTCATCGTGGTGGGGGACATCGACCGGGGTGGTGTTTTCGCGTCCTTGTACGGGACGGTGGCGCTGCTGGAGCCCGCGGATCAGGCGCTGGTCGCGGGGTTCGTCATCAACAAGTTCCGGGGCGCCAGGGAATTGCTGGAGCCGGGGCTTGAGCAGCTTGAGACGCTCACGGGGCGGCCGACGCTGGGTGTGCTGCCGTGGAAGGCCGGGCTGTATCTGGATTCCGAGGACACTCTGGCGTTGGAAGCGCCTCGGCCGGACGCGAGGGCGCCGGTCGGGAACGAGACCTTGAGGGTCGTCGTGGTGCGGTTTCCGCGGATCTCGAATTTCACGGATCTGGACGCCCTGGCCTGCGAACCGGGTGTCGTCGTCCGTTACGCGGCGAGCGCCGGGGATCTGGCGGAGGCCGATCTGGTCGTGCTGCCGGGGACCCGGGCCACGGTGAGTGATCTGGCGTGGCTGCGTGAGCGGGGGATGGCCGACGAGATCAGCAGGCGTGCCCGCGCGGGGCGGCCCGTGCTCGGCATCTGCGGCGGCTATCAGATGCTCGCCGAAGAGATCGTGGATCACGTCGAGTCGGGGACGGGACGAGTCGAGGGGCTCGGGCTGCTGCCCGCGCGGGTCGAATTCGGGCTGGAGAAGACGCTCGGGCGGCCACGGGGGAGTGCCTACGGCGAAGACGTCCGCGGCTATGAAATCCACCATGGCGCCGTGGTCGCAAGGGGGGAGCCATTCCTCGACGGATGCCGGCGGGGGGCCGTCTGGGGGACGACCTGGCATGGCGCAATGGAGAACGACGGGTTCAGGCGCGCCTTTCTCCGGGATGTGGCGAGGGAGGGCGGCCGCGATTTCACGCCCGCCCCGGATGTGTCGTTCGAGGGCCTGCGGGAGGCGACACTGGACGCGCTCGGCGACCTCGTCGAGGAGCATCTGGACACCGACGCCGTGTGGCGGATCATCGAGAAGGGGGCACCGCGGAACCTTTCCGTCGTCCCGCCGGGCGGGCCGCCGAAGGCGCGTGCCGATGAGCCGGGCCCCGCCACGACGGTAGGGTGATCCCTTCGATGGCACCGGCCGCAAACAGGCATCAGGAGGAACGTCCCGTGACCGACCCGCGGTCCAGTCTGATCGTCCCGCTGATGAAGGCGCGGGTGCCGGCCGAGGTCCAGCTGGAGTTTCCGCTGCCGCTGGACGAGGAGCCGATCCGCGACCCGTTCGCCGGCGACCTGTATGTGAGCTACGCGCTGGAGATCGCCGACGAGGCCGCCCCGGGAGGCCGCCGCTACGAGCATGTGGCGCGCCGGCACTGCGCCGAGCTGGGCGTGGCGCCCGGTGAGCTGCGCCGCCGCGCGGTGATCAACCTGCGTGATCTGCGTCCCGAGCTGAGCCTCAGCTGGTACCCGGACGTGCGCGCCGTGACGGTGTCGCTGTCCGGGACGGGCGCGCCGGCGCGGCTGGGGAGCCTGGAGTCGGGCCTGCTGCTGGACGACGGGTTCCTGGAGAAGCTCGGGCAGGACGTGGAGGGCGACCTCGTCGTGGCGGCTCCGGCGCGGGACGTGTTCGTCGCGTCCGGTACCGGTCACCCGGACGGTGTCGACAAGCTCCGCTGGGCGGTCGCGCAGGTGTGGGCCGAGGACCGCGGCGACGGCGGCGGCGGCGATCCGGCGTGGGACGTGCCGGCCGGGAGCCTGCTCACCCACAACCTGATGGTGCGCCGCGGCGGCGTCTGGGACGTCCTGACGCACTGAACCGCCCGACGCACTGGACCGCCCCGGGGGCGGGTTATGACAGGGTCTTCAGCCGCGGCCACAGCTCCGGCCACGGGGCGCGCTGCCCGCGGCAGATCCACACCGGCTTGCCCTGTTCCTGGTTGTCGAGGCCGACGCCGTTGTCGATGCGGCTGACGGCGCGCACGTCCGTCCAGAACCGCCGCAGGTAGGGCGCGCCGGCTTCGGTTTCGGGCCCGACGACGATCGCGGGGCCGCCGGTGTCCGGAGGACGTCCGAAGTACCAGTAGCCGTTGTGCCCGCTGTAGGCGCGGGGCAGGCCGTGTTCCGGCCCGTACTTGTCGAGCGCCCCGGCCTCGCCGTAGTTGCTCACGATGATCGTCGCCTTGGACCGCTCGTCCGGCGGCAGCGAGCCGTAGACCTCCGCGACCCGGGCGGCGAACCGGGGCCAGCCGACCGTCTCGGCGGAGTCGGCGTTGATGACGGGCTGCGGGGTGTCGGCCAGCCATTTCACCGGGTAGACGGGCAGGGTGAGCAGGGCGGTCGTGATGCCGGTGATCACGTAGACGGGCACGGTCGGCACCCAGCCCCAGCCGCGCGGCGCGCCGTTCCGCTCGATCTCGACGGCCCCGGCCGCGAACAGCGCCGCCCAGAGGCCGCTGAGGTAGTACGGCTTCCCGGCGGTGACGAGGAACAGGACGGTCAGCAGAACGTACGCGTGGCCGAGGAACCGGAACGGCCGCAGGTCGGGGGACCGGTACGTCCGCCACAGCCCGTAGATCCACAGCCAGGACAGGACGACGCCCGTCAGCAGGATCTGGAACGGGATGAACCCGGGGCGTCCGGCGAAGTCGCCGTTGCCGGCGATCGCGTCCGCCATGTCGAGCTGCGGCCAGTCGTGGTCGGCCTGCCACATCAGCCCGGGGAAGGCCGCGGCGGCCACGACGAGCACGGCGGCCGCGAGCATGGGACGCCGCAGGAACTCCCGCGGCCCCGAGATCAGCAGCCCCGCGACGAGCGCGGCCAGCAGGAACGCGGCCAGGTACTTGACGTTCAGTGCCAGGGCGGACGCGGCCCCGACGGCGAGCAGCAGCCGCTGGTCGCGGGTCCGCACCCATCTGACGACGAGCCACACGATCGTCGTCGACAGCAGCAGATCGAGCGTCGCGGTGGAGAAGATGTGGCCGGCGGCGACGAAGAAGGGGCACACCGCGTACGCGCCGGCGGTGAGGAGCTGCGCCCGCCGCGCGCCGCCCATCTCCCGGGCCGTCAGCGCGGCGACGACCACGCCGGCGGCGGACAAGAGCGCGGAGAGGACGCGCGGCGCGACGAGCGTGTCGCCGAACAGCGCGGTGACCGCCCGGCCGATCAGTGGCACCAGCGGCGGCTGGTCCGGATACCCCCACATCGGGTGCCGTCCGGCGACCCGGAAGTAGAGCTCGTCGCGGTGGTAGCCGTAGCGGGCGCTGACGGCGAGCAGCACCACGCCGAGCACCCCGGCGATCAGCAGGACGGGCCGCCAGGCGATGACGGGGGGATCCGGTGCGGGGGTGGTCTCGACGGGATCGGAGGCCGCGGGGGCCGGGGCGGACATGATCGAACTTTATGCGAGGTTCGGACGGAGTCACGATCTTCGTTTCGTCCACAGCCGGACACCGCCCGGCGTGACCGGGCACCGTCCCGTGGTCGCAAAACCCGTGGTCGGAAACCGGTGGTCGGAACCGGGGGCCGGAAAACCGGTGGGACGGGAGGGGGGCCGCGGCATACCGTGCGGTCATGGTGTCGACTCATCAGATGCTCGCCTTCTCCGCGATGGCGTTGGTCATCGTCGTGATCCCCGGCCCGTCCGTGCTGTTCGTCGTCGGGCGGGCGCTGGCGCACGGCCGCCGCACCGCCCTCGCGGGCGTCGTCGGCGGTGTGCTGGCCGTGCTGGTGCTGACCGCCGCCGTCGCGGTCGGGATCGGCTCGATCGTGGAACGTTCCGCGGTCGTGTTCACGGCGTTGAAGATCGTTGGCGCGGTCTACATCGTCTATCTCGGGGTGCAGGCCGTCCGGCATCGCCGCTCACTTCAGGAGGCGGTCGGCCGTGACGATGGGGGCCGCGGCGGCCGGGCTCTCCTGCAGGGCTTCATCGTGGGCCTCACCAACCCGAAGACGACGGTGTTCTTCGCGGCGGTCCTGCCGCAGTTCGTCGTGCGGGGGCACGGTCATGCGGCCCTGCAGATGATGGTCTTCGGGCTGATCTTCGCGATCATCGCGCTGCTGTGCGACAGCGTGTGGGGCATCGCCGCCGGGACGGCCCGTGCCTGGTTCGCCCGCTCGCCGCGCCGCCTCGCGGCGATCGGCGGCACCGGCGGGCTGATGATGATCGGCCTCGGCGTCACCGTCGCCGCGACCGGCCGCAAGGAGTAGCCGGGGACTAGACCGAGCAGAGGGCGAAGTCGTCGAACGTCGCCTCGGGGTGCCCGGTGGCGTCCTCGGGACGGTACGCGATCAGCCCGCTGGGTCCGGGGTCTTCGGCGGGAGCCTCCGCGGTGGTGCTCGTGACGTGTTCGCCGTTGACCCACATGCCGAGTTCCACGCTCGACCCGTCCTCCACGCATGCGGCCTGGATCCGGTCGTCGTTGCTGCGGAGGTCGGTGGCGGTGCCGGTCGCCAGGTCCGTCAGCGTGAAACCGTCCATCTTGGCGATGCGGGCCCGCCCGTCCTCGCGGAGGAGGAACGCGAAGCCGGTGCCCTGCCCGCGGCAGTAGACACCCGCCTCGCCGCCTCCGCCCTCCTTGTGCTCGACCTTCACCTCGATGAGTTGCGAGTCGGGGATGCCGTCCACGGGCGCGTCGACGGTGGTCCGGGTCGTCGTGGGGAGGACGTGAAGCTCGTACTTGCGGTCGCGGTAGGACGCGTCCCAGATGGGCGTGGCGGCCGTCTTCCAGCCGGAGGTCTCGTCGTCGAAGTCGTCGTCGAAGATCTTGTCGTCGACCTCCGGGGGCTGGTCGCCGAGGTCGGCGGCGGCCCGGGTGGTCTCGGAGCCGGCCGGGGTGCCTCCATCGTCGGACGTCAGGTTCAGCACGCCGAACACGGAGGACACCCCGACGACGGCCGCGACGGCGCCGACGGCCATGCCATGGCGCCGCCACGGGTGCGGCGGCTTCGGCGGCATCGACTTCGGCGGTAGCGACGACGGCATCGTGGGCGGCGGTTGCGCATGCGGCGGCATCCGCGAAGCCGTTGCGGCGGGCGGCGCCGGCGCGTCCACCGGATGCGTCGCCGGCACGGACTCGACACTGGTGGGCACCGCCGCGGCCTCCGGTGCCTCCGGCACCGGTTCGGGCGTCGCCTCCGACACCGTCGGCGCGGCGGCCGGCAGCGCGACGGTGGGCGGTGTCGACGGCGGTTCCTCCTCGCCGGTCAGCGCCTGGATGAGCTGCTTGACCGCGGGACGTTCGGCGGGGTCCTTCGCCAGCGACCGGGCGACGATGGCGCGCAGCGCCGGGTCGCCGAGCCCGTCCAGGTCGGGTTCGCCGCCCGTCACCCGGTTGATCGTCTCCGGGAGCGTGCCGCCGCCGAACGGGGCGCGTCCCGTGCCCGCGTACGCGACGACGCAGCCCCAGGAGAACACGTCCGCTGCGGGCGTGATCTCCTCGCCGTGCATCAGCTCCGGCGCCATGTAGGCGGGGGTGCCGATGAACTGGCCGGTCCGGGTCGGCCCGTCCGGGGCGTCCAGGGCGCGGGCGATACCGAAGTCGATCACGCGCGGGCCGGCCGGGGACAGCAGCACGTTGGACGGCTTCAGGTCGCGGTGCACGATCCCGGCGCGGTGGATCGCGCTCAGCGCGGTCGCGATGTTGACCGCGAGGGCCTCCAGGTCGCCGCCGCGCAGCGGCCCGCCCTCCTTGACGGCCGCGTCCAGCGCCGGGCCGGTGACGTACTCGGTGACCACGTACAGCGGGTCGCCGTCCAGCCGGGCGTCCAGCACCGCCGCGGTACAGAACCGGCGGACCTGCCGCGCCGCCGTCACCTCGCTGCGGAACCGCTCGTGGAACGCCTCGTCGTCGGCCAGCTCCGCGTTGATGACCTTGACCGCAACCTGCCGGCCGGATTCGTCCTCGCCGAGGAAGACCGTGCCCATCCCGCCGCGGCCGAGCCGTCCGAGCAGCCGGTACGGGCCGAGCTGCCGCGGATCACGGTCACGAAGGGGGGCCTGCATGGGGGTCTCCCGGAGCCGGAGGGTCTTGTTGTCTGACGTCGGAACAAGGCCGGTTCGTTCCCGCGTGCGGCCGTGAACGTCTCGCCCATACGCTTAGATGCCGGTATCGACGGGCGGGTTCGGGAGGAAAACGTGGACGTGACGGTGGACGTGCTCGGCCCCGGGTACGAGGCGATCGAGCTGCCGATGGGCACGGACGCCGAGGGCGAGGTCGTGGCGACGCTCGTGCGGCGAAAAGGCACCGTGCCCGCTGCCACCGGCCGGTCCCGCAGGGCGGTCCTGTATCTGCATGGGTTCATCGACTACTTCTTCCAGAAGCATCTGGCCGACTTCTACGTCGAGCTCGGCTTCGACTTCTACGCGCTCGACCTGCGCAAGTGCGGTCGGTCGCTGCGCCCGCACCAGACCCCGAACTATGTCGAGAGCCTGTCGGACTACTTTCCGGAGATCGACGAGGCCGTCCGGATCGTCCGGGACGTCGACGGGCATGACACGCTCCTGCTGAACGGCCACTCGACCGGCGGCCTGATCGCCGCCCTGTGGGCCGACAAGGCGAAGGGCGAGGGCCTGGTCGACGCGGTGTTCCTGAACAGCCCGTTCCTCGACATCGCCGAGCCGCTCGTGATGCGCAAGGCCGGCGCCGGGCTCGCGCGGGTGCTGCGGCCCCGGTTCCCGAAGGCGAAGCTGCCGGCGGGCGTGTCGGACCGGTATCCGCGGAGCATCCACCGAGACCACGAGGGCGAGTGGGAATTCGACCTGGAGTGGAAGCCGATCCTCGGGTTCCCGGTGCGGGCGGCGTGGCTGGCGGCCGTGCGCCGCGGCCAGCTCCGGCTGCACAAGGGCCTGGACGTCGACGTCCCGGTGCTGGTCATGGCGTCGACGCGCAGTGTCCGTCCCACCCGCAAAGTGCTGGACGTGACCGGAGCCGACGCCGTCCTGGACGTCGAGCACATGGCGCGGTGGGCGCCCAGGATCGGGCGGCATGTGACGCTCGTCCGGATCGACGGCGGCCTGCACGACCTGGTGCTGTCGGCCGAGCCCGCCCGCACCCGGGTCTTCGAGGAGCTGACCCGCTGGACGAACGGCTACCTGCCCGCCCGCGGACGGCCGGCGGGCGGCTAGCCGAGGATCTTCGACATGTCGAAGTCGTCGAAGTCGGCGACGATCTGCTGGGCCGCGTTGCCGCCCCGCATGATCTGCAACCCGACCCAGCCGTTGGGGAGCGGCTGGTCGGTGTCGGTCGTGTCGAGGACCTGCTCGCCGTTCACCCAGAGCCGCAGCCGGACCTGCGGCGCCTCCCTCTCCTGACCCTCGCAGGCGACCTGCACCTTGTTCGGACCCTCGGCGTCGAAACCGGGGACCGAGTCCGGGTTGGCGAGTTCCTTGGTGCCGAGGTTCCCGTTGACCTTGCGGAGCACCGCGCCCTTGCCGTCGTTGCGGACGAGGAACATGTACTGCTTCTTGCCGTCGTCGTTGGCCCGGCAGAGGATGCCGAACATGCTGTCAGGGGAGCCCTGGTCGACCGTCACCGTGACGGTCGTGAGCATCGGGTCGGGGAAGTCCTCCACCTTGTCCTTGGGCACCCAGCGCGCGACCGCGCCGTTGAACTTGTCGGTCTTCATCCGGTACTTGCCCTGCCCGTAGCCGTACTTGCCGTCGTAGCTGTCGCCCCAGCCGGAGTCGGTGTTGGAGAACGCGTCGCTGAACGCGGTGGCCAGGTCGTCGGGCGGGCCGCTCGGCCGCAGCAGGGTGAAACCGACCACGGTGAGCACGGCCAGCGCGGCGGCGACCGCGGCGCCGATCATCAGCGGGGGGCGGGGGAGCCCCGCCGTCCTGCCGGAGCCGGGACCGGAGCCGGAGCCGGAGCCGCCGGGACGGGCGCCGTCGCGGCGCGTGGTGTCGGCGCCCGGTGGGGCCGCCGGGGGAGTGAAGGCGGCCTGGCCGGTCCGCGCCTGCACGGTCGGGTCGGCCGCGGGGCCGTGCCAGCCGGCCTGCACGGTCTCGGCGAGCGTCGCCGGGTCGGTCGTGCCGTTGCCGACGAGCCGCGCGAGCAGATCCTGGACGGACGGGCGGTTGCGCGGGTCCTTGTCGAGCGCGGCGGCGACGATGTCGCGCAGGCCCGGGTCCAGCCGGTCGAGCTTCGGCTCGTCGTGCGCGACCCGGTAGAAGATCTCCGGGACGGTGTTGCCCGCGAACGGCGGGCTGCCCGTCCCGGCGTAGGCGACGACGCAGCCCCACGAGAACACGTCGGACGCGGGCGTCACCTGTTCGCCGCGCAGCAGTTCGGGCGGCAGGTAGTTCGGGGTCCCGACGAACTGGCCGGTGCGGGTGGGGCCGTCGGCGGCGTCCAGGGCGCGGGCGATGCCGAAGTCGATGACGCGGGGGCCGGTGGACGACAGCAGCACGTTGGCGGGTTTGAGGTCGCGGTGGACGATGCCGGCGCCGTGGATGGCGGCGAGGGCGGTGGCGACGCCGACCGCGAGGCCCTCCAGGTCGGAGCCGGGCAGCGGGCCGCGTTCGGCGACGGCGCTCTCCAGGCTGGGGCCCTCGATGTACTCGGTGACGACGTACAGGGGGTCGGTGTCCAGTTCGGCGTCCATCACCGGCGCGGTGCAGAACCGGCGGACCTGCCGGGCGGCGGTGACCTCGCGCCGGAACCGGTCCCGGAAGGTGGTCTCCCCGGCGAGTTCCCGGTTGATCACCTTGACGGCGACGCGGCGTCCCGTGCTGTCCTCACCCAGGTAGACCGTCCCCATGCCGCCGCGGCCGAGCCGCCCGACCAGCCGGTAGGGGCCGAGTTCCCGGGGGTCCTCCGGGCGCAGGGCCTCGCCGTTCTCTCCTGCGTGCGTGGTCATCGTGATCCTGAACTGGACGGGAAATCGGGAGTCTTTCCGTAGAACCCTAGCGGCCCACAATAATTTGGACGCGCGAAGCTCGTCCTTTGGATGGTGGCGGGTGGGGGCTGGAGGACGGTGGCTGGAGGGCGGTGGACGCGCGAAGCCGTCAGCGCGTTCGGCGCGCCCGCGGGAGAGTCCGGAACGGCGGCAGTTTCTCGCCGGTGAGGCCGAACGCGTACGCCACGACCCGGCCGGACCAGCGCTGGCAGCCCACGACGAGCCTGTAGAGCGCGCGGGGATAGCGGCCGGTGAACGGGATGACGAACCAGCTGAGCAGCATCACGACCACCAGCGCCGTGTACATGACCAGCATCACGACCAGGTGCGGGATCACCAGCAGACCCCGCAGGAGGGTGAACCAGCGCCGCGGCCCCCGCCACGCCGCGGGGAAGGGCAGGTCGACCACGACGGTCTGCTCGTCCGCGCCGGGCGCGGCCGGTTCGCGCCGGGCGTGGTCCCGGGGAGCGGGCGGGGCGGCGGGTGCGGGCTCGTCCGCCTCGGGGACGGGTCGCGGCCGCGGGACCTCCGCGTTCGCCGCGGCCGCCGGGTGCTCGCCGTTCGCCGCGGCCTCCGGACCGGCCGCCGAGGTTGCTTCCGGGCCGGCCCCCGACACGCCCTCCGGGCCGGCCCCCGACACGCCCTCCGGGCCTGCCCCCGACACGCCCTCCGGGCCTGCCCCCGACACGCCCTCCGGGCCTGGGTCCGGGGCCGGGTCCGGCCGCCGCCAGGCCGCCGAGATCGTCTCCGCGGCGCGTTCCGGGTCGGCCTTCTCCTGCCCGACGAGCCGGGTGAGGAGCTGCCGTGCGGTGGGCCGGCCGCGCGGGTCCTTGCCGAGCGCGGCGGCGGCGATCTCACGCAGCCGCGGGTCGAGGCCGGTGAGGTCCGGCTCCTCGCTGCCGATGCGCTGGAACGTCTCGGCCACCGTCCTGCCCTGGAACGGGGGGCGTCCCGTCCCGGCGTAGGCGACGACGCAGCCCCACGAGAACACGTCCGACGCCTGTTCGACGGGTTCGCCCCGCAGCACCTCCGGCGCGATGTAGGACGGCGTCCCGACGAACTGGCCGGTGCGGGTGGGGCCGCCGGGGGCGTCCAGGGCGCGGGCGATGCCGAAGTCGATGACGCGGGGGCCGGTGGACGACAGCAGCACGTTGGCGGGTTTGAGGTCGCGGTGGACGATGCCGGCGCCGTGGATGGCGGCGAGGGCGGTGGCGACGCCGACCGCGAGGCCCTCCAGGTCGGAGCCGGGCAGCGGCCCCTTGTCCCGGACGGCCTTCTCCAGGCTCGGCCCGTCGATGTACTCGGTGACGATGTAGGGCGGGTCCTGGTCGAGTTCGGCGTCCAGGACGGGCGCGGTGCAGAACCGGTGGACGCGCCGCGCGGCGGTCACCTCCCGGCGGAACCGGTCGAGGAAGTCCGGTTCCCCGGCCAGCTCCCGGTTGACGACCTTCACCGCGACCCGGCGCCCGTCGGGCTCGGCGCCGAGGTAGACGGTGCCCATCCCGCCGCGGCCCAGGCGTCCGAGCAGGCGGTAGGGCCCGAGGACGCGGGGTTCGTCCTGCTCCAGCGGTCCGGCGGCGGTCGTCGTCATGGGGGGCGGCGCTCCTCGGAAGATCGTCTCTCCGTGCCCACCCTAAGGGAGCGGGGCATCACCGGCGCGCCGGTCAGGGGATCAGCAGGAGCTTGCCCGTGCTCCGCCTCGCCTCCAGGTCGGCGTGCGCGGCACCGGCCTCGGCGAGGTCGTAGCGGTGCCCGACATGGAGCCGCACGGCACCCGACTCCACCCACCCGTAGATCGCGGCGGCGCGTTCCAGCAGCTCCTCGCGGACCTCGGTGAAATGGGCGAGCGACGGGCGCGTGAGGTACACCGATCCGGCGGCGTTGAGCCGCTGCGGGTCGAACGGCGGCACCTTCCCGCCGGCCGCCCCGTACAGCGCGAGGACGCCGCGCCGGCGCAGGCTCGCCAGGCTCCCGTCGAACGTGGGCGCCCCGACACCGTCGTACACGGCCGCGACGCCTTCGCCGCCGGTCAGCTCCCGCACCTTTTCGGGGAAACCGTCGTAGCCCATCGTGACGTCCGCGCCCGCGTCCTTGGCGAGCTGTTCCTTCTCCGGCGTGGAGGCCGTCCCGACGACCCTGGCGCCGAGGGCCTTGGCCGCCTGGGTGAGCAGCAGCCCCATCCCGCCCGCCGCCGCGTGGACCAGGACGGTGTCGCCCGCCTGGATCGGATAGGTCGACCGCGTCAGGTAGTGCGCGGTCATGCCCTGCAGCAGCGACGCCGCCGCGTCCTCCAGCCCGACGCCGCGGGGGACGGGGACGACCTTGTCCGCCGGGACGACGGCCCGCTCCGCGTAGGCGCCCTGCACGTTGGCCCAGGCCACGCGGTCACCCACCGAGAACTCGGTGACGCCGTCCCCGGCCGCCGCGACCGTCCCCGCCGCCTCCACGCCCGGCGTGTACGGGAGACTCTGCGGGTAGGCGCCCGTCCGGAAGTACACGTCGATGAAGTTGACGCCCGCCGCCGCCACGTCGATCAGCACCTCCCCGGGGCCCGGTTCCGGGTCGGGACGCTCCCCGGCCGCCAGGACCTCGGGGCCGCCGTTCTCGGTTGTGACGATCGCGCGCATGTCGTCCTCCTGCCGGTCGGATGCCGACCTCGGAAACCCGGCGTCGCCGACGGACATTCCTCCGCCGGAGTGTTCAAATCCAGTCGCGCATCGTCTGGGCGACCAGCGCGACGGCCTCCTCCACGCGGGACGCGACGGTCCCGGCGTCCCAGATATCGTGCCGGGCGCAGTCCTCGAACGCGACCTTGACCGCCGCGAGGAAGAACGCGACGACGATCCGCGGCCGCAGGTCGTGCTCAAGGTCCACGCCCTCGCGCCGCGCGATCTCGGCGGCCAGCGTCTCCGCCGACGCCGAGTGCCGCGCCATCTGCGCCGCCATCAGCGACGGCGTCGCCTCGATCACCTGCCGGACGCGGCGGAACCGGGTGCCGTCGGCCGGGTCGCCTTCGGCGATCGTCCGCAGCATCACGCGCAGCGACTCCAGCAGCGCGGTGAACGGCCGTTCCCCGCGCGGACGCGTCGCCAGCGCCTCTGTCAGGACGTCGTCGTGCTCGGCGAGGAAGCTCGTGACGACGTCCTCCTTGGTGGCGAAGTAGCGGAAGAACGTCCGCTGTGACACGTCCACGGCCGCCACGATCTCGTCGATCGTCGTCTCCTCGTACCCCTGGGCCAGGAACAGCTCCAGCGCCGCGTCGAGGAGCGCGAACCGGGTCCGCTGTTTCTTGCGCTCGCGGAGCCCGGCCAGAGCGGGCGCGGGGGCGCGCTCGTCTGTGGGGCCTGACGGGTCGCCGGCGGGGACGGCGCTCATCGGCTCGCTCCTTCTATCCGCTTGACGCGGGCACTGGACGCCCGGCTCACAGAGGCTTCTATCACGGACAGGGCCTCCGTATGCGCGCCGGATCTCCATCATCGGGACGCAACCGGCTCCGTGATTGGCGTACATGCGCCCGGCGCGTCGCGCCGCCGCTTGCGGACCATCCCCGGAGGATCGTGAAAGACCCGTCCCACTCTCCGGATTTTCCCTGCGCAGCCCGGGGATTAGGGTCATGCTGAGGTTCGGTCACCAGTTGTCGCCGGATGATCGCCCAAGGTGGTTCCCCGGCGGTTCGGACCATGCTGAGGCGGCTGATGTCTGTAATCGGTGGGCGGGAGATCGCCGAGGCGCGGCGGCGTCACCTCGCGGTGCTCGCGAAAGAGGTGGAGGCGCGGGGCCTGTCCTGGCGGCTCGCCGGGCCCGAGGAGTCCCTGCTGAGCGTGACGGGCCCGCGGAGCCGGCGCCAGATCATGGTCGTCGCGACCCTGTCCGGTGACGGCTGGTACTACCTCTGGCCGGGCGGCGGCATGGCCGACGTGGCCGAGGCCCCCAACGTGGCCGACCGCCTGACCCACCTGCTGGAGTAGACCTCCGTCTTGCCCTCTCATCCCCGGGGTCTCTAGACTCGGGTGCGAACGTTTGTTCGAATATCCGCATGCTCTTCCCCCGTGCGGTGCGCGCGAGGGGGAGGCAGATGACACGCGTGTTCGGCGACCCGGTGGACGTCTGGGTGAGCGATGGACGTCCTGTCCGGTTCGTCTGGCGTGACCGGCTCTACACCGTCCGGCGGGTGCTGGAGCATTGGGTCACGACCCGTGACTGGTGGCGGGAGCAGCAGCCCGACGGCGAGGCCACCGGCGAGCGGGAGTTCTGGCGGGTCGAGGCGACCCCGGACAGGGAGATCGGCGTCTACGAGCTGCGTTTCGACGTGGCCGCTGACAGCTGGCTGCTTTCCCGGGTATGGGACTGACGTGCACATTCATGTCGCTTCGGGGTATTCACTGCGGTACGGGGTCGCGCCGCCCGCAGCGCTCGCCGAGCGCGCGGCGGGCCTCGGCATGGAGACGCTCGCGCTGACCGACCGTGACGGCCTGTACGGCGCGGTCCGTCACGTTCGGTCATGTCACGACGCGGGGATCGGGGCCGTCGTCGGCGCCGACCTCAAGGTCGCCTCCACGGGTGAGGAACGGATCGTCGTGCTCGCCGAGGGGCGGGCCGGGTGGCGGTCGCTCTGCCGGCTGGTGACGGCGGCGCACGCGGCCGGCGAACGCGGCAACCCGCTGGTGACACGGCAGATGGTCGGTGCGCACGCCGAGGGCCTCATCGTGCTGCTCGGGCCGTGGTCGGACGTGGGCCGCGCCATCACCGGGCGGCGGCCCGACGTGGCGGCGCGGCTGCTCGGCGCGTGGCGCGCCACCGCCGAGACCGCCGTCGAGATCGTCGACCACCATGACCGGGGCGAGGGGCACCGGGCGGCACGGATGCTCGCGCTCGCCCGCGAGGCCGGGGTCCCCGCCGTGCTGGGCAACGCCGTCCGGTACCTGGAGCCGGCCGACCACCCGGTCGCGCAGGTGCTGGACGTGACGCGCCGCCTCGTCCCGCTGGACCGGAGGCATCTCGACGACCGGACCGGGCACGCCTACCTGAAGTCGATCCCCGAGATGCGCCGTGTCGCGGAGCTGAGCTGCGGCCCGGACGAGGCGGACGTGCTGCTGAGCGCCACACGCCGGCTCTCCGAACGCTGCGTCCTGGACCCGGGCCGCGACCTCGGCATGGACGACGTGCACCTGCCGGCCGTCGGCGGCGACCCGCACGCGCGGCTCGTCGCCCGCTGCGCGGCCGGAATGACGCGGCGCGGGCTCGGCGGATCGCGCAAGGCCGCCGCCCGGCTCGACGACGAACTCGGCGTGATCGCCCGCAAGGGGCTGGCCTCCTACTTCCTCACGGTCGCCGACGCCGCCGCGCTGATCAGGTCGCGCGGCATCCGTTGCGCGATCCGCGGCTCCGGCGCCGGCAGCCTGGTCAACTACCTGCTCGGGATCGGCGACCTCGACCCGCTGCGGCACGACCTGGTCATGGAGCGGTTCCTCGCCGACAGCCGCGAGGGGCTGCCCGACATCGACCTCGACGTGGAGTCCGCCCGCCGGCTCGAGGCGTACGAGGCGCTGTTCGACCGGTTCGGGGCGGAGAGCACGGCGTGCGTGTCGATGATGGAGACCTACCGGGCGCGCAGCGCGATCCGCGACGTCGGCAACGCCGTCGGGCTCCCGCCGCTGGAGATCGACGCGATCGCCAAGGCGTTCCCGCAGATCAGGGCGAACCAGATCCGCGCGGCGCTGGACGACCTGCCCGAGCTGCGGCAGAGCAACCTGGCGGCCGGGCGCCTGGAGGTGCTGTTCCGGATCGCCGAACGCCTGGACGGGCTTCCCCGGCACATCGCCATGCACCCGTGCGGCGTCCTGCTGTCCGATCCGGGGCTGCGGGACCGGACGCCGGTCGAGCAGGCCGCCGCCGGGTTCCCGATGAGCCAGTTCGACAAGGACGACGTCGAGACGATGGGCCTGCTCAAGCTCGACGTCATCGGCGTCCGGATGCAGTCGGCGATGGCGCACGCGGTGGCGGAGGTCGCGCGGGTGTCGGGGGAGCGGATCACGCTGGAGGACGTCCCGCGCGACGATCCCGCGACCTACGAGATGGTCCGCACGTCCCGGACGCTCGGCTGCTTCCAGATCGAGTCGCCCGGCCAGCGGGAGCTGATCGGCAAGCTCCAGCCGCGCGACCTGGACGACCTGGTCATCGACATCTCGCTGTTCCGCCCGGGCCCGGTCAACTCCGACATGGTGTCGCCTTTCCTGGAGTCGCGCGCCGGGACCAGGGAGCCCGCGTACCCGCATCCCGACCTTGAGCCGGTGCTGCGGGAGAGCCTCGGCGTGGTCGTCTTCCACGAGCAGGTGCTGCGCGTGTTCGACGTGATGACCGGCTGCGGCCTGTCGAAGGCGGAGGCGGCGCGGCGGAGCCTGAACCACGAGCGCGGGCAGGCCGTGGTCGGCGCCTGGTTCCGTGAACGCGCCCTCGCCCGGGGCTATGACGAGCCGACCGTCGAACGGGTCTGGCGGATGCTGACCGCGTTCGGCGCGTTCGGCTTCTGCAAGGCCCACGCCGCGTCGTTCGCGCTGCCCACCTACCAGTCCGCCTGGCTGAAACGCCACCACACGGCCGCGTTCTATGCGGGCGTCCTCACCCACGACCCCGGCATGTACCCCAAGCGGGTCATCCTGGACGACGCGCGGCACTTCGGCGTCCCGATCCTTCCCCTGGACGTCAACCGCTCCGCCGTGGACTGGCATGTCGAACCCGTCTCCGAGGGCGGCCCGGCCGGTATCCGCGTCGCGCTGAGCGAGGTCAGAGGCATCAACGACGCCGAGATCACCGCGATCGTCACCGAACGGCCCTACGCGTCGCTGACCGACTTCTGGCGCCGCGCCAGGGTCTCCCGCCCGACCGCCGAGCGCCTCGTCCTGGCCGGGGCGTTCGACGGCGTCTACGACGGGGAGGAGGTCGCGCGCCGCGACCTGCTCTGCCGCGTGGGCGCCCTGAACCGCGGCACCGCCCGCGCCCCCGTCGTCGAAGGCCAGCTGCCCCTGGGCCACGAGGACGGCGACGGCGCCCTGGAACTCCAGCTCACCGAGGACATCCCGGCGGGCGAGCTTCCCCCGATGACGCCCGCCGAGATCGTCGAGGCGGAACTGGACATCCTCGGCATGGACGTCAGCCGCCACGTCATGACCTTCTACGACGGTCTGCTCGCCGGCCTCGGCGTCGTCCGCGCCGCCGACCTCCCGGGACGTCCCGACGGAAGCGAGGTCCTGGTCGCCGGCGTCAAGGTCGCCACGCAGACCCCGGCGGTCAGGTCGGGGCAGCGCGTCATCTTCGCCACACTTGACGACGCGACCGGCCCCATCGACCTCACGTTCTTCGAGTCGGTGCAGGACAGGTGCGCCGCCACCGTCTTCGGCTCCTGGCTCCTGGTCGCGCGCGGCCGCGTCCGCCGCGCCGGGGACCGCGCCGTCTCGATCACCGCCTACGCCTGCTGGGACCTGAACACCCTGCACGGGGAGTGGCGCCGGGGAGGCCCGGACGCCCTCCGCGCCGCCATGGCGGCCCCCGCCCCGCGGGGCCGGCCGGTCGGCGACCGCGTCGTCCACCCCACGGGGTTCGCGATGTCCCCGTACTCGGACATCGGCCACGCCGGCCCGGCGGTCAAACGTCCACCGAGGGCCGCTCTCTGGCACACCAGCCAGGGCAGCTCAGGCCCGGCCCCGCGCTAGCTCTCCCGGGGCGATCTGGAGCCTGGTGATCTGGAAGACGGTGGCCATGGAGAGGGCGGCGGCGAGGGCCTGGAGGGCGGCGGCGGCGACGCCGACGTGGACGTCGAAGCGGGCGTCGGCGAGGGTGTCGACGCTGCCGTGGGTGAACGCGTAGGCGAGCACGATGCCGAGGAGGGCGCAGGCCCACCAGCCGGCGACGACGAGCCCGGCGGCCTGGCGTTCGGTCGTCCGGTACCGGCCACTGTTCACCCAGACCTCGTAGACCATCCGCGGGGGGAGCCACAGGTTGACGATCGGGCAGAACCAGCCGAGGAGGACCCAGGCCCGGTGGTACTGGTGCGGGCCCGGCGACTGCCGGTAGGCGCGCCAAAGCCAGGTGAGGTACAGCACGCCGGTGACGGCGGCCATGATGGCGCTGATCGTGAACACGTCCGCGTAGGGCGCGAGGGCTTCGCCGGTGGCCTTCGCGTCATAGGTGCCGTGCGTGGCGTTGCGGAGCGGGTCGGAGAAGCGCAGCAGGCTGATTCCGGAGCCGAGGGCGACGAACGCGTTGAACCCGAGGAGCATGAAAACGGCGACGCCGACGGCGCGGAAGTCGCGGCGCCGCGCCCACGCGCCGCATGCCGGGCACCGGTCGACCTCGGTCGGGATGATGTCGCCGCACAACGCACACGGCATGATTCACCTCCGACGGGTTTTGCGGTTCGCTGCATTGGATACTACGTACGTTTGACTTACGCGGCCCATCGTGGGTTCGGGTCCGCGGACCGGATCTTCAGATGTGGAAGACGAGCCGCGCGGCGGCGATCGTCGCGGCGGCGGTGACGGCGGCCCACGCGGCGAGGCGGCCGAGGCCGCCGGTGGACAGCAGCCGTTCGGGACGGAACCCGGTCACGATCAGCAGCGCCCACCATTCGGCGGTCAGCGCGATCGTCGCGTACAGGGACCCGAAGCCGATCAGCGAGAACGTCAGGACGATGCCCGCGGGCGTCGCGATGTGCGCGAACAGCGCGGGGCCGCGGGCCGGTCCGTGCACACCGCCGCGCAGGCCGGCGAAGACGGCGCCCCATCCGGCGGCGCACAGCACCCAGAGGGCCACGACCGTCACGGGCAGGCCGTTCATCGACTCCGGTGCCAGTGCCTCGTCCTTCCCCCGCGTCCCCGTCGTCCCCGTCATCATCCCCACCGTGCCCGTCGTGCCCCTCCGGTCAGGTCATCAGGCCCGACTCCCACGCCCAGGCTGCCGTCTCGACCCGGTTCCGGGTGCCGAGCTTGCGGTGGACGCTGCCGAGGTGCGTCTTGACCGTGGACAGCGACACGAACAGATCCCCGGCGATCTCCTCGTTCGTCCGGCCGCGTGCGGCGAGCCGCACCACGTCCAGTTCCCGGTCGGTGAGCGGCTCGCGGGGCGGAACCGGCGCCGCGGTCGGCCGCGCCAGCCGCTCCAGCAGCCGGACGGTGATGGACGGCGAGACCAGCGACCCGCCGTTCGCCGCGGCCCGGACCGCCTCCACGAGCAGCGCGGGCCCGCTGTCCTTGAGCAGGAACCCGGCCGCGCCGCCGCGCAGCGCCCCGTACACGTATTCGTCCATGTCGAACGTCGTGACGATCACCACGCGCGGCGGGTCGGGGACGTCCGGGCCGGCCAGCGCGCGGGTGGCCTCCAGGCCGTCCATCTTCGGCATCCGGATGTCGAACAGGCACACGTCCGGGCGGAGGCGGCGGGCCCGCGCGACGGCCTCGGCGCCGTCGGCGGCCTCCCCGACCACCTCCATGTCGGGCTGCGAGTCGACGATCATCCGGAACCCGGTCCGGACCATCTCCTGGTCGTCGGCGATCAGTACGCGGATGGCCACGAGATGAATTCTGTCAGCATTGCGTTTCTGTCGGTATTGCGGCTATCGGTCCCCCGTGGGCAGCACGGCGACGACCTCCCAGCCGCCGTCGGGACGCGGGCCCGCGTCCAGCCGCCCGCCGAGCGCCCCGACCCGTTCCGCCAGCCCGGTGAGCCCGAACCCGCCGGACGGGAGGGGCCGGCCGCGTCCCCTCCCGTCGTCGCGTACCGCCACCTCGACCGCGCCGCCCGTCCGCGTGACCGTCACCCGCACGGACGCCGCGTCGGCGGCGTGCTTGCGGATGTTGGTCAGCGCCTCCTGAACGACGCGGTGCGCAGATGCCGCCACCTCGGGCGGCAGCGTGCCGAGATCGGGTGCGAGCGTCAGCGAGGCGGGCGGATGGGTGAACGCGGCGACGAGGTCGCGGAGCCGCCCGAGGTCGCCGACGGGACGTGTCGCGGAGGCGCCGCCGTCCAGGCCGGCGTCCCCGTCGGGCGCGTCGCCGTTCTGGGCGTCCCGCAGCAGCCCGACCATGCGGCGCATCGACGTCAGCGCCTCGGTGCCGGCCTTCTCGATCCCGCCGAACATCCGGTCGAGCTGCTCGGGCGACTGCGCCGACCCCGACTGGGCCGAGAACCGTGCCGCCTGCGCCTGGACGACGATGCCCGTCACATGGTGGGCGACGAAGTCGTGCAGGTCGCGGGCCAGTTCCAGCCGCTCGTCCCGCCGCGCCGCCGCCAGCGTCCGGGACCGCCGCGTCTCCAGCGCCCGCAGGTAGAGCCCGATGCCGATCGCGATCGCGACGGTGATGCCGAGCGGCGCGGTGAACGCCGCCGCCGCGAGCACCGACCAGCGCAGCGGGCTCGCGAGGATCGCCGCGCCGAGCAGCACCGTCATCGGGACGAGCAGCGGCCGCTCGGCCTTCCACACCGTCCGCGTGATGAGGATCAGCAGGGCGCCGATCTCGGCGAACATGCTCGGCACGTATTCGGGGGTGAGCACCATCCCGAGGTAGGTGGTGCTGAGCACCGACAGGCCGCCGGCGGCGATCGCCCACATGAGGAAGCGGCGCCTGAACACGACCGCGGCGTTGGCCACGGCCGCGACGACGACCATCCACACGGAGGCCGCGTCCTGGATGACGGCGAACAGGCAGACCAGCAGGTACAGGGAGGCGAACCCGCCGTACGCGACGCGCGCGAGGCAGCCGCCCGCCGAATGGATGCGGTCCAGCCCCGCCCCGGTGTCGCTCACGCTCACGCAGGGTACGGCCGATCGGCCGGGCGCGGATCGGCCATTCGGCTGATCCGTCCACCGCCCGGCCCGGCCGGGTCGAATAAAGGTTCGAGAATGTCGTAGGTGCTTCGTACTGTTGACCTTGTGATTCGGGCGACACCCGGGAACAGGAGTCGAACCGAGTGGCTTGTAATGACGTACCAAGGGGTATGTGACAGTCGGTGGCTTCCGCACAGGCGCGGCCCACCGGGCTAAGGAAGGGGTGTTGGCAGTGAGTGCAGCGACCGGCACGTTCCATCTCTCCCACCTGCGGCTTGACGGCCCCGCCGAGCGGACCGTCGTGGAGCCGTGGCTCACCGAGCTTCCGCACGCGACGCTGAACGCCTACGCCGAGACCTCGCCCGCGCTGGCCCCGGTGGAGGCACTGCCCATGCGGCAGGCGCCGTCCACCCGGCCGGTGCCCGCCCGCATCGCCGTGGCGGCCTGACCGGCGACGGAAAGGGGACCGAGCGATCTCGGTCCCCTTTTCCCGCACCGCTCGTCTCATATATTGATACAGAGTTCCCAGAATGTGAGAAGCAATCGTAGGGTGAGGGCACCGGACAGAGAGGTGATCCCGATGGCCCCGACCTACACGCACGGCCACCACGCGAGCGTGCTGAGCTCGCACCGGTGGCGCACGGCCGAGAACTCCGCCGCCTATCTGATCGGGCATCTGCGCCCCGGGAACTCGGTGCTGGACGTGGGCTGCGGCCCGGGCACGATCACCGCCGGCCTGGCCGAACGTGTCGCCCCGGGCCGCGTCGTCGCGGCCGACTCCGCCGAGAACGTCGTGGACGAGGCCCGCGCGAACACCGCCGGCCTGGACAACGTCGAATTCGCCGTCGCCGACGTCCACGCCCTGGACTACGACGACGCCACGTTCGACTTGGTCCACGCCCACCAGGTCCTGCAGCACGTCGCCGACCCCGTCCAGGCCCTCCGCGAGATGCGCCGCGTCACCAGGCCCGGCGGCATCGTCGCCGCACGCGACGCCGACTTCGGCGCCATGATCTGGTACCCGGACCCGCCCGGCATGGACGCCTGGCTGCCGATCTACTACGGGGTGGCCCGCGGCAACGGAGGCGAACCCGACGCCGGCCGCCGCCTGGTCTCCTGGGCCCGCGCCGCCGGCTTCACCGACGTCACCGCCTCCTCCTCGGCCTGGTGCTACTCCACGCCCGCGGAACGCGAGTGGTGGAGCGAATCGTGGGGAGGCCGGATGATCAGGTCATCGGTCGCCGACCACGCCGTCGCCGGCGGCCACGCCACCCGCGACGAACTCCGGCGCGTCTACGAGGGCTGGAAGGCGTGGGCCGCCGCCGAAGACGGCTGGTACTCCGTGACCCACGGCGAGATCCTCTGCCGCGCCTGACCCGCCGCCCGTCAGCGTGAGCCGGGCGGCCCCTCCGGCGCGAGCCGGGCATCCGCTTCCGGGGCGCCGCCGTCGTCGTCGTTGGCCAGCACGGACGCGACGCGGTACACGACCGCGACAAGCGGGACGGCGACGATGGCTCCCGGGATGCCCGCCGCCAGCGTCCCGGCGGCGACGGCGACGACGACCACGACCGGGTGCAGATGCAGCGTCCGGCCCATGATCAGGGGTTGCAGCAGGTGGCTCTCGGCCTGCTGGACGGCGAGGACGGCGGCCAGCACGAGCAGCGCGTCCGTCGCACCGCCGCTGACGAACGCGATGAGCACGGCGGCGGCGCCCGCGAGGATCGCCCCGAGGATGGGGACGAACGCGGCGATGAACGTCAGCAGCGTCAGCGGCAGGACGAACGGGACCCCGATCAGCAGGAGCGCCAGCCCGATCCCGGCGGCGTCCACCAGCGCGACCAGGATGATCCCGTGCACGTACTGCCCCAGCGCCCGCCATCCCGCGCGTCCCGCGACGTCGACCTTCGGGCGGAGCCGCTCGGGCGCCAGCCGCAGGATCCACTCCCACATGCTCCTTCCGTCCTTCAGCATGAAGAACAGCAGGAACAGGCAGATCAGCACGGCGGCGCCCACCCGCGTCGCCATGCCGGCACTCGCGACCGGGTCGGGCGACGACCGCCGGAGGGCGCTCACGGCGCCGTCGATCAGGGCGTCGAGCCGCGGCTCGCTGATCGGCAGCGCGCTCACGATCTGGTCCTGGGTCTGCTGCAGCCCTTCGGTCAGGCTCCGGCGCATCTCCTCCCACTGGTTGGCGATCCGGTTGCCGACCAGCGCGACCGACCCGCCGATGGCGATGAGCACGGTGAGCAGCCCGGAGAGCGCGGCGACCCAGGCGGGTGCGCGCAGCCGCCGCACCTGGCGCGCGACCGGCGACACCAGCGCGGTCAGCAGGAGGGCGGCGATCACCGCCATCACCAGAGACGCGACCTTCGTGAAGAGGTAGACCAGCACGCCGACGGCCGCCACGATGACCAGAAAGCACGCGGCCACCGCCGCCGTGTTGCGCAACGTGGACGGAACGGCGTCGAATCCCTTGCCGGACGTCACCCGCCGCCCGTACCCGGACACCCGCCCGGCAATCGCTCCCCGCCTCGCCGCGGCCGGTTCAGGAAAGGGAGCAGGGCAGGTGCTTGATGCCGTTGAGGAAGTTCGAGCGCAGCCGGTCCGGCTCCCCTGCGGCGTGGATGCCGGGCGCGCGGGCGAGCAGTTCCCGGAAGACGGCGGTGACCTCGCTCCGGGCGAGGTGGGCGCCCAGGCAGTAGTGCGGTCCGGGGGCGCCGAAGCCGAGGTGCGGGTTGGGTGAGCGGGTGACGTCGAACCGGTCCGGGGCGTCGAAGACCGTCTCGTCGCGGTTGGCCGACCAGTAGTACAGGAGCAGCTTGTCTCCCTTGCTGAAGTGGTGGCCGTTCAGCTCGCAGTCCCGGGTCGCGGTGCGCCTCATGTAGATGATGGGCGACGCCAAGCGGACGATCTCCTCGGTCGCGGTCGCGGCGTACCGTTCGAAGTCGCCGGCCCACAGCCGCTTCTGGTCCGGGTGCTCGGTGAGCAGGAGGAGCCCGTGCGAGATGGCGGTGCGAGTCGTCTCGTTGCCCGCCTGCAGCAGGATGCCGAAGAAGGAGCCGAGTTCCCGGGCGGTCAGCTTCTCGCCGTCGATGTTGGCGTTGACGAGCTTGGACGTCAGGTCGTCGCCGGGCGACTCGACGCGTTCGGCGGCGAGTTCCCTGACCATGCCGGCCAGCTCGGCCGCCGCGGTGAGAATGGTGACGGGCTGGTCCTCCTCCGGGGTGTACTCGGAGTCGCCCGCACCGAGAATGATGTTGGTGCGTTCGGCGACGAACCGGTGCCGGCTCTCCGGGACGCCCATCATCCGGCAGATGATGGTCAGCGGCAGCCGCTCGGCGACCTCGGTGACGAAGTCGCACCCCCCGCGCTCCAGCAGGTCGTCCACGATCTCGGCGGCCACCTGCCGGATCTCGCCGTCCAGCCGCTCGATCATGCTCGGGGTGAACGCCCGGGAGACGATCCGGCGCAGCCGGGCGTGCCGCGGATCGTCCATGTTGATCATCGAGTCGAAGAACTCGACCGACTCCGGCGGCCGCTCGAACACCATCACGCCTTCGGCGTTGGAGAAGTCCTCCGGCCTCCGGCTGGCCTCCACCACGTCGGCGTACCGGGTCACCGCGTAGAAACCGGGGCCGGGCCTCGCCCACCGGACGCGCGGTTCCGCGAAGAAGCCGATCGGCTTCTCGCGCCGCAGCACCTCGAACGCCGCCGCGCGATCGGCGTACGGCGCGGCCCAGAAACCGCCCTTGGACAGGTCGATGTCGCCCAGACCGGTCACACCGTCTCCTCGCATCGTCAGAGTTTGCGGCCGACGCCCGCGTACGCGGGGATCCGGCCTCCGTAACCGGGCGCCTCCTCGGGCGCCCCGCCGCGTCCCGCACCGAGCCGCACGACCGCCGGCCCGTCCGGGACGGGCTCGTCGGGACGCCAGTCGGTCAGCCACACCAGGCCCGGGTCCACCAGGTCATAGCCCTTGAAGAGGTCCCCGAGCTCCCCGTGGGTGCGCAGGTGGACGGGGGTTGCGGTGCGGCGGTAGATCTCCTTGGCCCGCTCGGTCTCCTCCGGGCGGGCCTTCGCCATCAGGTCCCCGGTCAGATGGGAGACGACCAGGTGACTCCCCGGCGCGGTGGCGTCCCGGTACCGCGCCACGATGCCCTGCGGGTCATCGGAGCCGGCGACGAAGTGCAGGATCGACACCGTCATCACCGCGATGGGCCGGTCGAAGTCCAGCAGCGCCCGGACCGTCTCGTGCCGCAGGATCGCGTCCGCGTCCCGCAGGTCCGCCTCGACCACGCCGACGCTGTCCGGGGCCCGCAGCAGCGCGCGGCTGTGGGAGCAGACCACCGGGTCCCAGTCCACGTAGACCACCCGGGCGTCCGGGTTCAGCGACAGCGCCACCTCGTGCACGTTGTTCTGGGTGGGCAGCCCCGCGCCGAGATCGAGGAACTGTGCGATCCCCGCCTCCGCGACCAGATGGCGGACCGCGCGCACGAGAAACGCCCGGTTCGCCCGCGCCCCCGCCTGCGACCCCGGCATCACCTCGATGACCCTCTCCGCGGCCTCCCGGTCGGCGACGTAGTTGTCCTTTCCGCCCAGGTAGTAGTCGTACATCCGGGCGACATTGGGCACCGAGACATCGACGTCCGACGGCGGACCGGAAACGTTCTCACCCATGGACGGACCTTTCGTCCAATCCTGATCATCCGACACTTAACAGCACAATATGACAAAAACGCTCCCGTTGATCAACTGGAGCGTTTATGCCCGTGCAGGCGGAGGGGTGGCGCCCGGCCGTCCCTCCGGTTCTAGAAGGGGTCGGTCAAGTCGCCCAATTTGTCTGTCAGCTGGAGGTTGTGGGAGTAGTCGACGGGGACGGTGATGACGGAGACCGTGTCCTCGGCGAGGGCCTTGCGGAGGGTCGGGAGCAGCTCGTCGGCGGTCGTTATGCGGTAGCCGCGGGCGCCGAAGCTCTCCGCGTACCGGACGAAGTCCGGGTTGCCGAACTTGATGTTGGAGCTCTCGCCGAGGTCGAGGTCCATCTTCCACCCGATCAGGCCGTAGGCGGAGTCGTCCCAGATCAGCACAGTGATCGGAACGTTCTCGCGGACGGCGGTCTCCAGTTCCTGCGAGTTCATCAGGAACGCGCCGTCGCCGGTGGCGGCGAGGACCCTGCGGTCGGGGTGGGCGAGCTTCGCGGCGATCGCGCCCGGGACGGAGAAGCCCATGGACGACAGCCCGTTGGACACCAGCAGGGTGTTCGGCTCGTAGGTCGGGTACATGCGCGCCATCCACATCTTCACCGCGCCGGTGTCGGCGAGGACGATGTCGCTGCGGCCCATGGCGGCGCGGATGTCGGTGACGATGCGGCGTGGCGAGAGCGGATGGCCGTCCTCGGCGGCGCCCTCCGTCAGCTCGTCGTGCAGCATCTGGCGGATCTTCCGGCCGGTGCCGTTGACGTCGAAGCGGCGGTGGACGCTGTCGGCCAGGGCGTGGAGCGACCTGGAGATGTCGCCCTGGATGCCGACCTCCACGGAGTAGTGCTCGTCGACCTCGGCGGGGAACTGGTGAATGTGGACGATCTTCTTGTCGGCGGCCGGGTTGATCTTGACGGGGTCGAACTCCTGGAGCTCGTAGCCCACCGTGATGAGGACGTCCGCCTCGTCGAACCCGAAGTTGACGTAGTCGTGGCGCATGAAGCCGACCGCGCCGAGCGCGTTGCGGTGGTCGTCCGGGAAGACGCCCTTGCCGTTGAAGGTCGTCGCGACCGGCAGGCCGAGATGCTCGGAGAAGTGCCTCAGCGCGGTGCTCGCGCCGGCCCGGGTCGCGCCGTGGCCGGCGAGGACGATCGGCCGCCGGGCGACGGCGAGGACGTCGGCGGCGCGGGCGATCTGCGAGGGCGACGGCTCCTGGGTGCGGACGACGTTGACCGGCAGCGGCTTCAGGTCCGAGGAGACCTTCGCGGCCTCGACGTCCTCGGGGATCGCCAGGTAGACGGCGCCGGGACGTTCGGTCTGCGCGGTCTTGAACGCCTTGCGCACCATCTCCGGCAGGGCCTCGGCCCGGGGGGCCAGCTCCGACCACTTGGTGATCGGGCGGAAGAGGGAGACCAGGTCGACGATCTGGTGCGATTCCTTGTAGATGCGGTCAAGGCCGACCTGCGCGGAGATCGCGACGACGGGGGTGCTGTTGGTGGTGGCGTCCGCCACGCCGAGCTGCATGTTGATCGCGCCGGGGCCGAGCGTCGCCGAGGCCACGCCAGCCTTGCCGGTGAGGCGCCCGTAGATCTCCGCCATGAACGCGGCGCCCTGCTCGTGCCGGACGAGGACGTAGCGGATCGGGGAGTCGTTCAGGGCGTGGACGAAGTGGATGTTCTCCTCGCCGGGAATGCCGAAGACGTATTCGACGCCCTCCGCCTCAAGGGTCCTGACGAGCAGGCGGGCGGCGTCTTCCTGCGTGGACATCGCGAGTCCCATCTCCAGTCCGGGGTATCGCCGGGTGCTGTCTCGTGCAGCACCCGGGCAGGTACCTGCATTCCACGCGTCGATGTGGGATCGATCTCGTCAGGAGTCGGCCAGGTCCTTGATCGCGCGCAGGGTCGGCTCGTCCCGGACGCCGGCGATCAGCACGGTGGTGACGGGGCTGTCGCGCCAGAGCTGGAGCCGCTCCTTGATCCGCCCGATGGGGCCGAGGAGGGAGATGGAGTCGGCCAGCTCGTCCGGCACGGCCTTGATCGCCTCGTCGCGGCGGCCGTCGAGGAAGAGTTCCTGGACGCGTGCGGCCTGCTCCGCGTAGCCGAGCCGGCCGATCAGGTCGAGGTGGAAGTTGCGGTCCCGGGCGCCCATCCCGCCGATGTAGAACGCGAGCGGGATCTTGGCGAACTGCAGCGCGGACTCCAGGTCGTCGGTGACGATCGTGGTGACGGTCGCGGCGATCTCGAAGCCGTCCGGGCGGCCCGCGAGCGACGCGCCGAACACCGGCTCGATCTGCTGCGGGTCGACGAACAGCGGCAGCCAACCCTGCGCGATCTCGGTGGACATCGCGACGTTCTTCGGGCCCTCGGCGCCCAGGTAGACGGGGATCTCCGGGCGGACCGGGTGGACGATCGACTTCAGCGGCTTGCCGAGGCCCGCACCGCCGGGGAGCGGCAGCGGGTAGTGCGGGCCCTCGCTGGTCACCGGTGCGTCGCGGCGCCACACCTGCCGGACGATGTCGAGGTACTCGCGGGTGCGGGCGAGCGGCTTGGGGAACGGCTGCCCGTACCAGCCCTCGACGACCTGCGGCCCGGACGCGCCGAGCCCGAGGATCATCCGCCCGCCCGACAGCGCGTCCAGGGTGAGGGCGTGCATCGCGGTCGCCGCGGGCGTGCGCGCGGAGATCTGGACGACGGCGGTTCCCAGTTTGATCCGGGACGTGCGGGCGGCGTACCAGGCCAGCGGGGTGAAGGCGTCCGAGCCGTACGCCTCGGCGGTGAACACCGAGTCGTAGCCGCAGCGTTCGGCGGCCAGGACCGTCTCGGTCTGGTCGTCGACGTCGCGCTGCCAGTAGCCGACGTTGATGCCGAGCTTGAGTTCCGCGGTCACGTTGCACCCCTCCGGTTGCCGACGCAGGCGATACTAGAACACGTTCTAGTTCCGTGGAAGGGCCGGGGGTCGCGGCGCCCCCGCCGCGGCCCCCGGATCGAACGGTCGCTAGACCTCCTTGATCGCGCCCAGCAGGCCCCGCCAGGCGGACGGCGTCAGCACCAGCGCCGGTCCGGACGGGTCCTTGGAGTCGCGTACCGCGCGAAGGTCGCTGGACAGTGGCGCCACCTCGACGCACTGGTCGCCGCTCCCGCTGTGGGACGACTTGCGCCAGGGGGCACCGGTGAGTTCGCACTGCAGGTTGGTCACGGGCTGCTCCTTGCTGCCTCGGCGATGAGGTGCGCGGATTCCTCGGTGGACAGTGCGGCCGCCTCGATCCGGTCGAAGCGGTCCCTATGTTTTGCTATTGCCTCCGCACTCTCAAGGTAAACGTCACCCATGGTGCCCTCTACATAGGCGATATCTGGGTCTGCGGGGTCTGGATACGACAATATGGTGAATCGTCCGTCTAGGCCCGCATGCTCCTTGGCTGTATACGGAAGTACCTGAATCGACACGGTTGGGCGGGTCGCCGCGGCGGTCGCGAGGGCGTCCAGCTGGGCGCGCATCACCTCGTCGCCGCCGATCGGACGGTGCAGGACCGCCTCGTCGAACACGACCTGCAGGCGCGGCGCGTCCGCCCGGTCGAGCAGGGCCTGGCGGATCTTGCGGGCGGCGATGCGGCGCTCGATGTCCTCCTGGGCGGGCAGGAGCCGACCCGCCGTGATCACGGAGCGGGAGTACTGCTCGGTCTGCAGCAGCCCGTGCACGAGCTGGGGATCCCAGGTGCGGATGTGCGACGCCTCGTCCTCGAGCGCGACATAGCTGCCGGCGAACACGTCCTGGTAGGCGGTCCACCAGCCGCGCTGGCCGGCCTGCCGGGCGAGGGTGATGAGCGCGTCGCGGTCCGGGCTCGGCACCCCGTACAGATCGAGGATGTCGGCGATGTCGCCGGGCTTCGGGCGGGTCTGGCTGGTTTCGAGGCGGGAGACGGTGGCTCGCGACCAGTCGAGCCGGTCCGCCACCTCCTGCAGGGTCAGGCCCTGCTCCTCTCGCAGCTTGCGGAGCTCCCGCGCCAGACGGCGGCCACGGACGGTGGGGCGGTAGGTCATGGGAGTGGAGTCTTACCACTCTCGACGCGCGCCACAACGCGATTGACGAACCCGGCAGGAAGGGTCGAGCAATTCTGTGAAGACTGTTGCGATCGTGAGAATCTCACGACACGCTTGGTTCCGTGACCGGTCGAAAACCGACAGTGACGGGACGGCCGGCCGTGCCCGGGCACGTAGACCGCGGGAGGAACCCGTGAAGAGCACGCCAGCCGACCTTACGGCGCAGACCATGGCCGACGCCATGGCCGACGCCACCGACAACGCCCGCGCCCCGGCGGGCACCAGGCCCGGCTGGGTCTGGGCCCTCCCGGGCGGGCCCGGATGCGCGGGCCACGCCCGCGCCGTCCTGCGCGACGCCCTCGCCTCGCTGGGCGTGCCGCGCGAGGTGATCGCCGACGCGCAGCTCATGGTCAGCGAACTCGCGACGAACGCGCACCAGCACGCCGGCGACCACGGTCCCCACGAGCTGTGGCTCTACGTGGCCGGAGGCGAGACCGGCGACGGCGAGGCCGCCGACGCCGGCGAGGTGCGCTGCGCCGTCTTCGACGCGCTCGCGGACGCGGCGCTGCCCGGCTACTCGTGGACGTCCGGCGACTGCGGACGCGGGCTCAGCATCGTCCGCGAACTGTCCGGGGAACGCTGGGGCATGCTGCGGACGATGTCGCGGCTCGGGCCGCCCGTCCGCGGCAAGGCCGTCTGGTTCGCCGTGCCCGGAGCGACCATCGCTCCCGCCTGACCCGTTGTGATCTAGTGCTTCTCCAGAGCGGGGCCTATGTCGCTCACCAGGTTGAGCAGCGACCGCGCGAGCAGCGTGCGCACCTGATCGCGGTCGAGCGTCTTCTCCTGGAGCCACTGCCGCGTCGCCGCGTCCGCCAGCCCCGAGTAGATGCGCAGGACGGCGCGCAAGGTCTCGGTCGGCTCCGGCACCCGCAGGACGGCGAGCATGTGCTCGACCGTCTGGTCCCGGAACCGGTTCACGATCCGCAGCAGTTCCGGGTCCTGCCCGAACCCCTCGGCGTCCAGGGCCGCGAACCAGGTCGTCGCGTTCCTCTCCGCCGTGTCGAGGAACAGGTTCACGCACAGCTCGACCGCCTCGGGCAGCGTCATCCTCGCGTCCGGCGGCGGGGCCTGTAGCGCGGCCGACGCCGTCAGCCCTTGGACGACCTTGAGGAACAGCTCTCGTTTCGTCCCGAAGTAATAGTGGATCAGGCCGCGCTGGACACCGGTCTCACGCGCGATCGCGGCGGTGGACACCTCGGCGTAGGGCAGCTCGGTGAACATCCGCCGCGCGACGTCCAGGATCTGGGCACGCCGTTCGTCCGGGGACAGGCGCTGGTAGCTCACCGCGACAGCCTATGCTGTGCAGACGTGGCCAGTGTCCCTCGGCTCGTCGTAGCCGCGCCTTCCACGGGAAGCGGCAAGACGACCGTTGCGACGGGGCTGATGGCCGCTTTCGCCGCTCGTGGCCTGAAGGTCTCCCCGCACAAGGTCGGGCCGGACTACATCGACCCTGGTTACCACGCGCTCGCCACAGGACGGCCTGGACGGAACCTGGATCCGTGGCTGACGTCCGAGGAACTGGTCGTCCCGCTGCTTCTGCACGGCGCCGCGGCGGCGGACATCGCCGTCGTCGAAGGCGTCATGGGCCTGTACGACGGCGCCGCAGGGCTGGGAACGTCCGATTCCGACGGTGGCGGCGACTACGCGTCCACCGCGCACGTCGCGACCCTTCTGGACGCACCGGTCGTTCTGGTCGTGGACGCCTCGACGGCGGCGGGACGGTCCGTGGCCGCCCTCGTCCACGGATTCAGCTCATTCGGGACGGTCAGGGTCGGCGGCGTGATCCTCAACCGTCTCGGTTCGGACGGTCACGAGCGCATGTGCCGCGAGGCCGTCGAGGAACTGGGCCTGCCGGTCCTCGGTGCGCTCCGCCACCACGACGAGGCGACGGCCCCGTCACGCCATCTCGGTCTCGTGCCGGCGGCCGAACGGCGGGCGGAGGCGGTCGAGACCGTCCGGCGGCTGGGCGACCTCGTCGCCGCGTCCTGCGACCTGGACGCGGTGCTCGCCCTGGCCCGGGCCGCCTCCCCGCTGAACGCCGAGCCGTGGGACCCGTCCGAGGCCGCCGTTCGGGCGGAGGCGGCGGAACGGCCGCGGATCGCGGTCGCCGGGGGGCCGGCGTTCACGTTCGGCTACACGGAGAACGAGGAGCTGCTCACGGCCGCGGGCGCCGAAGTCGTCCGGTTCGACCCCCTGCGGGACGAGAGGCTCCCCGAACGGACGAGGGGTGTCGTCATCGGCGGAGGGTTCCCCGAGATGCACGCGGCGGACCTGTCGGCCAACGAGCCCTTGCGTGAAGAGTTGGCGGCCTTCGGCAAGGCGTCCCGGCCTGTGTACGCCGAATGTGCGGGCCTCCTCTACCTCGCGCAAGAGCTGGACGGTGCGCCCATGTGCGGGGTCTTGGACGGTGTCCGGGCGGCCATGGCCTCGCGGCTGACGCTGGGTTATCGTGCCGCGGTGGCGGTGGCCGACTCGGTCGTCGCCCGCGCGGGCGAACGGGTGCGCGGCCACGAGTTCCACAGCACGGTCACCCGACCCGTCCACGGGGACACGGCCGCCTGGCAGTGGACCGCGTCCGGCCCCGTGGGCTTCGTGCAGGGCGACTGTGTAGCGTCCTACCTTCATCTGCACTGGGCCGGGTCGCCCTGGTTCGCGAGCAGGCTGGTCAACGCCTGCAGAGGGGAGCGCGCGTGAACGCCTTCGAGGGAAGTGTCCGCCTTGAGGGTGAACGGCTCGTGCTGCGCCCGTTCGGCATCGACGACGCGGCCGGGCTGATCGATGTGATCCGTGCAGGGGAGGACTTCCTGCCGCCCAATTTTCCGGGCGTGCTGGAGGCCGAGCCCATCGCGTGGTTCCTGCGGGAGGGCGTCCACAAGGTGCAGCGTTTCGGGCTGGGCATCCACCTGGCGGCGACGGACCGCGACACCGGCGACCTGCTCGGCACCATCGGGCTGTTCAAGGTGAACTGGGAGCACCTGACGAGCGAGGTCGGTTACGGGATGCGGCCGGGCGTGCGTGGGCGCGGCCACGCCACGGAGGCCCTGTCGCTGGTGTCCGACTGGGCGCTGCACGACTGCGGGCTCTTCCGCGTCGAACTGCGCGCCATGGTCACCAACCACGCGTCCATCCGCGTCGCCGAGAAGGCCGGCTACGTGCGCGAGGGCGTCGCGCGGGGCGCGGAACGCGACGCCGGCGGCGTCAGCCGGGACATGATCGTATTCAGCCGCGTCGCGACCGACCCGCACCCCGGATCGCCGCCTCCCGGCGTGCCGCACCGGCGCTCCGAGGGCCACTCCGGAAGGCTCGTCGCCCAGGACGAGAAGGGACGGCCCCAGTGACCGCTGAAGACAGGACGCTCGTGATGTACGGGGACGGTGTACGCGACGCGGCCCGGCGGATGCTGCCGAAGCTGCCGGACGCGTGTTTCGTCCCGGCCGGCAGCGGCGAGCTGCGCACGGCGGTCAAGGACGGGATCGCGCAGGTCGTCCTGGTCGCCGGCATGGAGGAACAGCTCGCCCTCCTGGACGACACCGGGGTCCTGGAATCGATCACCTTCTACATGGACGGAGGTGCGGCGCTGACCGCCGAGGTGGCCGGGGCCCCGACGGCCCGGCACGCCTACGAGCTGTGGGAGGCCGCCGGCAAACTCGGCCCGTGCGGCCGGGAGCTGTGCCGCCGGACCGCCGGTGAACTGGAGCGTCTCGCCGCCGAGACGGCCGGCTCGGCCGTCAGCCCGGTCGCCGCGCAGGTGGTGCTGGTCGACGCGGCAGGAGAGCGCATGGTCGGCATGTTCGGGCGAATGGCCCGGTAGGAGACGGCGGGTCAAGCGATGTTGACGGTGGTCGGCCGCGACGGTTCGCCGCTTTCCGAGGCGGCCCGGGCGGCTGTGGAGAGCGCTGCGCTGGTGGTGGGAGAACCCGGTCGTCTGGACGGTCTCCCATTGGCGCCCGGCGCCCGCAAGGTCGCCACCGAGGATCTCGTGGGCGCGCTGAAAGGCGTCGACGTGTCAGACCAGGACGTCGTGCTCATCGTGGACGGCGATCCCGGCTACTTCGGGATTCTCCGTTTGCTTCTCGAACAAGGCCATGCGCCGGAGGCCCTGCCTGCCGCGCCCCTGGTGGCGCGGGCTTTCGCCCAAGCGGGACTGCCCTGGGAGGACGCGCTGGTCGTCTCGGCCCGGGACGGACATCTGCGACAGGCCGTGAACGCCTGCCGAGCCCACCCCAAGGTCGCGGTACTGACCGGGCCTGGTGCGGGGCCGGCGGAACTGGCGCGCGCACTGTTTCCTGTGACGCCGCGTTCGTTCGTGGTCTGCGAGAACTTGGACGGGCCTGGGGAGCGCGTCGTGTACGTCCGGCCGGCTGAGGCCACCACCCGTCCCTGGAACGACCCGGATGTGGTGCTCGTCTTGGACAACCGTCACGCACTGGGTGAAACGAGCTGGATTTCGGGGCCCGCTCCGGCCCCCGCCGGATGGGCGCTGCCTGCGGACGCCTTCGGCGACGGCCCGGGATTGCCGCCGGACGTCCGGGCTTTCGTCCTGGCCAGGCTCGGCCCGAGAATCGGCGACATGGTGTGGGACGTGGAGTCCGGCGACGGCTCCGTGGGCATCGAATGCGCACGCTTCGGCGCGGCCGTGATCGCCGTCGACCGCGACCACGCGGCATGCGAGCGGATCCGGGAGAACGTCCGCCTCCACGGCGTCAAGGCGGCGATGGCGTCCGGGGACGTGCGGTCCACCGCCGGCCACCTGCCCAGGCCCGACGCCGTGTTCATCGGTCCCGGGTTCGCCGGACGCGGCGGGCCGGAGACCGTCCGCGCCTGCGCCGGCCTCAAGCCCGCCCGCCTCGTCGCCATCGCCGCCGCCGACGAGGCCCAGAAGACGCTGGACGTGCTGGCCGAGCAGGGCTTCACGGCCGATGCCGTCCGGCTCCAGGCGACCCCGCTGAACTCCTCCGGGCCGCCCGGCGACCCGGTGATCGTCGTCTGGGGTGCGCGGGACGCCCGTGTCCCCGGACGGCGGCCGTCCCGGACCACCCGTCCCATCGAGACCATCCCCGCCCTTCCCGGCGAGCCGGACGACCTGGATGAACCCGGCCAAGGGGCGTAACCCCCCGGCGAGCCGTGAAACGCTGATGCCCTGTCCTGGAAGCGAAGCAGGAGGCGCAGTTGACCGTCCGTCAACCCCACCCGATCGAGGTCCGGTCGTATGAGATCCTGCGGTCCCGCGTCGACCTGTCCCCGATGCCGCCGCTGTGGCGCGCCGTCACCGAGCGGGTGATCCACGCCACCGCCGATCTGGAGTACGCGGTTGACCTGGTCACCAAGGAGGAGTCCCTCCGGCAGGGCTGGGCGGCGCTGCGCGACGGCGCGCCGATCGTCACCGACGAGGGGATGGTCGCCGCAGGGATCACCGCCCGGGAGACGGTCTGCCACGCCTCCGACCCCGCCGCCGCCCGGATGGCGCGCGCCGCCGGCATCACCCGGTCGGCCGCCGCGGTCCGGCTGTCGTACGCGGACGTGGGCCCCGGCGCGGTCTGGGCGGTCGGCTCATCCCCGGAGGCGATCTCCGAGATCATCGCCCGCCGGGTGCGCCCGGCGCTGGTCATCGGCATGCCGGTGGGCTTCGTCGGCGCCTGCGAGGCCAAGGAGGCGCTGCGCGCCAGCGGGCTGCCGCAGCTCAGCAACGTCTCGGAGAAGGGCGGCTCCGCCGTCGCCGCGGCGGCCGTCAACGCGCTGCTGTACCTGGACGAGGCGGGGCTCCGGTGACCGCGGCCCCCTTCGAGTCCGGCGAGGTCGACCTGCGCCATCACGGGGACGCCGAGATCGGCGGCGGGCTCGCCGACTTCGCCGTGAACGTCCGGACGGGCACGCCCCCGGAGTGGCTGGCCGAGCGGCTCCGGGCGTCCATCGCGGACCTGGCCGCCTACCCCGACCCGCGCCCGGCCCGCCGGGCGGTCGCGAGGCGGCACGGCAGGTCCGCCGACGAGGTGCTGCTCACCGCCGGCGCAGCGGAGGCGTTCGTCCTGCTCGCGCGGGTTCTCGCGCCGCGCAAGGCGGTGGTCGTGCATCCGCAGTTCACCGAGCCCGAGGCGGCGCTGAGGGCGGCCGGGCACGCCGTGGAACGGGTGATCCTCACCAAGGACTTCACCCTCGACCCCGTGTCCCTCTCCGGGGGGACGACCTCCCAGGCCCCCCGGCAGGACTCATCGATTCCCGCCGACGCCGACCTCGTCGTGATCGGCAACCCGACCAATCCCACGTCGGTGCTGCATCCGGCCGACGCCGTCGCCGCGCTGGCCAGGCCCGGCCGGACGGTCGTGGTCGACGAGGCCTTCATGGACTGCGTCCCCGGCGAGCCGGAGTCCCTGGCGTCCCGGCTGCCCGCCGGGATCGTGGTCGTCCGCTCGCTGACCAAGATGTGGGGGCTCGCCGGGCTGCGCGCCGGGTACATCCTGGCCGATCCCCATCTGGTGAAAACGATCAGCGAGGCGCAGCCGCTCTGGGCCGTGTCCACGCCCGCGCTCGTCGCCGTCGAAGCGTGCTCCACGCCGGAGGCGGTCGCCGAAGCCGAAACGTGGGCAGCGGAACTCGGCGCCGAGCGCGACAGGCTTGCGGCGGAACTGAGCGCGCGTGGCCTCTATGTCGTGCCCGAAGCACGAGCGTCCTTCCTGTGCCTGTGCGTGCCGGACGCCCTCGGCATCAGGGCCTTGCTGAGGCAGCGTGGCTACGCCGTCAGGCGAGGCGACACATTCCCGGGACTCGGCCCAGACTGGCTACGCATCGCCGTGCGCGACCGGTCGTCCAATGACGCTTTGCTAGACGTGCTCGGCGAGCTGGGCATCTGAGCACGATTCGTCCGAGCGCCGCCCCCAGAAAGGACACCGTGAACCTGATCGAGCAGACCATCGCCTCCATCGCGCCGCCGGACGAGGCCGCCATGCGGGACGCCCGCGACCATCAGGCCCGTCTCACCAAGCCTCCCGGATCACTCGGCGTCCTGGAGGAGGTGTCGGTCAAGCTCGCCGGGCTGGCCGGGCAGTGCCCGCCGCCGCTGCCCGAGCCCGCCGCCGTCGCCGTGTTCGCCGCCGACCACGGCGTCCACGCCCAGGGCGTCACCCCGTGGCCGCAGGAGGTCACCGCGCAGATGGTGGCCAACTTCCTGGCGGGCGGCGCCGTGGTCAACGCGTTCGCCGCCCAGGTCGGCGCCGGGGTCAGCGTCGTCGACATCGGCGTGGCCGCCGACCTCGACCCGGCGCCCGGGCTGCTCCTCCGCAAGATCGCGCCCGGCACGGCCGACATGACCCGCGGGCCCGCGATGACCGCCGGCGAGGCCGGCCGCGCCGTGACGGCCGGCATCGAGGTGGCCCGCGACCTGGCCGCCTCCGGTGTGGCGTGCCTGATCACCGGTGACATGGGGATCGCCAACACCACCGCGTCCGCCGCGCTGGTCGCCGCGTTCACCGGCCTGCCGCCCGAGCGGGTCACCGGCCGCGGCACCGGCATCGACGACGCCACCCACGCCCGCAAGGTCGAGGTCGTCCGGACGGCCCTGGACCTGCACGGCCTGCCCGCCGGGGACGACGCCGACCCCATGGAGGTCCTCGCCGCGGTCGGCGGGCTGGAGCACGCGGCGATCGCCGGGTTCATCCTCGGCGCGGCGTCGCTGCGCGTCCCGGTCGTCCTCGACGGGGTGATCGCCGGGGCCGCCGCCCTGGTCGCCGCCGCGATGTGCCCGCGGGCCGTCGGCGCGTGCGTCGCGGGACACCGCTCGGCCGAGCCGGGCCACACCGCCGCCATCGACGCGCTGGGCCTGCGCCCCCTCGTCGACCTGGAACTGCGGCTGGGCGAGGGGACCGGCGCGCTGCTGGCGTTGCCGCTGGTCCAGGGCGCGGTGCGGGTGCTGCACGAGGTCGCCACATTCGACTCGGCCGGGGTCAGCGGCAAGGACGCCGGACCCCGTCACCAAATGATCACGGAATGAGTCACGCTCGGCTATCGACTGGGCGGAGGCCCTCTCCATGCACTTGTGAACCCGAGTACCTTTGTTCGACAAAGACACGTGTCCGTCCCCTGCGTCCGCAACCTGCTCCGCACATCCGATCGAGAGAATCACCCACGTGCCCCCGTACCTGCTAGGCCTGCGACTCGGCGGGCGACGCGTCCTCGTCGTCGGCGGGGGACGGGTCGCCCAGCGCCGTGTGCCCGCCCTGCTGGACGCGGGCGCCTCGGTCGTCCTGGTCTCACCGGAGGTCACCGCCTCCCTGGAGGGCCTGGCCGGACGCGGGAAGATCACCTGGCACCGGCGCCCGTACGAGCGCGGCGACTGCGCGGGGGCCTGGCTGGTGCAGGCCGTCACCGACGACGCGAAGGTCAACGGCGACGTGGTCGCGGAGGCGGACGCCGCGCGGATCTGGGCCGTCCGCGCTGACGACGCCGAGTCCTCGCCCGCCTGGACGCCCGCGAGCGGGCACGCGGGCGACGCGACCGTCGGCGTCCTGCTCGGCGGCGACCCCCGGCGCGCCGCGGGCATCCGCGACGCCGTGGTGGCCGGCCTGCGCGACGGCGCCCTGGAATCGCGGCACTCCCGGCGCAAGCCCGCCGGAGTCGCCCTCGTCGGCGGCGGCCCCGGCGATCCGGGGCTGATCACCGTCCGCGGGCGGCAGCTCCTCGCGATGGCCGACGTCGTCGTCACCGACCGGCTCGCCCCCGGCGGGCTGCTGGACGAGCTGGCCACCGACGTCGAGGTGATCGACGCGGCCAAGATCCCCTACGGCCGGACGGTCACGCAGGACGTCATCAACGAGTACCTGGTCGAGCACGCCCGCGAGGGCAGGTTCGTCGTGCGCCTCAAGGGCGGGGACCCGTTCGTGTTCGGGCGCGGCGGCGAGGAGGCCCTGTACTGCGCCCGCCACGGCGTCCCCGTCACGGTCGTTCCCGGCATCACCAGCGCGGTCGCCGTCCCGTCCGCCGCGGGCATCCCGGTCACTCACCGGGGCGTCGCGCAGGAGTTCCACGTCGTCTCGGCGCACGTCCCTCCCGGCCACGAGGACTCGACCGTCGACTGGGAGGCGCTGGGACGTGCGAACGGCACCATCGTGCTGCTCATGGCGGTGGAACGGATGAAGCTCATCGCATCGGCCCTCATGCGCTATGGTCGGTCGTCCGACACGCCGGTCGCCGTGATCCAGGACGGCACCCTCCCCGGCCAGAGGTCCCTGACGGCGACCCTGGGCACGGTGGCCGACGCGATGGCCGCCGGTGAAGTCCGGCCGCCGGCGATCGTGGTCGTGGGCGACGTGGTGAACGTGGCACGAGAGATCGACATGATTCGAGCGGACATGGGACGGGATCCGTGACACCCCCGGCAGAGCGAAGCGCGGTCCACGACGAGGAGGCCGGCGCCGGTCCGGGACGCGGAATCGAGGACTCCGCGGTCCCCGGCGAGGACGCCGCGCCCGATGACGAGGCGCGCGGGCAGGATGCGCGCGAAAAGGACGAGGTGCGCGAGAAGGAGAAGCCGAAGAAGGAAACGTCCGGGAAGGGCGCCGGGAACGAGGCGCGGGCCGGTTCGGAGACCGGCGCCGCCGGGGACGCCAAGCCGAGGCGCGGCCGGCGGGTCGCCAAGCCCGGCGGCGGGACGGTGCGCCAGGGCGAGCTGACCCGGGCGCTGACCAGCCTGCGCGAACAGCTCGGCGCCTTCGACTTTCTGCTGGACGTCCCGGGTGCCGAGGAGGCCCGTGAGGCCCGCGACGAGCTGCGCGGCCAGCTGGAGGACTACGTCCTCCCGCGCATCCAGGCCGCCGGCGCGCCGATGCTCGTGGTGCTCGGCGGGTCCACGGGAGCGGGCAAGTCAACGCTGGTCAACACGCTCGTCGGCGCCCGGGTGAGCGCCACCGGCGTGCTGCGCCCCACCACCAGCAGCCCCATCCTGGTGTGCCACCCCGACCACGTGCAGTGGTTCATGGAGGGGCCGCTGCTGCCCGGCATGGGACGGGTCCGCGGCCCCGCGCCCGACGCCATCGCGGGTGACCAGTTGGTCATCATCGCGAGCGACGTCCTCCCGCCCGGCCTCGCCCTCCTCGACAGCCCCGACTTCGACTCCGTCTTCGAAGACCACTACGAGTTCGCGACGAAGCTGATGGCCGCCGCCGACCTGTGGCTGTGCGTCACCACCGCCGCCCGCTACGCCGACGCCCAGGTGTGGCAGATGCTCCAGCGCGCCAAGGAGAACGGCGCCACCATCGGCGTCGTCCTGTCCCGCGTCCCCCAGGGCGCCGGGCCTCAAGGCGCCGAGGTCGTCGAGCACTTCGGCGAGATGCTGGACGAACACGAGGTCGGCGACGCCCGCCGCTTCACCGTCCCCGAAACGCGCATCGAGAACAGCCGCCTCCCCGAGGAGACCGTCGAGGACATCCGCGCCTGGCTCACCGGTGTCGCCGAAGACGCCGAGGACCGCGAGATCGTCATCAGCGACACCCTCGCCGCCGTCCTGGACAGCTTCCGCACCCGCGTCCCCGAGCTCGCCCGGCAGGTCGAGGCGCAGGTCGAGCAGCGCAGCGAGCTGGCCGCGGAGGTCGAGGCCGGCTACGGCACCGCCCTCGCCGAACTGGACGAGGCCACCCGCAACGGCTCCCTGCTGCGCGGCGAGGTGCTGGCCCGCTGGCAGGACTTCGCCGGCACCGGCGACCTGCTGCGCTCCCTGCACGTCCAGCGGGGCCGGCGCGGCCGCTCCGCCGACCGCCGGAACCGCCGCAGCCCCGCCCGCGTCCGCGCCCTCAAGGCCGCGCTGCGCAGCGGGCTCGAATCACTGATCATGGCGTCCGCCGAGCACGGCGCCGAAGAGGTCCTCGGCCGCTGGCGCGGCCACCCGTCCGGGCGCCAGGTCCTCGCCGGGGCCGGCGCCGACATCGGGCACGTCTCCCCGGAGCTGTCGCGCCGCGTCACCCGGGCCGTCAGCTCCTGGCAGGACCACGTCCAGGAGCTGATCCGCACCGAGGGCGTCACCAAGCGCTCGGTCGCGAAGCTGGTCTCGTTCGACACCGAGGCCGTCTCGCTCGTCCTGATGATCGGCCTGCTCGGGTACGGCACGTCCGACGTGGCCGTCGAGGGCGGCAACAGCGCCGTCCCGCAGCGGCTGCTCAAGGCGCTGTTCGGCGCCGAGTCGCTGCGCGGCATGGGCGCCAAGGCCCGCGCCGACCTGCGCAGCCGCATCGGCATGCTGTTCGACGAGGAGGCCATCCGGTTCGGGCAGGTGCTCGACTCCGCCGGCATCCCCGACGAGACCGTCCCCGTCCAGCTGTACCAGGCCACCTACAACCTCGAGGTCGCCCGATGACTACCTCGGCCCTCCCCGCGAACTCGCCGGCCGGAACCGGCGGGTTCCCGATCGCCGCCCCGGACATGGCCCGCAACGGCGGACCCGCCGACCCGCCAGGACTGACCGACCGGCTCAACGGCCTCGACCGGCTCGTCCACGCGGGCATCGGCCGGCTCGACCAGCCCGTCCTGGACGACGCCGCGGCGCTGCTGAACCGGGCCGGCCAGCGGCTGCGGCTGTCCGGCGAGCACACCGTCGTCACCCTCGCCGGCGGCACCGGCAGCGGCAAGTCGTCCCTGTTCAACGCCATCTGCGGTCTCGAACTGTCGCCGACCGGGATGCGCCGCCCCATGACGTCCCAGGCCCACGCGTGCGTCTGGGGGCTGGACGGCGCGGGCCCCCTGCTCGACTGGCTGGACGTCGACAAGCGCCACCGCTACGCCCGCGCCAGCGCGCTCGACATGGAGCGCGCCGACAGTTCCCTGCAGGGCCTCGTCCTCATCGACCTGCCCGACCACGACTCCATCCAGGCGATGCACCGCGCCGAGGTCGACAGGTTCGTCACCATCGCCGACCTGCTCGTCTGGGTCGTCGATCCGCAGAAGTACGCCGACGCGGCCCTGCACCGCAACTACATCGTCCCGTTCGCCCGGCACACCGGCGTCACCCTCATCGTCCTCAACCAGGTCGACCGGCTCACCCCGCACGAGATCGACGACTGCGTCGCCGACCTGCGCCGGCTGCTGGAGGCCGAGGGCCTCGCCGACCCGCGGATCGTGACCACCTCCGCGGTCGCCGAGGACGGCACCTACGGCTTCCGCGACGTCCTCGTCGACACCGTCGCCGCCCGCCGCGCCCGCACCGAGCGCCTGTCCGCCGACGTCGACCGGGTCGCCGAGCGGTTCACGGACTACCGCTTCACCGCCGAGCCGCCCACCACCGTCGACGACGGCCGCCGCACCGACCTCGTCCAGGCCTTCACCGACGCCGCCGGCGCGCCCGCGGTCGCCGAAGCCATGGAGAGCGCCTACGAGCTGCGCGCCTCCGACTTCGTCGGCTGGCCCGTCGCCGCCATCGTCGCCCGGCTGCGCTCCGACCCGCTCCGCCGGATGCGCCTCACCGAGCTGCGCGAGGAACTCCGCAACGCCTTCACCGGCCCGATCGGCGCCCAGCAGGGCGACGTGGACAACGCGCTCCAGAACGTCACCGAGGGCCTGTCCCAGGAGCTGCCCACCCACTGGGGACGCTCCGTCCGCACCGCCGCCCGCTCGCACGCCACCGAGATCCCCGAGGCCCTCGGCGAGTCGCTCAAGAACGCCCTGCCCACGTTCAACGTGGTGCCCCGCTGGTGGTGGCTGGTCAAGACCTGGCAGTACTTCCTGGTCCTGGTCGCCGCCCTCAGCATCGTGTGGATCGGCTTCCTCGTCGCCTACGGCCTGCTCGGCCTCGGCGGCGACAACCCGGGCCTCATCGGAGAGGCGGGCCTCATCCCGTACGTCGCCGTCCTGGTGGTGTGCACGTTCGGCATGGGCTGGCTGACCTCGTCCGCCTGCCGCAACCTGGTGGCCCTGTCGTCCGCCAAGCACGGCGACAAGATGGAGCACCACATGCGCGTGGGCATCGAGCGCGTCGCGTACGAAAAGGTGATCGGGCCCATCGAGGACGATCTGCAGGTCTACGCCCGCTTCCGCGAAAACGTGGACGTGGCTCTCGGCCGAAGCTGACCGGCCACCGCGCCCGGCCGGTTATCCACAATTTCGCGGCCGCTTCCGCCGCCGGCGCCCGCTGCGCCACCGTTGACGTGTACGCGGAACAGACCCGTACGCGAGACGACGGAGGACGCAGTGAACGAGGCGCACATCACGATCACCGGCTGGGTCGCCGCCGAGCCCCGCTACGCCGTGACGGCCAACGGAACCCCGTTCCTCTCGTTGAGGGTCGGCTGCACGCCCCGCCGCTATGACCGGCAGACCGGCCAATGGCAGGACGTGGAGACGCTGTTCCTGACCGTCAACTGCTGGCGGGGCCTCGCCGACAACGTCAACGCGTCCGAGTTCCCGCGCGGCACCCCGGTCCTGGTCACGGGCCGCCTGCGAATACGCCAGTACGAGCGTGACGGCCAGTGGCGGTTCTCCGCCGAAATCGAGGCGACCACCCTCGGCCCGGACCTCCTGCGCGGCACCGCCGACTTCCGCCCCGTCCAGCGTGGCGGCCCCCTCAGCGAGGAGGACCGCCAACTGGCCCGCGACGCCGCCGACGAATGGGCCCTGGCAGCCCCCACAGAAGAAGAAAAGGAACCCAAGGCCGCCTGACAGTCTCGATCAGGCCACCGCCGGCGACCATGGCCTTCCCATGCGCCCGCATCCAACACCGCTCGGGATGCGCGTGGTACCAGGACGTGGGCCCAAGACTCACTCCCGGACACTGTTCAGGAACGGTTTCTGCGGCGTCAGATCCAGGAAATGCCGCGCATGGTCGTATCCCCCTCAGGATGTGCCGGGACCGCGAATCCGCGGGCCCTGATGCCGGTGGTCCCAACGGCCACCCGCATGTGCGTTCCCGAACGTACCTGTTTCACGCCCCTTCCGCACACGTTGCAACTATCGTGTTACAGAAGGTGATGCACGTAAGGGGGAAGGATGACGGCAGTGCAGTCGTCCGCCGAGGACCGCGGTGGGGAGCTGGCCCGCCGGCCCGGGCGACGGGCGCTACTGGGGCGTCCGTCCCTGCTCGTGATCTATGTGCCGGTGGTCGTGGCCGTTCATATGGGGCTCACCGTCGCGGGGCTGCTCGAGACGCCGTTCCAGGGCGGCGACGTGGCGACGTTCGCCGCCCTGCTGGCGTGCGGGGCGGTGTGCATCGAGGCGTCGCGGCGGCTCGGGATGCCGGCCGGGGTCGCGCGCGACCTGCTGTCGGCGTGGTGGCTGCCGGTCGCGCTGCTGCTGCCCCCGGTGTACTCGCTGCTGATGCCGATACCGCTGCAGGCGCTGCTCCAGTTCCGGGTGCGCCGCACGCTGATCTACCGGCGGGCGCTGGTCTCCGCCGCTTACGGCATCGCCGGCGCGTGCGCGTCCCTGATGTTCCACCTGGTGGTGCCCGAGCCGCTGGAGGGGGCCCCGGAGTGGGTCGTCCAGGCGTACCCGGGCATCCCGGCGGCCGTGGCGTGCGCCGCGCTGTTCACCGTGGTGAACACCGCGATAGTCGCGGTCGCGGCGCACGCGGCGAACCCCGAGAGCCGCTGGCGGGACGTCCTGTGGACGCGGGAGAGCCTGCTCCTGGACGTGGTCGAGCTGTGCGTCGGCACCATCGTCGCGATCACGAGCGCGCTGTCGCTGGGGATGCTCCTCCTGGCGCTGCCGCCGGTGATGCTGCTGCAACGCAGCCTGCTGCACCAGCAGTTGCAGGCGGCGGCGCGGACGGACGCCAAGACGGGGCTGCTCAACGCGGCGGCCTGGCAGCGCGAGGCCGACACCGAGCTGTCCCGGGCGCAGCGCACGCATGACGCCGTGGCGCTGCTGCTGATCGACATCGACCACTTCAAGAGGGTCAACGACACCCACGGGCATCTGATGGGCGACCAGGTACTGGTCGGGGTGGCCAGCACGCTGTGCCACCAGCTGCGCGACTACGACGTGGTGGGCAGGTTCGGCGGCGAGGAGTTCGTGGTGCTCCTGCCGGGCGCCGACACCGTCGAGGCGTGCCGGGTGGCCGAGCGCCTGCGCGGCCGCGTCCGCCGGCTGGCGGTCCCCGCCGAGGAAGGCACGGTGACGGTCACGGTGTCGGTGGGCGTCGCGCTTTTCCGTACGCACGGCCAGGACCTGCTGGAACTCCTGGCGTCCGCCGACCTGGCCCTCTACCGGGCCAAGTCCTCCGGCCGCGACCGCGTCTGCCTCCCCGCCCTGGAGGGCCGCCCGAAGCCGTCCGGCGGCTGAACGGTGCCCGCCGAGAGATCAACGTAATTGCCATCGCGCAAACCTCAGCCACCGCCTCAGCCACGACTCCAACCGTCGCGATCGCGCCCGACGCCGGTTTCAAGCTTCCGAGAACCGACCGCGCAGCGAGCTGTCAAGGCGAGCCGCAGCGATTCAGCGATCGGACTCAGCGCCCGACGGTGGAGGGCCGTCGAGGCCTGAAAGAGGTGTGCGCTGCAGTGAGCACTGCGGTGATCGCATGCGGTGGCCGACGGTGGTGGGCCGTCAGGCCTCGAAGGAGGGGTGCTGCGGCGAGGGCTGCGGTGAGGGCTGTGGTGATCGCATGCGGTTCGGCGGTGGTGGCCTTCGGGCTGAAGCCGGCGAGCACTGCAATAAACACCCCTCGGGACCCTCTAGGCTTGACGATATGGCCGAGTACATCTACACGATGCAGCGTGTGCGCAAAGCACATGGCGACAAGGTCGTCCTCGACGACGTCACCCTGCACTTTCTTCCGGGCGCCAAGATCGGTGTTCTGGGGCCGAATGGCACCGGTAAGTCGACGCTGCTGCGCATGATGGCCGGTCTGGAACAGCCCTCCAACGGCGATGCGCGCCTCATGCCCGGGTTCACCGTCGGCATGCTGCAGCAGGAGCCCCCGCTGAACGAGGAGAAGACCGTCCTCGGGAACGTGCAGGAGGGCGTCGCCGAGACCAAGGCGATGGTCGACCGATTCAACGAGATCGCCGAGAAGATGGCGACGGACTACTCCGACGAGCTGATGGAGGAGATGGGCAAGCTCCAGGACAAGCTCGACCACCGCAACGCGTGGGATCTCGACAGCCAGCTGGAGCAGGCGATGGACGCGCTCCGCTGCCCGCCGGGGGACGCCGAGGTGACGACCCTGTCGGGTGGTGAGCGCCGGCGCGTCGCGCTGTGCAAGCTGCTCCTGGAAGCCCCCGACCTGCTGCTGCTGGACGAGCCGACCAACCACCTGGACGCGGAGAGCGTGCAGTGGCTGGAGCAGTTCCTCGCCAAGTACGAGGGCACCGTCCTGGCCGTCACGCACGACCGGTACTTCCTCGACAACGTGGCCACGTGGATTCTGGAGCTCGACCGGGGGCGCTGCTACCCGTACGAGGGCAACTACTCCGTCTACCTGGAGAAGAAGGCCGACCGGCTGAAGGTCGAGGGCAACAAGGACGCCAAGCGCAAGAAGCGCCTGCAGGACGAGCTGGAGTGGGTCCGGTCGAACCCGAAGGCGCGGCAGACCAAGAGCAAGGCGCGGCTGGAGCGGTACGAGGAGATGGCCGCCGAGGCCGCCAAGTACCGCAAGCTGGACTTCGAGGAGATCCAGATCCCGCCGGGTCCCCGTCTGGGCAACACGGTGATCGTCGCCGACAAGCTGACGAAGGGCTTCGACGACCGGCTGCTGATGGACGACCTGTCGTTCACCCTGCCCCCGAACGGCATCGTGGGTGTCATCGGCCCGAACGGCGTCGGCAAGACCACGCTGTTCCGCATGGTCGTGGGCGAGGAGCAGCCGGACGCGGGTGAGCTGCGGGTCGGTGGCACGGTCAAGGTCTCGTACGTCGACCAGGGCCGCGGCGGCATCGACCCGAAGAAGACGGTGTGGCAGGTCGTGTCCGACGGCCTCGACCACATCAACGTCGGCCAGGTCGAGATGCCGTCCCGCGCGTACGTCGCGGCGTTCGGGTTCAAGGGCCCCGACCAGCAGAAGCCGGCGGGCGTCCTGTCCGGCGGCGAGCGCAACCGGCTCAACCTGGCGCTCACGCTCAAGCTGGGCGGCAACGTCCTGCTGCTGGACGAGCCGACGAACGACCTGGACACCGATACGCTGTCCAGCCTGGAGAACGCCCTTCTGGAGTTCCCCGGCTGCGCCGTGATCACCTCGCACGACCGGTGGTTCCTGGACCGCATCGCCACGCACATCCTCGCGTGGGAAGAGGGCTCGAACTGGTTCTGGTTCGAGGGCAACTTCGCCGACTACGAGAAGAACAAGATCGAGCGGCTGGGCGCCGACGCCGCCCGCCCGCACCGGGTGACGCACCGCAAGCTCACCCGCTGACCGTCGAACGGGTTCGCACGGCCGCGTGATCACCACATGATCGCGCGGCCGTCCGCGTCCGCGCTCCGATGCCGAGTGATACAAGCTGCGCATCGAACGATGCGTATTTCGTGTTGGACAGGTATCGATTCCGTCTCCTATCGTCCGGGTTGACCCACCCCGCCTGACCGAGGAGGACGGACGATGGCGCAGCTCACCGGACACATGGTGATCGGCTTCGAGCGCGTCGCCGGGACCGGCACGGCGATCAACGCCGTGGACCCCCGCACCGGTGAACGTCTCGACCCGGAGTACCGCTACGGCGGCGACGCCGAGGTGAACCGGGCCTGCGCCCTGGCCGACGAGGCGTTCGGCGCCTACCGCGCGACGTCCGCCGAGCACCGCGCCGCGTTCCTCGAAGCGATCGCGGGCAGGCTGGACGACCTCGCCGACGATCTCGTCGGCCGCGCCACGTCCGAGACGGGGCTCCCCGTGCCGCGTGTGACCGGCGAGGTCGCCCGCACCACCGGGCAGCTCCGGCTCTTCGCCGGAGACCTCCGCGCTGCCGGCGGCACCGGAGACGGACTGGAGGGCGCGGCCGAACCGTTCGTGAGCGTTGATCCCGCCGGTGACGGCGGGCCGGAGATCAGGCAGGGGAGGGTGCCGCTCGGGCCGGTGGCGGTGTTCGGGGCGAGCAACTTCCCGCTGGCGTTCTCGGTGGCGGGTGGGGACACGGCGTCGGCGCTGGCGGCCGGCTGCCCGGTGATCGTGAAGGCGCATGACGCCCACCCCGGGACGTGCGAGCTGGTCGGGCGGGCCGTGTCGGACGCCGTCCGGGAGGCGGGGCTCCCCGAGGGTGTGTTCTCGATGCTTTACGGGGACGGCCCGACGCTCGGCATCGCGCTCGTCACGGACCCGCGCGTCCAGGGCGTCGGGTTCACCGGGTCGCGGGCGGCGGGCCTGGCGATCGCGAAGGCGGCGGCGAACCGGCCGAGGCCGATCCCGGTGTACGCGGAGATGAGCAGCGTCAACCCGGTGTTCCTGCTGCCGGAGGTCCTCGCGGCGCGTGGCGGCGAGCTGGCCGACGCGTTCGTCGGTTCCGTGACGCTCGGTACGGGCCAGTTCTGCACGAACCCGGGACTGGTCTTCGCGGTCAGGGGCCCGGCGCTGGACGCGTTCCTGGACGCGGCCGCGAAGGCCATCTCCAACGACCCGGGCGGGCCCATGCTGACCCCCGGTATCGCGCGCGCCTACGCCGAGGGTGTGGCACGGCTCGAACGGCATCCGGACGTGGAGATCCTCGCGCGTGGGCGGGAGCCCGATGCGGTCGTGGGAGGCGCGGCGGCGCTCGCCGCCGTGGACGCCGAGCGCTTCGGCCCCGACCTGCAGGAGGAGGTCTTCGGTGCGTGCTCGCTGGTCGTCCGGTGCGCGGACCTCGGCCAGGTCGGGGAGGTGGCGCGCGGGCTGGAGGGGCAGCTGACCGCGACGATCCACGCCGGCCCCGGCGACCGGGAGGCGGCGGCGCGGCTGCTGCCCGTCCTGGAGCGCCTGGCCGGGCGGATCGTGTGGGACGGCTGGCCCACCGGCGTGAGAGTGGGGCATGCGATGGTCCACGGCGGGCCCTTCCCGGCGACGTCCGACTCGCGGACGACGTCCGTGGGGAGCCTGGCCATCGAACGGTTCCGGCGGCCGATCGCCTACCAGGGGACGCAGCGATGAGCACGCCGGTCGTCACCGGGATGCGCGTCGTGCCCGTCGCCGGGCACGACAGCATGCTGCTCAACCTGGGCGGTGCGCACGGGCCGTTCTTCACGCGGAACCTGCTTCTGCTCACCGACTCGTCCGGCGCCACCGGTGCCGGCGAGGTGCCGGGCGGCGAGGGCATCCGGCGGACGCTGGAGGACGCGCGTGAACTGGTCGTCGGCAAGCCCATCGGACGGTCCGACGAGATCCTGAACGCCGTCCGCGCCACGTTCGGTCATCTGGACGCGGGCGGGCGCGGACCGCTGACGCATGACACCAGGGTCACCGTCCACGCGGTCACCGCGATCGAGTCGGCGCTGCTGGACCTGATGGGGCGGTTCCTCGGCGTCCCGGTGGCCGCGCTGCTCGGCGACGGCGTCCAGCGGCGGGCGATCCCGATGCTCGGGTACCTGTTCTACATCGGCGACCGCCGCAGGACCGACCTTCCGTACGAGGCGCCGCCGGAGGACGCGGACGGCTGGTTCCGCGTCCGGCACGAGGAGACCATGACGCCGGACGCGATCGTCCGGCAGGCGGAGGCGGCGCGGGAGCGGTACGGGTTCGCCGACTTCAAGCTCAAGGGCGGCGTGCTGACGGGCGACGAGGAGGCCGAGGCGGTGCGGGCGCTGGCCGGGCGGTTCCCCGACGCGCGGATCAACCTGGACCCGAACGGCGCGTGGTCGCTGGACGAGGCCGTCCGGCTGGGCAGCGCGCTCAAGGACGTCCTCGCGTACGCCGAGGACCCGTGCGGCGCCGAACTCGGCTATTCGGGCCGCGAGACGATGGCGGAGTTCCGCCGCGCCACCGGCCTGCGCACCGCCACCAACATGATCGCGATCGACTGGCGGCAGCTCGGCCACGCGATCCGGCTGGACGCGGTGGACATCCCGCTCGCCGACCCGCACTTCTGGACGATGCGCGGCTCGGTGCGGGTGGCGCAGCTGTGCCAGGCGTGGGGGCTGACCTGGGGCTCGCACTCCAACAACCATTTCGACGTGTCGCTGGCGATGTTCACCCACGTCGCCGCGGCCGCGCCGGGCGAGATCACCGCGATCGACACGCACTGGATCTGGCAGGACGGCCAGCGCCTCACCAAGGACCCGCTGCGCATCGTGGACGGGCGGATCGCGCTGCCCGAGGCGCCCGGCCTCGGCATCGACATCGACGAGGGGCGGATCGAGGCCGCGCACCGGCTCTACGTCGAGCACGGGCTGGGCGACCGCGACGACGCGGCCGCGATGGAGTACCTGGTCCCCGGCTGGACGTTCGACCCGAAACGCCCTTGCCTCGTCCGCGGCTGACGGGAGCGCCCGGGGGAGCGGGCAGGGCGGAAACCTACTGCCGGTAACATCGGACCGGACCCGGTTTCCCCCGTACCCCCAGGCGAGGACATGCAGCAGACCGACCTGCCCGCGGCCGAGTACCGGCACGTCTACGAGTTCAACATCCGGTTCGGTGACATCGACTCCCAGGGCCATGTGAACAACGTGAAGTTCCTCGGCTACCTGGAGGACGCGCGGCTGGAGATGTTCCACGGCGACCCGGTGCGCAAGGGCGAGAAGCCCGTCCGCGGCATGGTGATCTCGCGGCATGAGATCGACTACCGGACGCCGCTGCTGCCGACGGTGTATCCGATCCGGGTGGAGACGTGGGTGACCGAGGCCCGCGTGGCGTCGTTCAAGCTGGCCTACGAGGTACGGGACGACGAGAACGTCTACGCGGAGGCGACCTCGACGCTCGTCGCATTCGATGTGGAGTCGAACCGGCTACGCCGTTTCACCCCGGAGGAGCGGGAGTTCATCGGCCGCTACGCGGCACCGTCGGCATGACGGCGCTCGCGGAGCCGCCCGCCCCGATGGACCGTCTCCATCCCGGGGTGCGGCTGCGGGTCGTGCAGATGGCGGACGCGGAGGAACTCGCCGCGCTGTATGCGGCGAACCGCGACTACCTGCGTCCCTGGGAGCCGGAGCGCGACGACTCGTATTACACCGTCGACGGCCAGCTCGACAATTTGCACGACCTGGTCGAGGCGTATGCGACGCAGGAAATGTGGCCGGGCGTCATCTTGGTCGACGGTGAGATCGCCGGACGGATCACGCTCAACAATGTTCTGCGCGGCCCCTTGCAGAGCTGTTTCGTCGGGTACTGGGTGGCGCGTGAGCACACCGGACGCGGTGTCGCTACCGAGGCGCTGCGGCTGGTGCTGGACGTGGCGTTCGATGCGCTCCGTCTGCACCGTGTCGAGGCGTTCACGAGGATGGACAACCTCGCGTCGCAGAAAGTTCTGGAACGCAACGGCTTCACCGCCGTGGGGACGGCGCGCCGGCACATTCACCTGGACGGACGCTGGCACGACGAACGGCTTTTCGAGCGCCTGGCCCCCTGGGACGACGGGATCGCGCTGAATCCGCCCGCCTGACGCGCGTCTAGCGATCATTCTTACCGGGTATTACCGGAAAGAATAGGTTCGTCCTCGCCGGAGAAAGTGTCCCATGTCCCCCTATCTCGCTGCATGGATCTTCTGGGTCCTGATGTTCCTCGCCATCGAACTGCCCGCGGTCTTCAACCGGCAGTCCGGCGACACCCTTTCCGAGGTCGTCTGGAACGTGTTCGCCATCCGCGGCAAGCCGGCCGGCTGGCAGTTGCGGCGGCTGGCCCTCGTCCTCGGACTCGGCTGGCTGGTCGCCCACCTCCTGACCGGCGGCGCCATCTGACGGGTGATGGTTTGTACGCCATCTGTCCGTTGTCCGCCTGCCTGCCCCGGTGGCAACCGAGCTGTCACGGATAGGTAACAAGCGAAGCAGCAATCCGTTTTTGGCCTACTTCTCCCCCTAGTGTCGCGACGCGATTGTGGAGAACCCACGTGAAAGGGGCACAATGCGGCGCGTCTCACGAGGAGCGACGGCACTGCTGCTCGCCGCGGGAATGACCGCGGCCGGCGCCACGGCGGCGCAAGCGGCCACCGCCCAGGCGGGCACCGACCGGACCGGCGTGGCCCAGGCGGGCACCGTCCGGACGGGCGACATTCTCGCCCGGCTCAAGGCGATTCCCGGAATGGAGGTGACGGAGAAGACCTCGACGTTGCCCGGCTACCGCTGGTTCTGGCTCGAATACAGGCAGCCGGTCGATCACCGAAATCCCCGCGGGCAATGGTTCGAGCAGCGCATCATGCTGCAGCACAAGTCCACCGAACGGCCGATGGTGCTCTACACCAGCGGCTACCACACCCCCGAGGTGATGTTCACCTCCGAGCCGACCGCGCTGGTCGACGGCAACCAGATCTCCATCGAATACCGCTACTTCAGCCCGTCCCGCCCCGTCCCGACCGACTGGCGCAAGGACACGATCTGGCAGGCCGCCACCGACGAGCACCGGATCATCCGCGCACTGAAGAGGATCTACAACGGGAAGTGGATTTCGACGGGCGCCAGCAAGGGCGGCATGACGGCCGTCTACCACAAGCGTTTCTACCCGCGTGACGTCGACGGAAGCGTCGTCTACGTGGCGCCGAACGACGTCCGCAACAACGACGACCGCGCCTACGACAGGTTCTTCGAGACCGTCGGCACCGACCCCGAATGCCGCGCCCACCTCCAGGCGCTCGCCCGGGAGTTCCTCAAGCGCCGCCCCGAAATGCTCAAGCGCTTCACGGACGCAGCCGAGAAGAACGGCTGGACGTTCGACATCCTGCGCACCCCCGACCGGGCGTTCGAGAACTCGGTGATGGACTACGAGTGGGCGTTCTGGCAGTACAGCCTGCAGTCCGACTGCGCGGACCTGCCGCGGGTGGACGCCTCCGACGACGACCTCTACGACACGCTCGACACCATCTCGGGGCTGTCGTTCTACACCGACCAAGGCCTCGCGCCCTACATCCCGTACTTCTACCAGGCGGGCACGCAGCTCGGCTGGCCGTCACCGAAGTTCAAGCACATGCGCCACCTGCTGCGGTACGCGAGCAGCTACCACCCGCGCACCTACGTCCCGCGTGACATCCCGATGCGGTTCGACCACGGCCGTGCGATGCGCGACATCGACCGCTGGGTGCGCGGGCACGCGAACCACATGCTGTTCCTGTACGGCTCGAACGACCCGTGGGGCTCCGAGCCGTTCCGCCTCGGCCACGGCAGCCGGGACTCCGCCGTCTACGTCGCCGAGGGCGCGAACCACAGCGGACGCCTGATCGACAAGCTGCCCGCCGACCAGAGGTCCAAGTCCATCGCCTACATCCAGCGCTGGGCGGGCGTCGAAACCGGCCCGCAGACGCTCAAGTCCGGCCCAAGGGCCGACGACCCGCTCCAGATCCAGCGCCCGCCGCTGTAGTTCAGTCTCGCGGTGTGCCGTCCTATGCGTTGACCCCTCGCATGGGCCGGCACACCGTGTCCAGCGCGGGCGGTCCTAGGACAGGTTCGGAAGAGCCTTGGCCACCGCGCGAGCGCGTTACCTCATCGGGAAGATCGCGAAGCGATGCCGCGCTCGCAGGCGCCTCCGCCGCCGGGCCAGGTCACGGTACGTGCCGCCAGGCGAGTGCCGTGGGCCGGGACTTCAGGAACGCAGCCAGGCGGCCCCGTTGCCGGGAAGCAGTTCGCCGTAGAGGGGGGTGCTGGCCAGCAGCAGGGTGCCCGGCGGGAGCCGCACCGGGTTCTCGCCGCAGTTGAGGGCGCAGGTGAGCGGGCCCCGCCTGAAGAAGACGGCCGTGTCGGGGGAGTCGAGCCACTCCACGTCGTCCGGCAGGCCGTCCAGCATGCGGCGGCGCAGCGCCAGCGCCTCACGGTAGAACGCCAGCATTGAGGACGGATCGGACTCCTGCGCCTCGGCGGTCAGGGACCCCCAGCGTTCCGGCATCGGCAGCCACGGTCGGACGCCGCCGGGAGAGAACCCGTACGGTTCGGCGTCGCCCGACCAGGGCAGCGGGACCCGGCAGCCGTCGCGTCCCGCCAGTTGTCCGTTGGTGCGCTCCCAGACGGGGTCCTGCCTGGCCTCATCGGGCAGGTCGGTCACCTCCGGCAGGCCCAGTTCCTCCCCCTGGTACAGGTACGCGGACCCTGGGAGAGCCAGAAGCATCAGAAGTGCCGCGCGGGCTCTGGCCCACCCGATCCCGGGAACACTTTCCGGCTGTTCGTACCGGGTGACATGGCGAACCGAGTCGTGACTGGACAGCACCCAGGTGGGCGCGGACCCGTTGGGTGCGACGGCCTTCATCGCGGCCGTCGCCACATCACGGAACGCCGTGGCCGACCACGAGGCGAGTTGCAGGTCGAACTGGAAGACCTGGTGCAGTTCGTCTGGGCGCAGGTAGAGCGAGAGGTCCGCCGGCCCGTCCGTCCACACCTCGCCTATGGCCATGCGGTCGCCGTCGTAATCGTCGAGGATCTGCCGCCACCGGCGGTACACGTCGTGGACTTCGGGACGACTGTAGATGGGGCCGTTCAGGACGCGGCGGTCCCGTCCGTCGAGGTCGCGGAACGACGCGTCCTTGAACAGGCCGGCGGCCACGTCGATGCGGAAGCCGTCCACGCCGCGGTCGAGCCAGAACCGCAGGATCTCCTCGAACTCGCGCTGCACCTCCGGGTTGCGCCAGTTGAAGTCGGGCTGCTCGCGCGCGTAGAGGTGCAGGTACCACTCGCCGCCGTCCACCCGCGTCCAGGCGGGGCCGCCGAACGCGGACGGCCAGTCGTTGGGCGGCTGCTCCTCGCCGGGACGTTCCCCTGGCTTGCCCGGCCGGAAGATGTAGCGGGAACGCTCGGGTGACCCTGGCGGCGCGGCGAGCGCCTCCTCGAACCAGGGATGCCGGTCCGACGAGTGGTTCGGGACGATGTCGACGATCAGCCGCAGGCCGTGCGCGTGCACGTCCGCGACGAGGGCGTCGAAGTCGTCCAGCGTGCCGAACCGCGGGTCCACGTCGCGGTAGTCGGCGACGTCGTAGCCGCCGTCCGCGAGCGGGGAGGTGTAGAACGGCGTGAGCCAGAGCGCGTCCACGCCGAGGTCGCGCAGGTACCCGAGGCGAGAGCGGATCCCCTGGAGGTCACCCTCACCGTTCCCGTCGGAGTCGGCGAAGCTGCGGACGTAGACCTCGTACACGACGGCGTTGCGCCACCACGGGATTCGCGTCATAAAGGCCGATCTACCCTCTTATGTCGGGGCGTTCACCAAGCTCTGCGCGGCCATCGTGAAGTAGTTCCACAGCTGCCGCTCCAGCGGCTCGGGAAGCTTCAGCTCCTCCACCGCCACCCGCATGTGCCGCAGCCAGGCGTCCCGCTCGGCCTCGCCGATGACGAACGGCACGTGCCGCATCCGCAGCCGGGGATGCCCGCGCCGCTGACTGTAGGTGGTGGGGCCGCCCCAGTACTGGATCAGGAACAGCCGCAGCCTCTCCTCGGCGGGGCCGAGATCTTCCTCGGGGTAGAGGGCGCGAAGGTCGGGGTCGTCCGCGACACCCTGGTAGAAGCGGTGCACCAGCCGGTGGAAGGTCTCCTCGCCGCCGACCGCCTCATAGAAGGTCACCTGTTCAGCCATAGCTTCCCCACCCTATGCGAGACGCGCGCCGTTGCGGGCCCCCGGTCCCGATCTTGATCGATCACGGGGCCGGGGTGGCGACCGTGACGCCCGCCTCGTCGAACGCCCGCTTGACCCGCTCGCGCAGTTCGCGGGCGACGTCGCCCTGCCTGCCCGGGGCCGTCTTCAGCACGACGCGGATGACCACGGCGTCACCGGCCAGCGCCTGCACCCCCCACACCGACGGCTCCTCCAGGACGAGGGTGTTCCAGGGCGCGTCGGCGGTCATCGCGTCGGCGGTGGTCTGCAGAATCTCCTTGACCCGCTCGGTGTCCTCGTGGATGTCGACCGGGATGTCCAGGACGGCGCGGCCCCAGTTCTGCGACTCGTTCCCGACCTTCTTGATCTCGCCGTTCGGGACGTACCAGACGATGCCGTCCATGTCGCGCATCCGGGTGACGCGCAGCGTGACGGCCTCGACCGTCCCCTTGGCGGTGCCCACGTCGATGTAGTCGCCGACGCCGTACTGGTCCTCCAGCAGCATGAACAGCCCGGCGAGGAGGTCCTTGACGATGTTCTGCGCGCCGAACCCGACCGCGACGCCGATGACGCTCGCGCTGGCCAGGATGGGCGCGAGGTTGAGGCCGAGGGAGCCGAGGACGCTGAACGCCGCCGTCCCCATGATCAGGACGGACGCGATGGAGCGCAGCACCGAGCCGAGCGTCTGCGCGCGCTGGGCCCGCCGCTTGGTGAGCAGCGCCGGGCTGCCTTCGAAGACCGTCCGGGAACGCTCCCTGACCCGCTCCGACATCGTGCCCTCGGCCATCCGCAGCGTGACCCTGGTGATCATCCGGTGCACGATCTTCTTGACGATCAGCGCGACCACGAGGGTGACGATGATCCAGAAGAGGGTGGTGAGGGGACCGTCGAGCCAGGTGGAGTAGAACCGGGTGAAGTCGGTGTTGTGCGAGATGTTCCAGACGAGCCGGCACGAGGCGGTGGGCGTCCGGTCGCGGCAGGCGGCCTCGGGGGAGCCGTCCTGGGCCCAGGGCAGCAACGGTTCGACGGCGAGCGACATGCGGCAGACCCTCCCCGGCCGTAGTGAACACGTTCCGTCCTCCGCCGCCTGCATCAGGCGACGGCCTTCGCCTCAGGCCGGATGGAAAGTGGTCAGCGGTGCCTGGACACCTCGCCGTGGACCCGCGGCGGGTACGAGCCTGATCGTAGGGGACGGTTCCGACCCGTTCGTACTACCGCCGGCGATGTGTCACGACCTGGCCGGGGAGGGACTGATCTGGCGAGCGTGTCCCGCCGGGGCCGCGGCTGCCGCGCCGTTCCGGCCACGGCCTCGCGGGACACGCTCGGTCTTGGGGGGCGCCCGCTCCGGGCGCCGGCTCATCTCACGGCGGAGCGCTCTCCCGCCTCGCGGCCGAGCGGCTGCAGGACGTGCGCCAGCTTCAGGGCGGCGCCGCCCACGTCGTCGACGCGGTGCATGCGCTCCCCCCAGGACCACCAGAAGTAGTGGTCCGCGGTCTCCGGGGCCGGGGCGCACGTGACGTCCTCGGCGAGGCTCGCGGCCTCCGGGTTCACCACCCGCAGGAACGCCGGCCCCGAGCGGGTCCTGACGACGCGGGCGACGAGGCCCTGAGTGTCGAGTTCGTGCTCCAGCTCCTCGAGGTAGCCGACGCGTCTGTCGCTGACCACCTTCACACCCCCTCCGTTGGAGAGCGCCGGCTCCGCGGGCGAGCACCGGCAATTGATCAACTCTGCGAATCCGTTCGGTCACTCGCGGCGAGAATTGCAACTCTCACGGGTGCGGGTCAAGTGACCGGGTGTCGCGCGCGGTACCGAATTCCCCAACCTCAGGGGAAGCCTGCACCCCTGTGGAGGAAGAATCTCTACCCCAGGGAGGCGAAGGCCCCCCTGACCGCCCCTTCTTCTGCGGAATCGCTTGGCCGCCCCCGTGACGGGGGTTACGCTGCGTGCGCGAGAGATTATCTGTCGTGGCCATCTAGCGACCGGTCGCCGTGGCGCGGACGATCGCCCTCTCCCCCCGGGGGGAGCGGCGTCCCGGCACGACGGGAGGAGGCCGGAGTCGATGTCGGACCCCCCTCGGAAAGAAACGGACGTGGCTCGCAGGATCCGTGCGCGCGCTCTGGCCCGAGGACACGGTCCGGTCGAGATCGCGCAGGAGATTCACGAGCAGTGCGGACCGCTGTTCGGCACCAGCCGGGTCAAGGCGCACCGCCTGGCCCACGGTGTCGCGCTGTCCGACATCGTGGCGCAGGTCAAGGCGCTCTACGAGGTCGACGGCAAGCCCGCCCCCCGCCTCGGGGAGACGCTGCTGTCCGCCTACGAGAGCGGCTACAAGAGACCCGGCCCCGAGTATCTGCACTACCTCTGCGCCGTCTACCGGGTGGAACCCGACGCGCTCGACTACCAGAGCCCCTGCATCTGCGGCCGCGGCCACGCGGTCCGCCCCGGGGCGGCGAGCGTCCCGCAGCCGCGGCAGCCAGACCGGCGCCCGGCGCCCGACCCCGACGCGCTCGTCGGGGCGATCGTCCCCAGGACCGGTGAACGTCCCTGGGTAACCGTTAACGACCTACGGGGCCCGGACCGCGCCGACGGCCCCCTGACCATTGATGTGGGAGAGGAGGACATCGTGCTTCGTAGGACCCTTCTGCAGCTGCTGGCCGGAGCGGGCGTGGCGCTCGACGGTCAGTTCCTTGGGGCAGTCGACAACCTGCGCCGCAAGATGGACGACACGCTCGTCGGCGCGACCGTCTCGCCGACCATGCTGGACCAGTGGGAGGAGACGACCTACGGCTACGGCCAGCAGTACCAGGCGACCCCTTCCCTCCGGATGCTCTGCGACGTCCTGCTGGACTTCAGCGAGGTGCGCCGCATGTGCGACAAACGCCAGCCGGTCGAGCTTCAGGAACGGCTGTGCCGGATCGCGGCCCAGCTGTCCGGGCTCTCCGGCCTGATCATGATCAACCTGGGCGACCACCGGCTGGCCCGCTCGTTCTTCCGCACCGCGCGCACCGCCGCCGACGAGACCGGCGACCGGCAGCTGCGCGCCTGGGTGACCGTCCGCGAGTCCCTGGTGCCGATGTACTACGGCGACCCCCGCGAGGCCCTGCACCTGGCCCGCAAGGCACAGGACCTCGCCGGCCGCACGCCAGGCGTCGCCGGTGCCATGGCCCCCGCCGTGGAGGCGCGCGCGCTCGGCATGCTCGCCATGCGGGGACGCGGTGACGCCGCCCCCAGCGCCCGCCGCGCCCTCGTCCGCGGCCGCTCGGTGTTCGACCAGCTCTCCAAGACCGACACCAGCGACCTGGTGTACGGGTTCACCGACCGGCAGATGGCCTTCTACGAGGGCGACACGTTCACCAGCCTCGGCGACCACAAGCACGGCGACGAGGTGCTGAGCCACGCCCTCACCCTTTACTCGCCCACCGACCGCGTCGACCTGACCCTCGTGCGCCTCGACCGGGCCATGTGCAAGTTTCACGCCGGGAACCCCGACGCCGCGCTCGCGGCCGGGCAGGAGGCCATCCTCGAACTGCCGGCCGACCACCGGTCCGACATCCTCGTGCACCGCGCCCGCCAGATCGGCGCGGCCGTCGCCGCCAAGCACGGTGAGAGCCCGGCGCTGAAGGAGTTCTACGAGGTGCTCGCCGGCCCCTGGGTCACGAGCCCCGCGCAGGACCGCCCGTCCGTCCCCCCGTCCGAGCAGATCTGACGCGGCATGCCTGACAACGCCCCCTGGCAGGACCACCCCGCCCGCGCCCTCGTCCGGGTCCAGGACGAACCCCCGGTATGGAGCTTCGGAGAGCTCCGGCTGCGCCGCTACCACGCCACCGACCACGGCGTCGTCCTCGCGCTGCACCGCGAAGGCCTGGCCCAGGTCGGCCTGCGTCCCGGCGACGGCGTCTACTACGACCACGACTTCTTCCGGATGGAGGACATCTACCTCCGCAACGACGGCGAGTTCATCGTCGGCGAACTCGAAGGCGGGATCGTCGCGATGGGCGGCCTGCGCCGCGCCGACCTCGTCCCCGGCGGCCGCGCCCGCGCGTTCGGCGGCTACGCGCCCGGCAACCCGACCCTCGACGCCGTCGAAATGGTCCGCCTGCGCGTCCTGCCCGCCGTGCAGCGCCGCGGCTATGGCGCCGCCGTCGTGCAGGCCCTGGAGGAACGTGCCAAGGAGTTCGGCTACCGCATCCTGCGCGCCGACACCACCGAGCTACAGGCCCCGGCGCTCAAGCTCTACCGCAAGTCCGGCTGGACGGAGACGCGCCGCGAGACGATCGGCGGCATCGTCAACATCTACATCGAGAAGCCGCTCCGCTAGGACACCCGAGCCGCGGGGCCTCGCGCCGGAGGCGCGGCCCGCCGCAGGCCCCGCGGCACGGGCTGTGCTTATTGCATTTCTCTCCGCCTTCGGGTCCTGGGGCCCTCCATCGTCGAGAAACGCGGTGCGATCGCTGCATCGCTCGTCTCGCCTTGCGGCTCGCTGCGCGATCAGGTTTCTCGCGGGCTCGAAACCTGCCTTCGGTCGCGATCGCGACGGTTTCGGTCGTTGCGTGGTGCGGTGGTGGCTGGTGTCGGTGCGCATGGCTCGTTGCGGTCAGCGTGTTCGCTGGTCCGCGCGCTGACGCGTCGAGTTGGCCCGGTTGGGCCAGTGGCGCGGGACGCTGAGATCTGTGTGGCGGCCGGATTGGGCACGGTTGCCGAGGCTCAACAGGTGTCGGGGACAACAGGAGACACACCGAACCCCCTCCTGGAGGCTTCCCAACCCCAGGAGGGGGCGATGTCGCGCGGGATGTTCCCGTGCGCGTTCTCGTGGGAGCGTAGCGTGATCCCCGGTCGCCGCCTAGGGGAGGGGGCGGCCGCGGCGGCCTCCGACCATCTGCATCAGCGGGTAGCGGTGCTGCCTGATGGCGGTGTAGCCCCTGTCGGCGAGAGCCCCGGTGATCTCGCGGTCGCCGAAGACGGTGAGGCCGGTGGCGCGGCGGAGGAGTTCGCCGCCGATGCGGGCGGCGCGCAGCGGGGTGGGTCGCCGTGAGGTGAGGATGATGAGCCGGCCGCCGGGTTTGAGGACGCGGGTCATGCCGTCGACGGCCGTCCAGGGGTCGTCGAACAGGTACAGCGCTCCGAAGCAGCAGACGGCGTCGAACGTCCCGTCCCGGAACGGCAGGTCGACGGCGTCGCCGCGGACGTAGCAGACACCGGCGTTCGCGGTGTCCTCCACGGCGCGGGCGAGCATCGTCTGGGACGTGTCGAGGCCGATGACCAGGCCGTCCCGCCCGACGCCCTCGGCCAGCGCGCGGGTGACGTTGCCGGGCCCGCACGCCACGTCCAGGACGGTCGCGGGGGGACGGGCGGCGTAGCCGGGGTGCGAGAGACCGAGCCAGTCGCGGGCCATCGCGTGCTCGGTGGCGGTGTCCGGGCCGATCGGCCAGCCTTTGGCCAGGTTGAACCCGACGGGCCGCCAGACGCGCTCGTAGATCTGCGGCAGGAACGCCGACTCCATCGCCGATTGGGCGAGGGACGGTGACGGCTGTGCGGAAGGACCGAGCAGGTCGAGATAGCCGGTGGACGTGTCCGGCTCCCCGGGCGGCTCCCTCAGCAGCCCGAGCACGCGCTCCACGGCGGATGGACTCCGCACGGTCGACTCGCTCACCCTGGTATTAGACCACTCGTCAATTCGTCGCCGTGACCCGGCCCCGCCTCCGGGTCGGGGAGGTCGAGGCCGGTCTGCGCGGCCATGAAGGCGAGCGTGTCGGCCATCAGGTCGACCGAGCGGCTCACCGAACGGGCGGCGTGCCCGACCTCCGACTCGTTGCGGAGCAGGACCGGGGCGTCCGACGCGGTCGCGTGCTGCAGCGCGGCGCAGAGCTTGCGGGCGTGCAGCGGGTCCACGCGGGTGTCGCTGCCGAACGTCGTGAACAGCACGGCCGGGTAGGCGGTGCCGGCGTGGACGTGGTGGTACGGGGAGTAGCCGATGAGCCAGCCGAACTCCTCCGGGTCGTCGGCCGTGCCGTACTCGTCGTTCCACGTCTGCCCAAGGCCGAACTTCTCGTACCGGACCATGTCCAGCAGCGGCGCCGAGCACACCACCGCCCGGTACAGGTCGGGACGCTGGGTGAGCGCCGCCCCCACGAGCAGCCCCCCGTTCGAGCCGCCGGAGATCGCGAGCCGCGACGGCGTGGTCAGACCGTCCTCGATGAGCTTCTCGGCGGCGGCGTGGAAGTCGTCGAAGACGTTCTGCTTGCGCTCGCGCATCCCGGCGCGATGCCACTCCTCGCCCTCCTCGGACCCGCCGCGCAGGTTCGCGACCGCGTAGACCCCGCCCGCCTCGACCCAGGCCAGGATGCTCGCCGAGTACGACGGCGTCAGCGAGATGTTGAAACCGCCGTACCCGTACAGGATCGCCGGGCGCGGCCCGGAGAGGCCCGGACGGGACGCCACCAGCATCCGCACCTCGGTCCCGTCCCGCGATGTGAAGGTGACCTGGCGTGTCTCGATCTCGGGGACGTCGACCGTCCCCGGGGCGGACGCCCACAGCGTCGTCTCGCCCGTCCGCGCGTCGTAGCGCATGACCGACGACGGCGTGACGTTGTCGGTGTAGCCGAACCACGCCTCGTGGCCGCCCTCCGGCCGCTCGATGATCCCGCCGATCGACCCCAGCCCCGGCGTCGGGACGGACCCGAGCCGCTCACCGGTCTCCAGGTCGTGGACGGTGATCTCGCTGATGGCGTGCCGCGTCCACCCGGCCAGCAGGACGGGGCGGTCGAGATCATCGAGGATCGAGAAGTCGGTGAGGACCGCCTCGGGGTCCTGCGGGACGAGATCCCGCCACGTCTCGTGCGACGGGTCGGCCGGGTCGGCCACGCACAGCCGGGACCGCGGCGCGTCACGGTCGGTGAAGATGTAGGCGCGGCCGTCGCGGCCCACGTGCAGGCCGGTGCCGGCGTCCACCCCCTCCTGCACGACGCGCAGTTCGGGGGCGTCGAGCGGCGACGCGGACAGGTCGGCGATCCACAGGTCGTTGCGCGGCGCCGTGCCCTGCGACGACGAGATCGTCAGCCAGCGCCCGTCCCGGCTGACGCCGACCCCGTAGTAGTTGGTCTTGTCCATCCCCGCACCGAAGATCAGCACATCGTCGGTGTCGGGCTCGGTGCCGACCCGATGCAGGTAGACGCGCCGGTGATACTGCTCCTCGCCCGCCGGGACGTCCCGCGTCGGCAGCCGCCGCGCGTAGTAGTACGCGTCACCGCCCGGCAGCCACGCCACCGACGAGTACCGCGACCGGTCGATCGGCCCCTCCACCCGCTCGCCCGTCGCGACGTCCATGACGTACAGCAGCGACTCCTCGTCCCCGCCCGTCGACACCTTGTACGCCAGCCGGCGCCCCTCCTTGTCGGGCTGCCACCCGTCCAGCGTCGTCGTCCCGTCCTCGTCGAGGGCCATCGGGTCGACGAGGACACGCTCGGAGCCGTCCGGATCCACCGTGTAGAGCACCGGATGCTCCTGGTCCGCGCCGCGGCGCGTGAAGAAACGCCGCTCGCCCCGCCACACCGGGGAGCCGACGCTGCCCGCGGCGAGCAGTTCCCCGAGCCGCCGCCGCAGCGTCTCCCGTCCCGGCAGGGCGTCCGCGACCTTGTGGAACAGCTTGTCCTGCGCGGCGAGCCACTCGCGGGTCTCGTCGCTTCCGGCGTCCTCAAGCCAGCGGTACGGGTCGGCGACCCGGTGACCGTGGATGTCCTCGACGATGTCCTGGCGCCTCGCGGGCGGATACGGCGTCATATGTTGCACTGTATTGGCCGTTCCGGGCTGCCCGTCCCGCACGGCGCGACCCACCGCGATCGCGTGTTCGCGTTCGATCGGCCGCTCGAAGGGGGATTATTGGGGTAGCGAACGGCCTCCCTGAGACGCCACACTGATTCTGGTCGGTTCGCCCCTGGGGAGGTCCTCATGGCGAGAGCGCAGGAACCGGAGACGATAATCGGGCCTCGGTTCGAGGCGCGTCCCGCCGCGCCCGCCGAGGCGAATCCGCAGCACAGCCCGGTGGAGGGCGTCTGATGCGACAGGTCCTCCTCCTGAACGCGACGTACGAACCGCTCACCACCCTCCCGCTGCGGCGGGCGGTCTGCCTCGTGCTCCGGGAGAAGGCGGAGATCGTTCACCACGACACTTCGGGCGCGGTACTGCATTCGGCCACGATGGCGATCGAGGTCCCCTCCGTCATCCGGCTCCGCCGCTACGTGCGCATCCCGTTCCGCACCCGCGTCCCCCTCACCCGCGCCGCCCTCATGCGCCGCGACAACTTCCGCTGCGTCTACTGCGGCCGCCGCGCCGAGACCATCGACCACGTCCACCCCCGCAGCCGCGGCGGCAAGCACGTGTGGGAGAACTGCGTCGCCTCCTGCATGACCTGCAACCACCGCAAAGCCGACCGTCTCCTGTCGGAGCTCGGCTGGACGCTCACCATCACCCCCGCCGTCCCCCGGGGCGCCCACTGGCGCCTGATCGGCCTGGTCCACGACGGCGACCCCCAATGGGCCGCCTACGTGACGGAACCGGCCGCGTGACGCGCGTATCCTTGGGGTGTGCCTCGCTATGACTACCGCTGCCGTGCCTGTGGGTCGACCTTCGAGGTCACCCGTCCGATGATCAACGCGTCCGATCCGGCTTCGTGTCCGGACGGGCACGGCGACACGGTGAAGCTGCTGTCCACGGTCGCCGTCACCGGCGCGTCCCGCGGCGCCGCGCCCCCGCCCGAGCCCGCGGGCGGAGGCGGTGGCTGCTGCGGCGGAGGGTGCTGCTCCTGACCGCCTCGTCAGGCGGTCTGGGCCGCGCGGATGAACGTCGCGGTGGCGGCGGCGTCGTAGCCGTCGGGGACGCCGTGGAGCAGAACGGCGGTGCCTTCCATGTTGTCGGTGCGCATGGGCAGGATCGCCTGGTAGGCGTCCGACTCGTACCAGGCGCGGGCCCGGTCCATGTCGGGGAATTCGATGAGGACGTAGCTCCCCTTCACCGGCCCCTCCATCACCTCGGGGTCGGTGCCGTGGACGAGGAAGCGGCCGCCGAACGGGGCCAAGGTTGCCTGGATGCGCTCCATGTAGATGAAGACGTCGTCGTGGAGCGGCGGCCGGGGGTGCAGGTGGGCAAGGGCGTAGGCGGTCATCGCGGTCTCCTGTCGGTGGTGCGGCCGGGGCCGGGAGGCCCCGGCCGGCGTGTCCACCCTGGCCCGTGATGGGGAACGAACGCGATTACCTGACGGGTAATGCTCAGCCGTGCGGGTGGTCGAGCTGGTTCACGTCGCGGGCCGCGCCGGTGGAGGCGGACGTGGCCATCGCGGCGTAGGCGCGCAGTGCGGCGCTGACCGGGCGGTGGCGGTCGCGGGGACGGTACCCGCCGAGGTCGGCGAGGAGCTTCTCGCGCCGGATGTCCAGCTCGTCGGACGGGACGTCGAGTTCGAGGAGCCGGTTCGGGATGTCGATCACGATGCGGTCGCCGTCCTCGACGAGGGCGATGATGCCGCCGCCCGCGGCCTCGGGGGAGGCGTGCCCGATGGACAGGCCGGACGTGCCGCCGGAGAACCGGCCGTCGGTGATCAGCGCGCACGCCTTGCCGAGCCCTCGGCCCTTGAGGAAGCTCGTCGGGTACAGCATCTCCTGCATGCCGGGGCCGCCCTTCGGGCCCTCGTAGCGGATCACGACGACGTCGCCGGCCTTGATCCTGCCGCCGAGGACGCCCTCGACGGCGTCGTCCTGCGACTCGAAGACGACGGCGGGGCCGGTGAACGTCCACAGTTCCTCGTCGACGCCGGCGGTCTTGACGATCGCGCCATCGGGGGCGATGTTGCCGCGAAGGACGGCGAGGCCGCCGTCCGCGGTGTAGGCGTGCTCGACGGAGCGGATGCAGCCTTCCGCGCGGTCCAGGTCGAGGGACTCCCAGCGGGCGCTCTGCGAGAACGCGGAGGTGCTGCGGACGCCGCCGGGCGCCGCGTGGTACATCTCGACGGCCTCGGGCAGGACGTCGGGGGATTGGACGTCCCACTTGGCGACGAACTCGTCCATGGACGCGGAGTGGATCGAGTGGGCGGAGCTGTGCAGGAGGCCGCCGCGGTTCAGTTCGCCGAGGAGGGCGGGGATGCCGCCGGCGCGGTGGCAGTCCTCGACGTGGTACTCGCCCGTGGCCGGCGCCAGCTTGCAGATGCAGGGGACGCGGCGCGACAGCTCGTCGATGTCGGTGAGGCCGAAGTCCACGCCGGCCTCGGTCGCCGCGGCGAGCAGGTGCAGGATCGTGTTGGTGGAGCCGCCCATCGCGACGTCCAGGACCATGGCGTTCGCGAACGCGTCGCGGGTGGCGATGTTCAGCGGCAGGACGCTCTCGTCGTCGTCCTCGTAGTAGCGGCGGGCGACGTCCACGACGGTGCGGCCGGCGTCCTCGTAGAGGCGGCGGCGGGCGGTGTGGGTGGCGAGGACGGTGCCGTTGCCGGGCAGCGCCAGCCCGATCGCCTCGGTGAGGCAGTTCATCGAGTTGGCGGTGAACATGCCGGAGCAGGACCCGCAGGTCGGGCAGGCGCTCTCCTCCATTTCGAGGAGCTTGTCGTCGGAGAGCGAGGCGTCGGCGGAGGCGATGATCGGGTCGATGAGGTCGAGCTTGTTGCCGCCCATGACGCCCTCGACGGGCTTGCCGGCCTCCATGGGGCCGCCGGAGACGAACACGGCCGGGATGTTGAGGCGGAGCGCGGCCAGCAGCATCCCCGGGGTGATCTTGTCGCAGTTGGAGACGCAGATGAGGGCGTCGGCGCAGTGCGCGTTGACCATGTACTCGATGGCGTCGGCGATCACTTCGCGGGACGGCAGGGAGTACAGCATGCCGTCGTGGCCCATGGCGATGCCGTCGTCCACGGCGATCGTGTTGAACTCGCGGGGGACGCCGCCGGCCTCGCGGACGGCGCCGGCGACGACCTTGCCGACCTCGTTCAGGTGGACGTGGCCGGGCACGAACTGGGTGTAGCTGTTGGCCACCGCGACGATGGGCTTGCCGAAGTCCTCGCGTTCCACGCCGCTGGCCCGCATGAGCGCGCGGGCGCCCGCCATGTTCCTTCCATGGGTGACCGTGCGTGACCTGAGCGGTGGCATGTGACCTCTCCAACCTTGACGTGACGTGAGGCGATCCCGCGGTGTGGGAGCGATGTGCGTGCTCGCAGCGGCGGATCGCGGCGCTGCCGCCGGCTCAGCGGAGGTCGCGCGCGGGCCGGCCTGTGGCCCCCGATGCTACCAACCGGCGCGGGGCATGAAAGAAGCCGGGACACGGCGTCCCGGCGAGGCGGTGGAGAGGCGGTGCGATCACAGGCGGGCCCGTCCGAGGCGGGGCCGTCAAAGGCGGGGCGGCACCTCGGCCGCGGCGCGGCGGTCGAGGTGCCCCTCCGTCGCGGTGCCGGCGAGCGTGGCGGACACCGGTCTGTCGGGGCTCGTCGTTGAGCCAGGGCGGCCCGGGGAAGATGGGCCGCCCCCACGTGCTAGTCGGGGTACTTCGGCGGCAGGGCCTTCTCCGCCGCCTGGAAGATGCGCTGGACGTCGCCGTCGGTCAGGATCTTCGGACGGCGCCGCAGGTACGCGCGCGCCCGGTTGCCCGCGTACACGTCGACGTCGCGGACCCGCATGACCTTCCACGGGATGGACGGCCCGTAGATCGCCACGGAGGGCTGCACCGGGACGTCGAAGCCGACGCGTCCGGCGAGGATCCTGCTGGCCTGCTGCGCCTCCCAGCGGGCCTCGTCCAGGCGGTCCTTCTTGTTGAAGGGGCCGTGGAAGAGCTTGAGGTGGGACATGGTGCGCACGGGAAGGCGCTTGTCCCATTTCTCGGAGTCGATGGCGTAGACGCCGCTCGGCCCGATCACCAGGTGGTCGATCCGCCCGTCGCTGATGCCCTCGTCGTCGGCGGGCACGGCGCGTGCGTGGAGCACGAGGTACCCGTTGCGCTGGAGGGACTTCAGCTGCTTCTCGGTGCGCCGTTCGGCGGCCGAGGACTTCTGCCAGGCGGCGACGGTGGAGCTCTTGCGGGACCGCCGGACGACGTCCCCGACGACCACCAGGACCGCGACGGTGAGGCCGAGCCGCCAGCCGGTCAGGATCCAGGCGGCGGCGCCGGCGGCGACGGCGACGCCGGCCGGCCACAGCCAGCGGCGGATCCGGGGGTCGGCGAGCATCGCGGCGGCGGTGCTCTCCTCGGGACGCTCCTTCACCGGAGCCTGGTGATGGTGCTCACGCGTTTCCTCCGACCCCGTTGCGTCCGACTGGGCCCGGGGATGGCCCCTGGCCCCCTGCGTGTTGCCCCGCTCCATGATCGCCATGAGTGACGCTCCGTATTCCTTTCCCATCGGGGGCATGATCCTCCGTGCGCAGAGTAATCATCCGGACGGTTGGCGACTAGTCATGCAGGGTTAATAGTTTTGTCGCCGTCCGTAGGTGATTCACTGCCGTGACGGATGGGTACGTCGATATTCTTCTCCTTCCGCCGCTGCAGTCGTCCCTGCCCTCTTTGATGCCCGCGCACACGGCGTCTAGCGTTCCGGTTTGTGACACAAACCCATGACCTCAGCGCCACCCGGATGGCTGCGGCCGTCCGCACCAGGGAAGTATCTCCGGTCGAACTCACCGACCACTACCTGACCCGCATCGAACGACTGAACGAGCAGGTCGGCGCCTACGTGACGGTCACCGCCGAGCGCGCACGCGACGAGGCGCGGCTGGCGGAGAAGGCCGTGCTGGACGCCGCGGACCCGGCGGATCTGCCGCCGCTGCACGGCGTCCCGGTCCCGATCAAGGACCTGAACATGGTGAACGGCGTCCGGATGACCTTCGGTTCGGGCGTCTACTCCGATCTGACCGGGTTCGCGGACGACAACGTGGTGTCGCTGCTGCGGCAGGCGGGATCGGTGCTCCTCGGCAAGACGACGACGCCCGAGTTCGGCCTGCCGTGCTACACCGAGGGCGCTGTCGCGCCGCCGGCGCGCACGCCGTGGGATCCGTCCCGGTCGGCGGGCGGGTCCAGCGGCGGCGCCGCCGCGGCGGTCGCGTCCGGCCTGGCGCCCATCGCGCAGGGCAGCGACGGGGGCGGCTCGATCCGGATCCCCAGCAGCGTGTGCGGGCTCTTCGGGATCAAGCCCACCCGCGGGCGGATCTCGCAGGGGCCGGTCATCCCGGACCTGTTCGGGCTGTCCACGAACGGGCCCATCGCCCGGACCGTCCGCGACGCGGCCCTGCTGCTGGACGTGATGTCGGGCCACATGCCCGGCGACCTGTACGCGGCGCCGCCGGTGGAGGGGACGTTCGCCTCGTACGCCGAACGCCCGCCGGGCGGGCTGCGGATCGCGCGGAGCATGGAACCGGCCGTGCCGGGCGCCGAGGTGCATCCCGACTGCGTTGCCGCGTACGATGCGGCGTCCGGGCTGCTGGAGGAACTGGGGCACGAGGTCGTCGACCTGCCGCGGGTGCTCGGCCCCGAACTCGTCCCGCACTTCGAGATGCTCTGGGGCGTCATGGCGACGATCACGCCCGTCGCGGACGAGAGCGAGCATCTCCTCCAGCCGCTGACGCGCTGGCTGCGGGCGCGCGGCGAGGCCACGACGGCGCCGCAGCTCTTCCAGGCCCATGCCGCGCTGCAGGGGGCGCTGCGCGCGGCGTTCCCGGTGATGGACGAGTTCGACGCGATCCTGCACCCGACGCTGGCGCAGCCGCCCGCTCCGATCGGGTACTTCCACGACCAGGAGCCCGCCGAGAACTTCGCGCGGCAGGAGAGGTTCACCCCGTTCACCGCGCCTTACAACATCTCCGGTCAGCCCGCCGTGAGCGTTCCGCTGCACTGGAGCGACGGCGGCCTGCCGATCGGGATCATGCTCGCGGGACGTCTCGGCGGCGAGGGCACCCTGATCTCGCTGTCCGCCCAGCTCGAAGAGGCCCGCCCGTGGATCGGGCGCAAGCCCGCGATCTGGACGGCGTGAGCACGCCCGCACCGGGCATGGTGCAGGCGTGGGCGACGATGAACTGATCACGCTGGCCGGGCGGCACGGTGTCGCGGCCAGCTACACCGACTGGCGTGGACGGGAGGCGGCGGTCTCGCCCGGCACCCTGGTCGCCGTCCTGGCGGCGCTGGGGGTGGACGCGTCGTCCCCGGCCGCCGTCCGGGCGGAGCTGGAACGCGCCGGGGAGCCGGGACGCGGGCTGCCGCCGGTCGTCGTCGTCCGCCACGGGGACGGCCTGCCGGCGAGCCTGCGCGACGTGACCGTCGAACTCGCCACCGGCGAGACCGTGCCCGCGACGGGGGAGCCTCCGCCCGGCTGGCACCGCCTCCACGCCGGGCCGGAGACCGCGCCGCTGCTCGTCGCGCCGCGCCGGCTGACCCCGCCCGCCCGGCTGTGGGGGTTCACCGTCCAGCTGTACTCCGTGCGCTCCCGCGCGTCCTGGGGCATCGGCGACCTGCGCGACCTGGCGGACCTCGCGTCCTGGAGCGCCCGCGAGCTGGGCGCCGGCTTCACCCTGATCAACCCTCTGCACGCCACCGAGCCCGTCCCGCCGGTCGGCCCGTCCCCGTACTCGCCGATGAGCCGCCGGTTCGCCGCGCCGATCTACCTGCGCGTCGAGGACCTCCCCGAGTACGCGGCCCTCCCGCCCGAGGATCGTGAACGCCTGTCCGCCCTCGCGGCGCCGCTCCGCGCGGACGACGGCCCCCTCGACCGCGACGCGGTGTGGACGGCCAAGCTGCAGGCCCTCGAAGCCCTCCACCGGCTCCCGCGCGGCACCGAGGCGCAGCGCGACTACGACGGGTTCCGCGCCCGCGAGGGGCCGGCCCTCACCTCCTTCGCGACCTGGTGCGCGCTGGCCGAGAAGCACGGCCCGGACTGGCGCCGCTGGCCCGCCGAACTCCAGGACGCGGGGAGCCGGGCCGTCGCGGACGAGGCCGCCCGCCTCGCCGGCCGCGTCGACTTCCACGCCTGGCTGCAGTGGCGGCTGGACGGCCGGCTCACGGCGGCGCAGCGGACCGCACGCGACGCCGGGATGCCGGTCGGGATCGTCCACGACCTGGCGGTCGGCGTCGCCCACGGCAGCGCGGACGCCTGGATCTACCGGGACCTGTTCGCGCCCGGCATGAGCGTCGGCGCGCCTCCGGACGAGTTCAACCAGCGCGGCCAGGACTGGGGCCAGCCGCCCTGGCATCCGCACCGTCTCGCCGAGGCCGCCTACGTCCCGTTCCGCGAGATGCTGGCCACGGCGTTCCGGCACGGCGGCGGCCTGCGCCTGGACCACGCCATGCAGGTGTCGCGTCTCTGGTGGGTGCCCGAGGGCGGCTCACCGGCGGACGGCACCTACGTCCGCTACGACCGTGAGGCCTTCCTCGGCTGCCTGACGTGGGAGGCCGAACGCGCCGGTGCCGTGGTCGTCGGCGAGGACCTCGGCACCGTCGAACCGGAGTTCCGCGACGGCCTGGCCGACCGCGGCATCCTCGGCACGTCCCTCCTGTGGTTCGAACGCGACGAGACGGGACGTCCCAAGGCCCCGGACCGGTGGCGCGAACTCTCCCTCGCCACCGTCGGCACCCACGACATGCCGCCGATCACCGGCGTCGTCCACGGCGACCACATAGCCCTCCGCGACCGTCTCGGCCTCCTTACCCGGCCCCGCGCGGGAGAGGAGGCCGACCACCGCCGCCACCTCACGGACTGGCTGACCGTCCTCCACGCCGAGAACCTGCTGCCCGCCCCGCCGGACGAGATCATGAGGGCCCTGGACGCGGACTCGGCAGAGCACGACGACGAGATCGTGACGGCCCTGCACGCCTTCCTGGCCCGCACCCCGGCCCGCCTCACGGGCATTTCCCTCGCCGACGCCGTCGGCGAACGCCGCACCCAGAACCAGCCGGGCACGACGGACGAGTACCCCAACTGGCGCGTCCCCCTGGCCGGCCCCGATGGCCGGCCCGTCCTCTTGGACGACCTCCAGACCCACTACGCCCTGAAGCTCTTCAAGCGAGCGTCGCCGTGATCCTCCTCGTCACGTCATGGAGGAGGGTGTCGGGGCTCAGGGCGGTCCCGGCGATGGCGGAGAAGAGACCGGGGAGGCCCGGAAGAGGGTAGGCGTCGTCTTCGGCGCCGGCGAAGGCTGTCTTGCCCAGAGGCTGGCGGGAGAGGGATTTGCGGGCCCGCGTCCACGCCGCCTGGACCTCCTCCGGGGACGGGACGCCGAAGCCGTGGCCGACCGGGGCGGCGTGGCGGAGCTTCACGAGGGCGCTGTCGGTGAAGTCGGTGGCGAGCTTGCAGCGGTCGGTGAGGTCCGCGCGGACGAGGTCGTCCAGGCGCGTCATGACCGTGCAGGGGGTCCGGCAGCGGGCGGCGCAGTCGCCGAGGGCGGAGGCGACCTGGCTGTGCTGGCGGTCGAGGTAGGCGCGCCAGCCGGGCGGCGGCTCCTTGGAGACGCGCAGGGTGCGTTCGCACGCGGAACGTTCCGGACGGGTGTGGTCGCACATGCGGGCCGACCCCGGCTCGATGGGGACGCCGAAGCGGCTGCCCTCGCCCTCCACGGAGGCGCCGATGCGGGCGGGGTCTCCGGCGTGCCCGAGGACGGGTTCCCACGCGAGCATCGGGAGGTACTCGCTGGCGATGTGGACGGCGGCGACGAGCGCTGCCATGTCGCGGCGGTGCCAGCGGATCGCGATGACCTCGAGGAGGAGTGAGTAGGCGGGCCGGAGGCTGGCGAGGGCGCCGCGGGGGCGTTCCCGGGCCGCCTGCGGCATGCGGCTGGCACGGGCGCGGTCGAGCAGGTCGTGGGGGACCTCGCCGGCGTCCTCGGGCATGCCGAAGTCCTCGGCGTCCAGGTCGAGGACGCGCTGCCCGAACGCGCAGAGGGCGGCGACGGCGCCCGCGCGGCCGTCCGGGACGAGACGGTCCCGCGCGACCAGCGCGGCCAGATCCCCGAACGCGTACCGCCGGGCCAGCGCCGTCAGAACGTCCCGCACCGTCTCCACGCGATCCCCTCCCCGTGACCATGCAACGATCCCATGGTCACGGGGGCGGGGGACAGGCTTGAGCGGGCCGGTTCACCGCGGCCGGGTTCAGCCGGACGCGGCGTCCTTCGCGCGGGCGCGCAGGGCGCGGGCGACACCGTCGCGTCCCTCCGACAGGAGCCGGGCGAGCGCCGGCGGGGGCTTCTCGTCGGACAGGTACGCCTCGGTGCGGTCGAGCGTGGACTGCTCGATCACCAGGAAGGGGTAGGCGACCTCCGCGAACGTCTGGGACATGTCGCTGCTCCACTCCTTCCAGATGCGCCCGACCTCGGCGAAGTACCGGTCGACGTAGGGCACCAGCAGGTCGGCCTGGTCGGGCTCCACGAAGCCGCCGAGCGTCGCCCGGTAGACGGCGTTGGGAAGGTCGCCGGACACGATTCGCTCCCAAGCGGCGGCCTTGGCCTGCGCGGACGGGATCGCGGCCTTGCAGCCCGCGGCGTGCCGTTCACCGGCGGCGGTGCGGTCCCGCCCGTGCTCGGCGTCGATCTCGGCCTCGCCCGCCTTGCCGGTGACGACGAGGCGGCGCAGCAGGGACCAGCGCAGGTCGGTGTCGACGGTGAGGCCGTCGAGGACCTGGGACCCGTCCAGCAGGCCCTGGACGAACGCCAGGTGGTCGCCGGAGACGGCCGACGCGGCGAACGCCTGCGTGTAGGCGAGCTGGAGGTCCGAGCCGGGCTCGGCCTCGCGGGCCAGGTCCGACAGCGTGTCGGCCATGAGCGCCTGGCCCTCCTTGCGCCAGGCCGGGTCCGCGTACTGCTGGACGGCGAGGCGCGCCTGCCGCAGTAGCGTCTGCGTGACCGAGATGTCGGTGACGCCGCGGATGCCCTTCGCGACGAGCCGGACATAGTCGCGGGTGGCCATCTCGGCGTCGCGGGTCATGTCCCACGCCGCCGACCAGCACAGGGCGCGGGGCAGGCTCTCCCTGATGTCGCCGATGCCCGCCTGTTGCTTCAGGGGGGCCGACCCCCCTGTACCACCCGCGGAGCCTATGAGAGTCCGCTGCGAGTGCTCGTCCAGCCGGATCTTGACGAACGCGAGGTCGTCGTCGTTGACCAGGACGAGGTCGGGCCGCTTCTTGCCGACGAGCTGCGGAACCTCCGTCCGGGCGCCGACCACGTCCAGCTCGACGCGCTCACGCCGGACGATGCCGTCGGCGGTCTTGTCGTACAGCCCGATCGCGAGACGGTGCGAGCGCAGCGTCGGGTAGTCGGCCTTGGCCTCCTGCAGAACGGCGAACGACGAGAAGCCTCCGTCGGCGTCCAGCTCGTACTCGGGCCGCATCGTGTTGACGCCGGCGGTCTCCAGCCATTCCTTCGACCACGACGCCAGGTCGCGGCCGGACGTCTCCTCCAGCGCGCCCAGCAGGTCGGTCAGGACGGTGTTGCCCCACGCGTGGCGGTCGAAGTAGCGCCGCACGCCCTCCAGGAAGTTGTCCAGGCCGACATACGCCACGAGCTGCTTGAGGACGGACGCGCCCTTGGCGTAGGTGATCCCGTCGAAGTTGACCTCGACGGCGCGGATGTCGGGGATGTCGGCGGAGATCGGGTGGGTGGACGGCAGCTGGTCCTGCCGGTACGCCCACGCCTTCTCCAGGTTCGCGAACGTCGTCCAAGCGCCCTTCCACTTGGTGGCCTCGGACATGCACAGGACGCTCATGTACGTGGCGAACGACTCGTTCAGCCACAGGTCGTCCCACCAGCGCATGGTGACCAGGTCGCCGAACCACATGTGCGCCATCTCGTGCAGGATCGTCTCGGCGCGCCGCTCGTAGGCCGCGTCGGTGACGCGCGACCGGAAGACGTAGTCCTCCAGGAACGTGACGGCGCCCGCGTTCTCCATCGCGCCCGCGTTGAACTCGGGGACGAACAGCTGGTCGTACTTGCCGAACGGGTACTCCCGGCCGAAGACCTTCTCGAAGTAGGCGAAGCCCTGCCGTGTCACGTCCACGATCGCGGGGGCGTCGAGGTGCTCGGCCAGCGACGCACGGCAGTACACGCCGAGGGGGATGACGGTGCCGTCGTCGCGTCGGTACTCGTCCCGGACGACGTGGTACGGCCCGGCGATGAGCGCGGTGATGTAGGTGGAGATCTGCGGCGTCGGCAGGAAGTGCCACGTCCCGCCGGACGCGGACTCGGCGTCGTTCTGGGGGGACGACCCTCCAGGCCTCCCGGTCGTTTCGGGAGTCTCATTGGTGACGACCTCCCAGTTCTCAGGCGCCTTCACGGTCAGCTCGAAGGTCGCCTTCAGATCGGGCTGGTCGAAGCAGGTGTACATCCGGTGCGCGTCGGCGGTCTCGAACTGCGTGTACAGGTAGACGCTGTCGTCGACGGGGTCCACGAACCGGTGCAGGCCCTCACCCGAGCGCGAGTACGCACAGTCGGCCACGACACGGAGTTCGTTCTCCGCGGCCAGGTCCGGCAGCGGCAGCCGGCCCTTGCCGGTGTCATAGGACGAGGGGTCCAGGGCCTTCCCGTTCAGCGTCACCTCCCGCACGACGGCGCCGTGCAGGTCGACGAAGGTGGACGCGCCGGTCTCGGCACTGCCGAACCGGATCACCGTGGTGGACCCGAAAGTCTCCTCACCGGTCGTGAGGTCCAGTTCGACCGCGTACGACTCGACGGTGAGCAGCCGGGCCCGTTCCCGCGCCTCGTCGCGCGTGAGGTTGCCTGCCACATGAACTCCTTGGTCGGCTTAATCGCTTGGTGCCCCCATGTCTACCAACCGGACGCGGATCCGGCCCGTGCGCCACGGGCATTTGGAACCTTCACGCGGGCGGGAATCGGGACGGTCGCGCCCCGGTTGTCGCCTTAAGGCACCCCGTATCGCGCTGTAGGAGGCGACGTTGGCTAAGGACGCTCTCACCCCCGTTGATTTCTGGTTCGACCCTCTGTGCCCTTGGGCGTGGCTGACCTCACGCTGGATCCTGGAGGTGGAGAAGCTGCGCCCGATCGAGGTGCGCTGGCACGTGATGAGCCTGTCCGTCCTCAACGAGGACAAGGACGTCTCGGAGGGGTACCGGCAGGGTCTCAAGGACGCCTGGGGCCCGGTGCGCGTGTGCATCGCCGCCGAGCAGAAGCACGGGCCGGAGGTTCTCGGACGGCTCTACACCGAGATGGGCACGCGCCGCCACCACGAGAAGCAGCGGTTCGGCCGTCCCTTCTTCGAGGAGGCGCTGACCGCGGCGGGCCTCGACCCGGCGCTCGCGGACGCCGCCGAGTCCACCGACTACGACGAGGCGGTGCGGGCCTCGCACAAGGACGGCATCGACCGGGTCGGCCAGGAGGTCGGGACCCCGGTGATCGAGGTGGAGGGCAACGCGTTCTTCGGCCCGGTGGTGTCGCCGTCCCCGCGCGGCGAGGCGGCCGTCAAGCTCTTCGACGGCGTGCTGGCCGTCGCTTCGACCGATGGCTTCTTCGAGCTCAAGCGCAGCCGTACCAGGGACCCGATCTTCGACTGATCAGACCGTGGTCGCCCTGGTGCGTACTCCGCGTTCGCAGTCCGTGTCATTGCCTGCGGGTCACACATCCCTCGCTATTGCGACAATATTGCAACTACGAGGTGGATGCCCTCACACTGGGCCTGTCGCTGAGAACGGATAGGACGGTGAGTTCGGAGTGCACGTACCGGACGGTTTCATTGATGCCCCGGTGTCGATCGCGGCGGGTGCGGTCGCGGTGGCGGGGGTCGGGATCGCGCTGCGCGGGGCACGGCGTGAGCTGGACGACCGGACCGCCCCCCTCGCGGGACTGACGGCCGCGTTCGTGTTCGCCGCGCAGATGCTCAACTTCCCGGTCGCCGCCGGGACGAGCGGCCACCTGCTGGGCGGGGCGCTGGCGGCGATCCTCGTCGGGCCCTACACCGGCGTATTGGCCGTCTCCGTCGTCCTGTTCCTGCAGGCGCTGTTGTTCGCGGACGGCGGCCTCAGCGCGCTCGGCGTCAACATCATCCTGATGGCGCTGGTCACCGTCACGGTGGGCTACGCGGTCTTCCGGCTGCTGTTGCGGGTCCTGCCCAAGACGCGGGCGTCGGCGGGCGGGGCGTCGTTCGCGGCGGCCCTCGTGTCGGTGCCGGCGTCCGCCCTCGCGTTCACGCTGATCTACGCGGTGGGCGGGACGGCGGACGTGTCGATCGGCAAGGTCGCCGCCGCGATGCTCGGCGTGCACGTGCTGATCGGTATCGGTGAGGCGCTGATCACCGCCGTGACCGTGTCGAGCGTGCTCGCCGTCCGGCCGGACCTCGTGCACGGGGCGTGCGGCCTGATGAAACCGGTCGAGCTGCGCACCGCCCGGCCCACCCCGTCCCGGGCCTGAGGAGGAGACAGATGGCCACCAAGCGTTTCTTCATCGGGTTCCTGCTGGTCTCCCTCGTCCTCGCAGGGCTCGTCAGCTTCTACGCCAGCGGCAGCCCGGACGGGCTGGAGAAGGTCGCAGAGGAGGAGGGCATCAGCGCCGAGGAGAAGGACCACGCGCTCAAGGACTCCCCGCTCGGCGACTACGGGGTGAAGGGCGTCGACAACGAGTGGGTCTCGGCCGGGATGTCCGGCGTGATCGGCGTCGGGGCCGTCCTCCTCGTCGGCGGCGGGCTGTTCTGGGCCGTCCGGCGGCGCGACTCCGCCCCGGCGCCGGACGGGAAGGCGCCGGCCGGAACGTCCGGGCAGGGCTAGTGGGCGCGGGTCACGCGCACCGGCTGTACGTGCCGGGCGCGTCGCCGGTGCACCGGCTGCCGCCGCAGACCAAGATCGTCGCCGTGCTGGCGTTCGTGCTGCTGGTCGTCGCCACGCCCCGGGAGCGGATGTGGGCGTTCGGCGTGTACGCGCTGCTGCTCGCGGCCGTCGCGCTTCTCGCCCGCGTCCCGCTCCGGACGGTGGCGCGGCGGACCGTGATCGAGGTCCCGTTCGTCGCGTTCGCGATCCTCCTCCCGTTCGTCGCCGAGGGCGAGAAGATCGGCCTGCTCGGCCTGCGGGTGAGCGAGGGCGGGATGTGGGACGCCTGGAACATACTCGCCAAGGGCACCCTCGGCGTGGTCGCGTCCATCGTGCTCGCCGCGACGACGGAGCCGCGGCTGCTGCTGCTCGGCATCGAGCGGCTGCGGATGCCGTCGCTCCTCACGCAGATCGCCACGTTCATGCTCCGGTACGTCGACGTCGTCACGGCCGAGCTGGGACGGATGAAGGTGGCGCGGGCGTCCCGGGGCTTCGAGGCCCGCGGCGTCCGCGCAACGGGCGTGCTCGCCAAGTCGGTCGGCGCGCTGTTCCTGCGCTCCTACGAGCGGGGCGAACGCGTCCACCTGGCGATGATGAGCCGTGGCTACGACGGCCGCATGCCCGTCATGCACGACGTGGGCGCGACGGCCGCGCAGTGGACGGCCGCCGCCGTGCTCCCCTCGGCCGCGGCCCTGGTCGCGCTGGCTGCTTGGATCGCACCATGACCCCATCGCTGGAAGTGAAGGGCCTCGCCTACGCCTACCCCGACGGCACACAGGCCCTCTACGGCGTCGACCTCACGATCGGGCGGGGCGAACGGGTCGCGCTGCTCGGGCCGAACGGCGCCGGGAAGACGACGCTCGTCCTGCATCTGAACGGCATCCTGCGGGGCGGTCTCGGCGAGGTCAGGATCGGCGGGCTCGCGGTCGATCCGGGCGACAAGAAGACGCTGCGGGAGATCCGCCGCCGCGTCGGCATCGTCTTCCAGGACCCCGACGACCAGCTGTTCATGCCGACGGTCCGCGAGGACGTCGCGTTCGGCCCGGCGAACCTCGGGATGCGCGGCCCCGAGCTGGACCGCCGGGTGCGGGACGCGCTGACCCGCGTCGGCATGCTCGACGTCGCCGACCGGCCGCCGCAGCACCTCAGCTTCGGGCAGCGGCGCCGCGTCGCCGTCGCGACGGTCCTGGCCATGGAGCCGGAGATCCTCGTGCTGGACGAGCCGTCCTCCAACCTGGACCCGGCGAGCCGCCGCGAGCTGGCGGAGATCCTGCTGAGCCTGGACGTGACGGTCCTGATGGTGACGCACGACCTCCCGTACGCGGCCGAGCTGTGCCCGCGGTCGGTGATCCTCTCCGGCGGCGTCATCACGGCCGACCGTCCCACCCCGGACCTGCTCATGGACGCCGGGCTGCTCGCCGCGCACCGCCTGGAACTGCCCTTCGGGTTCGACCCGGCCGCCGCCGTCCGCTGACGTTCCCGCCGGGCACGGGAGTCGTCCCCCACGGGACGCCGATTCGGTGATCTTCGGCCGTTCCGCTTGCCTCCCGCTTCGCCCTCCGCCAGACTCGATTGCCCGACACTGGTAACGGTTTTCATATCCGAAATGGGGTAATCGTGAAGGTTGCGTTCGTCGGCAAGGGCGGCAGCGGCAAGACCACCCTGTCGTCGCTGTTCGTCCGGCACCTGGCCGGGCGCGGGCTGCCGGTGGTGGCCATCGACGCCGACATCAACCAGCACCTCGGCGTGGCGCTCGGCCTGGACGAGGACCGCGCCGCCAAGATCCCCGCGCTGGGCGACCGGCTCCCCGAGATCAAGGATCATCTGCGGGGCGACAACCCCCGCATCTCCTCCGCTTCCGCGATGGTCAAGACCACCCCGCCCGGGACGGGCTCGCGGCTGCTGAGGTTCCGCGGCGACGACCCCGTCCACGACGCCGGACAGGAAGTGGACGGGGTCACGCTCCTCGCCACCGGCCCCTTCAACGACGACGACCTCGGCGTGGCCTGCTACCACTCCAAGACCGGCGCGGTCGAGCTCTACCTCAACCATTTGGTGGACGGGCCCGGCGAGTACGTCGTCGTCGACATGACCGCCGGCGCCGACACGTTCGCGTCCGGGCTGTTCACGCGGTTCGACCTGATGTTCCTGGTCGCCGAGCCCACCCGCAAGGGCGTCGGCGTCTACCGGCAGTACACCGAGTACGCCCGCGACTACGACGTCGCCATCCGCGTCGTCGGCAACAAGGTGCAGACCGACGACGACGTCGCCTACCTGCGCGAGCACGTCGGCGGAGACCTGCTGACCTGGATCGGGCAGTCCGCCGCCGTCCGGGCGCTGGAGCAGGGCCGGGACGGCGTCACGCTGGAGGACGGCAACGTCGCCGCCCTCGACCGGATGCGCGCCGAGGTGGACGCGCGCGTCAAGGACTGGGACGAGTTCCAGCGGCTGGCCGTCGAGTTCCACGTCAAGAACGCACGGAGCTGGGCGAGCAGGGCGGCGGGAGAGAACCTCGAGGAACAGGTCGACCCCGGATTCCGCTTCCCGGCCGCCTACCACGGGTAGTCCGAGGCCTACCGGCGGGCACGGATCGCCACTACCCTTGCGCGCCATGACGATGCGGCGAATGGTGGTCATGGCGGGCGGCGCGATAGCGCCCATCGCCCTTCTCGCGTTGCTGTTCAACAACCAGTGGGTCGCGGACGAACTCCGTAAAGAGTTCAGTCTTGGCAGCGGGATCGGGCCCCTGGTCGCGATGTTCCAGTTCCCTCGCTGGCGGGTGACGGCCGGAGGATCGGGCAACTGGGACGTCGTGCTCGCCGTGGACGTCCAGTTCCTGCTGTTCTTCGCCGTGCTGGCGCTGCTGGTGTTCGCCGGCGCCAGGATGATCGAGCCGAGCCAGGGCGTCCTCGGCGCGGTCATCACCGGCTGGTGGGCGACCACCGTCGCGGGCGGGGTGGCCGGAGTGATCGGCGGAGCCCTGCTGGCGTGGTCGGTCGACGCCGGGTCCTTCGCGAGCCGCACCATCTGGAACTCGATCGCCAACGGCGCGTCGTTCGGCTTCTTGTTCGGCTGGATCGCGGGCCTCGGCGCACTCGGCGGCTTCCTGTTCACCCGTCCGCGCGACCAGGCTCAGCAGCAGTCCTACGGCGGCCGGCCGCCCTACGGTGCGCAGCAGCCCTATGGTGCCCAGCAGCCGTACGCCCAGCAGCCCTACGCCCCGCAGCAGCAGGGCGCCCAGATGCCGCAACAGCAGATGCCCCAGCAGCAGATGCCGCAGCAGGGGATGCCGCAGCAGGGGATGCCGCAGCAGCCGCATCCGTCGGCGGTCCCGTACGTCCCGCCGCAGGGCCAGCCGCAGCAGCAGCAACCGCCGTGGGGCGCCGCGCCAGCGCCGCAGCAGCCCGGAGCGCCCGCCCCGCAGCAGTTCGGTGCACCGCCGGCCCCGCCGCAGCAGCCCGCGCCGCCGGCCCCGCCGCAGCAGCCGAAGCCGCCCGAGCCCGAACCCGAGTCCGAACCCGAGGGCCCCGCGGACGACGTCGAGGAACCGGACGCGCCCGAGGCCGAGGTGCCCGAGGACGCGACGGAGGACGACGACCTCGACCTGGCGGACCGTACGATCGTCGACCGCAGGCGCGACGACGACTGACCGACCCGAGCGCGAAGGGCCCTCCGGTGCCTGCGAGAATCGGGCCCATGCGCGTGTTTCTGGGATCCGACCATGCCGGCTTCGAGTTGAAGGAGCACCTGGTCTCCTGGCTGGAGGCGAACGGGCATGAGGCCGTCGACTGCGGCGCGTTCGAGTACGACGCCGTCGACGACTACCCGCCGTTCGTCCTGCGGGCCGCGGAGCGGACGGCCGCGGAGCCGGGGACGCTGGGCGTCGTGATCGGCGGATCCGGCAACGGCGAGGTGATCGCGGCCAACAAGGTCAAGGGCGTGCGGGCCGCCCTCGTCTGGAGTGAGGACACCGCCGCCCTCGCCCGCGAGCACAACGACGCGAACGTCATCAGCCTCGGCGCCCGGCAGCACGACCTGGCGTCCGCGACCCGGTTCGTGGAGCTGTTCATCGAGACGGCCTACTCCAAGGAGCCGCGCCACACCCGCCGGATCGAGATGCTCGGCGACTACGAGCGGACGGGTGAACTCCCGCCGCTGCCGGGCGGGAACTGACCGGGCGGGAACCGGCCCGGCGGCGCAGCGGTCAGATCCCGTTCGCCGGGGGCTTGCGGGCGCCGCCGCGTTTGCCGAGGCGGCGCCGCTCGTTCTTGGCGGCCTTCGTCCGCTTGGCGGGCTCGGCGGGCTTACCGGAACCGGGGCCGGTGCCCGTTCCGGCGGCCGGCGCCTCCTCGCCCTCGGGTCTCGGACGCGAGACGTCCCGTGCCCGCATCGCCGCGTCCACCGTGATCCGCATTCCCGGCTGTCCCATGTGCCGCCGCCTCTCCCGGTACCACCTGCCCGTCCCGTAACACCTACCCGGAGAAACGGTAGCTGGAGCGTTGCAAATAGTCACCGGTGGCCCGGATACCGACCTGCCGCGGTGATTGCTCGATACAGTGCCGGAGTCATGCTTCAACGACTGGTGCACCTCCTTCCGCCGAGAGTGCGCGCGCTGCTGCGCCGTATCCCGGTGCTCGTGATGCTGTACCGGTGGCTGCGGCGGGGGAAGCTGACCAGGGAACGTTACGTGTTCGCGGCCCTGGCGGTCCTGGCGATCGCCATCGGGGTCGCGACGGCGAATGACACCCGCGGCCTTGCCCCCTCGGGCGTGCTGGTGCTGATCGTGCTCGGCGGCGGGCTGCTGCTGAAGGTGCGGAGCCTGGTCGCGCTGCTCGGCGTCGTGGTGGCGATGGTGGCCTACAACGCCTGGCTCGACGTCCCCGCGATCGGCATCGGGATGATCGGCACCTTGACGATCACCGCGGTGCTCGCGCTCACCCTCGCCCGGACGCGCCAGCAGCTCGGCGTGCAGGGCCTGCGCGGCGACTCGATGCTGCTGGAGCTGCGCGACCGGCTGAAACGCCAGGGCGAGATGCCCGAGCTGCCGGACGGCTGGGCGTCGCAGGTCGTGCTTCTCCAAGCGGGAGGGTCGTCGTTCGGCGGCGACTTCGTGGTGTCGGCGTGCGACGGCGACACGCTGGAGGTGGCGCTGGTCGACGTCTCCGGGAAGGGCACCGACGCGGGTACCCGCGCACTGATGCTGTCGGGCGCGTTCGGCGGGCTTCTTGGATCGATCCAGCCTGACCGTTTCCTCCCGGCCTGCAACGACTACCTGCATCGCCAGCGGTGGGACGAGGGATTCGTCACGGCCGTGCACGTCGTCGTCGACCTGAACACGGGGGAGTACACGGTCGAGTCGGCGGGGCATCCGCCGGCCGTGCAGTTCGACGCGGGCAGCGGCGCCTGGCAGGTCAGCCCCGCCAAAGGCGTGGTGCTGGGCGTCGTGCCCGACCTGCGCTGCATCCCCGAGCACGGGCTGCTGCGGTCGGGCGACGCGCTGCTCCTGTACACCGACGGGCTGGTGGAGTCCCCGGGCAGTGACCTGGACACCGGCATCGACCGGCTCCTCGGCGAGGCGGAGCGGCTCGTCCCGCAGGGGTTCGGCAGCGGCGCGAAGGAACTGGTGGAGACGATGGCGGCGGCCCGCGACGACGACTGCGCCCTCATCCTGATCTGGCGCACCTGACCGTCCGGGCGGACGCCCGCCGTGTTCCCTAGGGGCGCCTGTGCCTGCCCTTCTGCTTGCCGTGTTTCGCCTTGTGCTTCGGTTTGTGCGACTTCAGGGGCTGCTTGGGCGCTGCGGGCTTGATGACGCCGGCCTTCTTCGTCGTGGTGGGGGAGACCGTCGGCGTCGACGGGGCGGGCGTGGTGGGCGACGGCTGCGGGTCGCTCTTGCCCTGCGCGAGGCCGACGATGATGGCGCCGATCAGTATGGTGCCGGCCGCGGCGCCGGCGCCCGCCAACAACCGGGTCCGCGTCGACGACATGGCGCCCGCCACGCCGATCGGTGTGAACGCCTTGGTGTCGGTCCCCTCCTGGCCGTACGGCCGGACCGGGCGAGGCGCGGCGGGCGCAGGCGCGCCCGCCGCGGAGAGCGCCGCGGCCGGGTGCGGGCCGAGCCGGTCACCGGCATGCGGCTCCTGCTGCTCGACGAGCGTGAGCAGCAGGTCGGACGCGGTCGGGCGCTCGGCGGGGTTCTTCGCCAGCGCGGACTGGACGGCCGGGACCAGCGACTCCGGCAGCCCGGACAGATCGGGTTCCTCGGTGGCGGTGCGGAGGGTCGCCGGATCGCCGCCGATCGGCATCCGTCCCGTCCCCGCGTGGGCGATGAGGCAGCCCCAGGCGAAGACGTCGGCCGCGGGCGTCGCGGGACCGCCGATGAGCACCTCCGGCGCCATCCAGCCGGGGGTGCCGAGGACCTGGCCGTTCGCGGCGGTCGCGCCGCAGGAGTCCTGGCTGCGCGCGATGCCGAAGTCGATGACGCGGCACCCGGACAGGGTGAGCATCACGTTGGCGGGCTTGAGGTCGCGGTGCACGAGCCCGGCCGCGTGGATCGCCGCGAGCGCCGACGCGACGCCGACGGCGACGCCGTGCAGGTCGGCGGCCGGCAGCGGCCCGTCGCCGACGAGCCGGTTGTGCAGCGAGATGCCGCCCACGTACTCGGTGACGAGGTAGGGACGGCCGTCCTCCTCGCCGTGCGCGAGGACCCGCGCGGTGCAGAACGAGGCGACGCGGCTCGCGAGGTACGCCTCGTCCTTGAAACGCCTCCGGTAGGACGGGTCGCCCGCCAGGTGCGGATGGATGGTCTTCACCGCGACCCGGCCGCCGGACTCGGGATCAGCACCGAGATAGACCATCCCCATGCCGCCCGAGCCGAGGCGGCCCAGCAGTGTGTGCCCGCCGACCTCGCGCGGGTCGGCGGGTTCCAGCGGCCTGATGTCTCCGTCCATGGGGTGTCCCCGGCTCCCTTGCTTCTCTCCTGTCCGCCTATCCCCGAACGGCGGCAGATTATGGCGCGTTCTTCCAGGAAGTGCGGAAACGTGATCGTCACGTCGATGTAGCGCCCCGTGCACCGGGGACGTGCAGAGTGGGAGTGGTTCGGCAGCAGGCCCGGTCCCCGGCGGAACCTCCTCGGCGCGTGGGCGGTGGGCCGCTGGCGGCACCGAAGGAGATGCCCGCGCGGCCGGCACCCCAGGGGTGGGAGGCGCCGCCGCGCGGGCATCTGTCCGGTATGTGGTGATGTTTCGCAGGGCAATGGTCTGGTAACAACCAGTTCTGCGTTCACCCCCCAGGCGCTGGGACGCGACGCGGCGCCGGCCGCCGCGTACGAGGCGGAAAGGGGGAGGGCGCCGGGGTGCGGATCATCGGGGACTGGATGTCGCCGTCGTGCTGGTCGGTGCGGACCCGCGTGACCGCCGCCGCGACCCTGATCGTCGCCCTCCTGCTCGTGGCCGGCGTCGTCTTCTTCTACCAGGCGGTCCGGGCCACGGTGTTCGAGGGACTGCACGACCGGGGCTCCGACGCCGTCACGGAACTCGCCACGCTCGTCCGCACGACCGATCCGCGGGGCATCGTGCCCGTCGAGAACCCCGACTTCACCCTGCTCCAGGTGGTGACCGAGGAGGGCGGCCTCCTCGCGTCCAGTGAGTCACTGCGCGGGCGCGCTCCGCTGGAGGTCCCGGCGCCGCGCGTGGTGAACGAGCCCGTCTACCGCACCATCGACATCCCGGGAAAGGGCCCGGTCTACCTGGTCACCGAACGGATACAGACCCCGGACGGCCGGCGGATCGTGCACGCCGGGGCGCCCATCACCGTGTTCATCCGCTACAAGGGCCTGTTCATCGGGCTGCTCGCGGGGCTGGCGCTCCTCGGCACCGCCATGGCCGGCTGGATCGTGTCGCTGTCGGTGCGGCGGGCGCTGCGGCCGGTGCGGAAGATGAGCGCCGAACTCGCCGACATCAGCGGCCGTGCCCTGGACCGCCGGGTGACCGTCCCCGGCCCCGTCGACGAGGTGTCCGAGCTGGCCGAGTCGGTGAACGTGACGCTGACCAGGCTGGAGGAGGTCCTCACCCGCCAGCGCGCCTTCGTCGCGGACGTCTCGCACGAGCTGCGCAGCCCGCTCACCGGGCTGCGGGCCCAGCTGGAGGTGGCGCTGGAGCATCCCGAGGACGAGGACTGGCCGGCGGTCGCGCGGGCGGCGCTCGCGGACGCCGACCGGCTGCAGGGCATCGTGGGCGACCTGCTGATCCTGGCCAAGCTCGGCGCGGGCGTGCACGTCGCGCGGGAGCTGCTCGACCTCGGCGAGCTGGTCCGCGCGGAGACGGCACGGCGTGAGCGGCGCGTCCCCGTCGAGGTCGCCGTGGACGAGGGGATCATGGTGTGGGTCACGCGCCACCACATGGTCAGGCTGCTGACGAACCTGCTCGACAACGCCGAGCGGCACGCCGCGTCGCGGATCTGGGTGACCGCGACCGTGTCCGGGCGGGACGCCGTGCTGGAGGTCCGCGACGACGGCGCCGGGATCCCGCCCGAGGACCGCGAACGCGTCTTCTGGCGTTTCCACCGCCTTCCCGAGGGCCGTGAACGCGACATCGGCGGCACCGGCCTCGGGCTGACGATCTCCCGCGACATCGCCCGCTCGCACGGCGGGACGCTCGTCGCCGCGGAGAGCGACAAGGGCGCGCGGCTCGTCCTGCGCATCCCCCTCGGCGAGCCGTAGTCACGGCAGCGGCGGGCGGCGCGCCGCGTGCCGGGTCGCCTGCTCGAACGCGTAACCGGCCTGGAGGACGGCGAGGTCCGCGCGATGCGGGCCGACGATCTGCAACCCGATCGGCAGCCCGTCCCCGGTGAACCCGGCGGGCACCGACAGCGCGGGGCAGCCGGTCGCCGAGACGAGGAAGCACGACCGCATCCACTCCAGGTAGTCGGGCATCGGCTCCCCGGCGACCTCGTCCGGGTACTCGATCCCGGCGTCGAACGGCGGCACTTGGCTGACCGGCAGGAGCAGCACGTCGTACCGTCCGAAGAACTCCCGGACCCGATGGAACAGCGCCGTGTGCAGGACCTCCGCCCGCCCGAGGTCCGCGCCTGTCAGCGAGCGCCCGGCGTCGATGTTCTGTACGAGGGACGGCTTGATATCGACGCCGGAGTCGCTCCGGGGACCGTGGGGCGCCGTCCCCCCTCGGCGGGCACGGGCGCGGCGCTCGTCCAGGAGGGGGCCGAGCGCGATGTCCCAGTGCCAGGCGCGCAGCGTCCGGAAGACCTCGTCGGCGCCGGACAGGTCGGGGCACGCCTCCTCAACTACGCAGCCCAGTTCCTCGAACACCTTGACGGCGGGTTCGAGGACGCCGGTGACGGCCGGGTCGACGGGCACCGTTCCGCCGAGGTCGGGGGACCAGGCGACGCGGAGCCCGGCGACGTCCCGGTCGAGCGGCCCGGCGAACGCCGAACCGGGCGTCTCCAGCGCGATCGGGCTGCGCGGGTCGGGCCCGGCGAGCACCGACAGCAGCAGCGCCACGTCCGCCACGTCGCGGGCCATCGGGCCCTGCACGCCCAGCGTCGACCAGGCCGCCGGCACCGGCCACGACGGCACCCGCCCCGGGGACGGGCGGAACCCGACGACGTTGCAGAACGACGCGGGATTGCGCAGCGACCCGCCCATGTCGCTGCCGTCCGCCAGCGGATGCATCCCGCACGCCAGCGCCGCCGCCGCCCCGCCGCTGCTGCCGCCCGCCGACCGCGACGGGTCGTAGGGATTGCGGGTGAGGCCGAACACCGGGTTGAACGTGTGGGACCCGGCGGCGAACTCCGGCACGTTCGTCTTGCCGAGCGTGATGACCCCCGCCTCCCGCATCCGCTCGATGACCAGCTCGTCGGCGTCCGGGACATGATCGGCGAAGATCGGCGACCCGGACGTGGTGCGGATCCCCCGCGTGGCGTGGGTGTCCTTGTGCGCGACGGGCAGGCCGTGCAGCGGCCCCGGCCGCACCCCGGACGCCAGCCGCTCGTCCGCCTCCCGCGCCTGCCGCGCCGCCTCCTCGGCGACCAGCGTGACCACGGCGTTGACCCGCGGGTTCGTCCGTTCGATCTGGTCGAGATGCGCCTGGACGACCTCGCGCGCCGACAGCTCGCGTGCGCGGATCCGCCGGGCGAGGTCGCGGGCGGACATGAAGTGGATCTCGTCGGACAAGGTGGTTCCCTTCTGCCGGGGTCCTACCAGTGTCCACCCCCGCGCAGCGGTTGACCTGCCCTGCGGTCATGATAGGCGCGTGACTGAACGAGTCGGTGCGCGCGAGTTGCTGCGCCGCGTGCTGGACGAGGACGGCTGGACGTGCTGGGACACCCCTCCCGCCGGGACGCCCGACCCCGCGTCCCCCTACGGAGGGGAACTCGCCGCCGCCCGCGAACGCAGTGGATACGACGAGGCCGTCGTTACCGGGGCGGGCCGGCTGCGCGGCCGCCGCGTCGCGTTCGTCGTGTCGGAGTTCCGGTTCCTCGCCGGTTCGATCGGCCTCGCCACCGCCGACCGGATCGTCGCCGCCGTCGAACGCGCCACCGCCGAGGGCCTGCCGCTGCTCGCCGCGCCGTCGTCCGGCGGGACCCGCATGCAGGAGGGGACGGCCGCGTTCGTCCAGATGGCTCGCATCACCGCCGCCGTCATGGCGCACCGTGCCGCCGGGCTGCCCTATCTCGTCTATCTGCGGCATCCCACGACCGGCGGGGTGTTCGCCTCGTGGGGGTCGCTCGGCCATATGACGGCCGCCGAACCCGGCGCGCTGATCGGTTTCCTAGGGCCGCGCGTGTACGAAGGGCTGTACGGGGAGCCGTTCCCCAGTGGCGTGCAGGTCGCCGAGAACCTCGCGGCCAAGGGGCTCCTGGACGCGGTGATGGGCATCGACGACCTGGGTGAGGTGGCGTCCCGCGCGCTGAACGTCCTGTGCGGAAGCCCGCCCGTGTCTGCCTCGTTCCAGGCCTCCGTGGACGTCTTCCCAGAGGAGACGGCATGGGATTCGATCGAGCGGTCCCGCCGCCCCGACCGTCCAGGCGTCCGCGAACTACTCCGGTACGGCGCGACGGACGTGACCCCGCTCTCGGGCACCGGCCAAGGAGAGGCCGACCCGGGTCTGCTGCTCGCCCTGGCCCGCTTCGGCGCGGCCCCCTGCGTCGTCGTCGGCCAGGACCGGAGCAGCCAGCGCACCGGCCACCCCCTCGGGCCGGCCGGTCTGCGCGTCGCGCGCCGCGGGATGCAACTGGCCGCCGAGCTGGGCCTGCCGCTGGTCACCGTGGTCGACACGCCCGGCGCCGTCCTGTCGGCCGAGGCGGAGGAGGGCGGCCTGGCCGGCGAGATCGCCCGCTGCCTCGCCGACCTGATCACGCTGCCCGCGCCGTCGCTCTGCCTGCTGCTGGGCGAGGGCACGGGCGGCGCGGCGCTGGCGCTGCTGCCCGCCGACCGCGTGCTGGTGGCCCGGCACGCGTGGCTGTCTCCGCTCCCACCGGAGGGCGCGTCGCTGATCGTCCACCGGACCGTCGCGAGGGCGGGCGAGATGGCGGCCGCCCAGGGCGTCCGGTCAGCGGACCTGCTCCGCGACGGCCTGGCGGACGCGCTCGTCGACGAGCACCCGGACGCGGCGGACGAGCCGGAACCGTTCTGCCGCCGCGCCGCGGCCGCCGTGGAGGCGGGACTCTCCGGCCTGGCACCTGGCGGACCCGCCGCCCGCCAGGCCCGCTACCGTCCACACTCATGACCGACCCCGGCACGCGAGCCGCCTACGACGCCGTCGCCGCCCTCTACGCCGACACCTTCCGCAACGTCCTCGACGAACTCCCTCTGGACCGCGCGCTCATCACCGCGTTCGCGGAGCCGGTCCGGGGCACCGGCGGCCCGGTCGCCGACCTCGGCTGCGGCCCCGGCCACGTGACGGCGTTCCTGGCCTCCCTCGGACTGCCCGCGTCCGGCATCGACCTGTCACCGGAGATGATCGCCCGGGCCCGCGAGGACCACCCGGCCGCGCTCCTGCGCAACGCCGGCCTGACCGAAGCGGCCCGGCTCGTCCGCGAACCGACCGACCTGGAACGCTTCCCGGCGGGCCACCTCCTGTACCGGAAACCCGCGTAGGCCCGCTCAGGCGGGGTCGTCCTCCGGCAGGTCGTCGTCCTCGCCGGGGGGCGGCGGTGTGCGGGTCCGGAGGCGGTCCCAGGGGCGGGGACGGCGGAGCCGGCGCCTCCCGCGGCGCCGCCGCCCCCGTGGGATGAACGAGACGACCGCCCCGGCGGCCAAGAGCGCGATGAGCGCGGCGAGCCCCCAGGCCGCGATCTTGTGGGCGACGCATCCCGGCGTGGCCTCCTCGCCCGCCAGATCCTGGGAATCGCGCGCTGCGGTACTGTCCGCCATGTCGATCGATTTCCTGTTCCGAGGACCATTATTTGGTGACAGCATGTCATGGGTCGACCACTCAATGCATCGTGGCAATCGCTTACAGTCGCCTATGTCACACAGCCCGCCACCCCCGAGATGCGTGACCGTCTGACCCGGTGCCACAGTGGAGCCTCGATTTCCCGGTGATCCGTTCGTGTGGAATCGTCACCGTCGCATGCGTGACCGCGAACCCCCCCGGAGGAGCCCATGGTGCAGCGCGCCGAGGCACCAGAGCCCGCCTCCACCGAGGCCGGGCATCTGAAGAGTGACGAGATGGCGGGCCGGTACACCGGTCGCGTCCTCATGCCCGGCGACGTCCTGGACGCCATCGAACGGCGGGAACCCCCGTCCCGGCCGGAGCGGGGACTGGAGGTCCGGCACGACCCGAGCGACTACGGCGACCTCGGCACCGCCGACCGTCCCGGCGAGGAGGGCGAGGAGATCGGCGGTGCCGCGCACGCGGCGCCCCCGTCCCTGGCCCGGTCCAGCATCATCATGGCGGTCGGGACGGTCGTGTCCCGCGCGACGGGGTTCATCCGGACGGCGGCGATCGTCGCCGCGCTCGGCACGGGGCTGCTCGGCGACGCCTACCAGACGGCCAACATGGTGCCGTTCGTCGTGTACGACCTGCTCATCGGCGGCCTGCTGGCGAGCGTCTTCGTGCCCTTCCTCGTGAAGCGGCGGCAGCAGGACCCGGACGGCGGGCTGGCGACCGAGCAGCGCTTCATGACGGTCACGCTGCTCGCCCTGGCCGCCATCACCTTCGTCGCGGTGCTCGCCTCGCAGTTCCTCATCACCGTCTACGCGGGCGAGTGGACGGGCAACCAGCGCGAAGTCGCCGTCACCCTGACGCGCTTCCTGCTGTTGCAGATCTTCTTCATCGGGGCGAGCGGCGTCGCCAGCGCCATGCTGAACAGCCGCCAGCGTTTCGGGGCGCCGATGTGGGCGCCGGTCGTCAACAACCTGTCGATCATCACGACGGCCCTGCTGTTCCTGTGGATCGCCGGGCCCGGTCGGACGCCGGACGACATCACCGACGGTCAGGTCGCGCTTCTCGGACTGGGCGCGACGGCCGGTCAGATCCTCCAGGCGCTCATCCTGACGTGGGCGCTGTGGTGGGCCGGGTTCCGGTGGCGTCCGCGGCTCGGCCTGCGCGGATCCGGTTTCGGTGAGGCGATGCGGAACGCGGGCTGGATGATGGTGTACGCCGTCGTCGCGCAGATCAGCCTGCTGGTCAGCACGAACGTGGCGACCCGCGCCGGTGCCCGGGTGGCCGAGGCCGGGTCGGGGGCCGGAGCGGGGATCACCGCCTACAAGAACGCCTTCGTCATCTTCCAGTTGCCGTACGCCATCATCGCGGTATCGGTGATCACGGCGCTGCTGCCGAAGATGAGCCGGCATGTCGCCGACGGCCGCAAGGATCTGGTGCGGCTGGACTTCTCCCGTGGCCTGCGGCTGGCGTCGGTCCTGCTCGTTCCCGCGTCGATCGCGATGATGGTCTTCGCGGTGCCGATGTCGGTGGTCCTGTACGCGCGGGGCAGCGCCTCGGTGGACGACGCGCACGTCATCGGCTACGTGCTGATGATGTTCGCGGTGTCGCTCATTCCGTTCACGTTGTTCCAGTTGATGCTGCGGGTCTTCTACTCACTGGGCGACGCCCGGACACCCGGACTCATCGCCCTCGCCCCCGTCGCCATCCACGGAGTCTCCGGCTTCGCGGTGCTGTACCTGGCACCGCCGGAGCACATCGTCATCTACCTGCCGATCGGGCACGGTCTCTACTACGTGGTCGGATTCCTGATCGCGGGACAGATCCTGCGCAAGCGCCTCCACGGGCTGGACGGCCGTCGCATCTTCCGCACCCTTCTGCTGCTCCACGCGGCCACGGTCCCGGGGGCGGCGGCGGGCGGCGCGGCGGCCTGGCTGCTCGGCGGCTTCACCGGAGGCGTCGGCGCCGCGCTGGCCTCCTTGTCGGCAGGCTGCGTGATCGGCGGTGTCGTGTTCATGGTCGCGGCGTACGCGTTGCGCATCGACGAGGTGCGGATCTTCCTGGAGACGGTGCGCTCGAAGGTTCTGCGGCGTTAGAGCGGCATCCTAGTCACGCGAGGCGGACTTGCGCACGGCCCTGCCGCCACCCTCGTCCGGCCGAGTATCTTCCCGTGCATGGGGTTCTGGGACGTATTCTTCTTTGTCGTTCTGATAGTGCTGTGCATGTGCAATATCGTCTTTCCACGGCGGATGTGGGGCCTGTTCAAATCGTGGCGATTCCAGAATCCCGATGTCGTCGAGCCTTCTGCCCTGGTCCTTGGGTGGTACCGCCTGTCCAGCGCTATGGTCCTGATCCTGATCGTCGGCTTGGGCGTGTACGGGTTCATGGAAGACCGCAGGGACGACCTGCGACACCTGACCCTCCGCCCGCGCCCGCGCGCGACGTGAGACCGCCATCGCCGTCGGGCACCAAGCCCGAGCCGTCAGAGGAGACGGAGTGGTGTGAATCGATCATGGGGTTGTCGGCCGGGCGTTAGGTTGGTGGAAAAGCCGATTGTCCGGGAGGCGTCGCCGTGGCCGAGAACCCGCAGATCGACACTTCGGTGCCGCACTCGGCCCGGGTGTGGAACTATCTGCTCGGCGGCAAGGACAATTACGAGGTCGACCAGCAGGCAGCCGAGCAGTTCCGTGCGATGTTCCCGCAGATCACCGATATCGCGCTGGCCGACCGCGCGTTCCTCGGCAGGTCCGTCCGGTATCTGGCGGGCGAGGCCGGGATCCGGCAGTTCCTCGATATCGGCACCGGGCTGCCGACCATGGACAATACACACGAGGTCGCCCAGCGTGCCGCGCCCGGCTCGCGCATCGTCTATGTGGACAACGATCCGCTGGTTCTCACGCACGCGCGGGCGCTGCTTCGCAGTAGCCCGGAGGGGGCGTGCGATTACATCCATGCCGACTTGCGGGAACCCGACGGCATTCTGGAGCAGGCCGCCGCGACCCTCGACTTCGGCCGTCCTGTGGCGATCATGCTGCTGGGCATCATGCACTTCGTTCACGATGACGGCGAGGCGCGGCGTCTGCTCGGGCGCCTGATGGACGCCGTCCCGTCCGGGAGCCATCTGGCGATCACGCACGCGACGCTGGACTTCGATGAAGGTGCGACGGCGCAGGCCGAAGCTCAGGAGGATTGGAACGAGAAGTCGGCCAATCCGATGGTTCCGCGCACCCGTGAAGCCATCGTTCGCTTCTTCGATGGCCTTGAGCTGCTTGAGCCCGGTGTGGTGTCGATGTCTCGGTGGCGTCCAGAGCACACGCCCTGGGGACTCCCGGACGAGGTCGCCGGCTACGCCGCCGTAGGCCGCAAGCCCTGATCCGGGCACCCGGACAGGATCGACAACCACATCGGTGGGCTGCGAACCGTTTGCGGCGCACGTGCGTCCCAGGAGGTGTGATCATGAAACAGGGGAAGAGGGTTCGGCGGATCCTGCCGCGATTACAGCGGCGCTGGGTCGTGCGGCTGTTGCTGGCCGGAGTCCTGCTCGTGGTGGTGGCGTTCGCGCCGATCAGCTGGGCGTACCTGGACTCGGCGCGTTACCGCAAGTCCGTACAGGACGTCCCCGCGGCCCCGGTGGCGCTGGTGATGGGGGCGGGTGTCAGGCCGGACGGGTCGCCGTCACTTTCCCTGTCCCAGCGCTTGGACGTGGCCGCCGAGCTCTACCGCTCGGGCAAGGTGAAGGTGGTCCTGGTGTCGGGGGACAACCGCACAAAGAACTACGACGAACCGACCGTGATGCGCGACTACCTCGTACGCCACGGTGTCCCCGCGCGCCACATCGTGCGTGACCACGCCGGCCGCGACACGTGGGACTCCTGCACCCGAGCCAAGCGAATATTCGGTGTGAACCGGCTGACGGTGGTCACCCAGAGCTTCCACCTGCCCCGGGCGGTCGTTCTCTGCCGCGCCGCCGGGATCGACACCCGCGGCGTCGGCAGCAACGTCTGGATCAAGCACGCGACGACCCTCGGCTACGCGCGCGAGCCCATCGCCATGCTCAAAGCGATGACGGACGTGATATTCCGCCCCGACCCTGAAGTGCTGGGCCGACCGGAGACCAGCGTCCGCGAAGCCCTGACGTCCCCGAGGTGATCGCGTCGCCGGATGCGCGCCCGCACCCGGTGCATGGCTTTTACCGGAATGCGGCGGAGGCCTCGTCCCATTCCGAATGGTGGCCGTCGACATGAATTCGCTCCCCGAACTGTGAACGCATGCACGAGCGGCCCTTCGGGAGTATTCCGCCAGGTCGATGGTGGGACGGCGCGAGCGGGGCGGTCCCCCGCACGGGGGAGTGGGATGGTGCCGGTGGGTGATCCGAGCGGCCGGTCATGGCTGTGATCTTGGGGAACGGGTGAGGACCGTTTCCGAAGGAGGCAGCGATGACCGTCATGAGAACGCCGGCGGCTCCGGCCAGGCGGCTGCGCGACGTGTGGGTTTCCGCGCACGAACCCGTCGAAGGCGTTCCACGGTGGGCGCGGATCGCGGCGCTGGCCATCCCGTTCGCCGTGCTGCCGTCCGGGCTGTGGCGGATCGCCGCGTTCACCTTCCACCTGCCGATCATCGACGGTGACCTGAGGCAGGGGGACATGAACGGCGACCTGCCGGCCTGGGCGCCCCTTGAGGTGTACGTGGTGCTGCTGTCGATCGTGTCGGAGGCGCTGGCCTTCACCGCGATCGGCCTGATCGCCCGGTGGGGTGAGGTGTTCCCCGGATGGATACCGGGTCTGCGCGGCCGTCGTGTCCCGGCACTGGCCGCCGTGATCCCCGCGGCGGCGGGCGCCGCGATCCTGACCGTGTTGTGGACGGTCTCCGTCGTGAACTGCCTGGTGTTCCAGGAGACCATTCAAGGGCGCCCACTGGCCGACGACGCCCCGATCCATCTCCGTGACTGGAAGGGAGTCCTCGGCGCTGTCGCCTATGCGCCGCTGGTGGTGTGGGGCCGCTGCTCGCCGCCGTCACCGTCGCCTATTACCGTCGCCGCACGCGTGGCTAGGCGTAGGGGTCGGAGGATTCCAGGGCCAGTTTGCGGAGGAGGTGGGACGAGCCACGGGGCCTACCGGAGAGTACGGTTGGCGCAACCCCCTGGGCTTGGAGGATCGCATGGCGCAGTTGACCGAGATGGTTCCCCCCGCGGCGGCGGGCGCGGTGCTCCGTGGCGTGTTCGCGTTGCCGGCGCCGGTCAAGCGGCTGATCGTGGGTGCGCCGGTACGGCGGGACGGGCAGGAGCTGGCGCTGGACGCGCAGTTGCTGCTGCTGATGTCGCGGCTGGAGGGCAGGAACCTGACGGCGGCCACGGTGGAGGAGGCGCGCGACGGGCTGGCGCGGGCGAAGGTGCTCATGAGCCGGGTGCCCGCGCGTCCGGTGAAGACCCGCGAGGTGCCGATCCCGGACGGCGTCGCGGCGCGGCTCTACACCCCCAAGGGCCTCGCGGACGGGTCACCGCTGCTCGTCTTCTACCACGGCGGCGGATGGGTCATCGGCGACATCGAGACCCATGACACGGTGTGCCGGTATCTGGCCGTGCACGCCGAGGTCAGGGTGCTGTCGGTGGGTTACCGGCTCGCCCCCGAGCACCGGTATCCGGCGGCGGCGGACGATGCCGTGGCCGCCTACGAGTACGCGGTGAAGAACGCCGCGGAGCTGGGCGCCGACGCCGGCGCCATCGCGGTCGGCGGCGACAGCGCGGGCGGCAATCTCGCGGCGGTCGTGGCGCTGCTCTCGGAGCGCAAGCCGGACTTCGCGCTGCTGTTCTACCCGGCGACCGACCTGTCGGTCCGGAGGCGTTCGCGGGAGCTGTTCGCGGACGGGTTCTACCTCACCGACGCCGACATGACGTGGTTCAGCGACCACTACTGCCCGGAGGAGCGCCGGGCGGAGCCGGCCGCGTCCCCGCTGCTGGCCGGTGATCTCGGCGGGTTCCCGCCGACCTACCTCGTGACCGCCGGGTTCGACCCGCTGCGGGACGAGGGGGAGGAGTTCGCGAAGCGGCTCGACGAGGCCGGGGTGCGGGTCGCCCTGCGGCGGCAGGAGGACCTCATCCACGGGTTCGCGAACATGTGGCCGCTGGGCGGACGGTTCCAGGAGGCGATGTCGGAGGCGGCGGGTGCCCTGCGCACCGGCCTGGCCCTCCACGCCAGGCCCTGACCCCGCCGTCCACGGGCCCGGCCCCGGGTGAGGCCGGGCCCGGAGTGCCAGGTCAGAGGGGCAGGCCCGTGAAGATCATGACCTTTTCCTCGGTGTAGTCGGCCATCGCCGACTGGAGGCCCTCGCGGCCGACGCCTGAGTCCTTCACACCGCCGTAGGGCATCTGGTCGGCGCGGTAGGACGGGACGTCGCCGATCACGACGCCGCCGACGTCGAGTTCGCGGTGGGCGCGGAACGCGATGTCGAGGCTGCGGGTGAAGACGCCCGCCTGGAGGCCGAACTTGGAGTCGTTGACGAGGTCGAACGCCTCGTCGACGCCGTCCACCGGCTGGACGGACATGACCGGGCCGAAGACCTCCTCGCGGGAGATCCTGGTGTCGGCGGGGACGTCGGCGAGGACGGTCGGGGCGTAGGCGGCCCCTTCGCGGGTCCCGCCGGTCAGGATCTTCGCGCCCGCCTCGACGGCCTCGTCCACCCAGGATTCGACGCGTTCGGCGGCGTCCTGGCTGACGAGCGGGCCGACCTGGGTCTTGTCGTCCCACGGGTCGCCGGTGACGAGGGTGGCGACGGTGTCGACGAGCTTCGGCACGAACTCGTCGTACACGGAGCGGTCGACGTAGACGCGCTGGACGGCGATGCAGCTCTGCCCTGCCTGGTAGTTGGAGAACAGCCCGATGCGCTTGGCGGCCCAGTCGAGGTCGGCGTCCGGCAGGACGACGGCCGCGCCGTTGCCGCCGAGCTCGAGGGTGACGTGCTTGCGGGGAGCCTGGTCTTTGATCGCCCAGCCGACGGGGACGGACCCGGTGAACGACACGATCGGGAGCCGCGGATCGTCCACGAGCGCGGGCGCCCGGTCGTTCGGCACCGGCAGGATCGAGAACATCCCGGCGGGCAGGTCGGTCTCGGCGAGCAGCTCGCCCAGCAGCAGCGCCGAGAGGGGCGTCGCGGGGGCGGGCTTGAGGACGATCGGGGCGCCCGCGGCGATCGCCGGGGCGATCTTGTGGGCGGCGAGGTTCAGCGGGAAGTTGAACGGGGAGATGCCGAGCACCGGGCCCTTCGGGACGCGGGTGATGTAGGCCATCCGGCCCTCGGCGGCGGGGTCGGTGTCGAGCCGCTGCGTGGTGGCGCTGAAGCGGCGGGCCTCCTCGGCGGCGAACCGGAACGTGGAGATCGCGCGGGTCACCTCGCCGCGCGCCCACAGCAGCGGCTTGCCGTTCTCTCCGGTGATCAGGCGGGCGATCTCCTCGGCCCGCTCGGCGATCCTCGCGGACACGTGCGCGAGCGCTTCGGCGCGCACGTGCAGGGGCAGTGCGGAGGCGTCCCGGCGGACGGCGTCCGCGGCCGCGATCGCCTCCTCGACCTGCGCCGGTGTCGGCACGGCCGCCGTCCCGACCACGCGGCCGTCGTAGGGGTGCGTAACGGTCAGCTCACCGTCACCGGTCTCGGGCCGGCCGGCCAGCCAGAATGGGGTCACGTTCATGCGTTCACGCTACCTACGGCGTGGCCGAATGCGAGTTGCCATGCTGGCGAATTCCATCGCCTTGATTGGACGTGATGGAGAGTGCGATCCACAGTTCGGCGCGGACGGCCGGGTCGTCGGGGTCGCGTCCCAGAACTTCGGCGGCCTTGCGCATCCGCGACCGCAGCGTGTGCCGGTGGACGCCGAGCGCCCGCGCGGCCGCCTCGCCCTGCCCGTTGGCCGCGATGTACGCGCGGGCCGTCTCGACCAGATCTTCCTCGCGGAGCGGTGCCAGGAGTGTGTCGGCGAAGGCATGCGCCAGTTCCGGGTCGAGCAGCCCGAGGACGCCCTGCCCGGGGAGTTCGGAGTAGCGCAGGACGTCCCGGCCCGATCGGACGGCCGCCGCCAGTGCCTCCCCGGCCTGCCGCAACGCGCCCGCCAGTTCGCCGGAGGCCGGATCGCTGACGCCGATCGGGCCTGTGCCCGCCAGCGCCGGCTCGATCGCCGCGCTCACCTCGTCCGGGACGATCACTGCGATGTGCCCGTCCAGCGGCAGCGCCGGGCACCGTCCGCCGGCGGGATCGGATTCCAGCGCGTCCAGCACGGCGGCGCCGCCCGCGCAGGCCAGCACCCGGACCGGCCCGCGCGGCACCGCCGGACCGTCGCCGGGACGGCCGAGCAGCAGCGCGGCGAGGGAGGCCCGCAGGTCGCGGCCGGTGCGCGGTGTCTCCGACTGCAGGGTCAGCAGCGCGACGGCCGCCCCGACGATCGTGTGCGCGACGTGGGGGAGCGGCGTGTCGGTCCCGACGGCGAGGAACCGGCGCGGCCGGCCGCCCAGCCCGATCCGCTGCACGACGATGTGCTCACCCGGCAGGGAGAGCGCCATGCTCGCGGACGGGGCGTCCGCGTGCCGCGCCCTCGGGGGCCTGCGGAGGCGGGCCAGTTCGGGGGAGAGCGCTTCGGCGCGGCCGGCGGCGGTGGCGGGTTCGGCGTGCTGGACGGTTCCGGACGGGTCGAGCAGCAGCGCCCAGCCGCCGAGCAGCCGGGCCAGCCGGGTGACCAGCGCGCCCGGCCCGGTCAGCGCGGCGCGGGTCAGTTCCCGCTGGGCCTGGAACGCGCGGGTCACGTCCTCGTACCATTCGGCGGCCAGCATCCGGGACACCGCCTTGCCGATGGCGATGAACGGGGTGGGGCGCGGCACCTCCAGCAGGACGAGCCCCTGGTCGCGGGCCGCGGCGAGAAGTTCGGCGGGGACGGTGTCGTGGATGACGCCGACCGCGAACCCGAGCCCGGCGACACCGCGTCCGACCAGCCGGGACACGTAGCCGGCGGCGCTCGCCGGGGTCAGCCGCATGCCCGTGGTGAGCAGGAGTTCGCCGCCCTCCAGGAACGGGGTCGGGTCCTCGAGTTCACTGACCGCGACCCACACGACGGTCGTGTCCGGGAGCGGGCCGGTGAGCGGCCGCAGGCCGAGCTGGGGGAGCGCGGCCACGGAGGCCAGAGTGGGCGGCATCGCAATCCTTGTGCAAAGTGTCCATCTCGCGGGGCGCATTTCGCCGTCCCGTACGGTTCATCGTAGGCGGCGCCCGGCTTATGTTCAGGCCATGACCAGCGATGATTTCGGCGGTTCGAGCCGCCTGCCGCAGGAACGCCGCGTCGTGACCGAGATTCCCGGCCCGCGCTCCCAGGAGTTGCAGAAGCGCCGCGTCGCGGCGGTGCCGCCGGGCGTCGGCAGCGTGCTGCCGGTGTACGTGACCGACGCGGACGGCGGTGTGGTCGTCGACGTGGACGGCAACTCGCTGATCGACTTCGGCTCGGGCATCGCGGTCACCGGCGTCGGCAACGCCAACCCGCGGGTCGCCGCCCGGGTGAAGGCGCAGGCCGACCGGTTCACCCACACCTGCTTCATGGTCGCGCCGTACGAGTCGTACGTCGAGGTGTGCGAGAACCTCAACCGGATCACGCCCGGCGACCACGAGAAGCGGTCGTTCCTGGTCAACAGCGGCGCCGAGGCCGTGGAGAACGCGGTCAAGATCGCCCGGTACGCGACCGGGCGGCAGGCGGTCGTGGTGTTCGACCACGGCTACCACGGCCGGACGCTGCTGACGATGACGCTGACCGCGAAGAACATGCCGTACAAGCACGGGTTCGGCCCGTACGCGCCCGAGGTGTACCGGGCGCCGCTCGCCTACCCGTACCGCTGGCCGACCGGCCCGGACGACTGCGGGCCCGAGGCGGCGGCGCAGGCCATCGACCAGATCACCAAGCAGATCGGCGCGACGAACGTCGCGGCGGTGCTGATCGAGCCGATCCAGGGCGAGGGCGGGTTCATCGTGCCCGCGCCGGGCTTCCTGCCCGCGATCGCCGAGTTCTGCCGCGCCAACGGCATCCTGTTCATCGCCGACGAGGTGCAGACGGGCTTCGCGCGGACGGGCGACCTGTTCGCCTGCGAGCACGAGGGGATCGTCCCCGACCTCGTCGCCACCGCGAAGGGCATCGCCGGCGGGCTCCCGCTCGCCGCCGTCACCGGACGCGCCGACATCATGGACAAGGTGCACGGCGGCGGACTCGGCGGCACCTACGGCGGGAACCCGCTGGCCTGCGAGGCGGCGCTCGCCGTCCTGGAGGAGATCGAGGACCGCAAGCTCACCCGGCGCGCCCGGCGGATCGGGGAGATCATGCTGCCCCGGCTGCGGGCGCTCGCGGAGCGCCACCCCGCGATCGGGGACGTGCGCGGACGGGGCGCGATGATCGCGGTGGAGCTGGTGCGGCCGGGCGGCAAGGACCCCGATCCCGAGATGACCGCGCAGGTGGCGCGGCGCTGCCACGAGCGGGGCCTGCTCGTCCTGACCACCGGGACGTACGGGAACGTGCTGCGCTTCCTGCCGCCGCTCGTCATCTCCGAGGCACTCCTGAACGAGGGCCTCGACATCCTGGACGAGGTTTTCGCGGGCTGACCGCCGGGCCGGGGCCGGTGCCGTGTCGTCAGAGGCCCCAGCCCCGGCTTCCGCACCACTCCGTCACGTCGTCGCGTGCGAGCAGGCGGCTGCTCACGAGCAGGACGGCGGTGGACGCCAGGCCGGGCAGAAACGCCCACAGGTCCCTGCCGCAGACCCCTTCGAATAGCCGCCATCAGGTCCGGCGCCCTGTCCGCCTGCCGTGGCGGCCAGGTGTTCCATCTCCGGGTGGGCGATGAGCGCGGCCGGGCCGATCGTGCCGCCGACGTCGACGCTCACCGGTTCCCGAGGAGTGATCGTTTCGCCGCTCATGGCGCAAAGGTAGGGCATCGCTGCAGCGCCCGCCGACCGGGAGCCGTTCCGTCAGCGGCCCTGTGCGCGGGCCTCGCACCACTCGCGGACGTCGGCTCGCTTGAGCAGGAGACCGGTCACGAGAAGACCGGCGCCGAACAGCACGCCGGCCGCGGGCCGCAGGAGATCGGCGCCCTCCCCGTCGCCGTTGGAGAGGTTCATGCCGTACCACGCCATCACGATCAGGAAGACCGGGCCGAGGAACCTGGCGATCCACCCCAGGGAGCCGACCGCGAGCGGGCCGCCCGCCCAGACTCGGACGAGCCACGCCACCATGATCGCGGTCCAGAAGGAGCCCATGGCCACGTCCGCGGCATCGCCTCCACCCGACGACCGGAAGGTGGCGTATCCCATGGCGGGTATCCAGAAGGCCGAGACGAGCACGACGGCGACCACGACGACCCACGGACGGCGGAGCCCCCGGGGAACATCACGGCCGTCCCGCACGTAGATGCCGGGAGCGAAGGCGGTCAGCGCGTCGTCGATCGGGCCGACGAACCGCTGGGCGTTGCCCAGCGGCAGCGAGTAGGTGACGCCGGGTTCGCCGGGGGCCTCCTCTGCCAGGTGCTCCATCTCCGGATGGGCGTCCCGGAAGTCCGGGGCCGCCGGGCTGAGCACCAGCTCGATTCTCGGTGGCCGCGCCGGTTGCCTCCGGGACGGCTGCGAGGTGTCCGGCCGCGTGTAGGAGAACGTGACCTTCCCCAGTTCCGGCCACGTGACCGCCCACGGGCGCCCGTCCCGGCCGGACATGCGGATCCCGTCGGCGTCCAGCACCAGGCGGCGCTGCCGGGACGACGTCCGCCACATCAGCGGTGGGGCGTACGCGAGCACGATGAAGGCGGCGGCGATCACGATCGCTCCCGCCGGGTCGTCGGTGTCGCCGGTGATCGCCGGGACCAGGATGACGACCCCGATCCCGCCGAGCACCGCGCTCAGCGCGACGATGTGCCGGAGGTGGACGTTCGCGGCCTTGATGGTCAGCGGACTCCGGGAAGCGATCATGTCGGACATGAGCCCACAAGGTAGGGCACCGCGTTCGGTGGTGCCCAGGGTCCGGCTCAGCGCGGTTCGAGCGACGCGCGGTACAGGTCGGCGAGGATGTCGTAGGAGCGCAGCCGGTCGGCGTGGTCGAAGACCTGCGTGACGACCATGACCTCGTCCGCGGCCGTCCGCTCGATCAGCTCGTCCAGCTGCTTGCGGACGCTCTCCGGGCCGCCCACGACCTGGTCCGCCAGCCGCGAGTCGATCATCTGGCGTTCCAGCGGCGTGTACGGGTGGGAGGCGGTCTCCTCCGGGGTCGGCAGCGGCCCCGGATGACCCTGCCGCAGCCGCAGGAACCCCAGCGCCTGCGGCTGGGCCAGCTCGCGTGCCCGCTCGTCGGACTCGGCGGCGGTGACCGAGACGCCGATCATCGAGTACGGCTCATCGAGCGCGCCGGGACGGAACGAGTCGCGGTACAGCTTCAGCGCGGGGACGGTGTTCGCGGCGCTGAAGTGGTGCGCGAACGCGAACGGCAGCCCCAGAAGCCCGGCCAGCCGGGCACTGTAGCCGCTGGAGCCGAGCAGCCAGACCGGCGGCTCGTTCCCGGCGGCGGGCGTCACCTCGCTGTCCGCGCCGAAGTAGCCGCGCAGCTCGATGACCTGCTCGGGGAAGTCGTCCACCGACAGCGCGTCCGGGGAACGCCGCAGTGCCCGCGCGGTGGCCTGGTCGGTGCCGGGGGCGCGGCCGAGGCCGAGGTCGATGCGTCCCGGGTACAGCGCCTCCAGCGTCCCGAACTGCTCGGCGACCACCATGGGCGCGTGGTTCGGCAGCATGACCCCGCCGGACCCGACCCGCATCGCCGACGTCGCCGCCGCGACCTGCCCGATCAGCACGGCGGTCGCGGAGCTGGCGATCCCGGGCATCGCGTGGTGCTCGGCCAGCCAGTACCGGTGGAAGCCGAGCCGCTCGGTGTGCCGGGCCAGGTCGAGGGTGTTGCGCAGCGCCTGGCCGGACGTGGAGCCGCTGACGACGGGGGCCAGGTCGAGGACGGAGAAGGGCACGCTCATAACGTGCCCCAACCCGTCCGGCGTCCGTCCTCTTCCCGCTCAGCCCGCCAAGGCCATGAAGAGGGGGACGGCGATGACGGCGATCGCGACGGGGACGGTGATGCTGATCCACGACCAGTTCACCAGTGTGCGGGCCCGCGCGGGGTCCTCGGGGAACACGGTTTCGGCCTTGGTGTACAGGAGGGCGGCCACCACCATGAGCGGCAGGAACGCGAACATCGTGAGGACACCGAGGACGAACGCGGCGGCCTGCCCGGGCTTGGTGTAGGTCCCGTCCGGGCCGATGCCGAACGCGGGACGGGGAGCGGCGGCGGGGACGGAGGCGGCGGAGACTGCTTCGGCCATGGAGCGCACCGATCACTAGAGTGTGACCTGGATCATACGCTTGGTGATCGTCGTACGCGAGGGGCCGGCCGCCACTTTCCGGACGGCCGGCCCGCCACGGGTCAGCGCAGCCGCAGCCCCAGCAGGATGGGGTCGTGGTCGGACGAGCGGAACGCGTCCGGCCGGTAGAACTCGGGCGGGTTGTACTCGGTGTTGTAGTCCAGGAACACCGGCTCGTCGCTGTTGATGTGCCAGATCGTCGTGCCGGTCACGCGCCGCGACAGGGACTTCCCGGCGAGGACGTGGTCCAGTTCGCCCGACTGCCCGCCGAACACGTAGCTGTACCGCTGGTCGGGACGGACGAACCGCTTGGTCTGGCTGACGAGACCGTCGTCGGTCAGCACGTCGATCGGGTCCTCCGCCGCGTAGGCGTTGAGGTCGCCGATGACGAGCGGGTTCCGCGACCCGTCCGCGATCTCGCTGATCGCCTCGGCCTGGGCGACGCGGCGGGCGTTGTAGCAGCCCTGGCCGTCGCCCTGGTCCTCGTCGGGGCCGGTGGCGCCGCCGCAGCCCTTCGACTTGAAGTGGTTCACGATCATCGTGAACGGCGTCCTGCCCGAGGCGGGCCTGAACGTCTGCACGAGGGGCGGACGGTCGAAGACCGGGTCCTCGGACGACCGCGGGGCGCCGACCGGTGTGACCTTCGCGGGCTTGTAGATGATCGAGACCTGGATCGCGTCCGTCCCCGGGTGGGGGTGCTTCACCCACGTGTACGTCCCGGCGCCGACGGCCTGGTTGAGCCGGTCGACCAGGGCCTTCACAGCGGTGTCGCCGTTGTTCTCGACCTCCATGAGCCCGACGGCGTCGGCGTCCAGGCCCTTGAGCGCCGCGATCAGCTTGGCGACCTGGCGCTCCTGCTCCTCCGCCGTGTCGGCGCCGCGCTCCTTCAGCGTCGTGAACCAGTTGAGGGCGTTGAAGGCGGCGACGCGCACGTCGCCGCCGACGTGCCGGGGCCTGTTCGGCCGCCGGTTGGTGTTGGCGAAATGTGCCTTCCTGGTCGGCTGCAGGCGGTATTCGCCGAACCCGTAGTGGAGGACGCCGGTCAGCCCGTACGCCGAGTCGCCGATCCGCAGGACGCGCGGGTCGGTGTACGGGATCGTGTCCGGGTTCTGGACGTTCGACCCGTCATCGACGAGGAGTCTCCGCGCGTCGTTCTCCGCCTGGGTCGAGCCGTGCCCGTCGGTCGGCTGGAAGAGGCGGCCGCCGGCCGACACGCTCACCTCGCCGTACCGTCCGAGCGTGTAGGTCTCGGTCGCGGTGAGCCGCTGCCCGAACCGCAGCAGCATCCCCTCGTACCGCTCCCGTTCAGCGCCTCCCCGCAGCGGGAGCCGGACGCGCTCCGGGGCCACGCGGCCCTTCCCGCACACGTCCACGGCCGTGACGGGCGACAGTTCGGTGAGCCCGTTGTACTCGACGGCCTTGCCGGTCACGAGGACGCGGTCGCCCTCCGCGACCTCGGCCGTCGAGTAGATGAAGAGCCCGTCGGAGGTCCCCGGGTCCGCGTCGGGGGTGGGGTCCTGGACGAAGAAGCCCCTGAGCTGGTCGGATCGCTGGAAGTCCGCGGTGACGACGCCCTCGACGCGGACGGTCCGCCCGTTCACGGGGCTCGTGTCGCCGCTGCCCTGGACCTCGGCGATCTGGTGGTCGGCGGGGGTGCCGCAGGTGGACGGCTCCGCCGCGGCGGCCGTCTGGACGCCGCCGGCGAGCCCGGCGGTCAGGACGGTCGCGAGTGCTGCTGCTGTTCGGCGCATGGCCGGAGGGTAGAGCCGTGCGTTCGTCGACCTGCGAACCGTTAATGAAGACTCCACCAATTTGCAATGGATTGTCGGAATCGAGAGTGTCCCTTGACCGGGACATGACGAAACACCGCCCGGCCCGCCCTCGATATCAGCGCAGAAGGCACCGCGCAGAAGGAGAACCGTGACCGAGTCGCCGGTCGGATCCGAGTACGCCCGCACCCGCGACATCGTCGCCGCCGCCGTCGTCCTCCTCGTCCTGACCGCCGTGCTGGTGATCGTCCTCGTCCAGGCGTGGCCGCCCGCACCGAAGGTCGCCCCCGACGGCCGCACCGAGATCCCCGCGCGGACCACGACCGTCGAGCTGCTCGGATGGTCGCCCACGCTGTCCCGGGAGACGAGCCTGTTCGTGATCGTCATGGCCGCCGGAGCGCTCGGCTCGGCCGTGCACGTCCTGCGGTCGTTCTACTGGTACGTCGGCAACCGCGCGCTGCGCCGGAGCTGGCTGATGATGTACCTGCTGCTCCCGTTCGTCGGGGCGCTGCTCGGGCTGATCGTCTACCTCGTCCTGCGCGGCGGCCTGACCTCCCCCGCGGGCGGCGCGTCCGACATCAACCCGTACGGCATCACCGCCATCGCCGCGCTCGTCGGGCTGTTCTCCCGCGAGACGTCCGAGAAGCTCCGCAGCGTCTTCTCCACCCTGCTCGCCTCCGCGCCGCCCGGCCGCGACCAGGCCCTCGCGCCCCGGATCACCGCGATCGAACCCGCGGGCGGCCCGGTCGGCACCGCGGTCGCCGTCCACGGCACCGGGCTGGCCTCCGCGACCGCCGTCCGCTTCGGCGCCGCCGAGTCGCGCATCTCCGACGCGACGGACACGCTCATCCGGACGGCCGTTCCGCCGGGCGCCACCACGGGCCCTCCGGTCGTGACGACCCCGGCGGGCCGCGTCACCGGCCCGGAGCCCTTCACCGTCGAGTGACCCCGCTCGCGACCTACTTCGCGTCCTGCCAGTGGGGATGCCAGACGTCGTAGGCGGCGCCGGGGAACACGCGGGGCAGCTCGGACGTGGGCAGGCGGCCGAGCTCGGCGCCCGTGCGCGCGACGCCGAACTGCCGCTCGGTCACGTAGGCGCTGCGGTCCAGGCTCTTCGGGCCGGCGACGAGGCACGTGTAGCGGGTGCCGGGCAGGTCCTCGTCCGGGATGGCGGCGCCGACCGCGAGGCTGTTGGACACCGTCACCCAGCTCCCGAGGCCCACGACCTGCCGCTCGGCGCCCTGGTCCTCCCAGCGGTGCTCCAGGATCGGCTTGGAGAAGATCGGGACGAGCAGATGCGACACCCCGCATGCCTCCAGCTCGCGTTCCCAGCCGATCGACCGGCCGAGGTCCTCGCAGATCAGCACCGCGAGCCGGCCGAGCGACGAGTCGAGCACGCCGATCCGCGTGCCGGGCCGGGCGTACTCCACGGCCGTGCCGGTGGGCGGCGCGTCCGGCAGCCGCCACAGCCTCATCTGCCCCGAGTCGAGCGTGAAACCGGACAGCTTGTCCTGGACGAGAAGCTCCTGCCCCGTCCAGCGGTCGAGGAGGACGGCCCGGTTCGGCGGCGGATCCTCACCGCCGAGCGGGCCGCTGCCGAGCAGCAGGAACCGCAGCGGGCGGCGGTCCCGGTCGCGTCCGGCGGTGTCGAACGCGACCTCCTTCCAGTGCTCCAGCAGCGCGTCCGACAGCGACGCCTCCGGCATCACGGCGAGCTGGGCGCCGGACTCGTCCAGCCGCCGGACGATCGCCTTGATGCGGCTGCGGATCCCGGACGAGTCCATCGGGCGCAGCCGGTAGACGGTCATCCCGTGCCGCTCCTCGAACTCGATGTCGACGTCGTCGAACGTCTCGAGGACGGGCGCGCAGCCGACCGTGACCGGCTCGTCCCGGCTGAAGTGCGGGTCGTTCACCGCGGGCAGGACGGCGTGGTCGATCCGCTCCCACTCCGCCTGGGAGACGCGGTGGACGCCGAAGAACTCCGCCTTGGACCGCGTCCCGCGAGGCCGGCCGGGGAACGCGCACCGGGGCAGGAGCGCGCCCGTCGTCCCGGGGCCGTTCAGCTTCCCCTCGGTCAGGTAGTTGACCAGGACCCCGGCCAGCGCGGGGGCGTCGTGGTACGGCGCGTACGGGCTCGCGTGGGCCAGCGCGATGTCGAGCCCGAGCAGGATCGTGAACCGCCCGAGGTCGCCGCGCACCGAGACGATCCGCGCGGTCTCGGCGGGATCGAGGACGCCGTGCTCCAGCACGCCGTCGGCGATCTCGCCGGCCTTGCGCCGCACCCGCTCCTCGGCGTACCAGCGCGTGGCCGTCCAGCTCTTGAAGGCGTCGTCCGGCATCGAGTCGTAGAGCTGGACGAAGAGATCAGCTGGTTCGGCCGGATACGCGGCTGCAGCCAACTGATCCGTCATAAGCGCCCCCGGGGGATTGACACGCACGGTTACGGGTGGTGGATCGATGCTAACTCCACCGCGCACGGCTTTCAGTGTCCTCCGCTACAGAACCGCGGTCTGTGTCACTTGACATTCACTTGGCAAGAGCGCACCCTGGACATGTCCGGCGGTGCCCGTCGACCCGGGAGTGTGACCATGAGCGCAATGACCGACTCCGCCCGTGACCGCCGGACGGAGGTCCGGCGCCTCATCGACTCGATGGAACACGCGAAGGTCATCAGCGACGGCCACTTCAGCGCGCTCGGCATGCTCATCACCGACGCGTCGCTGAGCGCCGACGAGCCCGCCCTGGTCGAATGCCAGGACGGGCTTCAGTGGCTGCACCGCCACTACCTGGACGTCAACGCCCTCGACGGCCCGCAGCGCGAGCAGCGCGGCCGCATCCTCGGGCTGATCGACGTCGTCCACTGGGCATTGAAGCGGCTCCCGTCCGGCCTCCAGCTCGCGCTGCAGCCCGACGGCCACGCCGCCCGCTTCATGCTGGCCGTGTTCCGCCGCCAGGGGATGTCCAACCAGCAGCTCGCCGCCGAACTCGGCACCGACGAGACCGAGATCAGCCGCGTCGGCCGCAAGCTGCTGTCCGCGGGCGTCGTGTGGCGCCGCAAGGAGTGGCGGCAGAACGCGTGGGACCTCACCCCCCGGGGACGCCACTACCTGGAGACGTCCGGTCTCCTGCCCGCGGACGCCGGCGTGGACGCCGACGCGGACGCCGACGCGGGCCCCGACCGGCGCGCCGAGCCCGCCCGGCCGGCCGAGACCACCCCGCGCTCCCCGGACAACGTCCCGCGCCACACGGACAGGAGCCGCCCGACCCGGTCGGCCGAACCCCCGCGCCCCGCGCACGGCTGAGACGCGGCGGCCCTCCCGCGGCGTGACCGGCGGGGTCCGTCCGCGGTCGGGGAGGTCGCGCCGGCGGGCCGCTCAGCGCGTCCGCCGGTGAACGCTCAGGGGCAGGGCGAGGAGCATGACGACGGCGGTCAGCGTGAAGGCGGCCGGGTAGCCGGTCTGGGCGGCGGCCACTCCGAACGCGGCGCCGCCGACGCCCATGCCGCCGTCGTAGCCGATGTTCCACATGGCGCTGACCGTCCCGTAGCCGGAAGGGGCCACCCGCTCGTACATCACCGACATGCTGGCGTTCTGCGCCACCCCGAACCCGGCGCCGAACAGGACCATTGAGGCGAAGACGGCGGCCGGGCTCGGCACCAGCGCCAGCAGCGCGATCCCGGTCGCCGCGGCGGCCAGGGCGGGCATGAGCAGCCGTCCGGCGCCGTGCCGGTCGCCGACCCGTCCCGCCCACCAGCGGGTGGCCGTGGTGACGGCCGGCTGGACGAACAGCGCCGCCGCCGCGATGCCGCCGGCCGGGACCGCGGCGGGCAGGAACGTGATCAGGACGCCCGCCGCCATGCTCGTCGCGGCGAAGACCAGGGCGGGACGCAGCAGCCCCGGGGACCGCAGCCCCGCCACGATGCCGAACGGGCGTTCCCCGGCCGCGGGCGGGGGCGCGGCCCTGCGCGGAAGACCCGGCAGGGCCGCCAGCGCGGCGAGGGACGCCGCGGAGCCGGCGATGAACACCGGCGTGAAACCGATGTGCTCGGCGAGCCAGACGCCGAGCGGCAGCGCGAGCACCGACGGCACGCCCGCCGCGACTCCGAACAGGCCGAGGCCCTCACCGCGCCGCTCCGGCGGGACGAGCGCCGCGACCAGCGCCCCCGTGACGACCACGGAGATCGCGAAGCCGAGACCCCGCACCAGGCTCACGACCATGATCGTCGCCAGGTGTCCCGAGACGATGAGCGCCAGCGGCGGCAGGCCGAGCAGCAGTATCCCCGCCGCGAGCACCGGACGGTGGCCGAACCGCGTCATCAGGCGCGGCAGGGCCAGTTCGGTGAGCACCGTGGTGAGCATCAGTGCGCCCGTGGCCATGCCCGCGCCGACCTCGCCCGCGCCGGACGAGACCGCGTACATCGGGACGACCGACAGCAGCAGGAACAGGCCCGTCAGCGTGGTGAACGTCGCCGCGAAGACCAGCGCCAGGTGCCTGCCGACCAGACGCGGGCGCTCGCCGGGGGTGGTCTTCGGACGCCCGAGTGTCTCGCTCATGCCCACGACCGTATGGGCAGATCCGGCCTCCTGTATGGTCCAGTTTCATGGCGATCGAGTGGGCCGGTTCACCGCCGGAGCTGCTGCTGGCCCTTGACCGGGACGCCGCCGGGACACTGCGCTCCCAGCTGGAGACCGGGCTGCGTGATGCGATCTGCGGAGGGCGGCTGAAGGCGGGGGAGCGGCTGCCGTCGTCGCGCGAGCTGGCCCGGCAGCTCGGCGTCTCCCGCGGTCTCGTCCAGGAGTGCTACGGCCAGCTCACCGCCGAGGGGTACCTGTGCACCCGGGCGGGATCGGCCACGCGGGTCGCGCCGATCCGGGTGCACCGGCCGGCCGAGCCCGGCACGCGACCCCCGCCGCCCCGGCTCCGTGTCGACTTCGCCGCCGGCGTCCCCGACCTGGCGTCCTTCCCGCGCGGCGACTGGTGCTGGGCGCAGCGCGAGGTCGCCCGCACGGCGTCGAACGCCGACCTCGGCTACGGCGACCCGCGCGGGAGCGAGGTGCTGCGCGACGTCCTCGCCGGTCACCTGCGCCGGGTCCGCGCGGCGGTCGTCGAAAGCGAGCACATCGTCGTCTGCACCGGGTTCGCGCAGGGCCTCAACATCGTGCTGCGCACCCTGGCCCGCAGGGGCGTCCGCCGCGTGGCCTTCGAGGATCCCGGCTACGGCGACGGGACGACCATGGCCGCCGCCGCCCGCGCCGGCGTGGAGGCGGTGCCCGTGCCCGTCGACGCCCTCGGGCTCGACGTCGACGCGCTGGACGCGAGCGGGGCCCGCGCGGTCATCGTCACCCCCGCCCACCAGTGGCCGACCGGGGTCGTCCTGGCCCCCGAGCGCCGCCGCGCCCTCGCCGACTGGGCCTGCGAGCGGGGCGCCCTCATCGTCGAGGACGACTACGACGCGGAGTTCCGCTACGACCGCGAGCCCGTCGGCGCGGTGCAGGGCCTGGCGCCCGACCGCGTCATCGGGATCGGCACCGTCAGCAAGTCGCTGGCCCCGGGCGTCCGGCTCGGCTGGATCATGTGCCCGCCCGGGCTGGCCGTGGCCGTCGCCGAGGACAAGCGGCTGGACGACCGCGGCTCACCCGTCCTCGACCAGCTCGCCCTCGCCGCGCTCCTGGAGTCCGGCCGGTACGGGCGGCACCTGCGGCACATGCGGCCCGTCTACGCCGGGCGCCGCGCCGCGCTCGTGGACGCGCTCGCCCGGCACGCGCCCGGCGTCCGGCTGACGGGGCTGGACGCCGGCTTCCACGCCGTCGCCCACCTGCCCGAGGGGGCGGACGAACGGCACGTCGTCGGCGCGGCGCGCAAACGGTCCGTCGGCCTGTACGGCATGAGCACCTACCGGGCGTCCGGCGCGGCCGGCCCTCCGCAACTCGTCCTCGGTTTCGGGGACCTCGGCGAGACCGCCGTCCGCGACGGGATCGCGGCGGTGGCCGACCTTCTCGTTTATTGAGTTGATTGCTAAGTCGCGCCGCCGACCATGTGAGGCGACTTCATTCCGCCTGTCCGGGTCCCTGGGACACAGTCGACAGCATTCGGTTTCGGTCCGCCCCCTGGAGCGAGAATGCGTCTTCGTAGCCTGTTCACCGCCGCGGTGCTGAGCGCGGCGCTCGCCGTGCCCGCGGCCGCCGCGCCGCAGGCGATCGCCGCACCCCGGGACACGGCCGTGCCGCCCGGCTGCGACGCCACCGACGCCGAGATCTACGCGGCGCCGCCCGCCACCGTCCAGGGGAACCCGGGCGACCTGCTCGCCTGCCGCCCGGCGAAGCTGACGAACATCCCCGGCGACGTCCCGATGAAGGCGTGGAAGGTCCGGTACGTCTCGACGGACGTCAAGGGCGCCAGGAACGTGGTGACGGGGACGGTCGCGATCCCCGACGCGCCCTGGGCGGAGGGCGGCTCCCGCCCGACCGTCGCGTTCAACCCCGGGACGCTCGGCTCCGGTCTGCAGTGCGCGTTCTCCAGGCAGCTGGCCGGACAGTACGTCGACATGTACGAGGGCGCGAACCTGCAGCTGTTCCTGCACGCCGGCTACGCGGTCGCCGCGACCGACGGCGTCGGTTACCTGAACGGGCAGGTCCACACCTACATGGTGGGCGCCAACGCGGGGCACGCGCTGCTGGACATCGTCCGGACGTCCCGCCAGATCCCCGGCGGGACGCTCAAGGCGGACGGCGACGTCGGCATCTCCGGCTACTCCGAGGGCGGTGCCGCCGCGCTGTGGGGCGCGCAGCTCGCCGCGTCCTACGCCCCGGAGCTGAACGTGGTCGGCGCGGCGGCGGGCGGCGTGCCAGGCGACCTGAAGCTGACCGCGAAGCAGCTGAACGGCAGCCTGTTCGCGGGCTTCCTCGCCGACGCGCTCGTCGGGCTGAACGCCGCCTATCCGGAGATGCCGTTCACCGAGCTGATGAACGACGCGGGCGAGAAGGCCATCGAGGACGTGGGGTCCCACTGCCTGTTCGGGACGCTCGCGGTGTTCCTCGGCGCGAAGGTCGAGGACTTCTCCGCCGACGGGCTGTCGCTGGAGCAGATCTACGCGCTGAAGGGCCCCGGCGGCGTGACGTGGGGCGAACTCGTCGACCGGCAGAAGCTCGGCGTCGGCATCGGCCCCCCGTCCTCGGGCGCCGAGTACGAGATCGGCTTCCCGGTGTTCCAGTACCGCGGCTGGTTCGAGGAGATCATCCCGCACGAGACCGAGGACGCCACGCGACAGGCCTACTGCGACGCCGGCATCAACACGACATGGAAGAACAACTACCCGACCGAGCACCTGACCACCGACTGGGGCGCGGCCGGGGACGTGACGAACTTCCTCGGTGACCGGTTCGGAGGCAAGCCCGTCGAGGGCAACTGCTGATCCCTCCCCGCCCGCGGGCCGGGCCGCCGGACGACCCGGCGGCCCGGATCCCGTGGCGGGACTCCCCGCAACCCGAATCACTAAGGAGTCCGAACATGACAGCGGGCGTCGCCGACGTTGGCAGCCGAACCCCGCAGCCGGACATCTCCGGCACCGTCCCGTTGCCCGAGCGCATCGCGGTCGTGGTGTTCGTGGTCGCGCCGATCATCGGGCTGCTGGCGGCCGTCCCCTTCCTCTGGGGCTGGGGACTCGGCTGGACGGACGTGGCCATCTTCGCCTTCCTCTATCCGCTCAACGCGATCGGCATCACGGTCGGCTACCACCGGCACTTCACCCACGGCGGCTTCAAGGCCAAGCGGTGGCTGCGGATCGCGCTCGCCGTCCTGGGCGGGCAGGCGATGCAGGGATCGGTCGTCCGGTGGGTCGCCGACCACCGCCGCCACCACAAGTACTCCGACCAGGAGGGCGATCCGCACTCGCCGTGGGCGTACGGGCCGGGCGTGCGGGGCCTCACCAAGGGGCTGTACCACGCCCACATGGGCTGGCTGTTCAGCAAGGACAGGACGTCCCGCAGCAAGTACGCGCCGGACCTGCTGAGGGACAAGGACATCCGGTTCCTGTCCCTCGACCCGGTCTACGCCGTGATCGTCCTCTCCACCTTCCTGGTCCCGATGGGCCTCGGCGCGCTGCTCACCTTCTCCTGGCACGGCGCCCTCACCGCGCTGTTCTGGGGCGGCCTGATGCGGGTGTTCGCCGGCGAGCACGTCACGTTCTCGATCAACTCGATCTGCCACGTGTTCGGCAAGGCGGACTTCCAGACCCGCGACAAGGCCCGCAACGTGTGGTGGCTGGCGATCCCGTCGTTCGGCGAGTCCTGGCACAACCTGCACCACGCCGACCCGACGTGCGCCCGGCACGGCGTCCTCAAGGGGCAGATCGACATCAGCGCCCGCGTCATCTGGATCTTCGAGAGGCTCGGCTGGGTCTGGGACGTGCGATGGCCCGACCACGAGCGCCTCGCCGCCCGCCGCCTCCCCCGTGACCGCGCCTCCCGTGACCGCGCCTCCCGTGACAAAGGCGCCGCGGACGCCGTCTCCTCCTGACCCGCCTCCCCGTACAGGAGCCACGCAGCATGACCGAACTGCCCGCCCTCGACCGGACGCCCCTCATCGAGCGGCTGTCCCGGTTCGCCAAGGACTTCCCCGACGACCGGGCCTACACGTTCATGGACTACATGACGGACCCGGACGGCGTCGCCCTCCACGTCACCTGGGGCGAACTGGACAGGCGCGCCCGCTCCATAGCCGCCGCGATCCGCCGCGCCACCGGGCCGGGACGGCGGGTGGCGCTGCTCGCCCCGCAGGACCTGCACTACGTCACCGGATTCCTCGGCGCGATGTACGCCCGCGTCATCGGCGTCCCGCTGTTCTCGCCGGACCTGCCCGGCCACGGTGACCGGCTCCTCGCCGTCTACCGGGACGCCGAACCCGACGTCGTGATCACCACGAGCGCGTCGCTGCCGCACGTCAGGGCGTTCATCGACGGCGGCCCCGTCCCCGAACCCGCCGAGATCGTCGTCGCGGACCAGGTGGACGGAACGCTCGACTGGACGCCCGAGCCGATCGACCCGGGCGACGTCGCCTACCTGCAGTACACCTCCGGCTCGACCCGCACCCCCGCCGGTGTGATCATCACGCACGGCAACTTCGCGACGAACGCCGAGCAGCTGTGGCGGACGTTCGAGGGCATCCCGCGCGAGTCGTCCGGGGTGAACTGGCTGCCGGTGTTCCACGACATGGGACTGGTCACCACCGTCGCGCTGCCGCTCGTGTACGGGAACCCCGGCGTGATCATGGACCCGGTCGCGTTCATCATGCGTCCCGTCCGCTGGCTGGAGCTGCTCAGCGGGCAGAGCCACGCGTTCACCGGCGGCCCGAACTTCGCCTACGAGTACCTCACCGCGCAGGTCACCGAGGACGAGAAGAAGGGCCTCGACCTCAGCGGCGTGCAGGTCTTCATGAACGGCGCCGAGCCGATCCGGGAGAGCACGCTCAGCGGCTTCTACGAGGCGTTCAAGGACTGCGGGCTGAAGCCCGAGGCGCAGGTGTGCGCCTACGGCCTGGCCGAGGCGACCGTCTACGTGTCGGCGTCGTCGCGTTTCCGGGAGCCGACGCGCCGGGCGTTCGACCACGAGCGGCTCCGCCGCGGCGTCGCCGAGCCGTGCGCCGCCGGCGCGCCCAGCGCGATCCAGCTGATCGCCTGCGGGACGTCCTACGGCCAGCACGTCGTCATCGTCGACTCCGAGACCGGGAACCGGCTCGCGGACGGCGGGGTCGGCGAGATCTGGGTGCACGGCCCCAACGTCGCCGCGGGCTACTGGGGGCGTCCCGAAGCCACCAGGGAGACCTTCGAGGCCGAGCTCAAGGACCCGGGCGAACTGCCGGGCGGGCCGTGGCTGCGCACCGGCGACCTCGGCGTCCTGCACCGGGGCGAGCTGTTCGTCACCGGCCGGATCAAGGACCTGGTCATCGTCGACGGCCGCAACCACTACCCGCAGGACATCGAGTTCACGGTCTCGGGCGCGCACAAGGCGATCCGCAGCGAGTACACCTGCGCCGTGTCCGTCGACACCGGCGAGACCGAGGGCCTCGTCGTGATCGCCGAGCGGAACCGGCGGGTGCCGATCGCGCTGCTCGACCCGGGCGAGGTGGCGCAGGCGGTGCGGACGGCGGTGAAGCAGCAGCACGACCTGCGCGTCCACGACTTCGTGCTGATCGAGCCCGGCGGGCTCCTCCGCACCAGCAGCGGGAAGATCGCGCGGTCCGCCTGCCGCCTCGCCTACCTCGACGAGACCCTGCCGGCGACGGAGGTTCCCATCAGGAGCGAATGAACGTCCCGCCAGGGCGGATGAACTACGTCCGCTCCTCGCCGGCCTCGCGGAGCCAGACGGGGAGCAGCAGCATCAGCTCCAGCCGCAGCGCGGGGTCCTCGATGTCGTAGTCGAAGATCTCGTGGAGCTGCGCGAGCCGGTACCGGACCGTCTGCGGGTGCACGCGCAGCGCCTCGGCGGCGTCGGTCGCGTTGAAGCCGTGCCTGAGGCACTCCAGCATCGTGGCCGCCAGCCGTCCGCCGCGGTGCGGGCCGAGCGCGGTGAGCGGCGCGAGCCTGCGCCGCGCCGCCGCCTCGGCGAGCGTCCAGCCCTCCTGCAGCAGCAGGTCCGGCACGTGCCGGTCCGCGTGGACGAGGAGGCCGGGCCGCCGCGCCTTCCCGTTCGCGCCGGGATCCGCGGCCGGTGCCCGTCCGAGCCGCCCGGCGGCCATCAGGTCGAGGGTCCGGTGCGCCCAGTGCAGGGAGACGCCCGCCTTGTCCGCGGGCACCGACGGTCCGACCGCGCCCGTCCACCCGCCGAGGGTGGCGGTGAGCCGGTCGGGCCCGCCCGGGCGGTCCGGGTCCGGCATCACCAGGCACGGCCGCCCCCGGTCCAGGCCGCTCAGCAGCCCCGGCGGCAGCCCCGCCGGGCCCTCCCCGCCGCTGCCGGGACGCGGGCTCAGCACGATCACCGCCAGCCGCTCCGGCAGTGCCCATCCGGCCAGGTTCGCCTGCTCGGCGACGATCTCCTTCGGCGCGGGCGGGTCGGACAGCAGCAGGCTCAGCAGCCGGCCGCGCCGCTGCTCCCGCTCGCCCGCCGCCTTCTCCCGCGCCCGCGCGTAGCCCTGCGCGGCGGCGGAGGCCAGCTGGTCCAGGTACGCGAAGTTCACCTCGGTCAGCGAGATCGCCAGCTCGCGCGGCTTCTTGAGCCGCTCGGCCTCCCGCGACAGGTACCGCCAGGCCGTCCGGGACGCGATCCGCAGCGCGTTCTGCAGATGCTCCAGCGAGCGCCCCTCGACGGCCTCCCCGTATCCGATGTCGAAGAAGACCTGGTGCACCTCCTGCCAGGACGCGTCCGGGTCGGCGATCATCCGGACGAAGTGCCCCATGCCCTGCTCCGCCGCGAGCCGCAGGACCTCGATGTAGACGGGATCGTCCCGCCGCCCGTACTCGGGAACGTGCTGCAGCACCCCTTCGACCATGGAGTCGACCAGAGCCGGAAGGTGCGGCCGCATCCACTGCGCCTCTTCCCGGGGGACGTCCCTCCACGGCTGGGCCGATAACATGCCGCCGGAGGGTTTCACATGCAGCTCGGTCAAAGCGTCACCTCCAGAGTGCACACCCGGGCCGCCAGGCTAGGCACATCCGGCCCCTCACGACACTCAGTCGGGTGATAAAACCGCCCGGCACCCCCGCACCGGCTACGGCGCCAGGCTGAGCAGCACGACCGCGACCCCGGCGCCCGCCAGCCCCGACGACTGCGCGGCCGACAGCCGCTCGCGCAGCGCGGTGACGCCGAGCAGCACCGGCACCACCGGATACAGGGACGACAGCACGACCGCGATGACGACCAACTGCTCCCGGGTGGCCAGCAGGTAGAACACCAGCGCGGCGGCCGCGAGGCCTCCGTTCAGCGCCGACCACCACCAGATCGTCCCGGACGGGAGGCGGCGCTCCGCCGACCACATCAACGGCGCGATGGTGAGGACGGCCGCCACCCTGCCCGCCGCCACGGGCCAGAGTCCCGCCTCGTCTCCGGCCTGGGCGAGGGCCAGGTACTGGATCCCTATCCCGCAGCCGGCGAGGAGCCCGTTAAGGATCGCCGCGCGCACCCTGCCGTGCTCGTCCGAACGCGACCGGGAGACCAGCCACAGCGCGGGCAGCACCACGGCGATCCCGGCCCACGCGGCCGCCGAGGGACGGTCGCCGAGGAACACGACTCCGGCGGCCACCGGCAACGCCACCCCGCCGACCGCGCTGACCGGGACGACCACGCTCACGTCCCCCTGGCCGATGCCCCGGTAGAGGAAGACCATCGCCAGGCCCGTCCCGACACCCGACATGGCGCCCCACCCGAGATCTGCCGCGTGCAGCCCGGTCGCGGCGACGAACAGCGCGGCGAACACCGCGCACACGAGCCCGCCTGCCTGCCCGAGGAGCGCGACGGCCCGGAAATCCGCCCGCCGCGACAGCAGGCCGCCCCAGACGTCGGCGACGCCGTAGAAGAGCGCCGACGCCAGTGCGAGCGAGACACCCGTCATGCGGCTCCCGCGTCACGCTCGGCCTGGCCGATCGGGCACACCGCCCCGGTGGTGCAGCACCGGCGGTCGCACAGCCGGCACATGAGATCGGCGTCGCCGATCTCCTCGTACAGGCGGGCCAGGAGCTTGGCCAGGAGGGCGGTGAGCGTCTCGCGCTCGTCCTCGTCCAGGACGGTCAGCACCTCGGCCAGCGGTGCGCCGCGCGCGGCCAGCATCTCCCGCACCGCCTCCTCGCCCGCCGGTGTCAGCCGCACGAGGACGGCGCGTCCCTCCCGGCGGCGGCGCTCGGCGAGGCCGGCCGCCTGCAGGCCGTCCACCATCCGCGCGGCGGCGGACTGGGTCAGCCCGACGCGCCGCCCCAGCTCGGTGACGCCCAGGTCCGGCGCGTCCGACAGGACGATCAGCGCCGCCGCCCCGCTCGCGCTCACCCGCCCGGACGCGGTGGCCGCGGCCAGGACGAGGTCGGTCACCGCGAGCGATGCGGCCCCCAGCAGGTTTGCCAGTCTTTCATGCATGACTCATGCATAACATATCCCGCGCCGGGCCGTCCAGAGCGGGCCGTTTCGCATGCCGCGACCGCGGGTACCGCCGCAGCGGAGGTCGCGCGATGGATCATGGAACAGTGCCCGCCGGGGACGGGCGGCGGCGGATCGCGCGGACGGACGTGCTGCTCGGCGAACCGCGTCTCGCCGAGGCGGTCGAACGGCTCGGCCGCGGGGTGGTGAAGGCGGCCGTCGTCGCGGCGCAGCGGCGGGCCAGGGCGGGCGAGATCCCGCCCGGCGCGGTGGCCGACGCGGCGGTGGAGTCGCTTCCGGTGACCGCGTCCGGGCTGCGTCCCGTGATCAACGCGACCGGTGTGCTGCTGCACACCAACCTGGGGCGGGCGCCGCTGTCGGACGCCGCTCGGGAGGCGGTCGCCGTGGCGTCGGGCGCCACCGACGTCGAACTCGACCTGGAGACCGGCCGGCGTGCCCGGCGGGGCCGGTCCGCGCTGGCGGCACTGCTGGAACGGGTGCCGCAGGCGGAGGCGGCGCACGTCGTCAACAACGGCGCGGCGGCGCTCGTGCTCGCCGCGACCGCGCTCGCGGGGGACGGCGAGATCGTGCTCAGCCGCGGCGAGATGGTGGAGATCGGGGACGGGTTCCGGATCCCCGAACTCCTCGCGGCCACGGGCGCGCGGCTGCGGGAGGTCGGGACGACAAACCGGACGACACCGGACGACTACGCGGCGGCGGTCGGCGAGGAGACGGGCTTCATCCTCAAGGTGCATCCGTCGAACTTCCGCATGACGGGCTTCACACGCGGCGCGGACGTCGCCGAACTGGCCGGGCTCGGCGTCCCGGTCGTCGCCGACATCGGGTCCGGGCTTCTCGCGCACGAGCCTCTCCTGCCGGACGAGCCCGACGCGGCGTCCATGCTGAAGGCGGGCGCCCACCTGGTCACGGCCAGCGGCGACAAGCTGCTCGGCGGGCCGCAGTGCGGGCTCGTCCTCGGACACGACGACCTGGTGCGGCGGCTGGCCCGCCATCCGCTGGCACGGGCGCTGCGGGTCGACAAGATGACGCTCGCCGCGCTGGAGGCCACCGTCCGCGGCCCCCGCACCCCGACGGACGAGGCCCTGCACGCGGACGAGGCGGCGCTGTGGGAGCGGGCCGGGCGGCTCGCCGCGCGATTGCGGGACGAGGGGGTGGACGCGGTGGCCGTCGAGAGCGAGGCCGCGGTCGGGGGCGGCGGCGCGCCGGGCGTCGTCCTGCCGAGCGCGGCCGTGTCGGTGCCCGGAGGGTGCGCGGCGCCGCTGCGGCGGGGAACGCCGGCGGTGATGGGACGGGTCGAGGACCGTCGCTGCCTGCTCGACCTGCGCTCGGTGCCGCCCGATCAGGACGGCGAGATCGCCGAGGCCGTCCGGGCGGCGGCGTCATGATGCACGTCGTCGCGACCGCCGGTCACGTGGATCACGGCAAGTCCACGCTCGTCCGCGCGCTCACCGGGATGGAGCCCGACCGGCTGGAGGAGGAGCGGCGGCGCGGTCTGACCATCGACCTGGGCTTCGCCTGGACGACTCTGCCCGGCGGCGGGCGGCTCGCGTTCGTGGACGTCCCCGGGCATGAACGCCTCGTCGCGACGATGCTGGCGGGGGTGGGACCCGTCCCGGCCGTCATGGTCGTGGTCGCCGCGGACCAGGGCTGGCAGCGGCAGTCGCAGGAGCACCTGGCGGTCCTGGACGCGCTCGGCGTCCGGCACGGCCTCCTCGCCGTGACCCGCCGCGACCTCACCGACGAGGCGGCGGCGAACCGCGTGCGCGACGACGCGCTCGCCCGCATCGCGGCCACCTCGCTCGGCAAGGTCGAACCGGTCATGGTCAGCGGCGCGACGGGCGAGGGCGTGGAGGAGCTGCGCGCCGCGCTGGAGCGGCTCGCCGGGCCGCCGCCGCCCCCCGACGACGGCGCCGATGTCCGGCTCTGGGTCGACCGGGTCTTCACCATCAGGGGCCGGGGCACCGTCGTGACCGGAACCCTCGGTGCCGGGACGATCCGCGTCGGCGACCGGCTCGCGGCCGGCGGCGGGCTCGCCCGCGTGCGCGGACTGCAAAGCCTCAAGGAGGACCGGCGGACCGTGGGCGCCGTCGCCCGCGTCGCCGTCAACCTGCACGGCGCTCCGGAGGAGATCGCCCGGGGCGACGCCCTGCTGACGCCGGGACGCTGGCTCACCGCCGACGTCATCGACGTGAGGCTGCGCGGCGACCCGGCACGCGACCTGCCGCGCGAGCTGATCCTGCATGTGGGTTCGGCGGCGGTGCCGGTGCACGTCCGCCCGCTCGGCGACGACACCGCGCGGATCTCGCTGCGGCGGCCGCTGCCGTTGCGGGTCGGCGACATCGCGCTGCTGCGCGACCCCGGGCGGCACCGCGTCCCGGCCGGGGTGACCGTGCTCGACGTCCGCCCCGAGCCGTTCGCCAGGCGAGGAGCGGCGGCGGCCCGGGCACGGGAGCTGGCCCCGCTGACCGGACGCCCCGACGGCGCCGCCGAACTGCGCCGGCGCCGCCTGATCACGCGGGCGGACCTCGTCGCGATGGGCGTCCCCGTCCCGCGCGAACCCGTCGCCGGTGACTGGCTCGCCGACCCCGCCCACTGGGAGCGGCTGCGCGAACGGCTCGTGGCGGCCGTCGAAGAGCACGCCGCCGCCAGCCCGGCCGATCCCGGGCTGCCCGCCGACGCCGCCCGCCGGGCCCTCGGCCTGCCGGACCGCGCGCTCCTGGACGCGCTCGCGGCCGGGCTGCGGCGGCGCGACGGCCGGATCTACGGCCGGACGACCGCGCCCGAGCTGCCCCCGGCCGTCCGGGAGGCGGTCGACGCCGTCCGCCGCGAGCTGGCCGAGACGCCGTTCCGGGCACCCGAGGCGAACCGCCTCGCCGAACTCGGCCTCACCCCGAAGATGCTCGCGGCCGCCGCGGCGGCCGGCGCGCTCCTCAGACTCGGCGACGGGATCGTCCTGCTGCCCGGCGACGACGCCCGCGCCGCCGCGCTGCTCGCGGAACTCGGCGGCACGTTCACGCTGAGCGAGGCGCGCCGCGCGCTCGGCACCACCCGCCGCGTCGCCGTCCCGCTGCTGGAGCATCTGGACGAGCGGGGCTACACCGTCCGGGTCGACGACCTCCGGCGGCGCTGCACCGAGAGGACGACATGACGCAGGCCGAGACGAACCGGCCCGAACCGGCGAAGAGGCTCACCGGGTACGCGCACGGCGGAGGCTGCGCCTGCAAGATCCCGCCCGGCGAGCTGGAAGCCGTCGTCGCCGGCCTGCACGCGGCCCCCGAGTCCCCGGCCGGAGAGCTGCTCGTCGGCCTCGAAACCGGCGACGACGCGGCGGTCGTGCGGCTCCCCGGCTCCCCGGACGGCCTGGCCGCCGTCGCCACCGCCGACTTCTTCACCCCCGTCGTCGACGACCCGTACGACTGGGGCCGGATCGCCGCCGCGAACGCGCTGTCGGACGTCTACGCGGTCGGCGGCCGCCCCCTCGTCGCGGTGAACCTGCTCGCCTGGCCCCGCGACGTCCTGCCGTTCGAGTCGGCCCGGGAGGTGCTGCGCGGCGGCCTGCACGTCGCGTCCCGGGCGGGCTGCCACGTCGGCGGCGGCCATAGCGTCGACGACCCGGAACCCAAGTACGGCATGGCCGTCACCGGAGTCGCCGACCCGGCCCGACTCCTCCGCAACGACACCGGCAAACCCGGCGTGCCCCTCACGCTCACCAAGCCCCTCGGCATCGGAATCCTGAACAACCGGCACAAGGCGACCGGCGAGGTCTTCGAACACGCCGTCGCCGCCATGGTCGAGCTGAACGCGGCCGCGTCCGCCGCCGCGCTGGACGCCGGGGCCGTCTGCGCCACCGACGTGACCGGCTTCGGGCTCCTCGGCCACCTCTACAAGATGGCCCGCGCGTCCGGCGTCACCGCCGTGGTCGACGCCGCCGCCGTCCCCTATCTGGACGGCGCCCGCGAATCCGCCCACGCCGGATATGTCAGCGGCGGCACCCGCCGCAACCTCGACTGGGTCGCCCCGCACACCGACTTCGGCAAGGCGGGCGAGGAGGAGCGGCTGCTCCTCGCCGACGCCCAGACGTCCGGCGGACTCCTCATCGCCGGCGAGATCCCCGGCGCGCCCGTCATCGGCGAACTGATCCCCGCCGCGGGCCGCCCGCTGATCGTCCGCTAGACCTCGGTTCCGGTCTCGTCGGTGATGCCGGCCCGGTCCCGGTACTCGCGGACCAGCGCCGCCGCCGCGGGGCCGCGCGGGCGGCGGCCCGGCCGGATGTCGCACGACAGGGCCTTCGCCTCCTGGATGTGCGTGTTCGGGTCGAGGACGAGATGCAGCAGCTCGTTCGCCGCGTCCCCCTTGGTGTAGCCGTTCGGGCCCCAGTGGTAGGGCAGGCCCACCTGGTGCAGCGTCCGGCCGTCCACGGAGAGGGGCTGCATCCGCTCGGTCACCATGACCCGCGCCTCGACCACGGCGCGCGGGCTGACGATCGTCGCCCAGCCGCCGTGCTCCAGGCTCCGCTTCGCCGCCAGCTCCGGCGAGATCTCGCAGAAGAACTCCGGCTGCAGCTCGGCCAGATACGGCTGCCACCGCGACATCCCGCCCGCCGTGTGATGCTCGGTGAGCCGGTAGGTGGTCGCCACGAACGGGTACACGTCCGCGCCCGGCGCGTCGCCGCTCGGCCCGTACCGGTTGTCGGGATGCGGCGGCAGCAGATGCCGGACGGGGTTGCGCTGCTGCTTGTACAGCGCGTTCGTGAACGGCGACTCCTGCGGCTCGTAGTGCGTCGGGAGCGGGCCGTCCATCAGCCCGGCCGGGACGTACAGCCACGCCTTGCCGTCCGCCTGCATGATGAACGGGTCGGTGCCGGCGAGCGCGTCCGGGCCGGTCGCGTCATCCGGCGGCTTGTAGTCCGGTGCGCGGTCGGCGATGAAGTCGGGCACGTCATGGCCCGTCCACTTGCCCTCCTCGGCGTCCCACCACACGAGCGCCTTGCGGTCGCTCCAGGGTCTGCCCTCCGGATCGGCGGACGCCCGGTTGTAGATGATGCGGCGGTTCGACGGCCACGCCCACCCCCACTCGGGTGCGACCCAGTGCTGGTCCCGGCCCGGCTTGCGGCGCGCGGGCTGGTTGACGCCCTCCGCGTAGCAGCCGCAGTAGATCCAGCAGCCGCACGATGTGGACCCGTCGTCCTTGAGCTGCGTGTAGGACGACAGCGGGTTCCCGTCGCCGTCGTAGCCGTTGATCTCCGCGAGGACCGCCTCGGCGTCCGGCTCCTCCAGGTCGCCCTTCGTCGGGTAGTCCCACGTCAGGTCCAGGACCGGGCGGTCCATCTCGTCGGACGAGCCGGCGAGCTTCTCCCGGATGATCCGGCCCAGGTGGTACATGAACCACAGGTCGCTGCGCGCGTCCCCGGTGGGCTCCACCGCCTGGTGATGCCACTGCAGCATCCGCTGCGTGTTGGTGAAGCTGCCGTCCTTCTCGGTGTGCGTCGCGGCGGGCAGGAAGAACACCTCGGTGCCGATGTCCTCGGTGCGCATCTCGCCCGTCTCGATCTCCGGGCCGTCCTTCCACCAGGTCGCGGACTCGATCTGCGAGAAGTCGCGGACGACGAGCCAGTCGAGGTTCGCCATCCCGAGCCGCTGGATCTTGGCGTTCGCCGACCCGACGGCCGGGTTCTCGCCCATCAGGAAGTAGCCCTTGCACACCCCGTCGATCTGCGCCATCGCCGTCTCGTACGTGCTGTGCGACCCGGTCAGGCGCGGAAGATAGTCGAAGCAGAACTCGTTGTCCTCCGTCGCCGCGTCGCCCCAGTACGACTTCAGCAGGCTGACCATGTAGGCGCGCATGTTGCCCCAGAAGCCCTTGCGCGCCGACTCGCCCTGGACGAACGATTCCAGATCCAGGTTGGTGTGCGCGTGCGGCATCGGGATGTATCCGGGCAGCAGGTTGAACAGCGTCGGGATGTCCGTCGAGCCCTGGATGGACGCGTGCCCGCGCAGCGCCAGGATGCCGCCGCCCGGACGCCCGATGTTGCCGAGCAGGGCCTGCAGGATCGCCGCCGTCCGGATGTATTGGACGCCGACCGTGTGCTGCGTCCACCCGACCGCGTACGCGAACGCGGTCGTCCGGTCACGGCCGGAGTTGTCGGTGACCATCTCGCACACCTTGAGGAACTGCTCCCGCGGGACGCCGCAGATCCGTTCGACCATCTCCGGCGTGTACCGCTCGTAGTGCCGCTTGAGCACCTGGAACACGCACCTCGGGTTCTCCAGCGTCGGGTCGCGCTCCGGGTGGCCCACGCCGATCGACGCGCCGCCCGACCCGTGCGCCTCACCGCGCCCCGCCTCGGACACGGACCGCAGGCGGGCCTCGTACTGCATGTCGCGCTGCCCGGCGGCCGACTGGACCTCCATGCCCTCGTACTGCCACGTCGTGTGGTCGTAGCTGCGCCCCTCCGGATCCAGGCCGGAGAACACGCCGTCCAGGTCCTCGGTGTCGCGGAACTCCTCCGTCAGGATGACCGGGGCGTTGGTGTAGGACACGACGTAGTCGCGGAAGTACTTCTCGTTCTGCAGGACGTAGTTGACGATCCCGCCGAGGAACGCGATGTCGCTGCCCGCGCGCAGCGGGACGTGGGCGTCCGCGAGCGCGCTCGTCCGCGTGAACCGCGGGTCCACGTGGATCAGCTTCGCCCCGCGCGCCTTCGCCTCCATCACCCACTGGAACCCGACCGGATGGCACTCGGCCATGTTCGAGCCCTGGATGACGATGCAGTCCGCGTTCTGCAGATCCTGCTGGAAGGTGGTCGCGCCGCCGCGTCCGAACGAGGTTCCCAGACTGGGAACCGTGGAGGAGTGTCAAACGCGCGCCTGATTCTCGATCTGTACCGCGCCGAGCGCGGTGAACAGCTTCTTGATCAGGTAGTTCTCCTCGTTGTCGAGCGTCGCGCCGCCGAGGCTCGCGAAGCCCAGCGTCCGCCGCACCCGCAGCCCGTCGTCGCTCTCCCACTGCCAGCCGTGCCGGCGCGCCTCGATCACCCGGTCGGCGATCATGTCCATCGCCGTGGCGAGATCGAGCCGCTCCCAGCCGGTGCCGTGCGGACGCCGGTAGAGGATCTGGTGTTCGCGGGCCGACCCGGTGGTCAGCTGGAGGCTCGCCGCGCCCTTCGGGCACAGCCGCCCCCGGCTGACCGGTGAATCCGGGTCGCCCTCGATCTGGGTGACCTTGCCGTCCTGGACGTACACGTCCTGCCCGCAGCCGACCGCGCAGTACGGGCAGACGGACTTCACGACCTTGTCGGCGGTGCTCACCCTCGCTTCGAGCCGTTCGGTGCCCGCGCTCTTGGCGGCCGCCCCACGGCCCAGCGGATCGTCGCCGGTGAACTGGCGGTAGACGGGCCATGACCCGATCCATCTGCGAACGCCCACGTCACACCGCCCCTCTCACCTGTGCGCGGCGTCCACCTACCCGGCGCCCGACCCGTGAAACACCGCCTTCGGACGAGTTCTCCGGCCGGGCGCGGACCGCGGGGTCAGCCGGCGGCGAAGGCGGCCAGGTTCGTCGAGATCGGCTCGGGTTCGCCGTTGTTCTGCACGGCGGACGCGGTCAGCACGTCGAGGTGCTGGTACCCGGGCGCGATGATGTCGCCGGGCTGCGGGTCGCTGAACCCGAGCCCGTCACCGGCCTCCAGGTTGATGGTGGGGTTGGCGGTGATGCCGCCCTCGTGGACGGCGTCGTCCGCGATGCCGGGTGAACTCGCCAGCGCGATGTCGGTGACCATCCTCGTGGGGAAGTAGTGCTCGGTGAAGTCGAGCGGGTGCTCCGACAGGCTGCGGGCCAGCTCGGCGAGGTCGGTGACCTCCTTGCCCGCGGACGTGAACGGGGTGCCGTCCCTGGACTCGTGGACGGGGTCGTCGGGGGCGCCGACACGGTCGTAGTTCCGCCACGTGTAGAGCGGGCCGTTCGGCTCGTCCGGGATCGCCTTCTTCTCCTTGCCCAGGAGCCGCGTAAGGCCGCCGAGCCCGAGCTCCTCCAGGTTGTTCGGTGCCGGGAACTCCTTGTCGACGATCCTGCCGCCGTCCCAGAAGCCGACGCTGGCCTGTATGAAGGCGAGCGGCTGGGAGTGGTCGTCCAGCAGCCCGCCGAGCGCCGCCGCGTTGGTGAACCTGAAGTCCTGGATCTTCGGCGAGCCCTTGAGGAACGTCGGGTAGTCCTTGGAGAACAGGAGCCGGTACGTCATGTCCTGGTTGAATCCGGACGGGATGTAGGCCGGCAGGTCGGACTCGCCGCCCGGATCGAGGTTGGCCGCCAGGCCCGCGATCGCCAGCAGGTTCATCGTCTCGGTGTTGACCACGGCCGGGGCCGACAGGGCCCGCGGGATGATCCCCGTCTCCAGCCCGGCCCGCACGGCGCCCGCGCCGAACTCGATGAGCGGAATCCAGTCGGCCGGGACCTCGCCGCCCATTCCGGGCAGCCCCTTCTCGATCCGGGTGTCCAGCGCGAAGTAGCCGGAGCACTGGTTGTACCCGGCGTCGTCCGTGGTGGAGGGGTTTCCGTCGAAGTCCCATTCGGCGAAGTAGGCCGTCAGGACGCCGCCGAGTGAATGTCCGCCGCAGAGCGTCTTCCGCTTGCGCGTCCTCTGGTCCGGGAGCTCCCTGACCATCAGGTCGTACTGGTCGCGGACGGTCTGCTCCAGCCCGACGTTCTGCAGCCATTTCACCTGGTCGTTGGTCTGGTAACCGGCGAACCTCCTCCCGTCCACCTCCTTCTGCCGGTAGTAGTAGTCGACCGCGAGGTGGACGTCCTCCGCCTCCAACCCGGCCCGGACGCCGGTGCGGTCCTCCAGGCAGTTGGAACGCCGGTCGAGCGCCCAGAACTCGATGTGCCTCCCGCTCCGGGCCGCGGCGGCGACCGTGTTCCGCGCGACGCTGTCGAACGCGCCCGCGCCCTCCAGGATGCCGGGCTGCGCGATCAGGATCCGATCGGCCTTCGCGGAGTCCGCCGGCCCGTCCTTGTGCCGGAACCGCAGGTAGGACAGCCAGTCGCACGCCCTGGGGTGCGGCCCGGCCGACTCCGGCAGCGGTACCTTGACCCGCACCACCGACTCGCTGACCTCGGTGACGGGCGAGCCGGACGCGACGGGCGTCTCGGACCGGCCGGTTTCCCGCGCGCCCACCGGCATGGCCGCCGCCGCGCCGACGGCCAGCGCGGACGCGGCCAGCACCGCGAACGCGCCGAGCCGCCGCGACGGGACGCGGACGGGCAGGAGGGGATGCCGCCCCATCACGTGCTCCCTTCGTACGTGATCGGTTACGGGGCAACGATGAACCTGTCGTTCTTCTTGCGACAGTCGTTCATTTGCATAATCTCTATGCCGCCCTTGTTCCCCTCTGACAAGCCGGCGCTCCGGCCTCGGAGAACGGCTCAGCCGAGGACGGCCGTCCCCGCCCTGCCGACCAGGTCCGCGAACTCGGCGCGTTCGGACGGCGACAGGGCCCGCTCGTACACGGTGGCGGACAGCCTGTCGGTGATCTCCTCGGCCTCCGCGCGCCGGGGCTTGTGGGCGTCGCAGTTCGGGAGGTCGCCCTGCCAGCCGAGGAACCGGGCCCGTTCGGGCGGGTTCGCGGCGAGGACGGCCTCAAGGGGGTCGAGCCCGACGGCGGTCGTCGCGACCAGGTGCAGCCCGCCGCGCCATTCCCGCAAAAGGTGGAGCACGTGCGTCAGGCGGGCGGGCCCGCCCTCGGGGAGGGGTTCGGCCCGCCACCCGCTGAACAGCGGCAGCCCCGACCCTTCGGCCGCCCGCACCACCTGTTCGGCCAGCTCGCAGAGGCGCGGGTCGTCCGGGACGTGCTCGCGGCCCCAGTCCGCGCACGCGAGCGCGTACCGCCGCGCGGCCTCGCGCGCCCCGGCGACCGCGACGCCCTCGTCCCACATGGGCCGGACGAGCTCCGGCGCGAACCAGCCCAGCGCGGCGATCACGACGTCGGCCTCGACGTCCCCCAGCACACCGCACCGCCCGGCGAAGTAGTGCGCGAAGGGGTTGTCGAACCCGTGCTTCTTCCCGTGCGCCCACGTCGCCTTGTCGAGCATCCACTTCGCTCCGATGTCGTGGATGATCTGGTCGGCGGCCCGCGTGGTCTCCAGCGCACTCAACTCGCCCATGGAAGCTCTCCTCCGCTCGTAGGTGAGGCGAAGGCTACTGGTGGTCGGAAGCGGCCGGCCGTCGGGGTCCGAACCGGATTCGGCGGACGCCCTTCCGGCGCGCCCGAGTAACGCCGGTGACCTGGGGTAAGGACGCCGCGTCCTACGCCGCTCACCCGCACCTGGCGGCACCGGACTGGGGAACGGGGAAAGCCGATGCAGACCGCAAGGACCGGCCGGGGACGCCATCGCGTGGCCGCGGCCACGACCGCGACGGCCGCCAAGGGAGCCGAGGAGGTGTCGCGGCTGCGCGGTGGGCGGTCCCTGCACCGGGTGGGCCGCTCGTACACGGCGACCCTGCGCGTCCCGGCCGGGGCGCCCGCCGGCGCCGGGCCGCTGAGCGAGCCGGGCGAGCACGAGGTCATCGCGCGGCTGTCCAAGAGCACCGGGCTTCCGGGCGGCCTTCCCGACATCGTCGGCGTCGCGCTGCGCGTCCGCCACGGCGCCCTGGCGGTGGACCTGCTGTTCGCGAGCACCGGGATGCTGCCCGTGGCGCGGCACGTGCTCCGGCCCCGCCGCGCGTTTCTGCCCGGCCCGTACACGACGCTTCTTCCCTACGACGTCGGCGGCCGGACGCGCGTCCTCGGCCTGTTCCCCGCCGGGTGCCGCCGGCTGCCCGCGGACGTCGGCCGCCTGGACGCGGCCGTGGCGGCCGAGCCGCTGACGTTCACGCTGGCCACGGCGGCGCCGCTCGGACGGTGGACGCCGGTGGCGGTCCTCGTCGTCCACACGCCGCGGCGCGATGACGATCCGGCCACCGTCGCGTTCGACCCCGTCCTGAACGCGCTGCCGGGGCTGCGCCCGATCGGGCCGTTCATGCGGCTGCGGCGCCTCGCCTACGCGGGATCGCGGACCGGGCGCGGCGCCCCCGCCCCCTCCGCCGAGTGGCCGGGGGCCTGAAACCGCCGGCGGCCGATGCGCGGCGGTGTTGACATCCGGGTTAGTTAGCGCAAACATTCGGTCGTGTAGCGGTTCAAAGGCTGGGGGAGGCGATGTGGCCGCCGAATCACCGGAGGCGCCCGACGGCCGGCGGCTGGCGGTGATGGAGGACGTGGCCGCGATGGCCGGCGTCTCGGCGATGACCGTGTCGCGCGTGCTGAACTCGCCCGAGAAGGTGCGGCCGCAGACCCGCGCCCGGGTGATGGCGGCGGTGCGGGCCCTGGACTACCGGCCGAACTCGGCGGCGCGGGTGCTGGCCACCGGCAGGTCCGGGGTCCTCGGCGTGGTCAGCTTCGACACCACGCTGTACGGCCCGGCGTCGACGCTGTTCAGCATCGAGCAGGTCGCCCGCGAGCACGACTACAACGTCAGCATCGTCAGCCTGAGCTCCCTGAACCGCCGCTCGATCGGCGAGGGCGTGGAGCGGCTGCGCGCCCAGTCGGTGGACGGGATCATGGTCGTCGCGCCGCACGAGTCGGCGGCGGACGGGCTGAAGGAACTGCCGGCCGGCACCCCGCTCGTCGCGGTCGGCGCGGGCGCGGACGTGCCGTTCCCCGTCGTCGCCGTCGACCACCGGGCCGGTGCCGAGCGCGCCGTCCGGCACCTGCTCAGCCTCGGCCACGAGACCGTCATGCACCTGGCCGGCCCGGCCGACTGGGTGGACGCGAGCGGGCGGGTCGACGGCTGGCGGGGCGCGCTGGAGGCGGCCGGACGCGACGCCCCGCCGCCGCCCGCAGGTGACTGGAGCGCCCGGTCCGGCTACGAGTACGGCCGGCGGATCGCCGCCGACCCCGGTGTCACCGCCGTCTTCGTCGCCAACGACGCGATGGCGCTCGGCCTGCTGCGCGCCCTGCGCGAGGCCGGGCGGGACGTGCCCGGCGACGTCAGCGTCGTCGGCTTCGACGACGTGCCGGAGGCCGCCTACTTCCCGCCGCCGCTCACCACCGTCCGGCAGAACTTCGCCGAGGTGGGGCGGCGGGCCTTCGACCTGCTGCTCGACCGGATCGGGGGGTCCCTGGAGTCCGGGTCGCGCCGGGTCGTCGAACCCGAACTCGTCGTCCGTGAGAGCACCGGGGTCCGCCGCCGTACCTAACCCCGCCGTCCGTCCCGCGAGCCCAGACCTTCGTCACGCCCTATGATGTTAGCGCTAACAGAACGGAGCCGAGATGCCAGAGCCAGCCGGCGGGACCGCCGCGCTCCGCACGGAGCTGGCCGTCCTGCACCAGCTCCTCGCCGAAGGCGGGCTGGTCGTGTGGACGGCCGGGAACGTGTCGGCGCGGGTCGACGCCGACACCTTCCTGATCAAGCCGAGCGGCGTCCCGTACGAGCAGCTCACCCCCGAAGCGATGGTGCTGTGCGACCTGGAGGGCGAGCCGATCGGCGAGTCGCCGCTCAAGCCGTCCAGCGACGTGTACGCGCACGCCTACGTGTACCGGCACCGCCCGGACGTCGGCGGAGTCGTGCACACCCACTCGACCTACGCGACCGCGTGGGCGGCGCGGGACGAGCCGATCCCGTGCGTGCTGACCGCGATGGCCGACGAGTTCGGCGGGGAGATCCCCGTCGGCCCGTTCGCGCTCATCGGCGGCGACGACATCGGCCGCGGCATCGTCGAGACCCTCGCCGGCCGCCGCAGCCCCGCCGTGCTGATGCGCAACCACGGCGTCTTCACGATCGGCGCCGACGCCCGCGCCGCGGTCAAGGCGGCGGTGATGTGCGAGGACGTCGCCCGGACCGTCCACCTGGCTCGCCAGCTCGGCGAACCGCTCCCGATGGCCGCCGGCGACATCGACCGGCTGTACGACCGCTACCAGAACGTCTACGGGCAGAGGGGCCGACCATGAGCTTTCCGAACCGCGAGATCTGGTTCCTCACCGGCAGCCAGGGCCTGTACGGCGAGGACACCCTCCGGCAGGTCGCCGAGCAGTCCGCGGCGATCGCCGCGCGGCTCGGGGAGGCGCTGCCGGTCACCGTGAAGTGGCTGCCCGTCCTCACCGGCGCGGACGCCATCCGCCGGACGTGCCTGGACGCCGGCGCCGACGACTCCTGCGTCGGCCTGATCGCGTGGATGCACACCTTCTCCCCGGCGAAGATGTGGATCGCCGGGCTCGACGTGCTGACCAAGCCGCTGCTCCACCTGCACACCCAGGCGAACGTCGAGCTGCCCTGGCATTCCATCGACATGGACTTCATGAACCTGAACCAGGCCGCCCACGGCGACCGCGAGTTCGGATACGTCCAGTCGCGGCTCGGCGTCTCCCGCAAGACCGTCGCCGGGCACGTCACCGACCCGTCGGTCGCGGTGCGCGTCTCCGGGTGGGCGCGGGCGGCGGCCGGCCTCCACGAACTGCGGCGGCTGAAGCTGGCCCGGTTCGGCGACAACATGCGGGACGTCGCCGTCACCGAGGGCGACAAGGTCGAGGCCCAGCTCCGGTTCGGCGTCTCCGTCAACACCTACGGCGTGAACGACCTGGCCGACGTCGTGGACGCCGTCCCGGACGGCGACATCACCGAACTGGTCAAGGAGTACGACGACCTCTACGACATCGTCCCGGAGCTGCGCCCCGGCGGCGAACGCCACGACTCCCTCCGCTACGGCGCGCGGATCGAGCTCGGACTGCGCACGTTCCTCGACGACGGCGGCTTCAAGGCGTTCACGACGAACTTCGAGGACCTCGGCGGGCTCCGGCAGCTTCCCGGCCTCGCCGTCCAGCGGCTCATGGCCGACGGCTACGGCTTCGGCGGCGAGGGCGACTGGAAGACCGCGACGCTGCTGCGCACGCTGAAGGCCGCGGCCGCCGGCCTCACCGGCGGCACGTCGTTCATGGAGGACTACACCTACCACCTCGAACCCGGCAACGAGCTGATCCTCGGCGCGCACATGCTGGAGGTCTGCCCGTCCATCGCCGCCGGGCGTCCCTCGCTGGAGATCCATCCGCTGAGCATCGGCGGGCGCGAGGACCCCGTCCGGCTGGTGTTCGACGCCGAGCCCGGCCCCGCCGTCGTCGCCGGCCTCGCCGACATGGGCGACCGGTTCCGCCTGGTCGCCAACGAGATCGAGGTCGTCGCGCCGCCGGAGCCGCTGCCGATGCTGCCGGTCGCCCGCGCGGTGTGGCGCCCGCTGCCCGACCTGCGCACGTCCACCGAGGCGTGGCTGACCGCGGGGGCGCCGCACCACACCGTCCTGTCGGCCGCGCTCGGCACGCAGGAGCTGGACGATCTCGCCGAGATGGCCGGGGTGGAGCTGCTCACCATCGACGCCGGCACCACGCTGCGGCAGTTCACGAAGGAGATCCGCTGGAACCAGGCGTACCACCGCTTGGCGGGGGGCCTGTGACGAGTGGGCTGTAAGGACAGGTCTGTGACAAGGAGGAGCCCATGAGCGCGGAAGACCGGTACGTCGTCGGCGTCGACTTCGGCACGTTGTCAGGCCGGGCGGTGCTCGTCCGCGTCCGGGACGGCGCCGAGGTCGGCGACGGCGTGCACGAGTACGACCACGGGGTGATCGACGAAGCGCTGCCGGCCGGCGTGCGCCTCGACCCCGACTGGGCCCTTCAGGCCCCCCGGGACTGGCTGGACGTTCTGCGGTCCGCCGTCCCGAAGGCGCTGGCCGTCGCGGACGTATCGCCGTCCCAGGTCATCGGCATCGGCACGGACTTCACCGCGTGCACGGTCCTGCCGGCGAACGCCGCCGGGACGCCGCTGTCCGACCTGCACCCCAAACGGCCGCACGCCTGGCCGAAACTCTGGAAACACCACGCGGCACAGCCGCAGGCCGACCGGATCAACGCACTCGCCGCCGAGCGCGGCGAGCCGTGGCTGCGCCGCTACGGCGGCAAGATCTCCTCGGAGTGGGAGTTCGCGAAGGCCCTGCAGCTGCTGGAGCAGGACCCCGAAATCTACGGCCTGGCCGAACGCTGGATCGAGGCGGCCGACTGGATCGTCTGGCAACTGACCGGCCGGGAGTCGCGCAACATCTGCACGGCCGGCTACAAGGGCATCCACCAGGACGGCCGGTACCCGTCCCACGAGTTCCTGGCCGCCCTCCACCCGGACTTCGCGGACTTCCCCGCCAAGCTCGGCCACGACCTGGCCCCCCTCGGCGGCCTCGCCGGGACCCTGACCGCGCGGGCCGCCGCCTGGACGGGCCTCCCCGAAGGCATCGCCGTCGCCGTCGGCAACGTCGACGCCCATGTGACCGCCGCCGCGGCCGACGCCGTCCGCCCCGGCCAGATGGTCGCGATCATGGGCACGTCCACCTGCCACGTCATGTCGTCCGACCTGCTCGCCGAGGTCCCCGGCATGTGCGGCGTCGTCGCGGACGGCATCGTCCCCGGCCTGTGGGGCTACGAGGCGGGCCAGTCCGGCGTCGGCGACATCTTCGCCTGGTTCGTCGACAACTGCGTCCCCGCCCACTACGACCAGGCGGCGGCCGCGGCCGGGCTGACCGTTCACGAGCACCTCACCGCCCTCGCCGAGGAACAGCCGGTCGGACGGCACGGCCTCGTCGCGCTCGACTGGAACAACGGCAACCGTTCCGTCCTCGTCGACCACGACCTGTCCGGCCTGATCGTCGGCCAGACGCTCGCCACCAGGCCCGAGGACGTCTACCGCGCCCTCATCGAGGCCACCGCGTTCGGCGCCCGCATGATCGTGGAGACGTTCGAGGCGTCGGGCGTCCCCGTCGACGAGTTCGTCGTGGCGGGCGGCCTGATGAAGAACCGCTTCCTCATGCAGGTCTACGCCGACGTCCTGCGCCGCCCGCTGTCGCTGATCGGCTCATCGCAGGGCCCGGCCCTCGGCTCCGCCGTCCACGCCGCCGTCGCCGCCGGCGCCTACCCCGACATCACGTCCGCCGCCGCCGCGATGGGCCGCCGCGTCCCGTCCGCGTACACCCCGGACAGGGCCCGCGCCGACGCCTACGACTCCCTCTACGAGATCTACCGCTCCCTGCACGACCACTTCGCCGACGGCGAGATCATGCACCGCCTCCGCGCCCTGCGCGCGGGCTAGGCCGCGGGGCCGGTGCTGCGGCGGATCAGGAGCCGGCTCGGGACCGGACTCGGAACTTCCGCCGGCGAACCGCCCTCGGTGACCTGCGCGATGAGAAGCTCCACGCAGTGCCGGCCGAGGGCGGTGAAGTCCTGCCGGACGGTCGTGAGCGGCGGCGTGAGGAACGCCGCCTCCGGGATGTCGTCGAAACCGATGACGCTGACGTCGTCCGGCACCCTGCGACCGCTCTCGTGGATCGCCCACAGCAGCCCGAGCGCGATCTGGTCGTTGGCCGCGAACACGGCCGTGACGCCGGGGTCGGCGGCCAGGAGCCGGCCGCGCTCGTAGCCGGACCGGGCGCTCCAGTCGCCGGGCGCGCAGTCGGGGACGTCCGCGCCCGCCTCGGCGAGCCCGTCCCGCCAGCCGCGCGTGCGCTCGTTCGCCTCCCACCAGTTCGCCGGGCCCGGCAGATGGTGGACGGTCCGGTGCCCGAGCTCCAGCAGGTACCGGACCGCCTCCCGGGGCGCCAGGTAGTGGTCGGCCGACACGGTCGCGACGGGGGCCTGCGGCCCCAGCAGGACGGTCGGCAGATCGTCCGGCAGGTGCCGCAGCGCCTCGTCCGGGGGGACATGCCCGGGGATCATGATGATGCCGTCCACGCCCTGGTCGCGGAACCGGTCCACCGCCCCCGCGACCGCGCCGTGGCCCGGCGACTCCAGGCTCGCGACGCTGGTGAAGAACTCGGCGGCGCGGGCGTTCCGCTCGATCGCCGCGATGATCGACGCCGGACCGAACAGCGCCGTGTCGAAGCTGACGACGCCGAGCGTGCGGGACCGCCCGGTGGCCAGGGCCCGCGCCGCCGCGTTCGGCCGGAAGTCCAGCTGCGCCGCGGCGGCCAGCACCCGGTCCCGGGTCTTCGGGTTGACCATCGGATGGTTCTTGAACACTCGGGACACGGTCTGGTGGGAGACCCCGGCCAGCCGTGCGACGTCGCGGAGCCCGGGCCGGGCCGGTGGTGGCGTGGCGGTCATGTCGCTCCGGAATCTATCGGGTCGCCCTGCCGGGCCGCCCCTCCGCCGGGCCGCCCGGTCAGCGGGCCGTCCCGCTGCGGCGCTTGGCCCAGATGTCGAACGCGACCGCCGCGAGCAGCACCAGGCCCTTGATCAGCATGACCCGCTCGCTGGGGGCGCCGAGCAGCGACATCCCGTTGTTGATCACGCCCATGATCAGGCCGCCGGTGATCGCGCCGATCACCTTGCCGACCCCGCCCTGCACGGCCGCGCCGCCGATGAACGCCGCCGCGATCGCGTCCAGCTCGAACATGTTCCCCGCGGTCGGGCCCGCCTGGTTGAGCCGCCCGGCGAACACGATCCCGGCGATGGCCGACAGCACGCCCATGTTGACGAACAGCCAGAACGACACCGACTTCACCTTGATGCCGGACAGCCGGGCCGCGAGCGGGTTGCCGCCGAGCGCGTAGACGTGCCGGCCGAACACGGCCCGGTTCATCACCAGCGTGGAGCCGAGGACGAGCACGCCCAGCAGGACGAGCACCCACGGCATGTTCTTGAACCGCGCCAGCTGCACGGCCATGAACATCACGACCACGACCGCCAGCGCGTTCTTCAGCACGAACACGGTGAACGACTCCACCTTCTGCCCGTACCGGATGCGCCCCTGCCGGTTCCGCCACCCCAGGCCGACGTACCCGGCGACCAGCGCCAGGGCGACCAGCAGCGTGAACAGGTCCGCGCCGCCGAGCGGGCCGAGCCCGATGTTGCCGAAGTAGCCGGACAGGAAGCCGTTCGCGATCGTCCGGACCTCGTCCGGGAACGGGCCGATGCCCTGGTTGCCGAGGACGGTCAGGGTCAGCGCCCGGAACACCAGCATCCCGGCGAGGGTCACGATGAACGCCGGGATTCCGAAGTAGGCGATCCAGTACCCCTGCCACGCGCCGATCACGGCGCCCGCCAGGAGCGTCAGCACGACCGCCAGCGGCCACGGCACGTTGTGCTCGACCATCAGCACGGCCGCGATGGCGCCCGTCACCGCCACCACCGACCCGACCGACAGGTCGATGTGCCCGCCGATGATGATCAGGATCATCCCGATGGACAGGATCAGGATGTAGGAGTTCTGGACGATGATGTTGGAGATGTTCTGCGGGGACAGCAACTGCCCGTCGGTGAGCACCGCGAACAGCGCGACGATCAGCCCGAACGCGATGTAGATCCCGCTCTGCCGCAGGTTGACGGGCAAAGTCCGGCCCGCCTTCGGCCGCTCGGCGGGCGGCGGGGTCACGGCCTGGTCGGCCGGCGCCACGCTGCTCATGCTGTGGTCTCCTCGGTCTGGGTCATGAACTGCATCAGCCGCTCGGGCGTCGCGTCCGCCCGGCTCACCTCGCCGGTGATCCGGCCCTCGGCCATCGCGTAGACGCGGTCGCAGATCCCGATCAGCTCCGGCAGCTCGGACGAGATCACCAGCACCGCCCGGCCCTGGTCGGCCATCCGGTTGATGATCGAATAGATCTCGTACTTGGCGCCCACGTCGATGCCGCGGGTCGGCTCGTCCAGGATCAGGACGTCGGCGTCGGTGAACATCCACTTCGACAGGACGACCTTCTGCTGGTTGCCGCCGCTGAGCTGCCCCGCCGGGGTCAGCACGCTCGGCGCCTTGATGTTCATCTCCTTGCGGTACCGCTCGGCGACCTCGTACTCGCGGTTGTCGTCCACCCAGCCGCCCTTCGCGAGGCCGCGCAGGCCCGCCGCCGAGATGTTGCGGCGGATGTCCTCGATGAGGTTCAGCCCGTAGGTCTTGCGGTCCTCGGTGGCGTAGGCGAGCCCGTGCCTGATCGCGTCGGTGACCGTCCGGAGGGTGATCTCCCTGCCGTTCTTGTAGACGCGGCCGGTGATCCCGATGCCGTAGCTGCGGCCGAACACGCTCATCGCCAGTTCCGTCCGGCCCGCGCCCATCAGGCCCGCGAGCCCGACGATCTCGCCGCGACGCAGGGTCAGGCCGGCGCCGTCCACGACGACGCGGCCGTGCTGGGTGGGGGAGTGGACGGTCCAGTCCTCGATCCGCAGCACTTCGTCGCCGATGTCGGCGAAGCGGTCGGGGAAGCGGTGGTCCAGGTCGCGGCCGACCATGCCGGAGATGATGCGGTCCTCGGACACGTCGCCGCGCATGTCGAGCGTCTCGATCGTCCGGCCGTCGCGCAGGATCGTCGTCGAGTCGGCGACGGCTCGGATCTCGTTCAGCTTGTGCGAGATGATCACGCAGGTGATGCCCTCGTCGCGCAGGCCGCGCAGCAGGTCCAGCAGATGCTCGGAGTCGGAGTCGTTCAGCGCGGCGGTCGGCTCGTCCAGGATCAGCAGCCGCACCCGCTTCGACAGCGCCTTCGCGATCTCCACGAGCTGCTGCTTGCCGACGCCGAGGTCCATCGCCGGCGTCACCGGATTCTCCCGCAGCCCGACCCGGTCCAGCAGCCGCGCCGCCTCGGCGTTCGTCCGGTTCCAGTCGATGAGCCCGAACCGTCCGCGGCGCTCGTTGCCGAGGTAGATGTTCTCCGCGATCGACAGGTACGGGCTGAGGGCCAGCTCCTGGTGGATGATGACGATGCCGCGCCGTTCGCTGTCGCGGATGCCGGAGAAACGGCACGGCTCGCCCTCGAACTCGATGTCCCCGCTGTAGTCGCCGTACGGGTGGACGCCGGACAGCACCTTCATCAGCGTCGACTTGCCGGCCCCGTTCTCGCCGCAGATCGCGTGGATCTCGCCTCTGCGGACCTCCAGGTTGACGTCCTCCAGCGCCTTCACCGCGGGGAAGGTCTTGGTGATGCCGCGCATCCGCAGTATCGCGTCGGTCATGCTCCTCCTCGGGGTCGGCGGGCGCCCCCGGGCCCCAGCCCCCGGGCGCCGCCCCCGGCGCGTTACTTCAGCTTGTCCTCGGTGTAGTAGCCGGTGTCGATGAGCTGCTTCTTGTAGTTGCCCTTGTTCACGATCACCGGGTTCAGCAGGTAGGACGGCACGACCTTCACGCCGTTGTCGTAGTCCTTGGTGTTGTTGACCTCCGGCTTCTCGCCCTTCAGCACGGCGTCGGCCATCTTCACCGTGACCGAGGCGAGCTGCCGGGTGTCCTTGTAGATCGTCGAGTACTGCTCGCCCGCGATGATCGACTTGACCGAGGCGACCTCGGCGTCCTGGCCGGTCACGATCGGGTACGGCTGCCCCTCGGTCCCGTAGCCGCTGGACTTCAGCGCCGACAGGATCCCGATCGACAGGCCGTCATAGGGGGACAGGACGCCCTGGATCTTCGTTCCGCCGCCGTAGGAGCGGGTGAGGAGGTCCTCCATGCGCTTCTGCGCGCGTCCCGGGTCCCAGCGGAGCGTCGCGATCGTCTTGAAGTCCGTCTGGCCGCTCTTGACGACGAGGGTCTTCTTGTCGATGTAGGGCTTCAGCGTGTCCATCGCGCCGTTGTAGAAGAACGTCGCGTTGTTGTCGTCGGGCGAGCCGGCGAACAGCTCGATGTTGAACGGCCCCTTCGCGGTGCCCTCCGAGCCGTCCGGCTTCTTCAGGCCGAGTCCGACCAGCAGCGACGTCGCCTGCTGCACGCCGACCTTGTAGTTGTCGAAGGTGGCGTAGTAGTCGACGTTCTCGGAGTTGCGGATCAGCCGGTCGTAGGCGATGACCGGGATGTCGTTGTCGGCCGCCTTCTGCAGCTGCGTCGTGATCGCGGTGCCGTCGATCGAGGCGATGATCAGCAGCCGGGCGCCCTTGGTGATCTGGTTGTCGATCTGGTTGGCCTGGGTGGGGATGTCGTTCTCGGCGTACTGCAGGTCGACCTTGTAGCCGAGCTGTTCGAGCTGCTTCTTCAGGTTGTCGCCGTCGTGGATCCAGCGCTCGGACGAGCGGGTCGGCATCGTGACGCCGACCAGGGCGCCCTTCGCCGACGTGTTCTCGGCCTTCTCCTTGTCGATGGCCTTCTCACTCGACCCGCACGCGGTCATGCCGAACGCGAGCCCAAGGCCCAGCGCCAGGCTGACGAGCTTCCTACGCTTCACGTCTCACCTCGGGGTGGCTGCCGGTGGTCGCAGGACAGGCTGTTACCGGTCACACTGCCATGTCAAGAGGCTGGTGTGCGCCGCGTCACAACCGTGACCCAACTCGCCACCGATTGTTAGCGTTATCACGACCTGCGTCAACACCCGCGGCCCACCGCTCGGTCCGTCGCCGGTCCGTAGGGCAGTCACCAGCACGAACGCACTTTCGTCGTGCCGTTCATTGACACTTCAGTTGGTTAACGCAAACATTCAGGTCAGTAGACGGCAGCGGCCGAGCCCCGGGGCGACCGGCGGGAACCCGCCGCGCCGCGCGGCGCCCAGATGCGGCACGAACACGAACGGGCGCGCGGAGCCGGCGTCCCTCAGCGCAGCGGGAAACCGAGCTCGCGGCCCTCTTCGCGGAGTTCGTCGCGTGCGGACGGGTGGGCGACCTCGTCCACGATCTGCTGCGCCTGGGACGCCGCGTCGTGGCCCCAGACGGCGGCGGTGCCCTGTTCGCTGACGAGGTAGCTGTGCTGGAACGAGGTGACCGGCCCGGACAGGCGAGGTATGACGGTGGAGACGTCCGCGCGGGGGTGCCAGGACGGCAGCGCGATGACGGCGCGTCCGCCGGGGGAGTGCAGGGCGCCGACGACGAAGTCGGTCTGGCCGCCGAATCCGGAGTAGATCACCCCCCGCACGCGGCTGGCGTTGGCCTGGGCGTACAGATCGACCTGGAGGGCGGAGTTCACCGAGACCATGCGTGGCCTGCGGGCGATCAGGCCGGGGTCGTTGGTCTTCTCGGTGCGCAGCATCCGGACGCGTTCGTTGCGGTCGGCCCATTCGTACAGCTCGCGGCCTCCGAAGGCGAACGAGGAGGTGATGGGCACGGCGGTGTCGAGCGCGCCGGCCCTCTCCAGCGCCAGGACACCGTCGCTGAACATCTCCGACCACACGCCGAGCCCCCGGCGGTCCAGCAGCGAGGCCAGCACCGCGTCCGGGATGCCGCCGATCCCGAGTTGCAGCGTCGCCTGCTCGGGGACGAGCCGCGCGACCCGCCGCCCGATCTCCCGCGCGACCTCGCCGGGCGGCCGCGGCACGGGAGTGGCGAGCGGCTCGTCCGTCTCGATGGCGTAGTCGACGTCCTCCAGGGCGAGCACGGCGTCGCCGTAGGTGTAGGGCATCCGCGGGTTCAGCTGGGCGATCACCAGGCCGCCGCGTTCCCGGACGGCCTCGATGGCGGCGGGCAGGATGTTCACCTCGATGCCGAGCGAGACCGTCCCGCCTGCGGGCACGGACGTCTGCATCACCACCACGTCCGGCGGCAGCAGCTCCTTGAGCAGGTTGGGCACCAGCGACAGCCGCGACGGGTAGTACCGCAGGCCGTCCCGGCCGCGCATCCCGGCGCCGACGAACGGGGTCTCCAGTTCCACTCCGTCGCGGTCGGGGAGCCCGCCCTGGGCATTGAGCATGAACAGCCGGTACTCCGGTAGCGCCTCGTCCAGGACGGCCAGGGCCCTCCGGGGCGTGGCGAAGTTGCCCCCGGCCACCACCCGCGGCCGTCCCGGCAGGCCGGACAGGACGGCGCCGAGGTGGGTCTCCGAGATCACCCGCATCGGTGGATCCTCCGGTCGTTTCCGTTTCGCCGGCGAGTCAGTCGGGGGACAGGAGCGGACGGCGGTGCCAGAGGTGGTCGGCGCCCGCCGGCCGGACGACGGCCAGTGCCTGTCCGACGGCGTTCTCCACCGTTCCGCCGGTGTCGATCCGGGCCGACTCGGGCCATGGTGCCGCATCGGCGCGCATGGCCGCGGCGATGTCGGCGTCGGCGTCGGAGATGCCCCGCGAGCGGGCACGGACCCGCATGCGTTCGGCGGTGACGGATTCGGGGGCCTCGCAGCGAAGGGACGTCGGGTGCGCGTGCTCGCGTTCGGCCACGGCGGTGAGGAGGTCCCTGTCCTCCTTGGCGGACCATGACGCGTCCAGGATGACCGTCTCACCGATCCGGAGCAGGGTCGCCGCGCGTTCGGCCAGTTCACGGTAGGTGCGTCCAGTCCATTCCGGTGTGTAGATCCCCGTGCCGTAGGGGGCGGCGGCGGAGTCCTCGGGCGGGAGGCCCGCGAGTTCCTTGCGGATGCGGTCGCTGCTGAGCAGCGAGCAGCCGAGCCGGTCGGCCAGCGCACCGGCGAGGGACGTCTTCCCTGTGCCGGGCAGCCCGCCCACGAGGATCAGGTCGACCCTCCCGGCGCGCAGGTGGCGCAGCGCGACGTCCGTGTAGGCGCGTGCCTCGCCGGCCGCTTCGGGGACGCCCTGCCCGTAGCGCAGGCACGCGACCTTGGCGCGGACGAATGCCCGGTAGGCGACGTAGTGGTGGCGCAGCGAGGGCGGTGCCGGGTCCGCCGCGAAGCCCGCGTACCAGTCGATGAAGCGTTCGGCGAGGCCGGGTGCGCCGAGGCGTTCGAGGTCCATGGCGAGGAACGAGGCGTCGTCGAGGCCGTCCACGCTGCGCAGCTTCTCGTCGAACTCCAGGCAGTCCAGGATGCGCGGGCCGTCGTCCAGGCAGAAGATGTCGTCGGCCAGCAGGTCGCCGTGCCCGTCGACCACACGGCCGTCGGCGATGCGCGCGTCGAACAGCGCCTCGCGGCCGGCGAGGAAGGCGGTCGTGAGTTCTTCGACCTCGGTGGCCGCCGCGCCGTCCACGGCCCGGTCGTGGAAGGGGCGCACCTGCTCGAAGCTGTCGTTCCAGCGGCCTCGGACGGCGTCGCGGGTGCCCTGGGCGGTGACCTCGGGTCCGCGTGGCGCCTCGGCGTGCCAGGCCGCCAGGTCGCGTGCGGTGTCGCGGAGCGCGTCCTCGACCGGCTCGTGCGCCTCGACCAGCGCGGACAGGCGCCGGTCCGCCGGCATCCGCCGCATCACGACCAGATGGTCGCAGACCTCACCGTCGCCGGGGGCGTGCACGTCGGAGACGCCGAGGTAGACGTCCGGTGCGAAACGCCGGTTGAGCCGGACCTCCTCATGGCAGGCCCTCTCGCGCTGCTCCCGAGTGCTGAAGTCGAGGAATCCCAGGTCCACCGGCTTCTTGAGCTTGTACGCCCGGTCGCCCACGAAGAAGACCACGCCGATGTGGGTCTCGCTCACGGCGGCGTTCATCGGCATGACCTCCAGCGGTCTCGCCCGCGTTCAGAAATGGTCGGCGTGATGCACGGTGAACCGGATGAACCCGCCGGCCGGCTGTCGCTCCCTTCCCCAGGACCGGCCCGCGCTAACGGCGGAAGAGGCGCGGCCGGAAACCCCCGCGCCACCCGCCACCGGGTGCACGCGCTGCTGGAGGCGGTGGTCTCCATCGGACGGTTCCCGTTCCCAAGTGACCGCGACGACCCGAGGAGCGCCGCACCGGGCGTCCCCGGGCGTGCTCAAGACTCCGAGAAGTCGTCGCGAGACAGCCCCTTCTCCGACATCTTGTCTTCGAGCTCGGCGCCGAGTTCAGTGCGATCGTCGGGCCGTGACCTGGGTTCCCGGTCCGGGTCACGATCGGGGTCTCCACCCGGCCTCATCACGACCTGGTCCGTGTCCTCGGTCTTCGGCGCGTTCTCTTCAGGCGTGGTCATCTCTTGCCCCCATGTCCCAGCGAATCACCGGCTCTTCCTGCATCGCGCTGCTACCCGGCGACGCCCCGCTCTAACGACCACCGCCCCCCGCGGCCGACCGCTGTTTACAGAGCGTGGGCACGGGTAACCGGCGATCGTCGGTGGGTCGGTCAGCCTCGGGCAGGAGGAACGGGCGGTGGCGATTCCGGGCGCGTCCCTGGCCAAGACGGTGCTGAGCGTGCCGGTCGCCGCGGCGGACACGGCGTCCACGCTGGCCGTACGAGGAGCGAAGGCGGGTGTGCGGGCGCGGCCCGTGCGCCAGGCGGTGGGCGGGGGGGCGAACCGCGCATCCCGGGTCGCCGGCGCGCTCGCGGCCCTGGCCGCCGGAGGCCCCGGACGGCGCGTGTGGGCGCACGGCGGACGCGTCCACATCCAGGTGAACGGCCTGGCGGGCGGCGGGGAGCGGCACCGGCGGTACGTGAAGGCGCTGACGGGGGCGCTGCAGCGGCTGGACGGGGTGGACTGGGCCGAGGTGAACGCGGTCACCGGTCACGTCCTGGTGGCGTACGCGGAAGGCGACGTGGACGTGAGCGCTCTGGTGGCGGCCGTCCAGGGCGTGGAGAAAGCGCACGGCGCCGCCCGGTTCGACGAGGACGCGCACGCGTGCCGCCCCGACGATGAGATGGCATGGGCGGCGGCGACGTCCGCCCTCGCGGCGGACTGCGTGGGGACGGCGGCGGCCGCGGTCGGCAGGCTGCTGGCTCTCCCGCCGATGCCGAGCCCGGTACGGGCGGCCGTGTCACTGGTGGACTCGATGCCCCGGGTGCGGACGGTGGTGGAGCGGCGCCTCGGCGGGCCGCGCACCGAAGCCGTGCTCGGGGCCGCCAACGCCGTCGTCCAGGGCGCCGGGCAGGGCGTGGCACCGCTGGCCTCGGACGCCGTGCACCGGGTGTTCCAGCTCTACGAGATCGGGGCGCGCCGCGAGGCGTGGCGGCGTCGTGAGCCGCATCTCGCGGTGGCCGGGCGGCAGCCGCAGGAGTGCGGTACCCGGGTCAGGCGGCCGTGCCCCCTCCCGGACGGCCCGGTCGAGAAGGCCGGTAACCGCACGGAGCTGGGACACCTGCTGGGCGGAGCCGGCGTCCTGGCGAGCACGGGGGACGCGTCCCGCGCCGCCGATCTGCTGCTGGAGACCATGCCCAAGGCGGCGCGGCACGGCCGGGAGGCGTTCGCCGCGGTGCTGGCGCACGACCTGGCCGGCCGCGGCACGGTGGTGCTGGAACCGGCCGCGCTGCGCCGGCTCGACCGGGTCGGCGCGGTCGTCATCGACTCCGCGGTGCTGTGCGCGGGGGAGCCGCGGCTGCTGTCGGCGGTCGCGACCGGCGAGAGCCTGGACGACGGGGGCGTCTGGCGTGTGGCCGGCGCGTTGCTGGCCGGCCGCGACCCCGGCGACCTGGCCGGGCACGGTCCATGGCCGGCCGAGCGGCCCGGCGGCGGGGACGGCGACCAGGACCCGGCCGCGGAATGGCGCCTGGTCAGGGCGGCGGACGGTGGTCCCGCCGACCCGGGGGGCGCCGCGCTGGATCTGCTGGACCGGCGGGGCCGGCGCTGCGGCCGCGTCCGGGTGGGCTGCTCGCTCGATCCGCTGGCCGAAGCGCTGCTGGCGGCGGCGCACGAGGCGGCCGACGTGGTCGTCCTGACCGAGCACGCCAGCACCAGGGAGCTGGTCGCCTGGGGCGACGACTCTCCCGTGGCCGCCCGTGACCTGGCGGACTCCGTGCGTGCCCTGCAGCGCGAGGGCCACGGAGTGCTGGCGATCGCCCGCGGGCAGGACCGGGTGCTGGACGCCGCCGACGTCGGAGTGAGCGTGTTGTGCGGCGACGGGCCGGCCGGCTGGCGCGCCGACGTGGTGTGCGGGCCGGGACTCGGCGAGGCGTGGCGGCTGCTGACGGCTGTCCGGCCCGCGAGACGCGCCAGCGTCCGCGCCGCGGAGCTGTCCCTGAGCGCCTCGGCGCTCGGCGCGCTGCTGCTCGCCGGGGGACGGCCGCGGCGCCGGGGGATCGCGTACTGGCGGGAACTCCCGCCGGTGCACGTGGCGTGCATGATGGCGATGCTGGCCAACGCGGTGAGCGCCCGGCGGCTGGACCACCGCCCGCTGCCGCCGCCCGTCGTCCGCGACGCCTGGCACGCCCTCACCGCCGAGGAGGTCTTCCGGCGGCTGTCGCGCGCCGCCGCCGGACCCGCGCCCGGGGAAGCCGAGGCGCCGAGCCCGCGGTCGCGCGCCGCCGCCGTCCGGGCCGGGCTGGCGGGGGTGCCGCCGCTGAACTGGACGGTGGTCCGGCCGGCCGGCGCCGGACTGCGCCTGGCCGCCGCTGTGCGGCAGGAACTCGAGGATCCGCTGACCCCCGTGCTCGCGCTCGGCGCGGCGGCGTCCGCGGTGGTGGGTTCCAGCGTGGACGCGCTGCTGGTCACCGGTGTCATGACGGGCAACGCCCTCATCGGGGGCGTGCAGCGGATGCGGGCGGAGCGGGTCCTGGGCGAACTGCTCCTGGGGCAGCAGGTCGGCGCCCGCCGCCTGCGGGACGGCGCCGCCCGGCCCCCGCGGCCCGGCGCCGCGGACTCGGACGCGTTCGCGCATCTGCGGTCCGCCGCCACCGAGCAGCTCCCGGCCGCCCGCCTGCGGATCGGCGACGTGATCCTCCTGCGCCCGGAGGACGTCGTCCCGGCGGACGCCCGGCTGCTGTGGGCGGAGTCGCTGGAAGTGGACGAGGCCACGCTCACCGGGGAGTCGGTGCCCGTCGGCAAGAGCGTCGAGCCGGCGCCGGGCGCCGACCCGGCCGACCGGTACTGCATGGTCTACGAGGGCACCACCGTCGTCGCCGGCGGCGCGGTCGCCCTCGTGGTCGCCACCGCCGAGGCCACCGAGACCGGCCGGGCCGCGGCACTGGCCGGCGCGGCGGACGCCTCGTCCACCATGCAGGCGCACCTCGCCGAACTCACCCACCAGGCCCTCCCCGCCACCCTCCTCGGCGGCGCGTCCGTCACGGCGCTGGGCATGCTGCGCGGCCTGCCGCTGCACCGCGCCCTCGAATCCGGCATCGCGGTCGCCGTGGCCGCCGTCCCCGAAGGACTGCCCCTGGTCGCGACCCTGTCGCAGCTCGCGGCGGCGCGGCGGCTGTCCCGCCTCGGCGTCCTGGTCCGCTCCACCCGCGCGCTCGAGGCGCTGGGCCGGGTGGACACCCTGTGCTTCGACAAGACCGGCACCCTCACCGAGGGCAGGCTCCGCCTGGTCCGCGCGGCCGGCCCGGCCCGCCCGCTCCCGCTCACCGGCGCCGACGGGCGGCGCATCCTCCGGGTCGCCGCGCGGGCCTGCCCGCCGCCGCACGGCAGGCGGGTCGCGCACGCCACCGACCGTGCGGTGCTGGAGTCCGCCGGCGATCTGCCGCCGGACACCCGGTGGACACTGGACGAGGAACTGCCCTTCGAGGCCACCCGCGGGTTCTCCGCCTCACTCGGACGCGACGGCGACCGGGCGGTCATCGCGGTCAAGGGCGCACCCGAGGTGGTCCTGGCCAAGTGCGCCCGGATCCACACCCCCCGGGACCCCGCCGACCGTGACGAGCCGCTCACCCCGGCGCGGCGGCGTGCCGCCGCCGCCATCGTCCGGCGCCTGGCGGGGCAGGGCCTGCGCGTGCTCGCCGTCGCCGAGGCCCCCGACCCGGGGCCCGACCGGGTCCACGGCGAGATCGCCGACCACATCGAGGGCCTCACGCTGCTGGGTTTCGTCGGCATCGCCGACACCCCGCGCCCCACCGCCGAGGACGCGGTGCGGCGGCTGGGCGCCGCGGGAGTGCGCACCACCATGATCACCGGTGATCACCCGGCGACCGCCGCGGCCGTCGCCGCCGAACTCGGCATCCCCGACGCCGACCGGGTCCTCACCGGAACCGAGCTCGACGCCATGACCGCCGGCGAGCGGCGCCGGGCCGTCCAGAGCGCCGCCGTCTTCGCCCGTGTCTCCCCGGCCCAGAAGGTGCGCATCGTGAAGGATCTGCGCAAGGCCGGCCGGGTGGTCGCGATGACGGGCGACGGCGTCAACGACGCCGCCGCCATCCGCCGCGCCGACGTCGGCATCGCGGTCGCCGGACGCGGCTCCGGCGCGGCCCGCACCGCGGCCGACCTCGTTCTCACCGCACCGGACAACGCGCTGATCCTGGACGCGCTGCGCGAGGGCCGTGCCCTGTGGCACAGCGTCCGCGACGCCGCCGCCATCCTCGTCGGCGGCAACGCGGGCGAGGTGTCGTTCACCATCCTCGGGACGGCCCTGAGCGGAGACGCCCCGCTCAGCACCCGGCAGCTGCTCGTGGTGAACATGCTCACCGACATGCTCCCGGCGCTGGCCGTGGCGCTCACACCCGCCGGCCACGGGTCCGACGCCGCGGTGCCGCTCGGCGGGGCGCCCGTCCGCGGGTTCAGCGGCCACGACATGCGGTCCGCGCTCGCCGTGCGCGGCACCGCCACCGCGGCCGCCGCCCTGGTCTCCTGGCAGGCCGGCAGGGTGGCCGGCCTGATCCCCGGGGGGCGCCGCCGGGCGTCCACGATGGCCCTCGCGGCGCTGGTCGGCGCCCAGCTCGGCCAGACCTTCGTCGCACGCCGGCACAGCCCCCTCGTCATGGCCACCTGCGTGGTCTCGGCGGGCGCGCTGTTCGCGGTCGTCGAGACGCCGGGCCTCAGCCGGTTCTTCGGCTGCACCCCGCTGGGACCCGGCGCCTGGCTCGTCGTCACGGCGGCCGCCGCGGCGGCGACACTGGGGGCCGCCATCGCCCCGCGGCTGCTACCGGCCGCCGCCGGAGCCGCATCCGTCACGCCCGCCGGAGCGCACTGAAGCCCGCCGGAGCGCACTGAAGAAGGACGGCCGGTCGCCGTGCACGCGGCACGGCTCCGGTCGTCCCACTGATAGTTCCTGAACCCTCCGCTGCCGTGGACAGCACCCCGTCATGAAAGGCCGGCGGCATCCGGGGAGCCTCGCCGAACGTTCCCCACCGCACAGCGGAAACCGGCGGACGCCCGACCGGCCGCAGCCCCGCTCGCGGGGCGGCGAACCTGCGGGACGCCCGCCGGCGCTCACCGTGGGCCGCCGGTTCGCGGCTACCGCATCGCCGAGGACCTCGCAGCGTAGCCGCCGATCCTGTCCTCCGTGTCGGCGCGTTGATCGGAGGCCTCCATGGCCTGCTCCCGCGTCTCCTCCATGCGCAGAGCGACGCCCATCGCGAAGAACGTCGGGGCCCATTCGCCGACGAAGATGCCCCACCTGTCCGCACGTTCCACGCCCGCGGCCTCGAGCCGGTTGGACGCGATCCACGAGGCGAACGCGAGCCCGATCGAGGCGACGCCCGCCGTGTACATGACGTTGGACCGCATGCCCCATTTATGCAGTGTGCTGATCATTGTTCCTCCCCTGTGACGCAGCCGGACTACCCGATGTCACAGTCCGCACGCCGCCGCTAACCGCTTCTTTACCCACGGCCTACTCGGGCGGGACGGATGCGATGTTCGACAAAGGTGCGGCCACGGAGTCGTCGGAGCACGTCTGCTGACCGGGTGCCGCCGCCGACGCCTAGCCGGCCGACGCTGGACGGCGTCGGTGAGCCCACGAACCTCACCCGAGGCGATCGCTGACGTCTTCGCCGGCGGGTCGCCGGAGGATCGTGCGCTCGCCATCGGCCGAGCCGCCCGCTACAGCCCGATGGCGGCGGGTGCCCCGCCGGCGTAGGCGGCTACCGCGGCGATCACGTAATCGGCGTCGCGGCTGACTCCCCGCAGGGTGTTGGACGCGAACGACCGCTGGAATTCCAGGCCCAGGTAGCCCAGGCCGGGGTGGGTGCTCGACAGCCCGCCGGTGTGCAGCGGCATTCCGTTGGCGTCGACGGCGCCCAGTTCGGCGAGGTAGGGCAGGTCGGGCACGTAGCCGGTGGCGAGGATGACCGCGTCCACGGTCTCCGCCGACCCGTCGGCCCATATGACGTGGTCGCCGTCGAGCGCGGTGAACATCGGGCGGCGGTCCATCGTTCCGTCCTCCAGTGCGCGCCGGTAGATGCCGGGGTCGTTGACGAGCCTTCCGGGAACGACGTGGGCGAGCCACTCGGGCGGCAGGTGGTCGAAGCCGCTGGTGACCGACCAGTGGTGGACGTCGTGCCCGCGCGGGCGCTGCGCCAGGAACCGGACGGGGGCGTGCGAGGCGAGGGTCACCGTGGCGACCTCGGCCAGTTCGTGTCCGATCTGCACCGCCGAGTTCCCGGCGCCGACGACCACGACGCGCTTGCCCGCGTACGGCTTGGGGTTGCCGTAGTCGGCCACGTGCAGCAGCCGGCCGGTGAATCCCGCCTCACCCGGCAGTTCGGGCACCAGTGGCCGGGTGCCGCTGGTGGCCACCACGCCTGACGCCCGCAGCTCCCGGCCGTCGGCGGTGTGCACGGTGAAGGCGCCGCCGGCGGAGGTGATCGACGTGACGCGGACGCCGGTGCGGATCTCCGCGCCCAGTGCCGCGGCATAGCGTTCGAGGTAGGCGATCACTTCGTCGCGGTGCGGATGGTGATCCGGGTCGCCTGGGAAGTCCAGGCCGTCCAACGCGCTGTAGCGGGCCGGTGAGAACAGCGTGAGGCTGTCGTAGTAGCCGGCCCAGGACCCGACGGGACGGGCGCCGGCCTCCAGGACCAGCGGACGGAGTCCGGCGGACTGGACGGCGCGGGCGGCGGCCAGGCCGGACTGGCCGGCTCCAACGATGATGACGGGATCGGAGTGACTGCTCATGGACGCGAACATATCAACATTTCATAATGTGTCAATTTGTTGATGTGCGGGCTACGATGACCACCGCGGAAGGGGGACGAACATGACCGCGCCCACAACCGGCCCCCCGGCCGGACCGCAGCCGGACCAGCCGGACCAGCCGGACCAGACCGACCAGCCGAACCAGACCGACCAGACGGCCGCACCATCCTGCGCCGCGGCCGCCGTCCAGCCCGGCGACAGGCTGCGCGACTTCCTCAAAGCCCTGGCCGGCGAACAACGCCAGCAACTCATGGAACTGTTCACCGGCGGCGTCGAACTCACCGTCGGCACAGTCGCCCAGCGCATGGGCATCGGCCAGTCCAACGCCTCCCAGCAACTCGCCCTCCTGCGCCGCGGCGGCCTACTGACCTCCCGCCGCGTCGGCAAGGAAGTCCGCTACCGCGTCGACGTCCCCACCGTCGAGAAATCCCTCACCGAACTCCAGGACTACCTCCGCAGCTGCTGCCCACCCACCACCCCCTGACCCAACGACCCGGTCAGTCCGTTCAGCGCTCGACCGCCGGCCCCTGGAGGCGCTGGACGCCGCCATCGCGGCGGTCAAAGGGAGACAACAAGGCGGTTCCGCTGGGGATCACGATGGGCGGAGCCGTGGGGGAGAAGGTGAAGCGCGGACGACTTGTGCGCCTCCGCGCTTCGGCCTCTCAGTTGCTTGCAGGACGCTTCTCATGGGGGCGTGGGGGCTCGCATCGGAAGTTCTCGGCCTTTTCGATGCTGCCGCCCTGGTGACGAGCCACCTGGGGATAAGGGCAGAGCGGCCGTGTCCGTCCTGTGGCGGGGTTGGTGGCGAGGATCTGGGCGGGCGCGATTCCCCGGCGTAGCCATTTCTCCATCGCGGGCAGTGCGTCGAAGGCTGTCGTCCCGGGGCCTCCGCCGCAGTGGAACATTCCGGGAACCATGAAGAGCCGGAGGAAGTCGCTCACGGTTCCTGGCTTCGTCTTGTCGATGACGTTGCCGTAGTAGCGGATGAGGGTCCGGGGGTTGAGCGCGGGGTCGGCCCAGCCATGGGTGATGAGAAGCTTGCCTCCGTGCGCCGCGAAGGCCGTCAAGTCTGGGTCATCTGCGTTGTAGTCCCGCCTGATCGCCTTGTCGAGAGCGGGGAGATCGGTCTTCATGTCGAACTCTTGCAGTGCGTAGTTCGGGTCTGAGAACACGATGTACCTGAGGAATTCCAGGGCCGCGTTGTACGCGAAGGGCGCCGCGGGGTCGCTGGGGAAGGCGGTGCCGCCGTTCGGTAGGGTTTCGGGCGGGATCGTGCCCGTGATGAATCGGGTCCAGCCGTCCTCGTGGCCGATGGGTTGGCCCGGAATCAGGTGCCGGCCCGGCTCGGACCGCAGCCCCCGGTAGATGGCTCGCACGGTCTCGACCTGGCGGTTCGTCAGGCGGTCGCCCGGATCGCGGTCGCTCCGCAGGACGCCGGGATCGAAGCGGGCATTGCGGGGATCGCCGATCAGGCCGTCGACGAGGCCGTCCTTCCCATCGTTCCTCTTGAGCGAAGCCGCGGCGAGCGCGGGAAGCCTGCCCGGCGGAAGCCATGCGTCACCGTTCGCCGCCAGCTGTGCCTTCATCTGCCGGATCCAGGTCGCGAGCATGCCGACCACGTCGATCGCCGGGGCGTCCGCGATCACGGCGTCGTAGTCGCCGGGGAAGCGTTGGGCCTCGACGAGTCCTTGCCGGCCGCCGTTCGAGCAGCCGTTGAAGACCGAGTAGCGGGGTGCGCGCCGGTAGTAGGCGGTGGTGACGGCCTGGGCCGCGACCGTCGCGACGTGCGTGCCGCGGTACGCGTAGTCGGTCTGCGCCGGACGGTTGCCCAGCGCCCAGCTTCCGTCGAGCGTCGGGGTGCCGAGCCGGTCCGAGCCCCGGTGGCCGGTGTCGGTCGAAGCCGAAGCGTATCCGCGCCGGAGGCCGGTATCGAGCGGGCCGATGACTCCGGCGAATCCTCCGACCCCTTGGAAGTGAAGGTCGTGATTCCAGTCCGTCGGCAGGCCGACCTGGACGTTCACGCGGTTGTTCGGTACTGAGGCGTCACCGGGCGTTGTGACGTAGCCGTCGACCAGGCAATGTTCGGGAATGGAGCCGGTCGCCGGTACGAGGACGGTACGGGTGATCGTTGTCGCGGAGATGTGGGCGTCGCTCAACGCCGTGCATCGGTGGTCGGTGTCCGGGGTGGCCGTCGCCGGGGTCGCCGACGCTCCGATCATCGCCGAGCTGGCGATCAGGCTTGTCATCGTGAGACTGGCGCGCCGATTCGTCCGGGGCATGAAATTCCTGTCGGGTCTCGTACTGGGCCTGGCATTGAGTTGCCTGGCCGTCCCCCGACGCCGGCCAAGCCGTCAGTCCCTCTTCGGGTCTGATTGAGGTGTCACTGGTGGGGCGCCGGCAGCGGCCGGCTACACCATGCGGGTCCGGCCCTCCCAGAACTCGTCGCGCAGGACCCGCTTCAGCACCTTGCCGACGGGGGAGCGCGGAAGTTCCCGGACGATCACGGACTTGGGCGTCTTCACGGGTCCGAGTGCCTCCCGGCAGGTGGCGATGACGAGGTCCGGGTCGATCTCGTGCCCGTTCCTGGGCTCGACCACGGCTGTGACCGACTCGCCCCACTTGTCGTCGGGCAGACCGATCACGGCACAGTCGTTGACCCCGGGGATCGTGTGGATGACCTGTTCGACCTCCCCGGGGAAGACGTTGAAGCCACCACTGATGATCATGTCCTTCTTGCGGTCGACGATGTAGACGAAGCCGTCGGCGTCGCGATATCCGATGTCGCCGGTGCCGTGCCAGCCGTCCGGACGGCGTGTCTCGGCCGTGGCGGCCTCGTTGTCGTCGTAGCCGCGCATCACCAGGTCGGAGCGGATGACGATCTCGCCCCGCTCGCCCGCGGGGAGCAGCCGGCCGTCCTCTCCCATGATCTGGACGTCGGCGACCAGGGACCGGCGGCCGCAGCTTTGCAGCCGGTCCCGCAGTTCGGGGTGGGACGCGGCGGCGGCGATCTGTTCCGGCCCGAAGAAGGTGCAGATGAACGGCGACTCCGCCTGCCCGTAGACCTGCGTCATGACCGGCCCGAACACCTCGACCGCCTCGGCCAGCCGGTCGGCGGCGATGGGCGCGGCGGCGATCAGGAAGTACCGCAGAGACGAGAAGTCCCGCCGGCGGACGTCGGGGTGTGCGAGCAGGGTGTACACGGCGGTCGGCGGGAGGAACAGCTGTGTCGCTCGGTGTCGCTCGATCGACGTGAAGATCTCCTCGGCGATCACGCCCGGGTGCACGATGACGGTGCCGCCGGACGCCAGTACGGGGAGGGCGGCCAGGCCCGCGGCGTGGGTCATGGGGGCCGCCAGGATGTAAACCGGCGGTCGGCTCTCGGGCATGTGGGCGTTGAACGCCAGCGACATGAGCTGGATCTGCCGGTTGTTGACGGGCACGCCCTTGGGCGCCCCGGTGGTCCCTCCGGTGCCGACCAGCATGGCGACGCCTTCCGGGTCGGCCGGCGTGCGATCCACACGTGTGCCCGCCGGGGCCGTCCACTCCTCGAAGTCCTCCATGGCGAGGACGTGCTGCGCGTCGGGCAGCCCCTTGAGGAGCTCGTCGGTCTCCGAGAGCACGGACGGGTGGCGTATCACCGAGCGGCACCCGAACAGTCGCAGCAGGTCGCCCAGGTCTCGCGGGGTTGAGCGGCTGTTCATGGCGACCCAGGTCGCCCCGGCCCGCAGGATGCCGAGCACGCAGACGAACGCCATCGGGTCGTTCGGGCTGTACACGCCGACGCGGCTTCCGGGTCCGATGCCGACCCGGGCCAGGCCCGCGGCGACGCGGTGGGTGAGGTCCTCCACCTCGGCGTAGGTCAGCCGGGCGGAGCCGTCATGTGTCGTCAGGCAGTCCCGGTCGGGGTTCAGGACCGCACCGCGATCGAGGTAGTCGATCAAGTTCATGACCTCACAGCCTTTCCTGGACGCCGGCCTGCGGTTCGGAAGTGCGGCAGACGACGCTGCGGGACCCACGGCCGGACGTGCCGGCGAGGCGGGGGCCCCCGCGTCGGACGTCCGGCCGTGGACGCACTCCGCCCCTCACGGACATGAGGGGCTAAGTGATTTTCCAGCAGAATGAGCCAGCTCGATCCTGCTTCTCGAAGAGTGACACGAGGTGCGCTCTTGTTTCAAGATGTAAACCATGATTAGGCTCTGCCCACTCCACCGACACGGTGGCGGCAGCGAGATCTTGGAGGCAGGCATGGAGCGGCGAGTGTGCGTGGCCGGGGTCGGGATGATCCCGTTCGCCAAGCCGGGGCAGAGCGAGTCCTACGACGTGATGGGCGCCGGGGCCGTGCGGGCCGCGCTCGCCGACGCCGGGGTGGAGTACGCGGCCGTCCAGCAGGCGTACGCGGGCTGGGTCTACGGAGACTCCACCAGCGGGCAGGCGGCCCTGTACGCCGTCGGCCTCTCCGGCATCCCGGTGGTCAACGTCAACAACAACTGCTCGACCGGCTCCTCGGCCCTGTGGCTGGCCCGGCAGGCGGTGGCCGGCGGGGCGGCGGACTGCGTCGTCGCGCTCGGGTTCGAGCAGATGCAGCCCGGGGCCCTGGTCATGCATTGGCAGGACCGGCCCAGCCCCGTGGAGAAGTTCGATCAGGTCGTCGAGGCCGCGCGCGGCTGGGATCCCGACGCTCCGTTCGCCGCCCAGTACTTCGGCGGCGCCGGCGCCGCCTACGCCGAACGCCATGGGATGTCCCCGGACGTCTTCGCCGAGGTCTCGGTCAAGGCGCGTCGGCATGCGGCCAACAACCCGTACGCCGTCTTCCGCAAGGAGGTGACGCTGGAGGAGGTCCTCGGCTCACCGGTCATCAGCGGACCACTGACGCGGCTGCAGTGCTGCCCGCCCACCTGCGGCGCGGCCGCCGCGGTGATCTGCAGCGAGGACTACGCCCGGGGCCTGGGACTGCGCACCGACGTGGTGATCCGCGGCCAGGCGATGACGACCGACTACCCGTCCACCTTCGATCAGTCGGACCTCACCAAGCTGGTCGGCTACGACATGACCAAGGCCGCGGCGCAGCAGGTCTACGAGTCCACCGGGGTCGGGCCGGAGGACGTCGGCGTCGTGGAACTGCACGACTGCTTCACCACCAACGAGGTCCTCAGCTACGAGGCGCTGGGGCTCACCCCGGAGGGAACGGCCGAGAAGTTCATCGCCGACGGGGACAACACCTACGGCGGCCGGGTGGTGACCAACCCCTCCGGCGGGCTGCTGTCCAAGGGCCATCCGCTCGGCGCGACGGGGCTGGCCCAGTGCGCCGAGCTGGTCTGGCAACTGCGCGGCGAGGCCGACGCCCGGCAGGTGGACGGCGTCCGGATGGCCCTCCAGCACAACATCGGTCTCGGCGGCGCGGCCGTCGTGACCCTCTATGAGAAGACCGGCTGACACGCCCGCCCGCGTCGACGAGCCCGGCGGTCCGAGACCCGCGAGCCCGGCTTCCCGGCCGGCGCATGTCCCTTCCAGCAGGCGGTGTGCCGCTCCTTCCCTGGAACAGCTCTGTACGAAAGGAGGCGTCCCGATGCTTGAGATCAACCGGCTCGTCGTGCGCTACGGCCGTGCCGTGCTGGCACTGAGGGGCGTCACGATGCACGTGGCGGACGCGTCGGTCGCCTGCGTCCTCGGCGCCAACGGCGCGGGCAAATCGACGCTGATGCGCGCGGTCTCCGGCACCCTGCCGGCTCACCGCGGCACGATCGACGCGGGCTCCATCACCTGGCGGGGACGCTCGATCACGGGCCGCGTTCCCGCCGACATCGTCGCGGACGGGATCGTTCAGGTGCCGGAGGGCCGGCGGATATTCGGCCGGCTCACCGTGGAGGAGAATCTCCGCGCCGGCGGCATCGGCGCCGCCGACCGCGCCACCCGGAACGCGGCCCGGGAACGGGTCGACGAGCTGTTCCCGGTCCTGGCCGCCCGCCGGCAGCAGCCCGCCGGGCTGCTGTCCGGCGGCGAGCAGCAGATGCTGGCCATCGGACGCGCGCTGATGGCCGGGCCCTCACTGCTGCTCCTGGACGAGCCGTCGCTCGGGCTCGCTCCCCAGATGGTCACGCGGATCGGCGAAGTCATCCGTGAGGTGCACCGGCAGGGCACGGCCGTGCTGCTGGTGGAGCAGAACGCCTCCATGGCGCTGGCCGTGTCCGACACCGCGTACGTCCTGGAGGTCGGCGCGGTGTCACTCACCGGCGGGGCGGCCGAACTCGCCGCCTCGGACGCCATCCGGCGCATCTACCTGGGCGATTCCGATGCCGGCGTGACCGGCGTCCCCGGGCCGGCGGCGAACGGGCAGGCGCCGGACGGGCATGCACTGGACGGTGGGCGGCCATGACGCGGGAACGGACGGCCCCGAAGAACGCGCCACGGCTGCGGGTCACGGACCTGACGCTCACGTTCGGCGGCATCAAGGCACTGGACAAGGTGTCCTTCACCGTGGAGCCGAAGAGCGTTCACGCCCTGATCGGCCCCAACGGGGCGGGCAAGTCCTCGTGCTTCAACGTTCTCACCGGCGTCTACCGAGCCACCTCCGGCTCCGTGCGCTTCGGGGACGACGAGCTGACCCGGCTCGCTCCGCACCGGATCACCCGGCTGGGCCTGTCGCGCACCTTCCAGAACATCGCGCTGTCGGGTGAGCAGAGCGTCCTGGACAACCTGATGGTCGGCCGCCACCACCTGACCCGCTCCGGATTCATCGGGGCCGGCCTGCAACTGCCCTGGTCCCGGCGGGAGGAGCGCACCCATCACCGGCGCGTCACCGAGATCGCGGCCGAACTGGACCTGGCGGACCGCCTGCACGTTCCCGCGGCGTCCCTCTCCTACGGCGAGCAGAAGCGCGTGGAGGTCGCGCGTGCGCTGGCCACCGAGCCGCGGCTGCTGATGCTCGACGAGCCGGTGGCCGGAATGAACGCCGCCGAAAGCGAGGCGATGGCCCGGACGGTCGTCACCGTCCGCGACCGGCTCGGCATCGCGGTGCTGCTGGTCGAGCACGACATGTCGGTGGTCATGCGGATCGCGGACCGGGTCAGCGTCCTGGACTTCGGCCGCCTCATCGCCGACGGCCCGGCGGCGGAGGTCCGCGCCGATCCCGAGGTCGTCCGGGCCTATCTCGGCACGCCACAGCCCGAACGGAGGGAACCGGCATGACCAGGCTCATCGAACTGCTGCTCATCGGGCTCTCGCTGGGCGCGATCTACACGCTGATCGCCCTGGGATTCGTCGTGATCTACAAGGCCACCCGCGTGGTCAACTTCGCGCAGGGATCCATCCTGCTGCTCGGCGTGTTCCTCACCGCCGACCTCCACGACGACATCGGTTTCTGGCCCGCCGTGCTCGTGGGCATCGCCGCCGCCAGCTGCGTCGGAGTGATCGTCCAGCGGGTCCTGTGGAGCCGGATCCGCTCGGAGGACCACCTCGTCGCCTCCATCCTCACGATCGGCGTGGACGTCCTGCTCGCCACCGAACTGGCACGCCGGATCGGGTCTCGCGTCCTCACCACGGGCGATCCGTGGGCGGACCGCGTCGTCACGGTGGCCGGATTCACCGTCCCGCAGGCGCGCCTCGCCGCCGCAGCCGTGGCCGCCCTGCTCATCGCCGGGTTCTTCGCCGCTTTCAAGTACACGGGCTGGGGCGTCGCGATGCGGGCCGCGGCCGAGGACGGGGAGGCGGCCTCCCTCATGGGCATCCGCCTCGGACGTGTCGCCGCCGCCGCGTGGCTGATCGGCGCCGGACTCGCCGCCGTCGCCGGCGTGTTCCTCGCCGGATTCCCATCGGCGGGCGTTGACGCCCACGCCGGGGTGCTGGCGCTGAGCGCGGTGCCCGCCGTCATCGTGGGCGGCCTCGACTCCACCGGAGGCGCGGTCGTGGGCGGGCTGGTCATCGGCCTGATCGCCACCGTGGTCGCCGGATACGAGCAGAACCTCGCCTTCCTCGGCAACGGAATCGGCGCAGTGTCGCCCTACATCGTGGCCGTCCTCGTGCTGCTGTGGCGCCCGTCCGGCCTGTTCGGAACCAAGGAGTTCGACCGTGTCTGACCGACGTATCCGCCGCCCGGCGGCGGCCGGCGCCCTGGCGGCGCTCGGGGTGGTGCTGCTGGCCTTGCCGCTGTACCTGCAGGCCTTCTGGCTCCAGGTCGGGCTGATCGCGATGGCCTCGATGGTCGGCGCGATCGGGCTGAACCTGCTGGTCGGCGTCACCGGCCAGCTCTCGCTGGCGCACGCGTTCTTCCTGGCCGTGGGCGCCTACGGGTACGCCTTCCTCGGCGGCGGCTCCGAGACCTCCGGCGGCGTCACGACATCCGGGCTGGGCCTGCCCGCACCGCTGGCCGCCGCCCTGGCCGTGGCGGCGGCGGGACTCGCCGGAGTGCTGTTCGCACCGATCGCGGGACGGCTCCGCGGCATCTACCTCGGGCTGGCCTCGCTCTCGCTGGTGTTCCTGGGGCAGCACCTGCTGTTCAACGTCTCACCGGTGACCGGTGGGTTCAGCGGACGGGCCGTTCCCGACCTGGAGACGTTCGGCTTCTCCTTCAATCCCGACCAGGTGACGCTGTCGGTGTTCGGCGTGCCGCTGGGCGCCGCCGAACGCCTGTGGTACCTCGGGCTCGCCGTCCTGGCCTTCAGCTGCGCCTTCGTCTGGAACGTGACACGGTCCCGTCCCGGACGCGCGCTGCTCATGGTCCGCGACAACGAGATCGCCGCCGGATGCCTCGGCATCCCCGTCCGCCGGTACAAGGCCGCGGCCTTCGCCGCCTCCTCGATGCTCGCCGGCGCCGCCGGTGTGCTGCTCGCCCTGGCGTTCCGCCGCGTCGTCCCGGAGTACTTCGGGCTGCTGCTGTCCATCGACTTCCTCGCGATGATCGTGATCGGCGGTCTCGGGTCCGTCACCGGCGCCGCGCTCGGTGCCGCGTTCGTCTCCGCGCTGCCGCTCGCGCTCGCCCACTACAGCGACCGTCTCCCCTTCCTGGCCGAGCCCGGCGGGGAAGGGATCGCTCCCGGAGTCGCCGCGCGGCTCCTCTTCGGCGCCCTGGTCGTGGCGGTCATCCTCGCCGAACCCCGGGGCACGGTCGCCCTCGCCCGCCGCGCACGCGACATCGCCGGTCGCCGCCGGCGCCCCACCGATCCGAGCGACACGGCGACCGCGCCCGAAACCCCAGCGGACCTCGTCCAGGCAAGGAGCGCACATCATGCGTAGACAGACCCTCACGTTCACGGCCGCGGTGGCGGCGCTGGTACTGGCCGCCTCCGGATGCAGCGCCAAGGCGAACTCCGAAGGGGGCCAGAGCGGCGGCGTCAAGGGCGGGCCGGGCGTCACCTCCGACACCATCAGCCTCGGCGTGCTGACCGACCTCACCGGCCCCATCGCCGTGCTCGGCAAGCCGATCCTCCAGGGCAACCAGCTGTACGTCGACGAGCTCAACGCGGCCGGAGGCGTCTGCGGGCGCGACGTCAAGCTGGTCATCAAGGACCACGGCTACGACGTGCAGAAGGCCGTCAGCGCGTACACCGCGATCGAGCCGCAGACGCTCGGCATGGTGACCCTGCACGGTTCCCCCATCACCGCCGCGCTGTCCGATCAGATCACCAAGGACGACGTCCTCACCGTTCCCTCGTCGCTGGCGTCCACCCTGCTGTCCAATCCGCGACTCATCATCCCGGGCGCGACCTACGACGTTCAGATGATCACCGCCCTCGATCATCTGACCGAGACGAAGAAGCTCAAGGCCGGGGACAAGGTGGGGCACGTCTACTTCGAGGGGGAGGCCGGCAACAACGCGCTCGTGGGCGCCCGTCACGCCGCGGAGAAGCTCGGGCTGACGCTGCTGCCGACCGAGATCAAGGTCACGGACGTGGACCTGACCGCACAGGTCACCGCGCTCAAGTCGCAGGACGCCAAGGCGGTCTTCGTCATCACGGGCCCGCGGCAGGTCGCCTCCGCGGCCAGCGTCGCCAAGTCCATCGGCTACGACGTCCCCATCCTGACGAGTGACCCCGGCTGGCACCCGTCCGTTCTGGACACGCCCGCGGCATCCGCACTGGAGGCCAACGTCCAGGTCGTCTCCTCGACCGGCCCCATCAGCGCCGACACCGAGGCGGCCAAGCGACTGATCGACGCCTACAAGGAGAAGTTCCCCAAGGACACGCCGAACCCCTGGATCAACTGGGGATACGTGAGCGCCAAGATCTACGGTGATGTGCTCGAGAAGGCGTGCGCGGACAAGGACCTCACCCGCGGCGGGCTCGCCGAAGCCGTGCGAGGGCTCCAGGCCGTCGACAGCGGCGGCCTCTTCCCGACGCTCGACTTCAGCAAGCCCGGCAAGCCGTCCTCCATGCAGGTCTACATCGGCCGTCCCAGCAAGGACGCGCCGGGTGGCCTCGAGATAGTCAAGCCGTTCTTCAGCTCCGACCTGGCGGCGGGCTACGAAATTCCGCGGTCCTGACCACCACGGCGCCGGGAGGTGTTCGTGCGCCTGGACGTGATCTTGAGGACACCGCTGGTGTCACGTCCGGGCGCACGGACCGCTCCGGTTCCCCTGAGAGATACTCGGGTCCAGAAGACATGCACCGGCACCGCACCATCCCAGTGGGCACCCGAACGCGATCGACCGGGACAGAAGGCGATGTGATCTTGCGAGGAAGGCGGGGAGCGTGCCATGGCGATTGACGACACGATTCACCAATCGCGGCGGCGTCCCAAAGACCGTAAGCAGCAGATCGTCGCCGCCGCGGCACGGCAGTTCCGTGAACTCGGATACGGCAACGTGAGCATGGCCGACATCGCCGACGACGTCGGCATAACGGCGGGGGCTCTCTATCGCCATTTCCGGAGCAAGCAGGACCTGCTGCTCGGCGCGATGTGGACCACCTTCGAACAGTTCGAGGGCGCCCTCGGCGGAACCGACGTGGACCTCGACGACCTGCTGGACACGCTGGCGACCTTCTCCGTGGAAGAGCGGGCGATCGGCGTCCTCTGGCAACGTGAGGCGCGGAACCTGACCGAGGACGACCGGCAGCGGTTGCGCCGGGCGCTGCGGGGAATCAGCGCCGGCCTCGCCGCGGCGATCACCCGGGCACGCCCGGACGTCACCCCGGCCGATGCGGACCTCCTGGGCTGGGCGGTGCTCTCGGTCCTGGCCAGCCCCGGCTACCACGCCGTCGACCTGAAACCGGACCGGTTCGTCGCCATGCTCGACCAGGCCACCCGCGCGGTATGCGCGGCCGGGCTGACCTCCACGAAGAGCGCCGCCCCCGCGGACGGTCCCGTTGCGGACGGCGATCGCTCCCCGCTGCATCCGGTCTCCCGCCGGGAAACGCTGCTGTCCGTGGCGATACGTCTTTTCAGCCACAACGGATTTCAATCGGTCGGGATATCCGAAATAGGAGCCGCCGCCAGCATCACCGGCGCGAGCGTGTACCACTACTTCCCTAACAAGCTCGATATCCTCCTCGTCGCTTTGAATCGCGCGCAGGAAACGCTATGGCTCGGACTTCACTACGCTCTGGAAAGCGCGGGCAGTCCGAGTCGCGCCTTGCAGTCGGCCCTGCGCTCCTACATCGAATTCGGCGTCCGTCATCCGCAGTTGCTGAATCTCATGGTCACGGAGTTGCTGAGCGTCCCCGAGGAAGAGCGGCACGCACTACAGCGGAAACAACACGCATACATGCTCGAATGGGCCTCGCTCTTACGTGAGCAGCGGAAAGACCTCACCGCGCGCGAAGCCGACCTCCTGGTGCAGATCGCGTTCGCTCTCGTGAACGACCTCACCCGCATAAACCACCTGCACGGCCGGCCGACCCTGCCAGACGATCTAGCCGCACTCTGCCTCGGCGTTCTCAACGTCCCAGCCTGAGAGGTGCTCACCCGCCGCGAGGCCCACAGATGGCTGCAAGACGACTGGGTGATCGAGTGGGTGGTGAGCGGTCGGCACGAAAGGGGTTGCACCACAGCGACGATCTCGCTCCCACTGTGCGGGCGAGGCCTAAAACAGATCCGGCGTCGTCGGCCTCACATCATCGAGAAACGCACTCACCATCGGCACCAGTACCGCTGACTCGCCCAAGATGCCGATATGCGACGTCGCCGCCAGAATCACCAAGCGCGCGGCCGGAACCTTCCGCAGCGTCCCCGACGCTGCCGCTTCCTCATCGCCGCCACCGCGTAGCTTGAACATCGCCAGTGCATGCTCCGGCTTCACGGCATCCGCATCACCGACGATGACCATCGTCTTCGCAGAAATCGAACGCATCTGCGCGTCGCTGATGTTCTGGTCATCGACGCCCAGGACTTTCATCTTTTCGACGTAGGCGTCGAACGCCCTGGCGTCCGGCGTGTGCTCCCTGAACGCCTTCTCGACGGGCGTACCGGCGAACGCTGCGGCGCTGAGACCCTCGATGCCCTCAGACACCGACGGGTACCAGCCGTCCTTGCGGTAGGTGGCGGACAGCGGGACCAGCTTGTTCACAAGAGTGGGGTGACGGAGCGCGAGCTGCAGCGCGACCCCGCCGCCCTGTGAGAAGCCCATCACATCCGCGCGCTCGACCTCCAACGCGCGCAGCAACGCCGCGGCATCGTCGGCGAACCGCTCGTAGGACATCTTGCGCGAAGTATCCGGAGTGCGGCCGTGCCCTTGCTGATCGAAGACGATCACGGTGCGCTCGCCCGCGAAGGCGGACACCCACGACTTCATCGAGTCGGTGGCCATGAACGCGCCAGGGATGAGCAGCAACGGTGGTTTCGGCCTGCCGAGCTCGCCATACACCTCGTGATAAAGGTTCAGACCGTTGATCGGCAGGTGACCATTGCTCGAAGGCTTCGTTGCCATCGTTTCAACCTCACAACTCACATCGCTGGAGACCAGCGGATCTCGCGGGCCTCGCTATGGCATCTCCGTTCCGGCCGTAGAGCCGGGCGACATCGGGAGAGTCGAGCCAGTTGGCGTAGGTGGGCGACTTCGGCCGACCGTCGGCTGAATCCTGCCATTCCCCCTGGCGGCCACACGGCAGGATTTCGATCAACGCGAAATCGGCAGTCTGCGGCGTTGTGCGGCGATGGCGTCGAGTTCACGGGTGGCGGCCTTCTCCGGCATACGCAGATCGTCGAGCGCGGCCTGCCAGGTCTGCCGGTGGGGCACTGGCGGTCTGCTCGGTCATGGTTCCTCCCGGGCTCGGACGGATGTGCTCTGATGTGTTGACCAGAGACGGCCGCGGAAATCACCGCGCTCGGGCCCAGTGAGTCGAACTTTGTGTCATCCCAGTCAAGGGCGCCCGGGCAGCGCAGATCGTGCACTCCTCGCGACGTGCGTCACGGGACATCGAGCACATCGAGTCGGCGCGGGCGGTGGCCCGCTGTCGATCACCACCCCGCGGGTGGGGCACCTGTGGGGCGCCCTGTCCCATGCCTACGACGTGCTCAGCGCAGCTTCCGGGCGGTGTCGCGTAGCAGGCCCGGCGCTGCCCGCCGGTGAATCCGTGAGGTCAAGGACCACAGGATCCTGCCGAGGAGCCGGTCGTAGCGGCCGAGTGTGACGAGGGTGACCGAGCCTTCCCCGACCCGGACGACGAGGTTGAAGGTCAACATCCGGGACCGCGCTTGGAGCCGGATCCAGTGGTCGCCGCGCTCGGCCACGCTCCAGCCGGCCACCGTGTCCGTCCACGGTCGTGGCGCGAGGCGGAGGCCCAGGAGCCGGCGCCAGATCCGCTGCCCACCGTCGCCGGCGACGTCCTCGAACATCGTGCGCGCACAGTGGTCCGGTGTGGCGGTCACGTCGGTGGCGAGGGTGAAGATGTCGGCGTAGTCGGCGTCGAGCGGGCCCCTCATCGACTCCGGGACCCGGTCGAGGCCGACGGCACCGGTCACCGTGCCGGTGGACGGTCCGCGGCCGCCGGTGGCCCGCTGCCAATAGCGCTCGTAGTTGCGCATCATCGCCGGATAGATGAACAGGTAGCGCAACGGCTTGATCGCGGCCATGTAGAGCCGCCCGAACAAGCCGTTCGGCTTGACCAGCACCGCCATCTGGCCTCGATAGCGGCCGTTGCCGTCCTCGACCCAGCCCAGGTGCAGCACCGCGTGCACGGTGGCGTTGGCCAACTCCGCCGCGAACTCGTCGTCGAGCTTGTACAGCGACGAGAACGGTAGCTCGCCGAGCTCGGGTCTGGGCGCCTCGCGCAGGTCGTCGGGCAGGCGATCGCGCAGGGTCGGCACGCGCGCCCGCAGCCCGGCGTCGTCCCGGTCCCACCCGAGGACCTCACCGAGCTTCCATCTGGCCGCCCAGAGCAGCCGGGTCACGCCCGCGGTGTCGTCGCCTGGACGGCCGCCGGTGGTGAGCTCCGAGGTCAGCAGCTCGAAATCGTCGGGGCCGCCGGGCGTCGGCAGCGCCCACACGTCCTCGACCTCGAAGTCGTGTGCGATCTCGTGGATGCGCCAGGGCCGCGAGGTGTGCTCGGTGAGCGCGACTTTCATGCGGATCTCCCAGGGTGGGACGCCGATCCCCCGCCGACGTTCTATACGGCAGCGTATATAACGTGCCCGGGTAGTGTCTACTCCGTCCTGACCGAGGAGCCCGAGACATGGCCGCACCCACCCGCACGCCGCGCGACCGCTGGGTCGCCGCAGGCCTGGAAGCGCTCGCGGAGGGCGGGCCGGAAGGCGTGCGCGTCGAGGTGCTGGCGGCCAGGCTCGGCGTGACCAAGGGCGGGTTCTACGGCTACTTCCCCAACCGCGCCGCACTGCTCACCGAGATGCTCGACCAGTGGGAACGCCGCACCACTGACGACGTGATCGCCCAGGTCGAGGAGGAAGGCGGGGACGCGACGGCCAAGATGCAACGGGCCGGCCTGCGCACCTTCTCCACCGAGCTGCTGCCGATCGAGCTCGCGGTCCGCTCGTGGGCGCGCCACGACCCTGACGTCGCGGCCCGGCTGAAGCGGGTCGACAACGCCCGCATGGGCTACCTGCGGACCCTGTTCGCGACCTATATCGACGACCCCGACGAGATCGAGGCGCGCAGCACCCTCGCCTTCACCCTCGCCATCGGCCACCACTTCATGGCCGCCGACCACGAGGGCCGCACCGAACGCGAGGCGATGAGCCTCGCCGGCGAGTACGTCCTCCGGCCACCACGCCCCTAGCCGCCGGCGGGCTCACCTCGAAGTCGCCTTCGATCCACGGTTGTACCGGGCGGCTCCACCCAACCCTGCTCGGACGAGCGTCCCGCCGACGACCGGAGCGGTTCCGACCCACTGGATGGCACCCGTGACCGCAGCCGAGGCTGATCTACCAGCACACCGCCGCTGAGCTTCTCGATCGCCTGGGAGATCCTCTGCCCAACGATCTTTCGACTCGCGCCAGCCCTCGGCCCAGCCAGCCCGTGCGCCAGGAGAGCGAGGATCATGCCCTTGGCCATGTGGTGATGGATGGCCGCCGCGTAGATCCACAGCCCCAGAATGCAGGCCATCGTGGCGCTCTCGGCCATCACCAGCACGATCAGCCCGGTATGGCCGCGCACCACCCCACTCCGTACGCCGCGATCCCCGCGGCACGGACGCCCACCACGATCCTGACCGCATGTGGGCTGAGGATCTCTTCGGCGGAGTCTATGAGCAGGTAGGAGATGGCGATCACGACCAGCACGCCCACGGCGACCCAGCTGGCGGTCGAATGGAACAGGCCGTGGTAGGCCGCTCCCGCTAGGGCGCTGCCCCCGACGAACCAGAACGTCATGTGCCAGGCACGGATGACGCCGGGGACGCGCAGCAGCGCCAGCGCACAAGCCCAGGTGACCAAAGCCAGGATCAGGTTGCTGATCGCTTCCACAGTCCCCGTGTATCCGGGCTGCCTTGGCTCAATCTCACCGGCCTCGGCTGCCGAGGCGTGGTGAATGGGCTTTCTCCCGCTAGTTCTCTGCCCTTTCGTCGGCTGTCGGTCGAGCCCGAACGCGTCGAGGGCGGCTACCTCACGGCTAAGACGCCACCCGCGCCGCCGTTCAGCGTTTCGCCCTCCACCGCATCACCGGCGTGGCCGAGGTGGACCCCGCCGACCCGCCACCCGGCGAATGCTCACCGCTTGCCGTAGTCGCGGGTGAGCCAGTGTTCGGCACGGACGCGGACGACGACCATCGTGTGGGCTATGTCCTTGGTGGATTCCAGGTATTCGGCGGCACCCTCGGAGCCGAGATAGCGCTCGGCCAGCGCGCGGCGCTCCTCCGAGTGGGCCTGCTCGATGGCGGTGACGGCGCCCTCCACGGAGACGTATCCGTAGGGCATCTGCTCGTTCTGCACCGTGAGACTGACCCGGCCGGCCTGACGGATCAGGGCCATCTTGCGGCTGTCCTGGCCGGTCGCGAACGAGATCTCGCCGCCCGGCTCGTACAGGTACCAGACCGGCACGGCCAGCGGCGCACGGCCCTGCTCCGCGGCGACGCTCAGGATCCCCACGTGCGGCCCGGCCAGGAAACGTTGCCGCTCGGCCGCGTTCATCACCAAGGTCATGATCGGTCCCTCGCTCTCGTCGCTCCGGTCGCGGATCTCTCGATCAAGGATGCAGGAACCCAGACCGACCACAACTGCCGAGGAACGCCGCATACGACCGCCGATCCCGGGCAAGCATCTCGGTCGCGCTGCGGGACTGAACCCGCGAACGACGCGAAGCGCCGGGCTGTCTACGCGGCATCGCCCTCTCGGATCGAGATCATCCCACCATCCTGCCACGGCCCCGGCAACCGGGTCTTCGAGGTGGGGGACGAGGTGGTGCTCGCAAGCCTTCCCGGCGCCGGAGAGGGTTCTGCTTACCAACTGTCCGATCATGACCGGTCCAGCGTGCTGTGGATGGTCGCGGCCTGACGGCGCTGATCGGGCTGGCCGTCACCTTCGCGCTGCTCGTGCCGTTCCTGATCCCGGCGATCATCGACGGACGCCCGCCGATGCCGGTGGCGATCGTCTGCGCGGCGGCGACCATCCTGGCGGTTCTCTATCTCACCCACGGGGATCAGCGTGGCGACGTGGCGGCCGGTCCTCCGGTGAAGTGATCACCAACCCCGCCGTGGCCCAGGAGATCGTCCGCAGCGTCGCGGGCACACTCGGTCTCATCGCGGCCGTCCCTTTCACCACGGCCCTCGCCGCCCTGGCCGCCGTGCACAGCGAACCCGGCGTCCGGGACGCATCTTCCGGGCCGGGGTCGCGTCTGTCGCCGGACGTCACCGGCGTGCGGACCGAGAGGGCCTGACAGCATGCGGGCGCCATCCTGCACGATCAAGAGCCGTTCACCGCCTCCGCCCGTTCGGTGACCGAGCAGAACCCATGGCGAAGCCGGCCGATGATCAGCAGCCGGGACGGGCTGGCCAGAGCCTGCAGTGTGGCGGCGACGCTGAGCGCGGTGGTGGCGTCCAGCGTCGCCGGCGGGGGCGCGGCCCTCACTTCATGACCCGAAGCTAGCAATTACGTATAAATGAATACATCTTCATATCTTCCTGGAGTGAGGGGATCGCGTGACGACGCAGACCGGCGTCCGGGACGGCGAGCAACATGCCCGGTCGCGCCGACCGGGTGCAGGCGGGCCGGGCCCGGGGTGATTCCAATGTGCTCAAGTCCATCGGTGCCGATGCCGATCGCACCATGGGTCGTGACGGCACCGCCATCGTCACCGCCGCAGGAATGCGCGGCTGTAGCATGGAAATCGCCTGCGGGGCCACACCATGGTTGTCGTCGCCGACGAGCGACAACGTGCGTTCGGCGAGTGCATGTCCGAACCCGAGGAGCCTTCATGAGCT